>JAKPKV010000085.1 GCA_029553475.1 Armatimonadota bacterium
AGCGCCTGGGCTGACTGGACATTCATCCAAAATGCTTCGAGGAGACCGAATATCCCTCGCCGGCTGCCGGGTTGCCACTCATCCACCGCTTTCAGGGCCGGCCACCGCGCGGCGCCGAGCCAGGCCGCTGTGACCGATGAGGAAAGCACAGGACATACGGCCAGGTGAGATGTTGAAGCTGGCGTGCATTAAATGCACGGGGAGGGTAGGAATGATGCTCGGTACCTGGAGACTGTAGGAACGCGATGACCATCTGCCAGCCGCCTTTCCGCACAGTAAGAGTTTCCGGAACCGCCGATGGATGAGCTGCCCATGAAGGGATGTTTCAAGCTGCCTACAATGGTTCCGGAAAGCGTATATTTCCGGAAGTTAGTATACGCATCATGGGCTCACCTTGTCAAGTATCTCGAGCGCTCGCTCTCAAAAAAGTTACTGATGTAGGTGTAATCCCGGGAGAGACACACCCCCATTCATGCTCGGAGGAACCCAATGCGTCAAATTTTTCGCCTGCTGGCTTCCGAGAATATACGCTTCTCGGAAAAGCCGAGACCCTTGAGCGTATGGCTGGCAACGGAGGCACCGGGCGTTCCGCGGCGTCTGCGAGGGCGGGCGCTCGATCGTGCGTTTGTGGTAGATCCTAATCAATCTGTGAAGGAGGTTACGAACATGGTCTCCCCGACACGAGGGTTCACCCTCATCGAGCTACTGGTGGTCATCGCCATCATCGCGATTCTGGCCGCCATCCTCTTTCCCGTGTTTGCCAAGGCCCGCGAAAAGGCGCGGCAGACCACCTGCATGAACAATCAACGCCAGATCGTCCTCGCCATCCAGATGTGGTCGCAGGACAACGATGAGGCGCTCCCCCCGTATCAGTCCATTTGGGGGAGCCTGGATATCGCCAAAGCGATCTTCAAATGTCCCAACACGAAAAAGCAGGCGAACGGCTATGTCTACTTTGCGAACTGTGGCGACGTGGCGCTCGGCGACATTTCCAGTCCGACGACGGCAGGCTTGATCGCGGACGGGGTGCAGGAAAAGGCCTACAACGGCGTGACCTACCAGAACGTGGCCTTCAAGGGCGCGGACATCACCATGCGCCACTCGAACAAAACCATCGTCACCTTTGTCGACGGCCACGTCGCCATCACCGATGCGCCGCCCTCGCCGAAGCTGCCGCCGCTGCCGCTGCCGGTGACCGATGGCAATTCGCTCTGGCTGCTTGGGGATGGCGCGGGCGCTATCGGCGCTGCGGTTCCAACCTGGACAGACCTGAGCAGTACTGACGCCGATGCCACCCTGACAGGCTCGGGACCGAAATATGCCGAGGGAAGCGATTTCGGGTATATCAATTTTACCGGGGGCACCGGCAATTATTATGCCACCAGTACAACCGTGAAAGTGCGTACCGCGTTTGTCGTCTGCCGGTATGTCCAGGATACCTTCAAGCAACCCGGAGATATGGACCACTGCTGCTTACTGACTGATGGTGCGACCTTCTGGTTCAGTGGTGGCGGTACATCGAAGTCCTTGACGCCCATTGCCGCCAATAGCCCATCAACGCTCGGCGTGACCTATATTCGCGTCAACGGCAGCGCGCCGATCACCCAGACTTCCCTGGGCATGCAACCGGGTGGCGGCGGATGGGATGGATTCGTTGTTCCTACTGCGCTGTCATCCTTCTTTATCGCTGAGGTAGAATGGCTTGCGACCAAATCGTGCAGCGCGATGAAGATTGGGAAAAGCTGGGAAGGCGACATCGCCGAAGTCATCGTGTACGATAAGGTGTTGAGCATCGCCGACCGCCAGACGGTCGAGAAATTCCTGGGAAACAAGTACGGCATTACGGTGGGCACCAATAACTAGATCATGAAGACGGAATTGGCGTTGCGTACCGCGTTCGCTGCCCGGCCGTCGGACCGCCGGCTTTCTGCCGGCGGTCCGACCGGGCAGCTCCTGGTAGGCCGGGGAAGACACGACGACGCCCCCACCATCAACAACCATCGGAAAACACGACGTATTTCGGACAGAGATGGTTCGCTGACTTCCCCCTCACGGGCAGTACCGCGCCACCACGCAGAGCGTCACCGCGTCGTCCGGCCCGCCATCGGGACCGGGCAAGCGGCACGCCCGGCTCTCGCGAAAGCCGTGCCGCGCCAGCAGCATGGTGAGATCGCGGTGCGCATACAGGCGCGGCGCCGCGCGGACGGCGCCGGGGTGATCGCCGTCCCACGTCTCCACCAGCAGCAGGCCGTCCAGCCGGCAGTAGTGGGCGGTGTCGCGCAGCAGGCTGTCCGGCTCCGCGGCATATTCTTCCAGCACGCCGCACAGCGCCACCGCGTCAAAGCTGCCGCCCGGCCACCGCCCCGCGCGCAGGGGAGGCAGCGCGCCGCCCGCCGCGATCCCGGCACACGCCGTCCGCCAGCCGGCGCGCGCGGCGGCGCGGGCGAAGGCCGCATCGCCGGCGGAAACCACCAACAGCGATCCGCGAGGTTGAAACCGTTCCAGCACCTTCAGGCGCCGGGCGAGCACGGAGGCGTCGCGCACCGGCGCGCGCGCGAGGATAGGCATCGGCGATCCCCCACTGTCCGTGGCGTTTCGCCTACTTTACCGCGCGGCGCGACGCGCCGGTGCGCCGCTTTCAGCACAGCGAGGGGCGGCTGGGCGATTCCCCGCACATCGCGCTAGCTGACCTGCCGCGCCTGCAGCCACATCTCCCACACGGCCTGTCCGCGCTCGGACAGCTCGAACCAGTAGTCGCCCTCCACCGCGCTGTGCCCGCGCGTGGCATGCGTCACCAGCGCCTCGCGCGCCGGCAACATGAACGCGGCGCTGCCGGGCACCCGCGAGCAGCGCAGCAATTGCCGCTCCAGCATGCCGAGGAGCGCGGTGACCACCAACCCAAGCTCCCACGGGCGTGGCGCCTGCTCCCCCGCGCGCAGCAGCATCGCCAGCGACGCCGGTCCATCCGCCAGCAGGTCTATGATGTCGTACTCGAGCTCGGTCAACTGAAACAGCATAATCGTTGCGACCACCTTTCCGCTACATGGACATTGTTCCCGCGCGCGGGGATACGCGTGTGCGGAATTCGGACGCAAGCTCAGAGGCTGTTTTCACAAGTGCTCGCCGCCGTCTCACGGGTCTGGGCCGCGCCTGGCCGCGGTGGCTGGCCTGGCCTGTACTCCCCGGTACACGCGCGGCCCTCCGCCGTGCCCGCCACGCCCCAGCCACCGCGCGCCAACGCTGATCCCTGTGACAACAGCCTCTAAGCGCCGCGCACCCCGGATGCATCCGGGGTGCGCGGGATGGGGCATTGGTCTCGGTTAGAACCGGCGGCGCGGACGGTTGTCGCCACCGCGGTCTCCTCCCCGGTCGCCGCGGTCGCGGCGCGGGCCGCGATCACCGTGGCGCGGGCCGCGGTCGCCGTCCGGACGCGGCGGCACATAGCCTTCGGTGCCCGGCTCGGGCGTGGGCAGCAGGCCCTTGCGGCTGAGGCGGATCTTGCCGGAGGGGTCCCGCTCGATCACCTTCACCACCACCTCGTCGCCGATATTCACCACGTCCTCCACCCGCGCCACGCGCTCGTGGGCGAGCTGGGAGATGTGGATCATGCCGTCGCGGCCCGGGGCGATCTCCACGATGGCGCCCACGCCGGCCTTGATATCCACCACCTTGCCGACGTAGACTTCGCCTTCGGCGATGTCGCGGGTGATGTCGTCAATGATCTTGCGCGCGGCCATGGCGGTGTCCAGGTCGGGCGCGGCGATGAAGACGCGGCCGTCCTGCTCGATATCTACTTTCACGCCGAGGTCGCCCTGGATCTTTTTGACCACTTTGCCGCCGGGGCCGATCACGTCGCCGATCTTATCGGGGTGAATCTCGATGACCACCACGCGCGGCGCGGTGGCGGCCAGATCTGCACGCGGCGCCGGGATGACGTCCTCGATCTTCTCGATGATGTGCAGCCGGGCATTGCGCGCGCGCTGAAAGGCCTCCGCCAGCAGCGCGCGGGAGAGCCCGCCGCGCTTCACGTCCATCTGGATGCCGGTGATGCCCGCGCGGGTGCCGGTCACCTTGAAGTCCATGTCGCCGGAGCCGTCTTCCACGCCCTGGATGTCGGTGAGGAGCACGGCGCGCGTCTCGTCGCTCACCATGCCCATGGCGATGCCCGCCACCGGCGCGGTGATCGGCACGCCCGCGTCCATCAGCGCCAGCGTGCTGCCGCAGGTGCTCGCCATCGAGCTGGAGCCGTTGGATTCCAGCACTTCGGAGACCAGGCGCAGGGTGTAGGGGAAGGTCTCCACGTCCGGCAGCACTGGCAGCAGCGCGCGCTCGGCGAGCGCGCCGTGGCCGATTTCGCGCCGGCCAGGGCCGCGCATCGGGCGCACCTCGCCCACGCTGTACGGCGGGAAGTTGTACTGGTGCATGTACCGCTTCTCCTCTTCGGGAGAAATGGTATCGAGGATCTGGCCCTCGCCCATGCCGCCCAGGGTGAGCACGGTGAGCGCCTGCGTCTGCCCGCGGGTGAAGAGGCCGCTGCCGTGCACGCGCGGCAGCACGCCCGCTTCGATGGTGATCGGGCGAATCTCGTCCGGCTGGCGCCCGTCCGGGCGGCGGCCTTCGTCGAGGATCAACTGGCGCAGCGTGTATTTGATCACCTGTCCGAGGTAGCCGCGGATGTCCAGCAGCCGCTCGGGGAAGCGCTCGATCAGCTCGCCTTCGATCTCGCGGATGAGGTCGGCGGTGGCGCTCTCCCGCGCCTGCTTCTCCGGGTTGACGATGGTCGCGCGGATGCGCGGCGCGAACGCTTTCACCGCCGCCATCAGCTCCTCGTCCACTTCCGGCTCGGGCACGACCACCTTCTCCGGGTTGATCAGGCCGACCAGCTCGTCCTGCAACTCGATCATCGCGCGGATGCCCGCTTCGCCGAACTCGATGGCGGCCACCATCACGTCTTCCGGGATCTCCTGCGCCCCGGCTTCCATCATGATGACGCCCTCGCGGGTGCCGGCGACCACCAGGTCCAGGTCGCCCGCCTCCACCTGCTGGAAGGTCGGGTTCAGCACGAACTCGCCGTCCACCCGGCCCACGCGCACCGCGCCCACCGGCCCCTGGAAGGGGATGCGGGAGATGCTCAGCGCGGCGGAGGCGCCGATGGAGCCGAGGATGTCCGGCTGGTTCTCCTGATCGGTGGCGAGCACGGTGATGATGATCTGCACTTCATTGCGGAAATGCTTGGGGAAGAGCGGGCGGATGGGGCGGTCGGTCATGCGGGCGCTCAAGATCGCGCGTTCGCTGGGGCGGCCTTCGCGCTTGATGAAGCCGCCGGGAATCTTGCCGGCGGAATACATGCGCTCTTCAAAGTCTACGGTGAGGGGGAAAAAGTCAATCCCCTCACGGGGGGTGTTCGCCATGGTGACGGCCGCCAGAATGACGGTGTCGCCGCAGCGAACGAGCACGGAGCCGTCGGCCTGTTTGGCCATTCGGCCCGTCTCGATGCTGAGCACCTTGCCGTTCAAGGTGCACTGTACGGACTGCATGGGTGTGTCTCCTCAAGGTGCGGGCTGTCTGACCCGCAGCGTTCCTCAACAAGGATAGCGGGGTATGCGACGACGCCACGCGCGGGCGCGTGTGCGTCGAGGCGGCTCCGTATCCGGGTCTGATTAGTGGCGCAGACCGAGTTTGGCAACCAGCGCGCGATACCGTGAGATGTCCGTCTTCATCAGGTAGTTCAACAGGCGGCGGCGCTGGCCTACCATCATGAGGAGACCACGACGCGAGTGGTGGTCCTTCTTGTGGACTTTCATGTGCTCGGTCAGATGCACAATGCGGGCGGTCAGCATCGCCACCTGCACTTCGGGAGAGCCGGTATCGGTCTCGTGCGTGTGATGCTCGCCAATGATCTGACTCTTCTGCTCTTTCGTCAACGGCACGTGTTCTGATCCTCCGAAATTTATCCGCGACAGTATAGCAGAAAGCCGCGACAATGTACAATAGCCGCCGGGCGATACCGGCCATTGCGTCGCACTGGGCGGACACGCCCGGCCGTGCGCGGCGCGTACCCGTCATACTCGTACTCGTGCTCGTACTCGTAACTCGCAATAGTTCGGCGCCCGGCGCTGTGATCGGAAAATGGTGACGGCGTCTCGCCCGCCAGGGGATACGAGGGCGAGCACGAGTCGTGCCCATCGGCCCCCCGCCGGAGCGCCCATTGGAGCGCGGCCATCCTGTCCGCCCGTATCCGATTTCGAATACGAGTACGACTACGAGCACGAGTACGAGACGAGCGCTGACGCGCTGATGACGCGTATGCTGCTCCCGCCCCCACGCCACTGTGCGGCGTCGGCTGCCATCCCCCTACCGTTCACCTATGCCCGCGCCGTATGGTGGAGCAGCATGCACGCCGCATGTACCGGGGCCGCGGAGTTGTACTCCGCACGAGCGACCTCACCCTGTCGTTGAACACAGAGGGTACCAACTCGTGCGGAGTACAACTCCGCGGCCCCAGTACATGCCCGGTATCCGGTCCGTCGGCCCGATCCGGCCAGTCCACGCCGGTGGACGTCGTGGCTCCAGCCCCGGATTTCAATCCGGGGGACGCACACCTGCCGATGCATAGCCCACCAGAGCGGAAACAAGTTGGCAAAAAGCATTACGCGGCCGGTCGCGAGTCCGGCGCCGAGGGCGCGGCGGGCGTGCGGGCGATGCAGCTTCGATGGAGATGGGCGGGACGGCCTGCGGTGCAGCGGACGGTTCCGGAAATCGGGCATTTCCAGAAGTTAAGATACGCTCATCGGCCCATGTTGTCAAGCATTGCGAGTCTTTCCCTCCCCAACGCCCCCTGTACCGCCGCCGGACAGCAGCTCGCGCGGGCACGATGCCCCCCCCATGCGGATTGAAAAGAGCGCCGGGCCGCACATTTCTCGCCCGCTGGCTTCCGAGAATGCCCGATTCCCTGAAATGAAGCATCCGCCATTCGTTCTTTTGGAAAGGAGTGCAGAGAGATGTCTCACATGTCGCGCAGGGCGACCCGCCGCGCGGGGTTCACCCTCATCGAGCTCCTGGTGGTGATCGCGATCATTGCGATTTTGGCCGCCATCCTCTTTCCCGTCTTCGCGAAAGCGCGGGAGAAGGCCCGCCAAAACTCCTGCATCAACAATCAACGGCAGATCGGCATCGCCGTGCAGATGTACGTGCAGGACCACGCGGAAACGTTCATGCTGGACACCGGAGCCAACGCTTGGGCGTCCGTGCTGAAAGACTACAACGAGCCGACCATCTACGACTGTCCGACGAAGACCGGCAAGGGCAGCAACACCGCCCCGGAGTATGCCCTGAATTCCCGGCTATTCGGAAAATCGTTGGGTGACGTTGCCAACGCCTCCGCGAGCCTGCTGACCTGCGACCTCAACATGTCGTCGCCCCCGGACAATTACTCGTTGACATCCGACACCCCCCAGATCGATTATCGCCACAACGGCGCCGTGGTGATGGCCTTTATTGATGGGCATGTCGGGGTCATCACCAAGCCGGCCGGCACGGCCCCGACCATCCTGTCGCTGAAACTCGCCGGCATTGATCTGCTCGTCGTCCCGGACGGCTTCACCGCCGGGCCGGTGACCACCGGCGCACGTGTGAACTACATGTATAGCTCGCCGTTTACCACCATGCCGACCGCCTGCATGGATAAGACGAAAACGCTGTTCGCGTCCTGGACGTGCGATTACACCCGCTTCCCTGGCGACAACTGGTCCGGCTTCTCGCTCTTTGACAATAAGAGCTATACGGCGGAAACGACGACGTCAGGAGGCTATGGCTGGCCGCCCAACGCGCTGGTGATTTACATCTCCAAGACGAATCCGCTCAAGCAATGCGTCGATATCCAGGCGAGCAGTACCACCACCGGCGACCAGGGGCCGCTGGCTTCCTCCACCTCCGCCTTCGCCGTGCCAGCGTACGGCGTGGCCCTGACCGGCCTGACCTTCAATGTGGTGCTGTCGGGCACCAGTCTCACCTATCAACTGGTCTATAATGGCAGCCAGGTCGGCTTGCTCACCCACACCTTCACCCCGACGCACATCAACAACCTGTATGCGAACGGCAACGCCTTCTGCGTGTATGGCCGGTCCAATAACGCCGACGCGAGCTGGCAGGTCTCCAACATCACCTTCGCCGCGTATTGAGCCTCCAGGCCATCCGCCGATATGCCCCGGACGATCCGTCCGGGGCATTTTTGTCCCGCACGCTCACGGGCTCGCGGCAGGAACACGGGCGGGGATAAGCGAAGATTAGGATGGGTATTTCCAAATCCTGAGGGGAACCAAATCAATGGAATTGAATTTGACGCAAAAGATCCTCGCCGCGCACCTCGTCTCCGGGGAGATGACCCCCGGCGAGGAGATCGCCATTCGCGTTGACCAGACGCTCACCCAGGACGCCACCGGCACCATGGCCTACCTGCAGTTCGAGGCGATGGGCATCCCGCGGGTGAAGACGGAGCTGTCGGTGAGCTACGTGGACCACAACATGCTGCAGACCGGCTTTGAAAACGCCGACGACCACCGCTTCCTGCAGACCATCGCCGCCAAGCACGGCATTTACTTCAGCCGCCCCGGCAACGGCATCTGCCACCAGGTGCACCTGGAGCGGTTTGGCGTGCCGGGCAAAACGCTGCTCGGCTCGGACAGCCATACCCCCACCGGCGGCGGCATCGGCATGCTCGCCATCGGCGCCGGCGGGCTGGACGTGGCGGTGGCGATGGCCGGCGGGCCGTTCTACCTCACCATGCCGAAGGTGCTGGGGGTGAAGCTCACCGGCGCGCTGCCGCCGTGGGTGGCGGCCAAGGACGTCATCCTGGAGATGCTGCGCCGCTTGAGCGTGAAGGGCGGCGTCGGCCGCATCGTCGAATACTTTGGCCCCGGCGTGGCGACGCTCACCGTGCCGGGGCGCGCCACCATCACCAACATGGGCGCGGAGCTGGGGGCCACCACCTCGCTGTTCCCCAGCGATGCGGCCACCCGCGATTTTCTCGCCTTCCAGGGCAGGGGGGATCGCTGGCAGCCGCTGGCCGCGGACCCCGGCGCGCGCTACGACGAGGAGATCGAGATCAACCTCGCCGAGCTCGTGCCGATGGTCGCCGCCCCGCACAGCCCGGACCGCGTGCAGCCGGTTGAACACTTCGCCGGCACCGCCATCCAGCAGGTGAGCGTGGGGAGCTGCACCAACTCGTCCTACTACGATCTCGCCATCGTCGCCGCCGTGCTGCGGGGCAAGACGGTGCATCCGGACGTGAGCCTCACCATCAACCCCGGCTCCAAGCAAGTGTATGAGATGATCGCGCAGAGCGGCGTGCTCGGCGACCTCATCGCCGCCGGCGCGCGCATGTTGGAATCCTCCTGCGGGCCGTGCATCGGCATGGGGCAGGCGCCGGCCTCCGGCTCGGCCTCCGTGCGCACCTTCAACCGCAATTTTGAGGGCCGCTCCGGCACGATGAGCGCGCAGGTCTACCTCGCCGGCCCGGAAGTGGCCGCCGCCGCCGCGCTGATGGGACAACTCACCGACCCGCGCGATCTCGGCCCGCTGCCCGCCATCCGCCCCTTCACCGGCGATCCGAACCTGGCCGACCAGATGATCGAGAAGCCGGCGGATGATCCGAGCGCCGTCGAGGTGGTGCGCGGCCCGAACATCAAGCCGCTGCCCATCCATCCGGGCGTGCCGGCGACGCTGGAGGGCGAAATCCTGCTGAAAGTCGGCGACAACATCACCACCGACCACATCATGCCCGCCGGCGCCAAGGTGCTGCCGCTGCGCTCGAATATCCCCGCCATCAGCGCGTACGTCTTCGAGCGCTGCGACCCCACCTTCCCCGCCCGCGCGCAGGCGGCCGGCGGCGGCTTCGTCATCGGCGGCGCCAACTACGGGCAGGGCTCCAGCCGCGAACACGCCGCGCTGGCGCCGATGTACCTGGGGGTGAAGGCGGTCATCGTCAAATCGTTCGCCCGCATCCACAAGGCGAACCTCATCAACTTCGGCATCATCCCCCTCACCTTCGCGGAGGAGACCGATTACGACCGCGTGCCGCAGGGCGCGACGGCGACCATCCCCGATATCGCCGCCCAGCTCCGCGCCGGGGAGCCGCTGGAACTCGTCCTCGACACCGGCGCGCGCCTCCCCCTCGCCCACGACCTCACCCCACGCCAGATCGCCATCTGCCTGGCGGGCGGGCTGCTGAACTATATGCGGGAGCAGTAAGCGTTCGCGTATGCGAAGCGACGATGCGCCGGCCCGCCACGGGCCGGCGCATCGCGTTTCACCTTTGTTGTCACGGCGGATTTCCCGCATGCGACTTCTACCCCGCCGCTGTGCTGACCGGTGTCCCCCGGGCGGACTACCCCGGGCGGTACAGCGAGCCATGCAGGATCGTATGCCGATGGATGCTTAGCGCAATACCTCGTCGCGCACCGCCTCCCTCAGCGGCGCTTCCAGCGCCACCTGGCGGTCGGCGGAGGAACGGTCGAGGTCATCCCACTTGCCGCAGCGGCCGCCCCAGCGGCTCACCAGCGCGTCGTCAATGTAGAGTTCGGACACCTCGCAGGAGTTCGCGCAGTCCTCGCAGGTGAAGGAGCGCGGCTGGCAGGAGAAGGTGGCGATGTGGCTGACGCCGCGGAAGCGCGTGGCCGCGCCCGCCCGCTCGACGCGCCGCCGGGCGAGCAGCGCCGCGCCCCAGGCGCCCATCACCGTGAAATGGTCGGGCACGCGCAGCGGGAGGTCGAGCAGCGACTCGAACGCCGTGCGGATGCCGATATTCGCCGCCACCCCGCCCTGGAAGAGCACGGTGGACGTGATTTTGCGGCCGTGCGGGTCGCGCGCGACGTTTTGCAGGAAGTTGCGCGCCAGGCTGATGCAGAGGCCGGCGATGAGGTCCTCCGGCGCGTAGCCCATCTGCTGCTTGTGGATGAGGTCGGACTCGGCGAAGACGCCGCAGCGCCCGGCGATCTTCACCGGCGCGCGCGAGCGCAGCGCGTAGGCGCCGAACTCCTCGATGGGGATGCCCAGCCGCGCCGCCTGGTGGTCGAGGAACGAGCCGGTGCCCGCCGCGCAGACGGTGTTCATGTTGAAGCCGGTGGAGACGCCGCCGCGCAGGAAGATGACCTTGGAGTCCTGCCCGCCGATGTCAATGATGGTGCGCACCTCCGGACAGGCGTGCCGGGCGGCGACGGCGTGGGCGGTGATCTCCGTGCGCACCTCGTCGGCGCCGACCATCACGCCGGCCAGGTGACGGCCCGAGCCGGTGGCCCCCACCCCGCGGATGTCCGTGGCCTCGCCCAGCGCCGCGCGCAGCGCCGCGAAGGCGTGCTGAATCGCCGCCACCGGCCGCCCATTCGTGCGCTCGTAGAGCGTGAAGCGGGGCGTGCCGCCGTCGTCAATGACCACCAGCTTGGTGGTGACGGACCCGATGTCTATGCCGAGGTAGTGACTCACGGCCCTCCTGTTCCGATGGCTGCCGTGCGCTATTGTAACACAGTCCGGCGGGGGGTGGCTCGTCGTTCAATTCCGACAATCGCGCGACAGCGCGGAAAAACCCGCGCCGGCCGCGGCATCCGGCGCGACCGCGCCATGCCGCCGCTCCTCCAGCAGGTCGAGGAAAGATTCCAGCCGCGTCTCCATGCCCGCCTCGCCCGTCTGTTCGGAGACGATATAAGTGAGGATCGGCGTATCCAGCTCCTCGGCCAGCCGTACGAGGATGTTCTGCGCGATGATCTCCGGCATGCAGGTGAAGGGGAAGATATGCAGCACGCCGTCCATGCCCTCCCGGCGGGCGAGGGCCGCCGCGCCCACCGTCTGCTGCCCGTGCCCGCCCACCTTGCGGCTGAGCCAGGGGCGGGCGGCGGCGAGGATCCGGCGCTCCCGCGCCATCGCCGCCCGGTCAAGGAGCACGTGCGTCTGGAACCACTGGATCGTCGAGAGCTCGCGATCCACCCAGACCCGCGGGCGGGCGCGGGAGGCCAGCCAGCGCTCGACGTCGCGCGTGGCGCCCGCCTCCAGCACCACCCAGATTTCGCCGGTGACGCGGATGCGCAGCGGGTCCGTCTCCTCCGTCTCGACGGCGGCCACGGCCTCCCGATATGCGCGCTCCGCCCGGCGGATCGCCCCCACCCCGTCGGCGGCGAGCAGGCGCGCGACCTGCCGGCGATAGAGGCGGTCGCCCGCCCCGCGCGCGCGCTCAAACGCCCGCAGCCGCAACAGCGCCTGCTCCGCGCGGTCCAGCGCCGCCATGCGCAGATAGCCCAGGTGCAGCTCGCGCAGGATGCGCGGCCACGGCGCCCCGTTCAGCAGCGTCTTCACCACCGCCGCGAAGGGCCGCCACTTCTCGCGCAGCGGCAGCGGGGCGTCCACCACCAGCATCTCGAACTCGTACCCCGCGGCGCGCAGCAGGCGCTCCTGCACCTGCGCGTACCA
>JAKPKV010000096.1 GCA_029553475.1 Armatimonadota bacterium
GGGGGGCGATCATCTGTTTGTTGGTGGCGCTACACATCAGGATACCTCCTTCTCAAGTACGCGGCGCAGCCAAGCGTCCACTCGCGGCGCCTGCTACACCTATAACTAAATGTTACGGCTGGTACCACCGTTTGTCAAGCGGTCGCTAGGGTCCGCCGCGCGTGATCCGCGTTTGTCAGTCGAATATCCCCCTCCCCGCATGCTCGCGTGATACAGTGTGCGCAACGGTGGCGAAGAGGAGACCAGCGCATGCGAGACCACGCCCAACCTGCGGGGCACGCCGTGCCCGCGAAGCACGGTGATGCCACGCCCGACGCCGCTGAGCGACACGGCGTGCGCCACACGGGCATGGAAGAGGATTTCAGGCGGCGCTTTTTCGTCACCGCGGCGCTCACCCTCCCCGTGCTCGCGCTCTCGCCGATGATTCAGCAGTGGCTCGGTTTCTCCCTCGCCTTTCCCGGTCAGTTGCCGCTCCTCTGGGCGCTGGCGACCGTCATCGCCGTCTGGGGCGCCTGGCCCTTTTATCGCGGCGCCGCGCGGGCGCTGCCGGCCGGCGTCCTGGATATGAACGTGCTGGTCTCGCTCGCCGTCGCCGCGGGCTACCTGTTCAGCACGGCGGCAACGTTCCTCGTCACCGCGCCCGAATTCTACTGGGAAATCAGCACGCTGGTCGTCTTCCTCCTCTTCGGGCACTGGATGGAGATGCGCGCGCTGCGCGGGGCCACCGGGGCGCTGCGCGCGCTCCTCACGCTCATCCCCCCCTCGGCGACGCGGGTGGTGGACGATCACACGGAAACCGCGCCGACGGAGGCGTTGCGGCAGGGCGATATCCTGCTCGTGCGCCCGGGTGACCAGGTGCCGATTGATGGCGAAGTGCGCGACGGCGAGAGCGAGGTGAACGAGGCGATGGTGACCGGCGAGTCGCGCCCGGTGCCGAAATCGCCCGGCGATCGCGTCATCGGCGGCACGCAAAACGGCACGGGCGCGTTCCGCATGCGCGTCACCGCCACCGGCGCGGAGACCGCCATCGCGCAAATCGTCGCGCTCATCACCGCGGCGCAGGCTTCGAAAACCCGCGCGCAGCGGCTGGCGGACGCGGCCGCGCACTACCTGACGATCATCGCGCTGGTCGTCGGCATCGGCGCCTTCGCGTGCTGGAGCCTGTTCACCGGCGAAGGCCCGGTCTTCGCCCTGCTGCGCATGGTGACCGTCTTCGTCATCGCCTGTCCGCATGCGCTCGGCCTGGCGATCCCGACAGTCGTCATCATCGCCAGCGCGCTGGGGGCGCACGCCGGCATCCTCATCCGCAATAACGAGGCGGCGGAGACGGCCATCCGGCTGGACAGCATCATCTTCGATAAAACCGGCACGTTGACGCGCGGCGAGTTCGGCGTCACGGATCTCCTGCCGATGGAGGCGGTGGAGGAGCAGGAGCTGCTGCGCCTTGCCGCGGCGCTGGAAGCGCATTCGGAACATGCGCTCGCCCGCGGCATCGCGCGCGCGGCGGAGGAACGCGCGCTCACGCCGCCCCCCGCCGAGGATTTTCGTGCGATCCCCGGACGCGGCGCGCAGGCGCGGATAGCGGGCGCGATCATTGCTGGCGGCAATCAGCGCCTCATGGCCGATAGCGGCGTTGACATCGCCTCGGCCGCGGCGGACGTCGAACGGCTCACCCGGCAGGGAAAAACCGTCATTTACCTCGCGCGCGATGCCCGGCTCATCGGCCTGCTGGCCCTCGCCGACGTCATCCGCCCGGAATCGTATCAGGCGGTGCGCGACCTGAAAGCGCGCGGACTCGACGTGGCGATGCTGACCGGCGATCACGCGCACGTCGCCGCGTATGTCGCCGGCGAACTCGGCCTCGATCGCTACTTCGCCGATGTGCCGCCCGGCGGGAAGGCGGAGACGGTCAAAGCGCTACAGGCGACGGGGAAACGCGTGGGGATGGTCGGCGACGGCATCAACGACGCGCCGGCGCTGATCCAGGCGGACGTGGGGATCGCCATCGGCGCGGGCACCGCGGTGGCGATTGCGTCCGCCGATATCGTGCTGGTGCGCAATGACCCGCGCGACGTGGTGCGCCTGCTGCGGCTCAGCCGCGCCACGGTGCGCAAGATGAAACAGAACCTGGCATGGGCGACCGGATATAACGTCATCGCGCTCCCGGTGGCGGCGGGCGTATTCGCCCCGTTCGGCATCGTGCTGCGCCCGGAATGGGCGGCGCTCATCATGGCCGCCTCTACCATCATCGTGGTCATCAACGCCGCGCTGCTGCGTCGCGCGCGCATCACCGGCGCGCCGGCCGCGCAGAGCGGAGACGTCTGACGCGCGCCGCTACCCCGGCAGGTCATCCAGGTGCCGTACCTGCCCGCCCGCCTCACGACTGGCGATGCCGGCGATGACCAGGCGCATCAGTTCGACCGTCTCCGCGAACGGGAACGGATGGACGCCGGTGCGCAGGTAGTCCACGAAGGCCGCGAGCTGCGCTTTGAACGCGGAGAAGGTGTCGCGGAAGACGGCGTGCGCGGCGCCCGCCGTGCCGCAGAGCTGCAGGCAGCCGAAGGCGCCGCACATGTCGGCGCTGGCGACGACCACGGCGTCCACGCCCGCGCGGTGGGTGAGATGCACGACGTTGCGCTCCGCCGTGCCGGTGTTGCGCGCGCTCTGGAAGCCGGGGCCGAGGATGGGGTAGATCGCCTCCAGCGCGTGGATGCCGTAGCGCTCCCAGCTCTTCGGCGTGGTGATGGAGACGAAGCGCAGATCGCCCAGCTCGCGCGTGGACAGCCGGTAGGGCAGAAACTCCTTCGCGTAGCGCATGCAGCTCGACGACATGAACGGTTTGCCCGCTTCCGCCCAGGCGATGACGGTGCGCAAATCTGCCGCGTTGTCGGTCAGCGGCTTGTCTATGAAGACCGGCACCCCCGCTTCGATGAAGGGGCGGGCGCGCTCGACGTGCTCGCCCCCGATATCCGTCGCCACGATCACCGCGTCCACCGCGCCGAGCATGGCGGCGGGGTCATCCACCACCCGCGGGATATGGCTGCACGCGGCCACGTGCTCGGCGGTGAAGCCGCCGTCGCCGGCACAGTGGATATGCGTCACGCGGGCATCGGGGATCCGCAGCGTCTCCGGCGGCTGCTGATTCAGATACTGCGGAATCCCCGGAAAGGGGCACTCGCGCGTCATCCGCTCGCGGTCATACCCGTTGAAGATGGCGCTCCAGGAGTAGGGATGCCCGTTGCCGGCCGTGCAGCCGAGCATCCCCAAGCGCAGGACGTCGCGCGTGATCATCGTCTCACCTCTCCCCTCCTCCCCGCGGCAGGGAGGGAGGGACCAGCGGTCATTTCTTCGCCAGCGCCGTCTCCGCCGCGTCGCCCACCTCGCGGATGCGGGCGATGATGGGCAGGTGCTGGGTGCAGACGGCTTCGCAGGCGCCACAGGCGGTGCAGCGATCGAAGTAGTCGCGTTCCTTCAGCAGGCTCCAGTGCCAGCTCAGCCGGTTGGCGATATCCTGGGTCTTGCCGCTGAGCAGATACTGGTTATACGCATCCATCAGCTTCGGGATGGGCAGCTCTACCGGGCACTGATCACAATACTGGCACCCGGTGCACATGGTATCGAACGACGCCGTCATCCCGGCGCGCATCGCCGCCAGCCGCTCATCCGTCAGCGGGACGAAGCCATCCACCGCGCGCACGGCTTCCCGCACCTGCGCGTCCGTGCTGAATCCCACCAGCGCGGTGGTGATGCGCGGATCATGAATGAGGAAGCGCAACGCGGCCTCCACCACCGTCTCGTCGTCGCGCGACTTCAGGAAGGCGAAGCGGTCGGGATGCTGCGGGATGATGCCGCCGCCGAGCGGATTCATGGCGATGACGCCGATGCCTTGCGCCGCCGCGGCGTTGAGCGCGGGCTCGCGGTAGAGAAAATTCATCGGCGAATAGCCGAGCAGGATGCTTTCGAAAGGATAATCCTCGAGCATCACGCGGATCTCATCGCCGGACATGTGCGAGGAGACGGCGATGTGGCGGATTAAGCCCTCCGCCTTCAGCTGCTCGAATTCGCGCAAAATCCCCTTGCGCTGCCGGTACGCCTCCGGGCTGAGCAAACACCAGAAGTGATAGAAATCGAGGTAGTCCAGCCCCATGCGCGTGAGCGACGTTTCGAGATCGCGGCGCAGATCATCCGCCGTATTCGCGAAGGTTTTCGAGGCCACGTAGAAGGGGCGCGCCGCGCGCGTCGGCTTCATCGCTTTCAGCGCGTGGCCAAACAGCTCTTCCGACTTGCCATAGCCGATGGCGGTATCGAAGTAATTGATGCCGGCGTCATAGGCCGCCAGCATCAGCGCCGCGCAGGCATCGGGATCGTCCGGATTCGCAAAACGCATGCCGCCAAAACCGATCACGGACAGCGACAGACCGGTAGACGGATGGGTGCGATACAGCATGAATCTCTCCTTGTCGGTGGTGAAAAGGTTCCGTTCACCATTCCCCGCGCCCGCGCGCGGTTCCTCGTGTTGATGCGCTCATTTTCGCAGGTGCCCCGCGCCGTAGGCGACCCACTTGCGGCAGGTGAGCTCGTCGGGGCCGACGGGGCCGCGGGCGTGGAGCTTGTCGGTGCTGATGCCGACCACCGCCCCCAGGCCGTAGTCGCCGCCGCCGGAGAGGCGGGTGGAGGCGTTCACCAGCACGGAGGCGGCATCCACCCCGGCCACGAAGCGGTCGGCGAGCGCCATGCTGCCGGTGATGATGCCGTCGGTATGCCCGGAGCCGTAGGTCGTGATATGCGTGATGGCCGCTTCCACGCCGTCCACCACGCGGACGGCGAGGATGGGCGCCAGGTATTCGGTGGACCAGTCGTCCTCGGTGGCGGCGTCCATCGGCACGACGGCGCGGGCGCGCGCATCGCCGCGCAATTCCACGCCCTGCGCCCGCAACGCCGCCGCCAGCGCGGGCAGCACGCGCTCCGCCGCGCCGGCGTCCACGAGCAGGGTCTCCAGCGCGTTGCAGACTTCCACCTTTTCGCATTTCGAGTTCACCACCACCGCCACCGCCATCTCGAGGTCGGCGTCGGCGGCGATATACTGGTGGCAGATGCCGTCGTAATGCTTGATGACCGGGATGCGGCTCTCGGCGGCGATGCGCGCGATGAGCGATTGGCCGCCGCGGGGGATGATGACGTCAATGAAGCGATCGAGCTGGAGCAATGCCCCGACCGCCGCGCGATCGGGCGTGCGCACGGTCTGCACCGCGTCAGCGGGCACGCCCGCCGCCGCCGCCGCGGCAGCCATGAGCTCGGCGAGCAGGGTATTCGTGCGCAGCGCCTCGGAACCGCCGCGCAGGATGACGGCGTTGCCGCTCTTCACGCAGACCGCCGCCGCGTCGGTGGTGACGTTGGGCCGGGACTCGTAAATGATGCCGATGACGCCCAGCGGCACGCTCACCCGCATGACCCGCAGGCCCGACGGCCGCACATGGCCGTTGCTGATCACGCCCAGCGGGTCCGGCAGCGCCGCCACCGCGATCAGCCGGTCATGCATGGAGCACAGCGTCCGCTCCGACAGGCGCAGCCGCTGCACCAGCGGACCGGAAAGGCCGCCGGCCTCCGCGTCCGCCAGGTCCGCCGCGTTCGCCCGTTGAATCTCCGCCGTATGCGCCCGCAGCGCCGCCGCCATCTCCCGCAGCGCCGCCGCGCGCACCGCGCCTGACAGCGCGCCCAGCGCCCGCCCGGCATCACGCGCGCGCCGCGCCATGTCGTAGATTTCAGCCGTCATGCCGGTATCCTACCACGGGGGCGCCGGCTTGCCAACGGGGGTCGCGTTCGCCTTCACCAGCGTTTTCACATATGCGACACTCTCGACAACGGCGTCATCCACCCACTGTAAAAACCGCGCGCCGTCGGCAGGCGGCAGGTGCGCCGGATTCCGGTAGTTGGGATAGGGGGCAACGCAGGCCGGGTCATACGGAGGCGACATCAGACGGAACGCGCCGCGCCCGAGCCGTTCGCCGCCGCCCTGCCCTTCCGGCAGGCGGAAGGCGGCGCGGTATCCGTAGCAGACTTCAATGCAGAGACGCATGAGTGTCGTCGCGTCGGAGAGGACACGGCAGCATGCCGGCAGATCAATGGTGCCGCGGCCAAGCGGCACGCCCACGACATACGGTGCATCGCCATCCAGGATGACGGCGTGATCTTTGACGTGCGTGCTGATGGCCCAGGGGGCCATCGCCGCCACCGCCGCCACCGGATCTTCCCAGACGGTCATCATATTGCCGGTATCAATGAGAATCCCCACCCACTCGCTGTCCAGCGCGCGCACCAGCGCGATCACCTGCGCCGAGGTCTCGTATTCGTGGTTCTCCAGCGCCAACCGGATACCGTATCGCTCGCACAACGGCAACACGGATTGGATCGCCGGGATCGCCTGCTTCAGATCGTCATCCAGGCCGCCGCCGGGTCTCATGTAGGCGCCAAGGGCCGCCCCATGCAGCTCATCCGGGATACTGACGTAAGTGCGCAGCGTATCCGCCCCCAGCGCGGCGGCGATCTCCAGCGCCCGGGTCAGCGTATCCCGGTCATAGGTGCGCGTATCAACCTCGACAAAAAGGCCTGACGCGTCACACAGCGCCCGTATCGCCCGCAGATGCGCCGGGTCGTCACCCCCCAGCATCCCCCAGTGATCCTGCGGGACGCCGATGTTGAGCTGCACGCCGTCCAGACCGAGGGCAGCGGCGCGCCGGACGAATCCGCAGACATCCATGCGCCCGGCCATGAACCAGGGCAGATAACTGAACGTTTCCAATCCGATACGCATGGCGCATCCCCCGTCAACCAGTATCGCCTCGCGTTATTCTACGCCACCGCGCCGCGGTCAGGCAACGCCCCGGTGCATGATCATCAACGATGATGACCGGACCATGCCTGTGGACATCGGCGGCGCACGCCCCCGGCTGCCGGCGACTGACGGGAGGGAACGCGCACAGCGGGCAGACCGGCGATGAGACTTTAGACGCCATACATGCGCGTACTCCGGGTATACATCATATCGCTGACAATACACACAGGAGGGAGGGGCACGTGATGAAAGCGTTTGTGGCGGGGTTCGCGGTGCTGGCGGGGCTCATGGCGGTGACTCCATCCGCGGCATGGGCGCAGATGGGCGCCACCGTTGCCTTCGGGCAGCAGGGAGCCTACCGCGGCTATTTCGTCCCGGGCGGAGAGGGGGCGCGACTGCCCGGCATCGTGCTGATCCACGAGTGGTGGGGCTTGAACAGCGCCATGAAGGCGGAGGCGGACAAGTACGCCGGGGCCGGGTATAACGTGCTGGCGGTGGACCTGTTCGGCAAGGTCGCCACCACACCGGAGGAAGCGAGGAAGCAGGTGCAGGAATTAGCCCAGCAAGCCGCGACGGCCCACCTGCTGGCGGCGGCGAACTACCTGCGGGCACTGCCGAACTCCAATGGGCGGGTGGGCAGTCTGGGCTGGTGTTTCGGCGGGGGACAGTCGCTCACGCTGGCGATCCATGATCCCAGGCTCAACGCGGCGGTCATCTATTATGGCCAGCCGGTAAGCGACCCGCGGCAACTGGCGAAGATTACGGCTCCTCTTCTCGGCCACTTCGGCGAGGCGGACCAGTCCATTCCGCTCGCGCGGGTCAACGAGTTTCGCCAGGCATTGGCCGCTGCCGTCGTCGCGCACCTCATCTACACCTATCCCGACGCGGGCCATGCCTTCGCGAACCCCACCAACACCAATGCCTACCAGCGTGACGCGGCCATGACGGCGAACAAACGGACGGAGGAATTTTTGCACCGATATCTCAAATAAGCGCCGCCGGCGGGGCATGTCGGACACGGGCGCAGGCATGCCCCCACACCGCAGCACCGCCGGGCGATTTCGGGCCGCGGGCTTGCGCACGGTTCCTCTCGCGCTTCAGCGTCCGTCCCCTGGCCGCGACACACGGCACGCCCGCCACCCGAAGCCGTCACGTGCAACCGTAAGAGTTCAGTTTTGTCAGCATGTCGCCGATTGATGTGAAACCTAACCCCCCACCCCCCTTCCCTGACAGGGAAGGGGGAGTGATGGGTGCGCAGATCCGGTGCTCCCCTCCCCGCTCAGGGGAGGGGCGGGGGGAGAGGTGGGTGGACAGACGCCACAGCATGCGGACAAGACTGAGGCTATCACGCGCAACCGGCATTGTTGACGCGCGCGCGTTTTCCCGTTACACTATCCCCAGATTCCTGATGTCGGGAAGCCGGTGAGAATCCGGCGCTGCCCCGCAACTGTCATCGCTGACGAACGTCGCAAAGATGCCACTGTCCTCCGTAGCCTTGGCGAAGGAGGATGGGAAGGTGCGATCAGTAGGGTGACGCGAAAGCCAGGAGACCGGTCAGGGAGTAACACGACGAGATGCCTCGCGGGAGGCGTGCGTGCAGAGAGATGCGCGGCGGTATTCCGCCGCGATACCGGCTGTATTCCCATACGGCCGGCGTTCCTCTTGCCCCCTCCTCCGCCCGTCCTCTCGCCGATGTGGTCATCCCATGCGATGCCGCACGCGGAAAGGCGGGCTTCACCATGACGCACCTCATCGAGGATGCGTGGACACCGACGGCATCCCTGTCCTCCGTTCGCGAAGGAGCGGCCACCGATGGCTGACGACGCGCTGTTCGCGCTGGGGACGGTGCTGCTCGCCGGGGTGTTCGACGCGCTTCTCGGCGAGCCGCCCGCGCCGGCCCATCCGGTGGTGTGGATCGGCAAGCTGATCGGCATGTTTGAACGCCGCCGCCCCCGCCGCGCGCCGCGGCGGGAATTCGCCTGGGGCCTGCTGACGGTGCTCGTCGTGGGCATGGTCACCGGGGGAGTGGCCTGGGTCGCGGCGCGCGGGATCGCGCTGCTCCCCTGGTGGGGCCAACTGCCGCTGCTCGCCTATCTGTTGAAGACGACCTTTTCCCTGCGCGGGCTGGTGGACGCCGGGCGCGCCATGCAGCGGGCGCTGGCGCGCGACACCGCCGCCGCGCGCGAGGAGCTGCGGGCGCTGGTGAGCCGCAGCCGCGATCTCGACCCGCCGAAGATCGTCTCGGCGACGGTGGAGTCGCTGGCGGAGAATCTGACCGACAGCGTGTTGGCCCCGTTGCTTGCCTTCGCCGTATTCGGCTTGCCCGGCGCGGCCATCTACCGGGCGATCAACACCATGGACGCCATGATCGGCTATCGCGGCGAGTACGAATATTACGGCAAAGCGGCGGCGCGGCTGGATGATGCGGCGAACTGGCTGCCGGCCCGCCTGGCCGGTGCAGTGCTCTGCCTGGTCACCGCCGTCTTCGGCGGTTTTACGCGCGCGCTGTCCGTGCTGGCGCGCGAGCGGCGCGCGGTGGAAAGCCCGAACGCGGCATGGACGATGGCGCCGATGGCCGGGGCGCTGCGCGTGCAATTGGAGAAGGCCGGGCATTACCGGTTGGGCATCCCGGAACGCCCGCTGACGCCGGAGCGCATCGGCGAAGCGATCACCCTCGTCTGGTGCTCCGGCGTATGCTATGTGCTCATGGGGGGGACGCTCGCCGCCGTCCTCGCGCATCTCATATGGTAGTGTCGTCCACCACATCCCGCGCATTTTTTCGCGACGTGCAGCCGTCAGCGCACGGGGGCGCCGAGGCCGGGGCTTTGGCGCGCCTGGGCCTCGACCCGGCGGCGGTGACCGACTTCAGCGCGAATCAATCGCCGCTGGGGCCGGCGCCGGGCGTCGCCGACGCCATCGCCCATGCCGCGATTGATCGGTATCCGGACCGTGACGCCGCGCCGCTCGCCGCCGCCATCGCCCGCCGCCATGCCCTCTCCCCGGCGCAGGCGGTGGTCGGCAACGGCAGCACGGAGCTCATTCGCCTCATCGCCCAATTGGCCCTGCAGCCGGGCGATGCTGCGCTGATGCTTTCCCCAACGTTCGGCGAATATGCGGTCGCAACCCGGATGAGCGGGGGCGTGCCCGCGGAGTGCGCGGCGGAAGAGCTCCCGCAGCGGCTCGCCGAAGTATCGCCACGCCTCTGCTGGCTGTGCTCGCCGAATAATCCCACCGGGGTGGCGCTGGCTCCCGCGGATATCGCCACGTTGACGGCCCGGCACCGCCGAACGCTCTTCGTGCTGGACGAAGCCTACTGCGACCTCCTCGCCGCGCCGCAGTGGACGCCCGACCTGCTGGCGCGCGGCAACCTGCTCATCTTGCGCTCGATGACGAAGGCGTGGGGCCTGGCCGGCCTGCGCCTCGGCTACGCGCTGGGCGACGCGGCGCTCATGCGCCCGCTGCGCGCGGGCGGGGCGCCGTGGAACGTCAATGCCTGCGCACAGGCGGCGGGCCTGGCGGCGCTGCACGATGCCGACCATTACGCGCGCACCGTCGCCGTGCTGCGCGAGCAGAAGGCGGCGCTCATCGCCGGGTTGCGGGCGCTGGGCTGGGACGTGCTGCCCTCCGACGCCGCCTTCTTCCTGGTGCGGGTTGGCGATGCGCCCGGCGTGGCGCGCGCCTTGCTGCGCCACGGGTGCCTGGTGCGCGATTGCACCTCGTTCGGCCTGCCGGCGCATATCCGCATCAGCCCGCGCCGCCCGGAAGAGAATCGGCGGCTGCTCGCGGCCTTTGCCGCGCTGCCGCCGGCGGGAGGGAGCGGATGAACGTACCACGCGTCCTGATCGGCGGCACGCGCAGCGGCGAGGGGAAGACCACCGTCGCCCTCGGGCTGATGGCGGCGCTGCGCCAGCGCGGCCTGCCGGTGCAGGGCTGCAAAGTCGGCCCGGATTACCTGGACACCGGCTATCAATTGCTGGCGACCGGGGCGCCGGGACGCAATCTCGACCTGTGGATGATGGGCGAAGAGGCGGTGCGCGCGAGCCTCGCCCGCCACGGCGACGCCGCCGGGATCGCCGTCATCGAAGGGGCGATGGGGCTGTATGACGGGCACCGCGACGGCGTCACGCCCACCAGCACGGCGGAGGTGGCGAAGGCGACGGGCACCCCGGTCGTGCTGGTCATTGATGCCAGTCACCTGGCGGCCAGCGCGGCGGCGACGGCTCTCGGCTTTCGCCTGTTCGATCCCGCGGTGCACATCGCCGGGGTGATCTTGAACCGCTGGAACCCGTCCCGGTCGAAAACCGCCGTCGAAGGCGCCATGACCCGCGCGGGCCTGCCGATCCTCGGTTACGTGCCGGCGATGCCGGAGGTGACGCTGCCGTCGCGCCACCTCGGCCTGGTGATGGCCGACGAGATGCGCGATGAGGTGAACGCGGTGTTGCGCACGCTGGGCGAATGCCTGTCCGCGTGCATTGATCTCGACCGCGTGCTGGCCGCCGCGCGGGCGGCGGACCCGTTGCCCGCGCCTCCGCCGCGGCGCGCTGAATGGGAATACGCCGGCCTGCGCGTCGCCGTCGCCCGCGACGACGCCTTCGCCTTTTATTACCCGGAAAACATCGAGCTGTTGGAAGAGGCCGGCGCGCGGATCGTCTACTTCAGCCCGCTGGCGGATGGCGCGCTCCCGGCGGCGCACGGCCTCTACCTGGGCGGCGGCTACCCCGAATTGCACGCCGAGCGTCTGGCGGCCAACGTCGCGCTGCGCGCCAGCCTCGCCGCGGCGATTCGCGGGGGACTGCCGACTTATGCGGAATGCGGCGGCTTGCTGTACCTGTGCGAGTCGCTCGCCGATCTCGATGATCGGCGCTGGCCGATGGTTGGCGCGGTCCCCGCCCACGCGACGATGGGCCGGCGCTTGCAGGGCATGGGGTATCGCACGGGCATCTTGCGCCGGGACAGCATCCTCGGCGAGGCCGGCACCTCGCTGCGCGGGCATGAATTCCACTATTCGCGCTGCGACGGCGACCCGACCCAGGCTGCGTACACCCTGGACGAGAGGCCGGACGGCTATTGCGCCGGCAATCTGCTGGCCTCCTACCTGCATCTGCATTTCGCCGGGTGCCCGCAGGTGGCGCGGCATTGGCTGTCGTGCTGCCAACGGTACCGAGTATCGCTACAAGGAGGCGTCCCGTCATGACTCGCGCCATTGTGGTATTGGGCCACGGCAGCCGCTCGCCGGAAGCCACCGCACAATTCCTTCAGGTGATTGATCTGTTGAAACGGCAACAGGGGACGGCGCTCGTGCTGCCCGCCTTCATGGAGTTGGCGGAACCCCAGCTCCAGGCGGCGCTGCGGCAGGCGGTGGACGCCGGGGCGCGGGAGGTGCTGGTCATCCCCTGCTTCCTCTTTCAGGGGATTCACATCAAACATGATATCCCCGAGATGCTGGAAGCGTTGACGACCGCGCATCCGGGGCTGGCGGTGCGCTTTGGGCGCCCCATCGGGCCTGACCCGCGCATCGCCGACATCCTCGCCGAACGCGTGAAGGAGCTGCAATGACCCCACAGGAAATCGAAATCCGCAGCATGGAGATTATCGCCGGCTTATTGCCGCCGCACAGCTGGACGCCCGAGGAATTGCTGATCGTGAAACGACTGGTGCACACGTCCGGCGACCCCAGCCTGGCCGAGGTGGTGCGCATCCATCCCCACGCGATTGCCGACGGGCTGGCGGCGCTGCGGCGCGGCGCCCCCATCTTCTCCGATGTGCAGATGGTGCGCATGGGGATGAACAGCGGGCGATTGGCGGCGCTGGGGACGGCGTGCCGCTGTCTGATTGACGATCCGGCGGTGGCGGCGGCGGCCCTGGCGCACGGCCGCACGCGCGCGCAGACGGCGATGCGCCTGTTCGGCGCGGCACTCGATGGCGCCATCGTCGCCATCGGCAATGCGCCGACGGCGCTGCGCGAAGTGCTGGCGCTGGCGCGCGAAGGCGTCGCGCGCCCGGCGCTGGTCATCGGCATGCCGGTCGGCTTTGTTGACGCGGCGGAATCGAAAGAGGCGCTGATGGCCGCTGACCTGGCCTATATCGCCGTCGCCGGCACGCGCGGCGGCAGCCCGCTGGCGGCGGCGACGGTGAACGCGCTGCTGCGCGTATTGGAGGCGCGAGAGGGATGACCACCACTCTCCGTTCCGGCTACACCACGGGCACCTGCGCGGCGGCGGCGGCCAAAGCCGCGGCGTTATGCCTGCGCGGCGAAACCTGCTGGGCGGTGGAGATCGTCCTGCCGGACGGGGCGGCGGTGACGCTGCCGGTGGAGGAGGTCGAACGGCTCTCCGCGCGCGCGGCGCGCGCCGCCGTGGTGAAGGACGCGGGTGATGACCCGGATATCACCCACGGCATGCGCGTGGTCGCGACCATTGATCTCACCGACACGGCGATGACCTTTCACGCCGGCGAGGGCGTGGGCACCGTCACGCTGCCGGGGCTGCAGATATCTCCGGGCGAGCCGGCGATCAACCCCGTGCCGCGCGCGATGATCGTCCAGGCAATCCGCGAAGTGCTCGGCGAGGTGGGCTGCCGCGTCACGGTGAGCATCCCCGGCGGCGCGGCGGTCGCCGCCAAGACCTTCAACCCGCGGCTGGGCATCACCGGCGGCTTATCAATCCTCGGCACGTCGGGCCGCGTGCTGCCCAAATCGGAAGAGGCGTGGCTGCAATCGTTGCTGCCCCAGGTGGATGTCGCGCTGGCGGCGGGGCTGACCACCCTCTACCTGACGCCGGGCGGTTTCGGCGAGCGGGCGGCGCGGGAAGGGCTGAGTGCGCCGGCGCAGGCGGTCATCCAAACGAGTAATTTCATCGGCGATGTCATGCGCGCGGCGGCGGAGCGCGGGGCGCGGGCGTTGGTGCTGGTGGGCCACGTCGGCAAGCTGGTGAAGATCGCCGCCGGGCTGTTCAATACGCACAGCCGTTTCGGCGACGCGCGGCTGGAGACGGTGGCGGCGCTGGCGGCGGCGGAAGGCGCGCCCGCGCCGCTGGTCGCCGCACTGCTGGAGTTGCCGACGTGTGAAGCCGCGATCCCGGTGCTGGAATCCGCCGGGCTCGCCGGGGTGTGGGACGCGCTGGCCGAGCGCGCCGCCCGGCGCGCGACGCAGCACGCGGGCGCGCCGGTGGATTGCGCGCTGACCGGCTACGCGGGGGAGATCATCGGGCGCAGCGCCGGATTGCGCGAAGAGGGAGCGATGCCGGAGTACTGGGTCGTCGGCGTCGGCCCCGGCCCGGCGGAATGGCTCACCCCCGCCGCCTGGCAGCGCCTGCGCCGGGCGCAGGTGGCGGTGGGCGGCGCGCGGCAGTTGGCGGCCTTCGCCCCACCCCACGCCGAGCAGATCGTCATCGGCGCGGAGATGGCGCCGGTGATCGCGGCCATCCGCGCGCGGCGGGACAAAGCGATCGTCGTGCTGGCCTCCGGCGATCCCGGCTGCTTCGGCATCCTCGCCACGCTGCGGCGCGAGCTGGGCGATCTCCCCTGGCAGGTGCTGCCCGGCATCAGCGCCATGCAGCTGGCGCTGGCGCGGTTGGGCGAGTCCTGGCAGGAGGTGCGTTTCTGCAGCGCGCACGGGCGGGGGGCCGACGCGGTGCTGGCGGCGGCATGCGCATCGCCCCGCGCGCTGGCGTTCACCGACCGCGCGCACCCGGCGCAGGCGCTGGCGCAACGGGTGCATGATGCCGGCCTGCGGCGCGCCCTCGTCGTGCTGGAGCGGCTGGGCTATCCCGATGAACGGATCACGCGTGGCACGGCGGAAGAGATCGCGCGGGGAGCATTCGACCCGCTGGCCGTCGTGTGGATCGAGGAGCACGCATGAATGTCTACCCACCGGGGATCCCCGACACCGAGTTCATCCGCGGCGACGTGCCGATGACGAAGGCGGAAGTGCGCGCGCTCACCCTGTCGAAAGCCCGGCTGCGCGACGGCCTGCGCGTGCTCGACATCGGCGCGGGCACCGGGAGCCTGTCCATCGAAGCGGCGCTGCTCTGCCCGCGGGGAGAGGTGACGGCGGTGGAGCGGGCGCGCGGCGCCCTGGAGCTGCTCGACCGCAATATCGCGCGCTTCGGCGTGACCAATGTCGCCGTCGTCGCCGGGGAAGCCCCCGACGCCCTCGCCGGGCTGGGCATCTTCGACCGCATCCTGCTCGGCGGGTCCGGTGGGCGGATGGCGGAGCTGCTCCACGCGTTGCCCGCCGCGCTGGCGCCCGGCGGTTGGGTCGTCGCCAACGCCATCTGCCTGGAATCGGCGTATCAGCTCCTGGCGCGCTTCCGGCGGGCGCCCTGGTTCGGCTGCGACATCGTGCACGTCGCCGTGTCGCGCGGCGCGCCCATCGGGTCCCTCACGCGGTTCGAGCCGTTGAGTCCGGTGTGGATTGTCGCCGCACAGGTGGAGGGAGAGTGATGGGGGCGATTTACGGCATCGGCGTCGGGCCGGGCGATCCCGCGTTGCTGACGCTGCGCGCGGCGGAGGTGTTGCAACGGGTCTCCGCGGTGATGGCCCCGCGGGCGACGCGGGAGGGCGGGAGCCTGGCGCTGTCCATCGCGCGCCCGCACCTGCCCGCCTCCTGCGCCGTGCTGGAGGCCGTGTTCCCCATGACGGAAGAGCGCGCCGTGCTGGAGCAGGCATGGCAGGACGCCGCCGCCGCGCTGCTGGCGCGCGCGCGCCAGGGTGAGGCGGTGGCCTTTCTCACCCTGGGCGACGCCCTGCTCTACAGCACGTGGAGCTACCTGCTGCGGGCCATCCGGCGGCAGGATGCGGAGATCGAGGTGGTGACGATTCCCGGCATCACCGCCATGTCCGCCTGCGCGGCGGCGGTGAACCGGCCGTTGGCCGAGGGGCGCGCGCCGCTGCTGGTGTGGCCGGATGCCCCGCCCACCGATCTCGCGCCGCTGCTGGAGATCGCCCCCAATCTCGTCTTCATGAAGGCGGCGCGCCACCTGCGGCGGCTGGCCGACATGGCGGAGGCGCGGGGCGCGGCCGCCGTCGCCGTGCAGCGCTGTACGCTGCCGGAACAACGGGTGATCGGCGATCTGCGCGATGATCCCGGCAGGCCGGACTACTTCACGACGGTATTACTCCAGGCGGAGGGCGGGAGATGATCCTGTTTGTCGGCGCGGGACCGGGCGACCCGGAGCTCATCACCGTGAAAGGCCAGCGCGCCTTGCGGGAGGCGGACCTGGTGCTCTACGCCGGCTCGCTGGTGCCGACCGCGCTGCTGCAATGGGCGAAACCCGACGCGGCATGCCGCGACAGCGCGGGCATGCATCTGGAGGAGCAGATCGCGCTGATGGCGGAGGCGCATGCCGCCGGCAAGTCGGTGGTGCGCCTGCACACCGGCGATCCGAGCCTCTACGGCGCCATCGGCGAGCAAATGGCGGCGCTGGATCGCCTGGGCATCCCCTACCGCGTCATCCCCGGCGTGAGCTCGTTCCTCGCCGCGGCGGCGGCATTGCCGGCGGAATTGACCTTACCCGGCGTGTCGCAGACGGTGATTATCACCCGCTGCGCCGGGCGCACGCCCGTGCCGCCGGGCGAGGATCTCGCCGTATTGGCATCCCATCGCGCGACGATGGCGATCTTCCTCTCCGCCGGTCGGCTGGACGAGACCATCGCCGCGCTGGCGCGGCACTATCCGCCGGACACGCCCGCCGCCGTCGTGCAGCGCGCCAGTTGGCCGGAGCAGAAGATCGTGCGCGGGACGCTCGCAACGATTGTCGCGCGGGCGGCAGGCATCGAGCGCACCGCGATGATTCTGGTGGGCGAGGCGCTCGCCAACGAGGGCGAGGCGTCGAAGTTGTATGACCGAACGTTCAGCCACGGCTACCGGGAGGGACAGGAATGATCGCGTTCACTCGGCAAGGGCCGATCGCCATATTGGCCGTCTCGCGCGAGGGCGCGCGCATCGGGGCGCGCCTGCTCGCCCTGCCGGAGAGCGCCCTGTACGCGC
Organism: Armatimonadota bacterium; assembly: GCA_029553475.1. Taxonomy (GTDB): domain Bacteria; phylum Armatimonadota; class Hebobacteria; order CAIYQO01; family CAIYQO01; genus JAKIYB01. The sequence goes on from JAKPKV010000096.1 coordinate 16,821, forward strand.
CCAAACCCTTCGCGCCGGAAGCGGCCGTCTACACGGGATCACTGCAAGTATTCGTGGGCGCGCTCTGGCCGACGCACGCGGCGATCATCGGCGTCATGGCGAGCGGCATTCTCATCCGCTCCATCGCCCCCTGGATTGCGTCGAAATACACCGATCCGGCGGTGGTGGCGGTGGATGACGCCGCCCGCTTCGCCATCAGCCTGCTCTCCGGACACGAAGGCGGGGCGAACCGCCTCGCGGAGCAGGTCGGCGAGATGCTCGGCGCCATCCCGGTGATCACCACCGGCAGCGAGGCGCTGCGGCGCGTGATCGCCGGCGTGGGCTGCCGCCGCGGCGTGCCCGCGCAGCGGATTCTCGCCGCGCTGGATGCCGCGCTGGCGGAGCAGGGGCGTACCCGCGCGGAGCTGTACGCCCTCGCCACGATTGACCTGAAGGCGGATGAGCCGGGACTGCGCGAGGCGGCGTCCCGTTTGAACGTCCCCCTGCGCATCGTGCCGCGCAGCCGCATCAAGACCTTGCAGGACGTATTGCGCGAGAAAACCTTTGCCGAAGACATCACGGGAGTGGCCGCCGTATGCATACCCGCCGCGTTATTGACGAGCCCGCACAGCGAGCTGCTGGCGCCGAAATGGGCGCGGGACGGAGTGACCATCGCCCTGGCGCAGGATGCCTGTGGCTGGTGGGACTCGGTCCCGGAGGACGCGACCACCTGACGCCGGCCGCGCTGGCGGCGCTCCGGATGGCCGATGTGGTGGTGGGATATCGCCCCTATCTGGAGCTGGTGAGCGATCTGCTCGCCGGCAAGCGCACGGTCGCCAGCGGCATGCGCGAGGAGGTGCCTCGCGCGCGGGCCGCCATCGCGGAAGCGCGGCGCGGGGCGCGGGTCGCCGTGGTGAGCACCGGCGACGCCGGGATTTACGGCATGGCGGGTTTGGTGATGGAGCTGCTGCCGGACGCGTGCGACATCCCGGTGGAGGTGGTGCCCGGCATCACCGCCGCGTCCGCGGCCGCCGCCTGCCTAGGCGCGCCGTTGATGAACGACTTCGCGGCCATCAGCTTGAGCGACCTGCTGACCCCATGGGCGGTCATCGAGCGGCGCCTGCGCGCGGCGGCGGCGGGCGATTTCGTCATCGCCCTGTATAACCCGCGCAGCGGCCGACGACACGAGCCGCTGGCGCGGGCGCTGGCGATCCTGCGCGCCGAGCGCCCGCCGGAGACGCCGGTGGGAGTGGTGCGCAATGCGCTGCGCGCGGAGCAAACCGTCCGCCTCACCACGCTCGGTGCGCTGGCGGAGGCGGAGGTGGACATGCTCACCACGGTGATCGTCGGCAACAGCATGACGGCGGTGCGCGGCGGGCGCATGGTGACGGCGCGGGGGTATGAGCGATGATATTGGTGCTGGGCGGCACGGCGGATGCGCGCGCGATCGCGATGGCGCTCCGCGACGCGGGACAGGCGGTGACGCTGACGACGGTGGGCGCGTATGCCGGGGAGCTGGCCGCGGGGGTCACCGTCCGCGTGGGGGCGTTGGATGCCCGCGCACTGGCGGACCTCCTGCCGACAGTCACGGCGGTGATTGACGCCACGCACCCTTTCGCCACCGCAATCTCCCGCCTGGCCATCGCCCTGTGCCCGCAACACGGCGTGCCTTATCTGCGCTATGAGCGACCGCAGGCCCGGCTCACCGCGGGGATCATCGCCGCCGCGAGCGCCGAGGAGGCCGCGGCAGACGCTGTCCGGTTGGCGCGGGGCGGCCTCATCTTTTTGACGGTGGGCAGCAAGACCCTGCCCGGCTACCTCGCGGCGGCGCGGGCGGCGGGCTGCCGGGTCGTCGCGCGCGTGCTGCCGACGTCGGCGGTGCTGGCGGAGTGCGAACGGCTGGGACTGGCGCCGCGCGACATCATCGCCATGCAGGGGCCGACCAGCGCGGAGCTGGATGCCGCGCTCATCCGCCATCTCGGCGCGGCGGTCATCGTGTCAAAGGAAAGCGGCGAGGTCGGGGGCGTGGAGGAGAAGCTGCGCGCGGCGGAGCTGGCCGGGATCCCCATGGTGATCGTGCGCCGGCCGCCGGTGGCGTATCCGCGCACCGTGCAGACGATTGACGATGTCGTGAAGGAGTTGCTATGGCAGCCAACGTCGTGATGGTGCAGGGGACCACGTCGCACGCGGGCAAGAGCGTGCTGGCCGCGGCGCTCTGCCGCATCTTCGCGCGGCAGGGGCTGCGCGTCGCCCCTTTCAAGGCGCAGAATATGGCGTTGAACTCGTTCGTCACGCCGGAGGGGGGCGAGTTGGGGCGCGCGCAGGCCTATCAGGCGGCGGCCGCCGGCATTGAACCGCACGTTGACATGAACCCGGTGCTGCTCAAGCCGAACTCGCAGACTGGCAGCCAGGTGATCGTGCTCGGCAAACCGGTGGGCAATATGGCGGTGCGCGAATACCACGCCTACCAGCCGACCGTCTGGCCCACCGTCACGGCGGCGTTGGACCGCCTCCGCGCGCGGTATGATCTGGTGGTCATCGAGGGGGCGGGCAGCCCGGCGGAGATCAACCTGCGCGACCGGGACATCGTGAACATGCGCGTGGCGCGCTACGCGCGGTGCCCGGTGCTGCTGGTCGGCGACATTGACCGCGGCGGCGTCTTCGCCTCGCTCGTCGGCACGACGCTGCTGGTGACCGAGGAAGAGCGCGCCTTGATCAAAGGGTTCATCATCAACAAGTTTCGCGGCGACGCCACGCTGCTGGAGAGCGGCATTGCCTTCCTGCACCAGCGGACGGGCATCCCGACGCTGGGGGTGCTCCCCTACCTGAAAGATTGGCGCGGCGACGAGGAGGATTCGCTTGGCGTGGAAGACCGGCGGCGGGTGAAGCGGGACGCGCCGCTGGTCGTCGCGGTGGTGCGGCTGCCGTTCATCGCCAATTTCACCGATTTCGACGCGCTGGCGGATGAGGAGGATGTGGCGGTGCGTTACGCCCTCACCCCCGACGAGCTGGCCGGCGCGGATGCCATCATCCTGCCGGGGACCAAAAGCACGGCCGATGACCTGCGCTGGCTGCGCGACTCCGGCATGGCGGATGCGGTGCTCGCTCACGTGCGGGCCGGCGTGCCGCTCGTCGGCATTTGCGGCGGCTACCAGATGCTCGGCCGACGGATTCTCGATCCGCATGGCGTAGAATCCGCTTCGCCGGAGATCGGTGGGCTCGGCCTGCTGGACATCGTGACCACGTTCACCGCGGCGAAACGCACCGTGCGCGCCGCCGGCACCTTGACCGGCGCGGCGCTGGGCGAAGCGGGCACGCCGGTGCGCGGGTACGAGATCCACATGGGACAGTCCACCCGGGACGCGGGCGTGCCGCCGCTGGTGCTGGTGCGCGACGGGGACGGCAAGGAGACCGCCGATGGCGCGGCGAGCGCCGATGGCCGCGTCTGCGGCTGCTATCTGCACGGCCTCTTCGACCACCCGCAGCTTCGCCGCGGGTGGCTGAATCACTTGCGCGCGCGAAAAAGGTTGGCCCCGTTGCCGGTCACCACACAGGAGGGTCTGGAGATTGACCGCATGGCCGGCCACGTGGCGGCGCATCTGGATTTGCGCATGATCGCCGACATCATCGGCCTCCCCGGTGACGGGGTGCGATCATAGATGCGCCGGCAGCCAAGCGTTGCCAAGCCTTCCCCGCGCGTAGGGGATTTTTCCTGGGAGCGCCGGTGTCCCCACCGGCATGACATCGCGCGTGACATTTTGTGCAAAAATCACTACATCTAGTGTTGACATGCGCCAAACAACTCTATATACTGATACCCAGCTATCGGTTCGCCCTCCTGGGAGGGCGTCGCAAGAGGGAACCCGGTGCGAATCCGGGACTGCCCCGCAGCGGTATGGAGAAACGACCGCCGTCATGAAGCACTGTCCGCCGAAGCTGTAAAGCGAAGGTGGGCGGGAAGCGACGGCCAGTAGGCCCGCGACACGCCGTGTCGCCCGTCTCCGAGTCCGAAGACCTGCCGACGGCCCGCGTGTCCAGCACGCGGAATCACGACTGCAACCTGCGCGGGACGGGTTTGGTCGGGCTGTCGCGCCGGTGTTGCGCGCCTCTCGCCCTCCCTCCCTGGCTCACGCCTGTTGCGATCTCGTTCGAGGAGGAGTGGCGATGATCGGAACCCGATCCCAACATGAGACCCAGCCCACAGCGGCGGTGACGTTTACCGCCGTGCGCAAGCGTGATGGGCGGTTGATGCCCTTCGACGCCGAGAAGATCACCCGCGCCATCGCGCGCGCCGGGCAGGCCACCGGCGAATTTACCGACGACACCGCGCGCCGCCTGACCGTGCGCGTGCTCACGTTGGCGCAAACCGTCCTTTCCGCCGACATTCCCACCGTCGAGGCGCTGCAAGACCTGGTCGAGGAGACGCTGCTCGCCTCCCCGTTCAAAAAGACCGCCAAGGCCTATATCCTCTACCGCGACCAGCACGCGCGCATCCGCGAGATGGTGCGACAGGCCGATGTTGATCTCATTGACCAGTACCTGGAGCGGCTGGACTGGAAGGTCAAAGAGAACAGCAACATGGCCTACTCGCTGCAGGGGCTGAACAACTACATCGCCAGCCAGGTGAGCGAGGTGTACTGGCTGAACAAACTCTACACGCCGGAGGTGCGCGACGCCCACCAGAGCGGCGACCTGCACCTGCACGACCTGGGGCAGCTCTCGGTCTATTGCGTGGGATGGGATTTGCAGGACCTGCTGCGCTCCGGCTTTCGCGGCGCGTCCGGCAAGGCGGAGAGCCGTCCCGCGCGGCATTTTCGCGCGGCGCTGGGACAAATCGTCAATTTCTTCTACACCCTGCAGGGGGAAGCCGCCGGGGCGCAGGCCTTTTCCAACTTCGACACGCTGCTCGCGCCGTTCATCCGCTACGACGGGTTGAGCGATACCGAGGTGAAGCAGGCGCTGCAGGAATTCGTCTTCAACGTCAACGTGCCCACCCGCGTCGGCTTCCAGACGCCCTTCACCAATGTGACGCTGGACCTGCAGCCGCCCGCCATGCTGGCCGGGCAGCCGGCCATCATCGGCGGGGAGCCGCAGGATGTCACCTATGGGGAGTTTCAAGAGGAGATGACGCGCTTCAACCGCGCGTTCCTGGAGGTGCTGGCGGAGGGTGACGCGCGCGGCCGCGTCTTCACCTTCCCCATCCCGACCTACAACATCACCGCCGATTTCGACTGGGAGGCGCCGGGGCTGGAGGGGCTGTGGGAGGCCACCGCCAAATACGGCATTCCCTACTTCGCCAATTTCGTCAATGCGGAGATGTCGCCGGATGACGCGCGCTCCATGTGCTGCCGGTTGCGCCTCGACCTGCGCACGCTGGAGCGGCGCGGCGGCGGACTCTTCGGGGCGAATCCGCTCACCGGCTCCATCGGCGTGGTCACCATCAACATGCCGCGCCTGGGGTATCTGGCCGAGCACGAGGCGGATTTCCTGGCGCGTCTCGACCGGCTGATAACGATCGCGCGCACCAGCCTGGAGACGAAACGCAAGGTATTGGAAGGGTTTACCGCGCGCCAGCTTTACCCCTACACGCGCTATTACCTGCGCGACGTGTACGCGCGTCATGGCTGCTACTGGCACAACCACTTTTCCACCATCGGCCTCGTCGGGCTGAATGAAGCCTGCGTCAATCTCCTCGGCGTAGACATCGGCGCCCCGGAGGGCCAGGCGTTCGCGCTGCGCGTCTTGGACTTCATGCGCGAGCGGTTGCGCGCCTTTCAGGAGGAAACCGGCCATCTCTACAACCTGGAAGCCACGCCGGCGGAAGGCACCAGTTATCGGTTAGCTCGCCTGGACCGCGCGCGCTACCCCGACATCGAGACCGCGGGACAGGGTGACGCCGAGCCGTTCTATACCAACTCCTCCCAGTTGCCGGTGAACTACACCGACGACCTGTTCCACGCGCTGGACCTGCAGGACGAGCTGCAGGCGCGCTACACCGGCGGCACCGTGCAGCACATCTTCCTCGGCGAAGCGGCGCCCGATCCGGAGGCGGTGAAGGCGTTTGTGCGCACGGTGTGCGCGCGCTATCGGCTGCCGTACTTCACCCTCACGCCCTCCTTCAGCATCTGCCCGGAGCACGGCTATCTGCGCGGCGAAGTGGCGGCCTGTCCGGCCTGTGGCGGCGAGACGGAGATCTATTCGCGCGTGGTGGGCTATTTGCGCCCGGTGAACCAGTGGAACGCCGGCAAACAGGCGGAATTCGCGCTGCGCAGCCGTTTTCGCCTGGAGGGCGCGCCATGCTGATCGGCGGCTACCAGCCGTGCAGCCTGTGCGATTATCCGGGGCACGTGGCGGCGGTGATCTTCACCCAGGGGTGCAATTTCCGCTGCCCGTTCTGCCACAACGGCGCGCTGCTGCCCGCGGCGGCGCCGGCGGAATGCCTGGTGCCGGTCGAGGATATTCTCGACCGCCTGCGCCACCGACGCGGGCAGCTCGACGCGGCCGTGGTGAGCGGGGGCGAGCCGACGCTGCACGCGGACTTGCCCGACCTGCTGGCCCGCCTGAAAACGCTGGGATTCGCGACCAAACTCGATACGAACGGCAGCCAGCCGGCGATGATCCGCGCGCTGCTGCGCGACAAGCTGCTGGACTACCTCGCGATGGACGTGAAAGCGCCCTGGGCGACATACGACGCGGTGACCGGCGTCCACGCCCCGACGGAGGCGATACGGGAGAGCATGGCCCTGCTGGCGCGGAGCGGAGTACCCCATGCATTTCGCACCACGTGGGTACCGACATTACTCAGCAGGGATGATCTGGCCGCGATACGGGGCGCCATCCCGCCCGGATCACCCTATCACCTCCAACCGTTTCGCGCCGCGGCGGCGCTCGACCCGCGCTTGCGCCATGCCGTATAATCATGCCGACAACGCTATCGCGACGTGCAGGAGTTCACGAGATGAGTATTCGACCTGACCACTGGATCACGAAAATGGCGCGCGAGCATGGCATGATCGAGCCGTTCGTCGAGACGCAGGTGCGCGAGGTGAACGGCCTGCCGGTCATCTCCTACGGCGTCTCCTCCTATGGCTATGATATCCGCGTCGCGGACCAGTTCCGCATCTTCACCAATATCTACGGGTCCGTCGTGGACCCCAAGCAGTTCGATCCCCGGGGGCTGGTGGAGTTCGCAGGCGACGTCTGCCTGATTCCGCCCAACAGCTTCGCGCTGGCGGTGAGCGTGGAGTATTTCCGCATCCCGCGCAACGTGATGACCATCTGCCTCGGCAAATCCACCTACGCCCGCTGCGGCATCATCGTCAACGTCACCCCCTTCGAGCCCGGCTGGGAAGGGCACGTCGTGCTGGAGATCTCCAACACCACCCCGCTCCCCGCCCGCGTCTACGCCGGCGAGGGCCTGGCGCAAGTGCTCTTTTTTGAAAGCGACCAGCCCTGCGACATCTCCTACGCCGACCGCCGGGGGAAATACCAGCGGCAGCAGGGGATCACCTTGCCGCGGACGTAAAGGGCGGGCGGCCTGCACGCGATAGGCGTCTGGGGTTAGCGGTCGATGCCGGTTTCGTAGAGTGCCCTCACCACACGCAGCATCCGACGCCGATCCTCTTCGCGAGCGCTCCGATAATACATGAGTAACTCCGCGGCGCCTTCAGGCATCGCCGACGCATGCGGGAGGAGGCCGGCGCGCCGGAAGACATCTTCAGACGGAATTTGGAAGGCGCGGGCGATCGCACGAAGCGTCTTCGGGCTTGGCTCGCGCTCCAGCGAGAGAATGCGGGAGAGCACCCCCGTCGTCAGGTTCGCCCGGCGCGTCAACTCCGACTGATCCCAACCGCGACAAGCCATCTCCTCGCGCAACCAGTTCGCGAAGTCTTCACGTGACATGCCATCATTGTCGTATAAATGTCAATGTCATACGACATAAAATGATGACTGTTGACATAATCCTCACATCAGGCTAGACTAGGGTAACCCGTCCCAGGGGCCCGATCCATCGCGGTGACATTTGGCGCCTATCGTTCGAAGGGAGGAATACCTCGTGTCTCTGAACGACAAGCCTTCAATGCAGCGTGAGGCGAAGATAGCACTGTGGTTGATTGCCTGTAGCTGTTTTGTCGTTGGCCTTGAATACCTGGGGCTTAGCCTTGCGCCCTTATATAGTAACACCATTGTGATAGGTCCAGGGGTGCTGGTAGTGCCAATAGCTGGCATATGGGGAGGAGTGGCTACCGCATATGTGGCTATTACCGGACGAATTCCTCGATGGGTGTGGAAATCACAACGCGAGGAGTTTCAGCGCCTCATGGATAGTCCCCAGCAGTTCCTGCTGATAGCTATTTTCGTGTCAATAGTCCTCATATCCGTTTCTACTTGGATGTTAACGTTGCTGGTCAAAGGCGAGTAGAGGGTGCAAGAAGGAGGTAATGACGCCATGGCCGATAATGATTCTTCCGAAAGGGGTTGTCCAAAGTGTGGGGGACAATCCGCCAAACGTATTGTGTTTGATTGGGTGACTGGTTGGATCGGACCTTTGCTCTTCCCCCGTGCTAAGTGCGACAAGTGTGGCAAGGTCATTTCTCTCAAGAGGGCTGATGATAGGCTCAAAATCCATTGGCCGTAGTCAAGTCCAGAATCTGGTGTAAATCCCCACCTCGCTGGTCAGTGGGGTGAGTGCCCATGCTCCCCGACCATATTTCCTTCCGTAATCCCCCATGGGGGATTACGCCGCCAATCTCACTGGGCAGAGCGGACCCTGCCCGGCGCGTACCCGCTCTTCTTCGAGAGCGACCAGCCCTGCGACATCTCTTACGCCGACCGCCGGGGGAAATACCAGCGGCAGCAGGGGATCATCCTGCCGCGCACGTAGGCTATGGCAGGCGCAGACCTTTGATGCGCTTCATCGTCAGCCCCTGGGGGAGACGCGCATGCTTCTCCACGCGGTACACGGCGATGGCGGCGGAGTCGGCGTGCCGGCAGGCGCGATGGAGCAGAAACCATTCCATCAATACCTCAATAACGTCACGATGGTCCTGTTCAGCTTGGGCGAGGATTTCTTGCGCGAGCGGATTCTGAATGCCGTACTCCGCCGCCGCCGCCGCCAGGATGGCTTTCCGCAAGGTCTCAACCTTCGACGTTTGCGCGGCGATGCGTTCATGAAACGGCTTCTGTCGTTCATTTCTCTGCACCGGTGCCATGACTTTTCGCTCCTTCCTTACCTTCATGGAGATCGTTCAGTCACGCGCCGTGCGGACCACCGCGATGGCCGCGAGCAGACTGAGCGTGCCGAATATACACAGGTACAGTGCCGCGCCGGGGGGCACCGGGGCGTGCAGCGCCGCCGCGCGGATCACGTGCGAGGCCGGGGTGAGGGGCAAGGCGTGGATGAGCGCCTGCAGCCAGCCGGGGTAGACGTCCACCGGAAAAAACGTGCCGCACAGGAAGGCCATCGGGGTGATGATGAAACTGGTCAGCATCCCCTGATCGGCGTGCGATTTCGCCAGCATGGCGGCGCTGATGGCGAGAGAGGCGAAGACAAAGGTGGTGAGCAGGATGCCGCCCAGCAGCGCGGGGGTCACGGCGATGGGCACGCGAAAGGCCAGGCCGATGGCGAGCACGATGCACGCCGCCAGCAGGCCGCGCACCATGCCGCTCAGCACTTCGCCCGCCACATAGGCCCAGTCGGCCACCGGCGCGGTGCGCACCTCGTCGAAGGTCTTCCAGTAAAAACGCGCGGTATTGATCTCGACGGCGAGGGCAAAGCTGTTGATCATCGCGCTCATGGCGATCAATCCCGGCAGCATGAAGGCGCTGTAGTCCGCGCCATCCACCGCGAAACGCTCGCGCCCCGCCCAGCCGAAGGCGATCACGTACAACAACGGCGATATCGTAAACGAAAAGAACAGGCGCCAGAACTTGCGCTTAAGAATGATGAGCTCGCGCAGCACGACGGCCATGACCTGTTGCATGGGGGGCGACTCCTTCCGTTGCCGCCGGATTGACGTGGCGGCCGGTGAGCTGGAGGAAGACATCTTCCAGATTCGCCTGGCGAATGGTGGCGCTGACCTGGACGGCGGCGACATGGGCGGCAGCCGCCTCGCGGGTGTCGAAAAAAGCCACCTGGGTGCCGGCCGGATACATGCAGTCCACGGCAATCGCGCCGACGCCCTCGATCAGCGCGCGCGGGCTGCCGTCTGCGATGAGCCGGCCCCGATCAATCACCGCCACGTGATCGGCCAGCATCTCGACTTCCTCGATGTAGTGCGTGGTCAGCACCACCGTGCTGCCGGCATCGCGCAGGCGGCGGATCAAATCCCAGACCTTGCGGCGCGCGAAGGCATCCAGGCCGACGGTGGGCTCGTCGAGCAGGATCACCCGCGGCGCGTGCATCAGGGCGCGCGCGATGGAGAGGCGGCGCTTCATGCCGCCGGAGTAGGTGGAGACGCCGCGATGCGCGGCGTCCTCCAATTCGACGAAGGCCAGCAATTCGGCCGAGCGCGCCCGAATCGCCACGCGGGACATGCCGTAGAGCATGCCGTGCACCAGCAGGCTCTCGCGCGCGGTGAGCTCCGGGTCGAAATTCAACGTCTGCTGCACCACGCCGAGCTGCCGTTTGACCTGCAGCGGGTGCTTCACCACGTCGAATCCCGCCACGGATGCCGTCCCGGCCGTCGGGCTGGTCAACGTGGACAGGATGCGCAGGGTGGTGGTCTTCCCCGCGCCGTTCGGCCCGAGCAGGCCATGGATCCGCCCCGCCGGCAGCGCCAGGCATAATCCATCCACGGCGGTCACCTCGCCATAGCGTTTCACGAGCTGCTCGATCGCGATCATGGCGCCCCCTCGCTGACCGTGCCCAGCCGCATCACCGGCATGTCGTCAAGCGTGAACGCTTCGCCCGACGTGACGACCGCGCAGGTCGCCGGCCCGGCGCTTGCCGTCAGAAGCGCCGGGGCGATTGCCGCGGCAAGCTGTACGGGGAGGCCGATTTCGCGTTCCAGCACCCGCAGCTCCCACCCGATGCCCCGTGAGCCGCACGGCAGCAGATCGCCGGCCATCGGCAGCGCGCGAATGTCGCGCGTGCGCGCTGGCGTCAGCAGCTCGTCGAGATGTGCGATCACCTCCGGCCCGACATACGGCAGCCCGGCCAGGTAGACGCCGTCACCCGGCCGCGCCCGTCGCCAGGCCGGCGCCGCGCACGCGCCGAGCAGCGTGATGCCCAGGGCGGTCATGCTGGTGGGCATATTGTCTTCGCTGCTGCCGCCCAGCGGGAGATCGGCCAACCCCGCCTCGGCTAACTCCGCGCGAATGCCGGCCAGCAGGCGCATACCGGTCGGTTCGTGTTCATTACACGTCAGGGCGGTCAGCGCGACCGGGGTTGCGCCGACCGCCAGCGTCTCGATCAGGCAGACGCGCGCCGTCAGGCGGCCGCCCAGCTCCGGCGGCGCGCACAGATGATCCGCGGGCTTCTCGCCGATCGCGCCCAGGGTGTCGGCGGCGATGGTCAGATACCGGCGGCCCTGTCGAAAGACCGCGATGTCGCGATGCGTGGTTATCGGGGTGAGCATGGCGCCTCCTCCCGCTTGTCGCCATGCACGCTGGCCATCGCGAAACGTTGCCGGCGGATCTTCTCCAGCCATTCCTCGCGCGAGGCGTAGGTGAATTCATAGGTGACATAGGCCGGGGCGATGACCTCAAACAGGCCGGCGATCGCCGGGTCGGTGAAGGCGTCATGCTGGTCAATCTGCCGTACATGGTCAATCGCCTGGTGGAAACGATCCCAGAAGGACCCCGGCGCGGGCGCCGGCGGCCGCGCCGCGCGGGTGCGGGTCACATAGTCGGCGGAGAGGCTCCGCGTCAGATGCACGCCGCGAATCGCCCGGCGCATCTCCCCCCACGAGCGCGCGGTCGCGAGCAGGAAGCGAATCCCGTCCGCTTCCGCGGCGATGTGCTGATTCGTATTGAGCACATGCCCGGTATCGAGCATGATGCCGGTACGGGGGTACGCCACGCGTTCCAGCGCATAGGCGATCTCTTCCGCCTCCAGCGCGCGAAAACTGCCCGGCCACCAGAGGTTTTCCAGCAGCAATTCGCCGGTATACGGCGTGTCGGCGAATACCGCCCCCAGCAGCTCGGCGCAGAGATCAATGGTGTCGCGCCAACTCCAGGGAAAGCGCCAATCGTATATATGCTCGAATTCGCTTTGCGCCAGGTGAAACACCACGTAGGCGCAGCCGAGCTGCTGGGCGAGCGCCAATTGCGCGCGGTACTCGGCAATCAGCGCCTCGCGCGTGAGACCGCCGTAGAAATGCGCCACCGTCTCCTCATCGTCGAAAATCTCCAGCAGGCGACGCCGGTCGCCCTGCCAGAACGGCGTGAGGATCGGGTAAAAGCGCAGGTGCAAACCGCGCATCAGGCCCGACGGGACGCGTTCCCAGGGATGATGGCCGACGGGATACAACTCATACCCATCAAAACCCTCATCGGCCGAGAGCTGTTGCGCATGCGCCCAATCATCGCCGATGATCGCCAAATCGCCCGGGTGCGTGCTGATATTCAAGGTGAATTGCATTAAAACTCGATCCCTTTCTGCGCCTTGATCCCCGCTTTGAGGGGATGCTTCACCGCGCGCATCTCCGTCACCAGGTCGGCGAGCTCGATCAACGCCGGCGGGGCGTCGCGCCCGGTGATCAACACGTGCAGCGCCTCCGGTTTATGGCGCAGCACCGCGAGCACCTCTTCCTCATCCACCATGCCGTATTTCAGGGCATAGGTGAATTCGTCGAGGATAATCAGGTGATGTTTGCCGGCGGCAATGCGCGATCTCGCCAACTCCCAGCCTTCACGCGCCGCCTGCCGGTCGGACGCCGGGTCTTTCGACTTCCAGATGAAGCCCTTGCCGGCGACGTGGAATTCCAGCAGGTCGCCAAAACGCTCCGCCGCCGTCAATTCGCCATACTTCCAGGTGCCTTTGATGAACTGGATGATGCACACCGGCAACCGGTGTCCCAGCGCGCGGAAGGCGAGTCCCAACGCGGCGGTGGTTTTCCCTTTGCCGTGGCCGGTATGCACCATGAGTAAGCCTTTAGTCGCCATGCGCCGCCTCCTCGATGACCGGTTCCGGCCATTTGTCCTGGAACCCCAGCGCCAGCGCCCGCCCCACCAGGCGCAGGAGGTCCTCGTGCGTCGCGGCATAGCCCGCCAGCGCCAGCGCGTCGCGGTAGGCGGGGATGCGCGCGTAATTTCCGGAGACCGCGGCGGCGATCTGCGCCCCGTAGGCCGCCCACAGCTCGGGCACGCATCCGCCGGGCAGGATGCCCCAGGCCACTTTGTCGCGGATATGCGCCAGCGCGGCGACGGCGGCGACCACCAGCGGATCGCGCTCGATGCCGGTGAAGTTTCGCTCCACCAGCCGCGCCTCATCCGCGGGGAGATGGGCGGCGATCAGTTCGGTCAGTCGTTCGCGCGTGGCGCCGAAACGTTCCAGATGGCGCACGACCGAGCGCTGGCCTTCCGGGGTCAACGCGTTTTGCAGCTTCAGCGTCTCCAGGATGGCGTCGTGCACCGTCTTCCCGATGAGCTCCCCGAGCACGCAATGCTTGCCCGCGCCGGCCAGGATGGCCCCGGTGTGCAGGCGGGCGGCGACGCCGATCTGATCGGTGCCGGTGCCGGTGGCCAGCCCATCGGAATAGCGCGAATGGACCGCCAACTCCTGCAACGCCGCCGACTTCGCCTCCGTCGCCGTCATCACCGACCGCACCATGGCGCCGGGGGTGAGTTCATGGTTGATGAAGAGCAGGGTATTGATGGTGCCGTGCGGCGCCAGCGCCTCGCCCGCGACCTGCTCATAGCTGCCGTTCCACTCATAGACCGACGCGGGGTCGCCGGCGCGCCCGGCGTTGGTCTCCACGCCGCCGGTGCAGACCGCCACCACCGTGAGATCGCGGAAACGCGCCTCCCTGATAGCGGCGTAGCGCATATTGGCGGCAGTGCCCAGCGTCGCGCAGCGCTCGTCCGGCAAGCCGTAGGGTTGACAGATCACGCGCCGATAGGCCCGCGGGTCGCGCGTGACCAAGCGATGCAGCGCCCGCTGATGCCCGCGCGGCTCGCAGGATTGATGATTATATACGTATTCGAGATCGTCGTGCAGCCCGCCCGCCGCCGAGCAGGTGGAGATCACCCGGTGCGGGGCCAGAAAACGCGCGTAGATGATCTTCTCCTCGCGGTGCAGCTCCACACCGTCGTAGTAGGTGCCTAAATGCATCAGTTCTCCTCTCATGCCGCCGTGGGGCGCGGCCCGCGCACCTCCCGCGCGATGTCCTGCAATGGCTGCCGTCGCACGCGGTGCGGCAGCGCGAATTGCGCGGCCTCCTCGATGTCCTCCCGGCTCACCTCGGCGCGCCCGTGATAGGCCGCCAGCGTTTTCGCGGTCTTCAGCATGATGATGTCGCCGCGATGCCCATCTACCCCCACTTCGATGCAGCAGGCGGCGATGTCGAAGAGCCATTCGCGCGCCACCGTCACCGCGGGGTAGCGGGCGATGGCCGCGGTGATCGCCGCGGCGAGCTGCCGCGAGGGCTCCGCCCAGCGGGAGAGGAACGCCGCGGGGTCCGCTTCGAAGGCCGCGCGCCGCTCCATGATCTCCACGCGTTCCGCCGCGTCGCGCGAGCCTTCCACGGTGACGCACAGGCCGAAACGGTCGAGCAATTGCGGGCGCAGCTCACCTTCCTCCGGGTTCATGGTGCCGACCAGCGAAAAGCGCGCGGGGTGTGAGAAGGAAATGCCTTCGCGCTCCACGGTGTTCACGCCCATCGCCGCCGAATCGAGCAGCACGTCCACCACGTGGTCGTCGAGCAGGTTCACTTCGTCCACGTAGAGGATGCCGCGATGCGCGGCGGCGAGCAGCCCCGGCTCGAAATGCTTCACCCCCTCCCGCAGGGCCTTCTCCAGATCGAGCGTGCCGACCACGCGGTCCTCGGTGGCCCCCACCGGGAGTTCGACGACGGCGATTTTTCGCGCGGCGGTGTCCGTCTCCCGGCACTGCGGCCGCGCACAGTCGCGGCACACGGCGCCGCGCTCGACGGGCGCGAGGTGGAACGGGCAGTCGCGCACCACCTCCACCTGGGGCAGGATATCCGCCAGCGCGCGCACGGCGGTGGATTTGGCGGTGCCTTTCTCGCCCCGGATCAACATGCCGGAGATGGCGGGATTGATGACGGTGAGAATCAGCCCCAGTTTCATCCGCTCCTGGCCGACGATGGCGGCAAACGGATAGATGTTGTTCTGCATCAGCCTTGTCCCTTCGCGACCTGCACCAGGTCAGTGGCCCGCAGGTCTTCCACATGAAAATAGTCGGCGCCCAGCGCGAGGGCGATACGGTGCGCGAGCCGGAGGCGAACGCCCTGCGGCTCCTCGGTATCCACGACCACCCAGCGGACGCGCGCATCCTGTCCGAGACGCTCGGCCAGGCGGCAGGCATCCTCCACGCCGTTGCCCCCATCCAGGCCGACGTTGGCCTTTCCATCGCTCACCAGTATCACCAGCGGGCGCACGGTGGGGTCGCGACGCAATGCCGGCGAGAGCGTCTCATACGCTTTGGCCAACCCGGCCGCCAACGGCGTGCGCCCGCCGACGGGCAATGCGCGCAACAGCGTGCCCGCCATGTCAATGGAGGCGGTGGGCGGCAGCGCCAGCGCCGCCTCACGACGGCGGAAGGTGATCATGGCGACGGTATCGCGCTTCTGATACGCGTCGAGCAGCAGCGACATCACCGCCCCCTTGGCGGCGACCATGCGCCCCCGCGCGCCCATGGAGCCGCTGGCGTCCACCACGAACAGGATGAAGCTGCCGATGCGCTTCTCGCGGACTTTTTCCCGCCAATCTTCGCGGTGAATCACCACGGCGACGCGTGAGTCCGCCCGGCGGCGGCATTGATGGGGCGCGGCGGCGCGCAGGGTGGCATCCAATGCCAGGTCGCGGCACTCGGCGCACGATTGGCTGCGCACATATCGCCCCTGCTTCTCGCTGGTGCGGGTGCGCCCCCGGCGACCCGAGCCGCGCCGCCGCAGCCGGTCCTCCACCGGCGCGATCCGCTTCACGCGAAAGGTCTCCCCGATGGCGTGCAGGCTGTCGCCGGCCTCATCACCGGGCGGCGGGGGCGGCGCCGTGCCCGCGCCGTCCTGATCCGGCATCGGCGCGGGAGGCGGATCGCGCGGCGGCGATTGGTCCGGCGGCCGCGCCGATGGCTCTTCCGCGTTGTCGTCGCGCGGCGGGGGCGGCGGGGGCGGGAGGGCCTCGCGCTGCCGATGGAGCAGCGCCATCTCCGCCACGGCCAGCACGTCATCCACCGTCGCCGCCGCGCGCCCCTGCCAGGCGGCGTGCGCGATGGCCGCGCGGGCGATGACGAGGTCGGCGCGATGGCCGGCGACATGCCGGCTCATAGTCAATTCGCCGATGTAGCCGCGCAGCGTGGTTGACAGCCGCAATCCCCGGCAGGCTGCGCGCGCACGCGCTATCCGCGCCGCGACGGCCGCGTCTTCCTCCGCACATGCGCGCGCGAAGGCGCCCGGATCGCGCTCATACGCCTCGCGTCGCTCGATCAGCGTCACGCGCACCTCCGGGTCGCGTTCCGACGCCACTTCCACGCAGAGGCCAAAGCGGTCCAGCAGTTGCGGGCGCAGCGCGCCTTCCTCCGGGTTCATGGTGCCGATGAGCGCGAAACGGCAGTCATGCTGAACGGACAAGCCCTCCCGTTCCACGATATTCACGCCGAATTCCGCCGCGTCGAGGATGAGATCAACCAGGTGATCGTCGAGCAGATTCACCTCGTCAATATACAACACGCCGCCGTGCGCCCGCGCCAGCACGCCGGGCTGGAAAGCCCGCTCCCCGGTGCGCAGCGTGGCGCTGAAGTCCAGCCCGCCCGCCACCATCTCCTCGGTGGCGTTGAGCGGCAGGGTCACCAGGCGCGCCTCCGCATCCACTGCAGCGAGCAGCCCCGCCAGCGCGCGCGCCGCCGTGGATTTCGCCGTGCCCTTTTCGCCGCGGATGAGGGCGCCGCCGATGCCGGGATCAATCGCCACGAGCAGCAGCGCCAGCTTCATCCGCTCCTGCCCGATGATGGCGCTGAAGGGGAAAAAGGGACGCGGGCCGGCAGAAGATGCGGGGGCGATCATACCGGCGCGCCCTCCACCACTTCTTCAATCTCGCCTTCGATGTCGAGGTAGGCATCGCGCAGTTGTCGCTGCATCTCGTCGGACGCCCCCCACATGCCGCGCTGAATGGTCTCCAGCAATTTATCGAGGATGTTGTGCAATGCGTACGGGTTGACGGCTTTCAGCCACTGCTGCATCGCCGGATCGAGGGCATATTTCGCCGCCACCCGCTCGTACATCCAGTCGTCCATCACCTCGGCGGTGGCGTCCCAGCCGATGATGATGTCCATCACCTTGGCGATGTCGCCCGCGCCTTTATAGCCGTGCCGCTTCATGCCCTCCAGCCACTTGGGGTTGAGCAGCCGCGCACGCAGCACGTGTTTCGCCTCTTCCCGGGCGGAGCGCACAGCGACGCGGCGCGGATCGGCGCTGTCGCCCACCAGCGCGACGGGCATCGCGCCGCGCACCGCCGCCGCCGCGGCGATGAGCCCGCCGTAGTAGTTGTAAAAATCGGTGCAGGAGAGCAGATCATATTCGCGCGAATCCTCATTCTTCACCGTCACCTCCATGCGGGACAGCAGCCGGCGGAAGGCGCGCGGCCGCTGCTCGCCATAGCTCCCCTCGCCATAGGCGTGGGCGGAATAGCGGATATACGCCTCACCGAGGTCGGCCTGCGTCCGCCACGCTTTCGCTTCCACCAGTTCGGCCACGCCCGCACCATAGGTGCCCGGCGGGCAGCCGAAGACGCGCAGCGTCGCCAGCCGCCAGGCTTCCTCCTCGGACAGCCCCTCCGCGCGGTATTCCGCCTGGTCGGCGAGCACGTGGCGGCGGATGAAATTCGTCTCCGGGTCTTCCCGCAGCGCGGCCACCATGCGCGCAGCCTCGTCAATGAGCTGCACCAGATTGGGAAAAGCGTCGCGGAAGAAGCCGGAGATGCGCGGCGTGACGTCAATGCGCGGGCGGCCGAGCTCCTCCGCGGGGATGATTGCCAACCCGCTGACGATGCCGTTCGCCTGCCAGACGGGGCGCACGCCAAGCAGGTACAAAATCTCCGCAATATCGTCGCCCTTCGAGCGCATGGTGGGCCCGCCCCAGACGATGATGCCCACGCTGTCGGGGTAATGCCCCTGCTCGTCGAGGAAGCGCGCCAGCAGCGCGTCGCCCAGCGCGACGCCCACCTCCCAGGCGGCGGGGCTGGGGATGATGCGCGGGTCGAGCGAAAAGAAGTTGCGCCCGGTGGGCAGGATATCGGCCTGCCCGCGACTCGGCGCGCCGGAGGGGCCGGGCGGGACGAAACGCCCGTCGAACGCCGCCAGCGACGCGGCGATCTCGTCGGTCACGCGGCGAATATTCGGCACCAGCGTCTCGGCGAGATAGCGCAGGGCGCGGGCGATGCGCGGCGCCGGGCCGCCGCAGTGCGCGCGCACCACCTCCTCCACCGCGCCGGAGTCATACGCGCGCGCCGCGAGGGCGCTGATGAGCGCGACGGCGCGATCATGCGCGCGGGCGATGAGCTGTCCACCGGTTTGCCCATCGTAATACGGCATGATTTCGCCGCGATGGGCGAGCAGGTCATCGTAATCGTGGCCCATCATCGCGACGAGTTCTTCGCGCAGTGACGGCACGTCGCCGTTCGGCAGGCGCGTCAATTGCGCGAGGAATTCGACCAGGCGCTCGCCCGCGGGCGCGTGCCCCATAATATGAAGGCCGTCATGGATCATGGTATCGGCGAGTTCGGAGAGATACGCGTGTATCCGCCCGATGACGGCCGCCATATCGGCTTTCGCCTCGTCTTCCGTCACCTCCAGCTCCTGGTGGAGATCGGCCTTGACCACCGCCTCCCAGAGCATGCCCGCGAGCACCGGCAGTTTGCCGGGATCTTGCCGTTGCGCCTCGGCATAGTCGGCCAGCGCCCGTTCCACGCCGGATAAATCTTCATAGAGATCGGCGTTGACACAGGCCGGGGTGAGGTGATCAATGATGCAGCAATAGGCACGCCGCTTCGCCTGCGTGCCCTCGCTGGGGTCGTTGATGATATACGGGTAGACGTTGGGCAGGTCCTGAATGGCGAGGTCGGGATAGCACTCCTCGCTCAACCCCAGCGCCTTGCCGGGCAGCCACTCCAGCGAGCCGTGCTTGCCCACGTGCATCACGGCATCCGCCTTGAAGACGTCGCGAATCCAGCGGTAGTGGGCCAGATAATGATGCGGCGGGGACAAGTGCAGGTCGTGGAGGATCGCCTCGACCTTCTCCAGATAGCCGCGCGGCGGCTGGATGGTGAGAAAGATGTTGCCGTTCAACAGCCCGGCGAAGTAGAGCGTATCCTCATGCACGAACAACTCGCCCGGCATCGGCCCCCAATCGGCGGTCATCTGCTCGCGGATCGCTGGCGGCAGCGCCTCGTGCCAGGGGAGAAATACCTCGCGCCCGGCGGAGGCTGTTGCGCGCGCGGCCAGTTGGTCGGGGGTGAGCCAGCGTTGATCGCAGGTCATGCGCTGCAGCAGCGCGTTGGCGAGCTCGTCACCGTCCGCATATTGCTGATCGATCTGATAACCGGCTGCCGCCATGGCGTCCAGCAGGTATTTGACGCTGGCAAAACTGTCCAGCCCGGCGGCGCAGCCAATACGGTCGTTGCGCGGCGGATAGTGGTGGAAGATGATGGCGATGCGCTTCTCCGCGTTCGTGAGGCGGCGCAACTTCGCCCAGTTCAGCGCCAGGGAGACCAGCGTGTCAATGCGGTCCGGGATCGGCGCGAGGCGCGCGAGCAGCGCGCCGGTGAGCGGATCAATGGTGTCCTCCTCGCGCGTCGCCACCGGCACGGTAATCAGGTTGCCGTCGAATTCCGGCTGCGCCGCCTGATGGGTCACATCCATCACCCCCATCCCTTGCGGGCTATCTCTCCAGACGGCGTAGGGTTGCGAACAGGTCATCGCCTGGAGCACCGCCACGCCGAGTTCCGGGTACAGCGCCTGATACGCCGCGTTGGTCAGCGTCATTGACATTGACATGACGTTGATCAGCACATCAATGCGCGGCGCGCCGTCCGCCATAAAATAGCCGCGCACGATCTCATCGGCCCCGCGATTCCCCAGGGATGCGTCGTAGAGACGCATGCTGAAGACCGGCAGCACATTCGCCCCCCGCGCCTCGATGGCGCGGATCAATGCGTCAATGTGCTCGAGGTTTTGATTGATCCAGTAGTGCTGGAAAAACCACAGGCCGACGGTGGGCTTCGCGGGGTCGAGATGCGCGCGGCAGTAGGCGTCACTATCCGGCACCAGCCCGCAATCGGGGTGGTAGATGCCTTCCAGCGGCACGGGCCGCGGTTCGGGCAGATCGAGGGCGACCTCCCGGCAGGCGGCGAACACACAGCGCAGCGCCTGTCGGAAATTTTCGGCGCCGCCGAAGCTCAAATACTGGAACAGGCGCTGCCAACAGCCGGTATCATGGCCGTCGGCATGCTCATGCGCCAACTGCAGCGCATCCTCGTCGCCGCCCACCGGTTGAATATGCAGATAAGGGACGGGAAGACCCCGCGCGCGCCGCGCGTCGCGGGCCGCGATGAGCGGCGTGAAGGCGGGACAGCACTGCTGCCCGCCGTGCAGGCTGAGCACGACGGCATCGGCCTGCAGAGCGGCCTCGACGAATTCGGCGACGCGCGACGCATCGAACAGTTGCGTCTGCGTGCGCGCGGTGACGCGAAGGGGGCCATCGGTCTCCGGCCATAAGGCCAGCGCCCGGCTCAACGACGGCAGCTCGCCTGCCGTCGCGCTGTAATATACGATGGTGAATGGCTGCATCGTCTTACCTCCGGGAAAGCACATCCGCGATGGTCTGATAAATACGGCACATCACGGGAGCCGCGCCCGCGTTATACACCAGCCGGGAGGGGCAATCGCCCGGACAGCGCCCGGACAGCGCGCAGGCGGCGCACTCGCCCCGCAACTGCACGCCGTGATAGACCGCGCGCAACCGCGCCCAATCCACGGCGTCAACGTCGCCCACCTGCATGGCCGGATCGCCGACGGCCTGCGCGCAGGGATAGGCCGTGCCATCCGGATGGATCGCCAGGCTCTCCCCCCGGCAGGCGTGGCAGTATGGCCGCACAGGCGCGTCGCCGGCGAGCGCGCGCTCCACGGCCGCGCACTCGCGCCACTGGAACGGTCGCGCGCGCAGCCGATTGAGCCCGCTCACCGCCGCGTACATCGCCCGCACCCCGCGGCGAACCGCTTCGGGATCGGGCATGAGCGCCTCGGCATGGCGCGCCGCCCCCGCGGCGACTACCGGATCAAGCCCGACGCCGCTGACGTTGGGATAAACGCCGAGGCACAGCACCAGCTCCCGCAATCGCGCCACGTTGGCCGAGGAGAGGACGGCCGTCACGCGCACCGGCAGCGCCGCCCGCTCCAGCAATCGCAGCCCTCGAAAGGTGGCGGCCGCCGATCCGCGCACGCGCTCCTGCACCTCGGGCGGGCCGTCTATACTCACCCCGATGCCGATGTCATAGCGGCGGCACAGCTCGATCAACGCGGTATCGAGTCGCGTCCCGTTCGTCTGGAGCGCCAGCGTCGCCGGCCATCCGGCTTGCCGCACCATGCGCCCGACCGCCTCGATGACGGCGGGTTCCAACGTCGGCTCGCCGCCGGTGAGTTGGACGTGAAAGGGCTGCCCGGAGGCCGCCGCCAGCGCCAACGCCGCCCGCGCGACCGCGATGGGCATCACCGCGTCCCGCCCCGGTCGGCGATAGCAATACGCGCAGCGCAGATTGCACGCCGCCGTCACCCAGAGCACCAGATAGCGAACCGCGGGAGGCGTCATCGTCGCAGCAACACCTCCAGGTCCACGCGGTCGAGGAAACGCTTGTTGCGGGTGGCGGCGGTATCCAGGCATGCCTGACAGACGCTCGGCCCCCGCCGATACGTTTCCCGCCAGCGCGCGTGGCCGCCCGGCGGCTCGCAGATCATCGCGCCGTCGGGCGAGGCGACGGCCACCAGGACTTTTTCCAGACATTTGATGCCGAAGAGCAGCCGCGCATCCGCATCGAGACGGTCCGCCAGCGTCACGATCGCATCACAGCCCTGCTTGGACAGCGCCACCGCCACCTCGGGATGGCGCAATGCCGCCGGCCAGGCAATGCCCAGCCGCGCCGGCCCGAAATCGGCGGTGACGGCGCCCGTCTCCGGCGGGAGGATGACATGCCGGTCGGCGCTGATGAGGTGCAGCGCTTCCCCAACTCGCGTGAGCACCGCCTGCTCACGCCCGCGCAACGCGGCCATCAGCGCATCGAGGGATACCGTTGGCCTCCCGGCGATCAGCAACACGCCGGGATGCGCCCGCGCATCGTCGTCGAGCGCGCGCCGGATCATCTCGTCGGTCACCGGCGTCCCCGGCGCGGCGATCAGGCATTGCACGCTGAACGGGCCACCCGGCGGCAGCCCCCAGAGGCCGGCGAAATCGCCCAGCCCGTTCATGTCCAGCGCGATGGCCCCGTAGTCAGCGGGACGACGCCCCGCGAGCGCCGCCCGCCGCGCGGCCGCGGGCAGCCTGCCCTCCTCCAGCGGGAAAGCGAGATGATGGATGGCGGATGCTGCGCTCGCGGCGTCATGCAGCACCTGCCCCTCGCCGGTCACCGCGTAGGACGGCGCCCGGCGGCAATCCATCCGCCGATCCACGCCGGTGCGATTACACGCCACCACGCCCATGCCGTTTTCCAGCGCCCGCGCGCGCCAGATTTCACGCGGGTCGAGCCCCGCGGGCGGCCAGTTGGCGGGCACCAGCAGCAGCGCGACCTCCTGCAGCGCCAGCGAACGCGGGAGGAGGCCATAATAGGTATCCGAACAGATCAAGACCCCGATGCGCCCCCACGGGGTCGCGAACATATTGCGGCGTGTCGGGGCGCCCGGGGTGGCCCACTGCCGTTCGGCCACATGCTTGCGGTGATGCGCCGCCGGCGCGCCCTCCGGTCCGATGACGCAGGCGCTGTTATAATAGATCTCGGTGGCGGGATCGCGTTCGGCCAGACCGACGCAGCAGTAGACGCCGTACCGCCGGGCGATCTCCGCCAGCGCGGCCACCGTGTCCCCCGTCATCGCCTCGGCATAGGCCGCCACCTCGCCCCGCCCGTCGAAGCTGTAGCCGGAGACGGCCATCTCCGGGGCCACGATGATGCGCGCGCCGTCGCGCGCGGCCTGTTCGGCATGCGCCAGCAGCGCGGCGCGATTCTCCGCCACCTCACCGTGCCGGATCTCCAGGTGCAGCAGCGCAATCGGCAGAGAATCAGCCACCGGGCGCCTCCTCGCACAGCGTGGAGCAGAGACGCGGCAGCAGCGCCAACACCTCTTCCAGCGACCGGCAGGTTTCCTCGTGAATCTGCCAGACGGGACGGCCGCCCTCCTCCCGCACCTCGATGAGCGGCTCCGCCATCCCGCGCGGCAGCACGCGATACCCCGCGCGTTCCAGCGCCCGGCACGTCCACAGGGCGGGAACGCCGTCGCCGCGGAGCGCGGCCGTGCCGCGGCGCGCGCCCGCCAGGGTGAAAGCGCCCGATCCTTTGTCGAACTGGGCGCCGGCATCGGCAAAGGCGGCGGCAAAGGCGTCGCAGAGCACCAAATCTTCCGGAACGCCGTCACGCACTGGCCCGCCCGGCGGCAGCAGCCAGAGGCGGTCGGCGCAGCGCAGCGCCAGGTCGAGGTCGTGGGTGGAGAGCAGGATCGCCCGCCCGCCGTCATGCGCCAGCCGCCGCAGCAGGTGCATGAGCTCCACGCGGCGCGGCAAATCGAGGAACGCCGTCGCTTCATCGAGGAGCATCACCCGCGGCTCCTGCGCCAGCGCGCGGGCGATCATCACCTTTTGCCGCTCCCCGTCGCTCAATTCGCACACCGGACGATGCGCCAGCGATTCGATGCCGACATCGGCGATGGCGCGCGCGACCGCCGCTTCATCCTCCGCCCGCAGACGACCCGCCCAATCGGTATAGGGATGCCGCCCCAGCGCGACCAGCGCGGCGGCGGGCATCATGCCGACGGCGACGCGCTGCGTGAGCACCAGGCTCATGCGTTGCGCCAGCGCCCGCGCGGAAAGCGCGGCCAGCGCTTCCCCGCCGAGCAGCACCGTGCCGGCCAGCGGCGCCTGCATGCCGGCGAGGGTGCGGATGAGCGTTGATTTCCCCGCGCCGTTCGGCCCGAGCAGGCAGACGAACGCTCCCGCGCGCAAGGTGAGATCCATGTCCGCCGCGACGATGGACGGCGGATGCTTGGGCCGTTGATACCCGATGGTCAATGCCCTGGTGGTCAACATCGCCGTCTCCCTCATGCCCCGGCCTCCATCACGTGTCGCCGCCGCAAAATCACGCCGACCACCACCGGCGCGCCGATCAACGAGGTCACCGCGTTGAGCGGCAAGGCGATCTGCGTGCCCGGCGCCTGCGCGAGGAGATCAGCCAGCATCGCCAGCGTCGCGCCGAGCAGCATCACCGCCGGCACCAGCGCGTGGTGGTCTGAAGTTTTGAGCAGCAGGCGGCACACATGCGGCACCGCGATGCCCAGGAAGCCGATCGGCCCGCAAAACGCGGTCACGCTCCCGGCCAGCAGCGACGCGCCCAGGATGATCCAAAAACGCGCGGCGCGGACGTTCACCCCCATGCTGCGCGCGTACCCCTCGCCGAGCAGCAAGGCGTTCAACGGCTTGGCGAGTATCCAGGATAGGGTCAGTCCGCAGGCCACTGTCGCCGCAAACACGCCCATCTGCCGCCAGGTGACGCCGCCGAAGGAGCCGAAGGTCCAGGTGATGTAATTCTGCATCTGGTGTTCCACGGCGAACTGCATGAGGATGCTGACCACCGATCCGGTGATATAGCCGAACATCAGGCCGACGATGAGCAGCGTCAAATTGCTCTCGACATGGCGCGCGACACCCAGCACGAGGCCGAGCACCGCCACCGCGCCCAGCGTCGCCGCGAGGATGAGCGCGGCGTCGCCCGCCAGACCGGATCGCTCCAGCAGCAGGCTCCACCCGAACCCGCCGGCCGCCAACACCACCAGCGCCACGCCGAGGCTCGCGCCGGAGCTGATGCCCAGCACGAAGGGGTCGGCCAGCGGATTGCGAAAGAGCGTCTGCATCTTCAGCCCGGCGATGCCCAGCGCCGCCCCCGCCAGCATGGCGGTGGCCGTGCGCGGCAAACGAAAGAGCAGGATGATTTGCCGCCAGCCTTCGGGCACGTCCTGATGCCCGCTCAGCACGGCGAGCACGCTTTTCAGCGGGATCAACACCGATCCCAACGAGAGCTCCAGCGCGCAGACGAGCAGCAGCGTGCCGAGCAAAGCGGCCCAGACGAAAGGGCGCGGGCGCGCTAGCGGAGGCGTGATCGGTGCGTGCTGCGTGGTCATCGCTGTCCTTGTACGCGTGCCGGGAGCTGTTGATACCAGACGCGCCGATGATCCGGCTCCAGCTCGGGATGGATGATGCCGATCAACTCCGCGAGGACGCGATCGGGGTGCGCGACGCCGGTCTCCCAGTAGTCGTTGCCGCCGCCCGCGCCGACCTTCGCGTTATTGTTGTAGACGCGGCCGGCGCGATAGGCGCGAAAGAGCGCGTAGCGCGTATCGGCGCCGGACAGCTCCTGCAGCGAGCGACAGACCCCGGGATTCAGCCAGATGTCGGCATCCCGGGCGCGGGCGATGACCGTTTCCATGTTCAACGGCATACTGCCGGTGCTGGTATCTTCCTTCCAGAGGTAGTCCGCGCCCGCATCGCGCAGATAGGCCGCGACGTAGCTCGCGCCGCCGGGCATGTGCCAGACGCCCTGAAAATCCATGCCGCAAAAGACGGTCGGCCGTTTGGCGACCGCGCGCGCCTTCGCCGCTTGCGCTTCGTAGCGGCGCGCAATGTCGGCGAATTGGCGTTCCGCCTCCGCGTCTTTGTCGAAAAAGGCGGCGATGAACTTCATCCACTCCGTGCGCCCCAGCGGGGTCGTCTCCATATATTCGGCGTTGAGCGCGACGCGAAAGCCGGCCTCGCGCAGTTTATCCTGCTGGTCGTACTGGGGATCGCCGGTGCCATAGGTCATGATCAAGTCCGGCTGCAGGCTGTAGAGCCGCTCCAGGTCCAACGCCGCGCCCATGCCCGTCCCGGTGCCGACTTCCACGATGCGCTTGGCGCGAATCCGTTCCGCCACGGCGGGCGTATTGACCAGCGCGCCGCCCGCGATGCCGACGAGCGTCTCCTCCAGGCCGAGCATGGCGAAATACGGCACATAGGTGGTGCTGGTGATCACGATGCGGCGCACGGGCACTTCCACGATGGTCGCGTTGGCCTCGGCCGCGGGGGGCGCGGCGCCGCGCGGCACCAGCAGATAGGTGAAGGTCGTGTTCGCGTCGCGCCAGGGAGAGAGCACGCGCAGGATTTTGTACCCCCGGCGGTACTCCAGCGTGAAGCCGCTGGCGTACCGAACCGTCGCCCTCCCGGCCGTCTCACCGCCATGCCGGGCGGACGGTGCGGTGGTGCGCGGCGCCGCCGCGTGCTGGCTGCCCCGCCACACATGGACGAGCCCTAGGAGCACGAGCACGCCCAATGCTGCCACGATGACATATCTGCCTGCTTGCCGTCGTCTCATACGCGTTCCTGTTCACGGATGTGATGGGTGGCGCCATCGGCGATCCCGCGCGGATGCCACCCGTGTGGAGATTCATGAGCAATCGCGGCGTCCACCGGAAGCTGGCCTCCGCGCGGTAGTGCTGGCGCGGGCGCCGGGTCAGCGGTTGGCCGTTCGGGCCTTCCGCGTCCGTATTGGTGTCGTTGCGATTGACGTTCAGCGCGTTGGACAGGCAAGAGGAGGCGACCAGTTTCCCCCCATCCCCGCGCGAGAGCGCAGGAGGAATGGCAGCGCGATCACACGCATCACGTCCACGCCCGGTGGAGCGGTAGCTGTGCGACGGCAGACTGGTGTGGCACAATAATATGGCGACATCGGCGACCTCCCTTTGGCACGGAGATTGCGATGCCGCCACACGAACAACACCCCTGCCACACAGACGCGACAGGGGTGCAGAGAGACGAAGGCAACGCCAACATCCGCACCAGATTCCCGCGAAGTGGTGTCGAACTCCATGACGAACCCGGTCTCCTGGCTTCCGCGTCCTCCTACTGGCCCGGCCTTCCCATCCCGAGGTTCATCGAGACAGTGGCCTGTTCAGGCGTTCGTCAGCGGTTACAGTTGCGGGGCAGCGCCGGATTCCCACCGGCTTCCCAATGCTGTCCGTTTGGCAGGTATGCAGTTATCGGGAGTATGCTAGCCCATGTGGGGGCTGGTGTCAAGCCCTCATCCGGGGGACAGGACTTTTTTCCGTTGAACGAGCACGCGGCTCCCCGCACGAGCCTCAACGCCATTCGATCTTTCACATGCAATTCATTGTCGCGGGCCGTTGCGTTGAGCCTCGCTTTGCCATATTGACCGGGGCCGCCCCGAGCATGCGGGTCGTCGCATGCAGCGGATAGCCCCGCTGGTAGAGCGGAATTTCATACGGCCTTTGCCGACCTGTTGTGATCGCCCCGGCAGCCACGCTCCTTTGCTCGGCGTTGCATACCACGGCGGATAACATCGCGCCTACCGATGACCGCGACCGCTATCTCGGTGCCCTGTTTAACCTGCTGCGCGCCTGGCTTCGTGCCGCTGGTGCGGGGATGACGGAACCCCCAAAGACCTTCCCACCCCTTAGAAACTGTCCGAACAGTCTGGGTGCGTGCCTGCTGGTGGCTTCCGGCCTGGCTCCGCGTTGGCCGTCCTCACCCTTTCTCTCGATAGCGCCTCGGACGTCCGCCGTGATCCAGGCCGGCATCCCCAAGAGCAGCCCCACATCGAGACTGCTCGGACAATTTCTGAGGCCTGCGTGAAAATTGCCCGTGCCCTCCAACTGCCCCCCCGAAGAACTGTTCCGCCAGGCCGGCTTGCTTCCACGCACCAAAACCGCCCCCGCGGGCGCCGATGAGCTGCTCTATTCCTACACCGAGGCCAGCGACGACGACCGCCGCGCCTCCTGGCCATGGCCCGCGCCGTCGGAAACGCGCGCTTCGACACCACAGGTTCTTCGGGCGCCCATACGCGCCTATGTCCACTCGATAATCGTATACATCGGATAGAGCGGGGTCCACTCGGTTTCCCACCAGATGTGGTAGCGATGGGTGATATTGCTGATGAAGGTGGGGTGGCCGCGATGGGCGCGGAAGAGGTGCTCTTCGGGTGACTGCCACCGATGCCAGGCGTAGGGGGCGCCGGAGTGCCACCGCAGCGTGCGCGCCTCCGCGTCGATAGTGATGCCCAGGTAATGGCACACGGGGGACGCGGACTGGACGATGGGCGTCAGGTATTGCAGCAAGGCGGTGTTCTGCACTTCAGTGGCGGGGCTGACCAGCGTGCCGCCTTGCCAACGGCAGAAGGCTATCGCTTCCTGCCGGGGCAGCCGTATCGGCAACGACAGATAGGCGCGCTCCCCCATCGCCGCCGCAACGGGGCGCAACGCGTACCGGTGATCCAGGGGGATGCTCGGGTTGTTGCGCCAGGCTGTGAGCGCGGCATACGCCGTCGGCGCGACGCGCAGCACATGGTCCCGTACATGCGCGTTGACGATGTGCAGCGTGGGATGGGCAGCGATCAGCGCCAACATCGCCTCATCCAAACAGTCGGCTCCCAATTCACGCAGCGGCAAGGCGGCCAACGCCTCCCCATTCGCGGGGGTGAGGGGAATCGTCCCGATGCCCAGGATGGCGAGGGGCAGGTGAGCGAGCGGGGTGAGATCGGTGATGGGATTTCCTTCACAGTACAGGCAGGATAACGGCATGGCGGCCAGCGGGCGCAGGTCGGTGAGGCGATTCATCCCGCACGCGAATTCGCGCAAGGCAAGGTGGGCGATCCCCCGCAAATCGGTGATCCGGGTGGCGGTGCAG
The DNA here is from genome assembly GCA_029553475.1 of Armatimonadota bacterium. Taxonomy (GTDB): domain Bacteria; phylum Armatimonadota; class Hebobacteria; order CAIYQO01; family CAIYQO01; genus JAKIYB01. The sequence continues at coordinate 45,902 of JAKPKV010000096.1, forward strand.
TAGAGCACCTGGAGGGTGGCCGGCAACGGGGTGAAGTCGCTGATGGGATTCAGCGTGCAATCCAACCGCTCCAGCGGCGACGCCGCCAATGCCCGCACCTCCTGGATCTGATTCTCCGCGCAAGACAGCACGGTCAACGGCGCCCCGGCCAGCGGGGAGAGATCGCGCACCAGGTTGCCGCTGCAATTGAGCGCCTGCAACGGCATCCCCCGCAGGGGCGTGAGATGCTCGATACGGTTATCATTACAGGTTAACGTGGTCAGCGGCATGCCGGCCAGCGGGGAGAGATCGGTGATGGCGTTGCGCGCCACGCTGCACGCGGTGAGCGACATCCCGGCCAGCGGGGTCAACGCGGTCAACTGGTTGTTATCGCACGTCAGATTGGTCAGCGGCATGTCGGCTACCGGGGAGAGGTCATCGATATACCCCGGCCAACAGGCCAGGTGCGTTAAGCGCATGCCGCGCAAGTCTTCCAGGCTGACCAGGGGCGCATCGCTGAGCTGCAACAAGGTTAATGGCAGCGCGGCGAGACAGGTGAGCACCGGGGCTTGCGCTTCACGGCCGACGGTTTTCACCACGGAAACCAGGGAATTCGCCAGGTGCTGGACCAGCCCGGCATCCGGCGTGAGCGCTTGCAGTTGTACGGCGCTCTCGACGGCCCCGGCAAAATCACCACGACGCAACCGCAGCAAGGCGTGTTCCCGTAACGCGCGCGTGCGAAAAGGATTCTCGCTGTCGCTTGTCACCCGTTGCAACGCCGCATCCTTCACCGCCTCCTCAGTATCCGGCGTTGCCAGCGCCACCAGGTAGGCCGCTTCATGCTGGAGGCTAGCTTCCTGATGTTCCTCCGCGATGCGCTGAAACCAGCGGAGGGCGTCCTCACGATGGCCGTGCCGCAGCAGTACGCGCCCCGGCTCCAGGATATCGACATAGCGCGGGCTGCGGCGCGACCAGAGGTGCACACTGTCGATCAACGCATCCCCGAGAACCCCGTAGCGTCCGAGGCCGATGGTGCGGTGGGTCGCCCCCTGGGCGGCAAAGGGCTCCTCGTAGGTCATGATGCGTTCGCCGTTCACCTCGGCGTAGAAGACGTTGTCCGCGCGCCAGAGCACAAAGGTGTAAGCATCCGCCCGGGCATCGAGGGTGAACGCGCACCGCTGCAGCATTTCCCAATAACCATGCTGGATCGTTTCGAGGTCGATCTGGTGATACCCGTCGATGCGCAACCGATACCCGGTTTGCAGGTCACCCGAGATGGCGATGGCCAGATTGGGACCGTCCGGCGGCGTGTTCCGCACCTGCACGACGATTTTCACTTCCTCATCCACCGCGTGCCGGTAGCGCAAAGCCGTCCAGGATTGGGCGTTCCGCACGCGCAGGCGCATGGCGCCTTCCGCCACCTCCGCCAGTTCCGGCGCCGGAATGAGCTGCAGGGGATTCGGTTCGAAGTCATAATAATAACACACTTCCCAATCGGTCTCGGCGCTCGTCGCGGTGGAGTAATCCAGATGCCGCACCGGCGACCAGCCTTCCCGCGTCCAGCGGGCGAATTCCGCCGACCGGCGTTCCTCGACCAGGCGCCGGCGCGCTTCATCCCCGCTCATCCCTTTGCGCATCGCCCGCGGGTTGACGCCGAAATACTCGGAGAACGCCTTGGAGAAGTTGGGGTAATTGTCATAGCCCACACGGCGGGCGACTTCCTGGATCGAAAGATTTTGATTGTTCAGCAAAAACCGCGCATGCTCCAGGCGCACCCGTCTCAGGTACTCCATGGGAGTCATATCGAAGTACCGTTTATACAGGCGGGAGAAGTGCGGCTGCGAGAGGCTCATGCGCTCGACGAGCATCTCCAGGGTAATCGGTTCGACAAAATGCTCATCCAGATATTGCTTCAACGCCAGCCAGGGGCCGGGCATCCGCTGATCGGTTTGCGGGTGGCGGATGGCGCGCCCCACCCGCAGACACCAGAGGGTGAAGAGATGCCGAATAATGTCCGGTTCCGGCGCACCGCCGGCGCATTCGTGCCGGATCTCCTGGAAGAACGCCTCACAGTCGACCGCGTCCCCCAAGGGCAGCAGCGTATTGGTGGGCAGGTGGGCGTCCTTGAGCTGCGCTTCGACCAAGGGGCCGGTGCAGTGGAGCCAGGAGTAATCCCACCCCCCGCCGGTATTGCCATAGTAGTGCCGGTACCTGGGTTCCCAAATCACCAGGCTGGAGGGGCCGGCACGGTGCTCAATGCCCTGCAGCCGCACCGCCACCTCGAAATGGAAGACGGTGAAGAGGAACCCCGCCATGCCCAGGGGACGATGGATGATGCCCGCCGGATTGGCCTCATGGATCCCCACCCCTAACAATTGCCACTCCGCCTCCGCAAGCAGCGGCGTATCAGGGAGATAAACGGCGCTGTGTTTCATGATTGTGCCTTTCGAACATTCCCCCCTGCGGGAGCCCGAACCTCCAGGTGGGCGCTCCCAGCTAGGCCGGCTCACACAGACGGACCCCCTCCCCCAACCCCTTCCCCCGCCGCGGCAGGGGAAGGGGAGGGTCACACACTCTCAAAATGATTAGATTTCACAAGAAATCGCATACATTAGGCAACTACACGGCTTAAAATGATTATATTGTATAGGAAGAGAGAGTTCAAGAGGCTTACGAGCCTCGCTGCTCTCCCCAGACGAAAGGAGTTGTTATGTCTCAAATCAATCAGCGCAAAGGCTTCACCCTCATTGAACTCCTGGTGGTCATCGCCATCATCGCGATCCTGGCCGCCATCCTCTTTCCGGTCTTCGCCAAAGCGCGGGATAAGGCGCGCCAGACCACCTGCATGAACAATCAGCGACAGGTGGCGTTGGCGATCCAGATGTATGCGCAGGATCATGAGGAAACGCTGCCGGGCACGAACTGGTCCCAGGCGATCGCGCTGACAGGCAAAGTGCTGGATTGCCCGGCCACTACCCACAAAGGTACCGCCGGCGAGCCCGATTATTTCTTCGTCGGCGGTTCGCTGCTGGCCGATCGCGCCGTGGGCGATTTCAGCACGGTTGACGTCACCGAAGTGCCGATGCTCTGCGATCTGGCTTCCGCGGGTAAAACGAACCTTGGCGCTTCGTATGTCGTGCATGCCGGTCAGTACGTCGTCCCTGCCACGGAAATCAACCCGAAAGTCGATTATCGCCACAATGGCGGCACGCTCGTTGCCTATCTGGACGGCCATGTAGGCTATACCCCGCAGACGAGTAAAACGACATTGGAAGCGCAATTTCTCAACTGTTTCGGCGATGACGACATCCCGACGGGCACGCCGATTACCGTTACCGCCGCGATGCTCTCCACCGACGGCACCCCATATGACGGAATGCCGTTGACGAATTTATTCGACGGCAACCCGTCAACATTCAATTACAACACGGGGGGGACACCCGCCGGCAATATTGTGATCAGCGTTGATCTGGGCGCTCCCAAGATTATCACCGAGGCACGGTTTGTCGCGACGAAAAACGGTTGGTGGAGCAATGCCGTCGAAGCAGGTTTGGCCTCGAAAGTACTCCTCCAAGGCGCCGCCAGCGCGAGCGGACCGTGGGTAGACCTGGCCTCAAGCGGCGACTTCACGGCAACGGAAGCGGGAGCCGGCACCTACCATGATGTCAGAGTCAACTCGGGCAATGTGCCGTACCAGTACCTGCGGTACAAATGCAACAATCCGAACGGCGTCTCCGGTTACACCGCCGCGTATTGCTGGTACGGCTATATCGGTGATCTCGCAATTTCCGGGGCTAATCCGTAACCGATTCGCCTAAGTAAGCACACGTACCATTGCACTCTCGTTTTCTATACCAGGACAATTGAAGGGTTCGAGGACGCTATTTAACTCGCCATCACCGTCAGTTAAATAGCGTCTTTGTTCTCCTGTGCCCTGGTGATTCAATACGTAAAGAAAGTACCGCATGCCGGAATTTCGTCACATTCATCTCGACACTCGTGCCCCTGCATCCGAGGCGATGGATGCCATCATCCGTCTACTGTGCCAGCGCATCGAGGAACGCACCGGCATTGTCGTCACCGCCGGCGACGTCCCACATGACTGTAGTGGATTACGTCTACACCTGGAATTACGCCCAGGCATTGATCGCGAAGGGTTCGCTATCGAAGGCGACGAGCAAGTGATGCGCATTGCCGGGAGTGAGCCGTGCGGATTGTTGGCGGGCGTCGGGCATTTCCTGCACACCACCGGCTATGGAGAGGGAACATGCCATCCCGCCCATTGGCGCGGCATCTCCCTGCCCGAGTGCCCGGTGCGGGGCATCTTCTTTGCGCTGCACAATAACTGGTACGCGCTGGCGCCGCGGGCAGAGATTCATCGCTATATCGAAGACCTGGGGTTGTGGGGCATCAATACCATCTGCTTCCACTTTCCGCAATATGAAGACCCCACCACCCCGGAAGCGCGCGCAGCACTGGCGGAATTCCGTGAGTTGCTGCGAGTGGTCAAGCGCCTGGGGATGAAAGTGGCGCTGCTCAAGGAGCCGAACATCGGTTTTGTGAATCCGCCGGCCGCCATCCGGGCGGCAATCTTTCCCGACACCATCCCGCCGCGCCGGGGCACGGGGGGACCGCGTGTGTGCCCCAGCCGGCCGGCCGGCTTTGCCTACCTCTCCCACATGCTGGCGACTTGTCTGGATGGATTTACCGACATCGGTGTGGACTATATCGTGACTTTTCCCTACGATGCGGGCGGTTGCGGCTGCGCGGACTGCTGGCCGTGGGGGGCGCGCGGCTACCTCACTATCGCCCAAGAATTCTTCCGCCTGGCACGCGAACGGTATCCGGAATGCAAGCGTGTGCTGGGCACCTGGTGCTTTGATGTGCGTGAGGAATCGGACGGCGAATACCCCGGCCTGGCGCAGCGATTGGCGCAGGATGACGGCTGGGTTGACTATTTGATGGCCGACTCGCATGAGGATTTCCCGCGCTTCTTGCTGGAGCATGGCGTTCCCGGCAATCTGCCCGTGCTCAACTTCGCCGAAATCAGCATGTGGGGCCGCTTCCCCTGGGGCGGGTCCGGCGCCAATCCGCTGCCGGCGCGCTTCCAACGGTTGTGGGATCAGGCGCAGCACCTGCTGGCGGGCGGTTTCCCGTATTCCGAAGGCAACTTTGAGGATATCAACAAGATTATCTGCAGTCGATTCTACTGGAAGAAGGACACCCCGGCGACCGACGCGGTGCGCGCCTACATCGCCTACGAGTTTTCCCCTGTGGTCGTCGAGCTGGTGGCGGAAGCCATCACCCTGCTGGAACGCACCTACCCGCATACCGACCGGCAATCTGTGGAGGTGGAGCGGGCGTATGCGTTGATCCAACAGGCCGATACCGTGTTGCCGCCGCGGGCGCGCGCCTCCTGGCGCTGGCGCATCCTCTACCTGCGCGCGGTGATCGATCATGAACTCATCAATCACGACAACGAACCCACCGACCGTTGCGACGCGGCATACGAGGAGCTCATCCGCCTGTACCATGTCGAAAACGGCTGGTTCTGCATCGCCCCACCCTCCCGCGCCTACCTGGCACGCCAGGCAATGGCACGGCGTCAGCATGAAGAGACAGCGCCATTGCCACCGGGGGCGGAAGAGGGCATGGTGAAAAACGAGAGCAGGCGCGTGCTAGCCTGATTTGGGCACGAGGAGTCTGTCAATGTGAAAAGGCGTAGGACTCTCAACTCACGGACTGTGGCCCATTCACAATTCATGGGCCAGGAAGTGCATACCCCGACTGTCGCGCACGGCAGGTACCATTGCCGTTTCGCTCTCATGCTTGCATGGTCACGAAAGGGGATTCGGTGGTGACTCAACACGGTATTCCACAGTATCCGGTGTGCAGAACGGCTATTTGTCTCTGGACACTCCTCGTCTGTTGCCTCGCAGTATACGCGGGGCACATACCGAATTTGGCCTGGACACCGCGTTCGGATTGGATCAATGTGCAATCCGCTCCGTACAACGCCGTAGGCAACGGCGATCCTGCCAATGCCACTACCGATACCGCGGCCATCCAGGCGGCGCTGAATGCGGTTCCCCAGGGGGGGACGGTCTATTTTCCGGCAGGGACATATTGCATTAACCAACCGCTCACCCTCACTTGCGGCACGTTACGTTTCGGCGTCAACCTCATCGGCCACGGCAGCGCGACGACGTTACAGTGGTATGGGGCCACCGGCGGCACCATCCTGACTATTAACAGTAATCCCTATGCGTGTTACAACGGTCTGACGCTGGATGGCCGGAGCATTGCCGCGAATGGGATTTTCCATTCGAATACGCTCTGGTTTGAAACGAGTATACGTTATACCAACATGGCGTTTCTCAACTGTACCAACATGGGGGTGGGCACCGATGCCGCCCATGGCGGCTCCACCGCGACCGCGGAGACCAGTTATGCGAACTGCCGCTTTGAGAATTGTGGCTTCGGCGCCTATATCAGCGGCTTTAATATGTACGACCACACCTTCGCCGGGTGTGACTTCCTCAACTGCAACGATGGCATCGCCTGTGTCAACGGCAACGTCTACGTCCGCGATTGTTACTTTTACCGGAGTGCTACCTGTGATGTGTTTTTGTATCCCTCACACGGCAGCTCCGTGCGACGCTGCGTCTCCAATGGCTCCGCGCAGTTTATCGCTTCCACCTCGCCGAGTGGCGCGCTGGTGGTGGAAGACTGCTATGTCAGTGGGTGGACCGGCACGGCAGTGACGGTGGACGGCGCCGCGGCCGCCCTCTTCCATAACAACGCCTTTGTCAATCCACCGAACGGCGCGCCGCCCGTCAAGGCGAAGGTCCCCCGCATACCGGTGATACTGTGCAATAACTCTGCCCCGCAATCCGCCTTCGTAGCCACGGGGACGTCGGTGATATACACCATACCGGCCGGGCAATATGGGCCGCGCGTGGGCAGCACCGCCAACGGGCCCAACATCACCAGCTTCGTCACGACACATGTGACCGCGCCTCCCGTGGTCTATGACGCCAAGGTGAACTATGGCGCGTATGGCGACGGCGTCCACGATGACACCACCGCCATTCAGCATTGCATCAACGCCGCTCGCACGGCGGGCAACGGCGCCATCGCCTACCTGCCCACCGGTACCTATAAAGTGACGTCCACGCTCACCGTCACCGGCAGCAACTACGTGGTCGGCGGTAACGGGTACTTTACCCGACTGTACTGGGGCGGCGCGCCCAACGGCACCATGATGCAGGTGACGGATCCCCAGCAGGTGCGGCTGGAGAATATGATGATCGGGCATCACGACGCCGGTATCATGCATAACAGCTACGACATCGTGCAAACCAGCACCGGCGCCGTCTCGCATATGACCTATGCCAATGTGTACGTCTTTGGCAAGTATCAAGATGCCCCCGACACGAAAGGGCTCTACCTGAATGGCCTGGGCAGCAACTGTAAGGTGCTCATGGATATGGTGGAAGGCAATGTGCGCATCAACAACTCGGCGGACGCCACCATTCTCGGCAATACCATCTTCGACGGCATCGTCACCGTTGACGACACGACCTCCGCGCGTACGGGTTTTCTCGGATTTATGACACGCTTGACCACCTGTAGCTTGTTCACCACGTATGTGCGCAACAGTAATAGCCTCGTCATGACGGATTTTTATCAGGAGTCGGACGCCAACGGACTCCACTTAAGCGGCACACCCGGTAATCCGGCCGGCCGCGTGTCGGTACAATTCTCCAATAACGATTTCGGCAGAAGCGGCACGCCCAGCGGCAATATGGCGCATATCGCGAACTACAATGGCCAGGTGTTCTATGGCCCCTCGTGTTCGTATTATAACCCCGGCACGCAGGCGATCGTCCAGACGGGGAACGTGCCGGTAGATATCGTGCTGTATGGCACCGAATTCGTCGGAACCAACTTCGCCTTCTCCGGCGTCTCGGCGACGCTGGCCACCGTTGGCAATACGAACGGGGGATTACAGAACTATCCGGTGGATAGCTATACGGCGCAGACACTGGCGAAGCTGTCCAGCGCCCAGGATGATTTCCAGCGCTTGGGGAATGTGGATCTCGAGCTGAATTTCCCCTCATTGCATGTAACCTCAACGCTGGTCGCCGCTCCGACATTCTCACTGGCACCATGCATGTTCACCTCCCCCAAGTCGGTCACGATCAGCACGACGACCAGTGGCGCAACTATACGCTATACGACGGATGGCAGTGATCCCAGCCCCACGAACGGCACGGTGTATAGCACCCCTGTGACTATCAGCGCCACCACGACGCTGAAGGCCATGGCCTCTAAAAGTGGCGCGGGAACGAGCGCCATGACGAGTGGGACGTATACCCTGGTGAGCGGCATCGCGCCGACAGCCTGGTGGAAGTTGGATGAACAT
>JAKPKV010000125.1 GCA_029553475.1 Armatimonadota bacterium
TCTCAATGATCCGCAGGCGGTCCACCACCGCGGTCTCTCGGGTCATCCGACTCACTGATCTGGTCCCCCTTCACTGACAGCTTACCTGTTCAGCTTTGGAGGTACAAATCTGTTCAGTCTTGAAGGTTACGGAACAGGGGGGTGGTGATGGGCCGATGCGGGCGATTCTCGATTCACCGGGAATCTGCTAGAATGAGGCGGATGTACCTCTCCCCCCGGCCCCCTCCTCTAAGCGGGGAGGGGGAGTGGGGGTGAATCTGTAACCAGTTCCGCCATTCAACTCCGGCCCTCCCCCTCCCCAGGTAGGGGAGGGGGCCGGGGGGAGAGGTGAGTTCGGAAAGCGAGATGATTTCCCACTCACTCCCCCTCCCCGTGTCGGGGAGAGGCGCATCCGGAAAGCGAGTGGATACATGAGCCGTATTGCCGCCCAATTCGACGCCTGCCGTGCCCGCGATGAAGGCGCGCTGGTGACCTATCTGATGGCCGGAGACCCCGACGCCGACCGCGGCCTGGCGGCGCTGCGCGCGGTGGCCGCCGGCGGGGCGGACATCATCGAGCTGGGCGTGCCCTTCTCCGACCCGATGGCCGACGGCCGCGTCATCGAGCAGGCGGCGGCGCGCGCGCTGGCCGGGGGCATGCACCTGCCGGAGCTCTTCGCCCTGGTGCGCGCCTTCCGGCAGGAGTACGACACGCCGCTGCTGCTGATGACCTACTGGAACCCCATATTGCAGTACGGCATCGCGCGCGTCTGCGCGGAGGCGACGGCCGCCGGGGTGGACGGCCTGCTCATCTCCGACCTGCCGCCGGAAGAGGCGGGGGAGTGGCTGGCGGCGGCGCGCCCGGCGGGACTCGACACCATCTTCCTGCTGGCGCCCACCAGTCCGGAGAGCCGCATCCGTCTCGTCGCCCGCGCGGGGGGCGGCTTCATCTACTGCGTATCGCGCCTGGGCGTCACCGGCGCCCAGCAGGAGCTGCCGCCCGACCTGTTTTCCCTCATTGCTCGCATCAAATCCTTCACCGACAAGCCGGTGGCGGTGGGGTTTGGCCTCTCCACCCCCGCCCAGGTGGCCGAGGTCTGCGCCCACGCCGACGGCGCCATCGTCGGCAGCGCGCTGGTGACCGTCATCGCCGAGCACGCGGAGGGCGACCTGGCGGGCGCGGTGACGGCGTTCGTGCGGGAATTGAAGGACGCGACGCGGGGGCGGGAATCGGCGTAAGGCGTAAATGGACGGAAAGGATTTCCCGCCCGCCGGGCGAATGTGATCAGCAGACACCCACCTGTGCCAGGGAGGACCTATGCTCGTCATTGACCATCTCAGGAAGGAATACAAGGCGCTCGTCGCCGTCAACGACCTGTCGCTGCACCTGGAGCCGGGCGACATCTTTGGCTTCATCGGGCCGAACGGGGCGGGGAAGACGACCACCATCCGCATGCTCGCCACCCTGCTCACCCCCACCGCGGGCGCCGCCTACGTGGACGGCATTGACGTCACCCGTTTTCCGGAAGAGGTGCGCTCCATCGTCGGCTATATGCCGGATTTCTTCGGCGTCTATGACGACGTGAAGGTGTGGGAGTACCTCGATTTTTTCGCCGCCGCCTATAAAATCCCGCGCGCGGAGCGCGCGCAGATCATTGACGACGTGCTGGAGCTCACCGACCTGACGGTGAAAAAGGACGCCTACGTGGAGGAGCTGTCGCGCGGGATGAAGCAGCGCCTCTGCCTGGCGAAGACGCTGGTGCACGATCCCAAGCTGTTACTGCTCGACGAGCCGGCCTCCGGCCTCGACCCCCGCGCCCGCGTGGAGCTGCGCGAGCTGCTGAAAGAGCTGCGCAACATGGGCAAGACCATCCTCGTCTCCTCGCACATCCTGCCCGAGCTCGCCGATTTTTGCAACAAAATCGGCATCATCGAGAAGGGCAACCTGCTCCTTTTCGGCGGGGTAGACGAGATCATGCAGCAGATCAACGGCGGCCTGGGATTGGAAATCCGCCTGGCGAAGGGCGATGATATGGAGCAGGCCATCGCCGTGCTGCGGGCGGTGCCCGGCGTGCAGGAGGTGGGGCAGGACGGCGAGTTGCTGCGGGTCGCCTTCGACCACGCCCTGGCCGAACAGCACCAGCTCCTCTCCGCCCTCATCACCGCCGGCCTCCGCGTCGAAAGCTGCGCCGAATCCCGCCTCGACCTGGAAGACCTGTTCATGCATATCACGCAGGGGGAAGTGCAGTAGCATCCGGCGCCGGCGCAGACGTAAATTTTTGAAAAACCAAGCGGGCACGCGCTCTGCACCCGTGCGGATTTAGGCATCGTTACCGCATGCAAAATCGGACGGCACTCCGTCCCCATGGATGCTCTGTGACATATTGGTTCCGCTTTGGTGGGCTGTTCACTGGGGCCGCGGATTGAAATCCGGGGCTGGAGAAACGAAGTCCGCCCCCGCGGACTGGCTGAGCGGGCCGACTGACCGGATACCGAGCACAGCGGGAGTCATTTATCAAAAAGCATGCATCGGGATCGCCCATCCAGTGCGGCTTGCATCGTCGCGCGTTTCCTGCTATACTGATTATGATAAAAAAGCTCGTTGATTCGACCGACAACATCCTGCCTGATTTGGCCTCGTCCGTGTGCGCCCACCGTGGCGCAGACCCCAGATCTCGCCCCGATGGCGGTCCACACATCGGCAGCAGCGCGCGCCGTGCCGGTCCGCGCTCCCGATCTCGCCGCGGTGCGCGCCCTCGCCGCCCGCGTGTGACGCCCTGTCCCTTCCGGCACGCGGCCCGACGGATGCGCCGCGTGACAAGGTTCGCCCGCCAGACCGGATGCCGATGCCGTGCGCATCGCTGGCCGGCGCCAACAGGATACCATGACCTTTACTCAGTTCCCGCTGGATGACCGCGTGCAGCGCGCCATTGTCGCCGCCGGCTTCCAGACCCCCACGCCGATTCAGGCGGCGGCGATTCCCGTCGCGCTGGCCGGCGGCGACCTCCTGGGCACCGCACAGACGGGCACCGGCAAAACCGCGGCCTTCGTCCTGCCGCTGCTGCAGCGCCTGCTGGCGACGCCCGCCGCCGGCCCGCGGACCCGCGCGCTCATCCTGCTGCCCACCCGCGAGTTGGCCGGACAGGTGCACGAGGCCATCCGCCAGCTTGCCCGGTTTACGAAGCTGCGCTCCGCCACCGTGTATGGCGGCGTGGGCATGGCCCCGCAGGAGCGCGCCTTGCGCGAGGGCGCCGAAATGATCGTCGCCTGTCCGGGCCGCCTGCTCGATCATCTGCAGCGCGGATACGTGGATTTGCGCGCGCTGGAATGCCTGATCCTGGACGAGGCCGACCGCATGCTGGACATGGGCTTTTTGCCCGACATCCGGCGCATTGTCAGCCAGGTGCCCGCGGCGCGGCAGACGATGCTGTTTGCCGCCACCTTCGCGCCCGACCTCGACCGCTTTGCCGCGCAGATTCTGCGCGATCCCGCGCGCGTGGCGGTGGGCACGGTGGCGCCGGCCTCCACCGTCGAGCACACCGTCTACCCGGTGCCCGCCCACCTGAAGATGGCGCTGCTGCTCGCGCTGCTGCAGCGCATCTCCTCCGACGCCGTGCTGATCTTCACCCGCACGAAGCACCGGGCCGACAAGGTGACCGCCGCGCTGCGGCGCGCCGGCTACGCGGTGGGCGTGCTGCATGCCGACCGCACGCAGAAGGAACGCCAGCGCGCGCTGGATGCCTTCCGCGCCGGCACGGTACCGTATCTCGTCGCCACCGACATCGCCGCGCGCGGCCTTGACGTTTCGACGGTATCGCACGTGATCAACTACGACATCCCGGAGAATGCCGACACCTACATCCACCGCATCGGCCGCACGGGGCGCGCCGAACGAAATGGCGACGCGTTTACCCTGGTCACGACTGAAGACTACGATATCGTCCGCGTCATCGAGCGCAGCCTGGGCGAGCGGCTGCCGACGCAGACGCTGGACGGCTTTAACTACCAGCAGGCGGCGACGGCGATGGATGCCCGCACCGGCGGCAGCGGTCGCGGCGCGGGGAATGGACGCCCGCATCCCGGCCTCGCCTACCTCTCCTCGCCGAATTACCGTGCCGCACTGGAAGCCGCGCGGAAAACCGGCGGATAATGCCCGCGGATGATGGGCGGGCGAGCGTCCTCGCGAGCCGACTCCGGGAGGAAGTCTTATCCGTCGTGCTCAATAGATAGTCTTTCTGCTCAATAGATAGTCTTTCTACCGAACACGACATACGATCACTTCCCCCCGGAGTCGGCTCGCGAGGACGCTCGCCCGCCCGTTATGGTTCGCCCGCCCAGGAGCCTGGGGCGGGCCCGGTCGCTGCGGAGTGCAGCGCCGCGGGGATCAGCTCAGCGCCGTGACGGACGTTTACGCCGCGCGCGCCGCGTGGTAAGATGACCGTGACCGGCGCGTGCCCTCCCACGCGGGGCAGGCCATTGTCGGGATCACGGGTGAAAGGAAGCATTATGCGCGGCACAGCCATGCTCCGCCGGATGATGGCGGTCCTCTTCCTCTGCAGTTCCTTCGCGACCGTCGGCGCGCTGCGCGCGTCCGCGCAGGCCGCGCCGGGCGGGGGGAAGATCGGTATCTTCGATCTGCCCGCCATTCACGCCACGCCGCTGGCGCCGGAGATCCTCACGCGCACGGAAGAGGGGAATATCATCACCGAGGAGGTGCGCTTCACCAGCGTCCCCGGCGTGCGCGTCTTCGGGTATTACAGTTACCCGAAGGGCGGCAAAAAGCTGCCCGGGGTGCTGCTGGCGCGTTACGTCGGCGCCGAATCGCGCAAGGCTGACGCGAAAAACGGCTTCGTCGGCTTCTCCATCGCCGCGCCGAACGCCAACGCCGACCCCGCGAAGAAGGAATCGCTGGGCGGGGCGCCCTTCAATCAGAACTTCACCGACGACCCGACGCAGAGCTGGGTGTACCATCACGTCGTCGCCCTCACCCGCGCGCTGGACTACATGGCATCGCGCCCGGAGACGGACATGAAGCGTGTGGTGGTGATGGGCTACTCCTGGGCTGGCTACATCACCGCGCTGCTGCACGGGATTGACAACCGCCCCTGCGCCTACGTGAGCTGGCACGGCACGGGGTATTACGCCGATGCGCAGGGCCTGTCCGGCGACAAACCGTCGCTGCTCGGCAGCCGGCGGTATTACGAGATGTATGCCCCGTCCGCGTACGCGCAGTACGGCACCCAGCCCATCTACCTGGCGGTGGCGTTGACCGATTACTTCGCCACGCTGGACGGATTGATCCAGATGTATTCCACGCTGCGCTGTCCCAAGCTGCTCGCCGTGTCGCCGAATCGTTATCACGCGAACACCAGCCGCGATGAATTCCGCGGCTCCGGCAATTGGGCCTTCCACTGGCAGGGCGGGGGGCCGCCCCCGCCGAAAGTCACCGACGGCGTCGTCGCCGCGCGGGACGGCAAACTGGTGTACAGCTTCACCGTCACCGCTACCCAGGCGATACAGCGGACGGAAGTGCTGTACAGTTTTGGGCAGCCGGGACACTGGACCGGGCGCACCTGGCACCGCGCGCCGGCGGTGAAGCGCGGCGCGCAGTACGAGTGCGTGCTCCCGGTCTATGATCCCGCCGTGCCCCTCTACGCGCTGGCGCAGGTGGAGACCGCGGAATACGGCGGCACCGCCAATACGCCGCAATTCATCGCGCCGGCGAAGCTGGGGATCACCCGGAAGACCCCGTATCCGAACATGTTGATGGACTTCGAGGACGCCTGCGACCTCTACATCCCGTCGGGCACGCCCACCTTCATCGCCGACGCGCCGCAGGGCAAGAAGGCCGCCGCCATCAAGCCGTTCCATGACGGCACCATCCAGCTGCTCAACATGGAGGCGTTCCTCTGGTCGAATCCTACAGAGCTGCGCTTTTTTCTGAAAGGCGACGGCAAGCCCGGCCCGGTGAACGTGTACCTGGTCCACGACACCTCGTACTGGCTGGATCACGAGCGGAAAAACTACACGAAAATCACGCTGGTGGCCGAGGGCAAGACCTTTCCCGCCGCCTGGAAAGAATACGTCATCCCGCTGGCGGGCGTGGCGAACCTGGCGCAGATGGATTCCCTGTTTTTCGAAATGGGCGAGCGCACGCTGCTGATTGATGCCATCCGCTGGCAATAGCGCGGCGCAGGTGGATGAGCGACATGGAGACAGCCACGCATGGCACGGCTGGCTGCGCTGGTACGGCGTGGATGCGTCGGGACATGCGGGGGTTATTATCAGGCGAGCGGCCCGTATTGTCGGAGGAATCGGGGATGACGCGCGCGTCACCACGCGAGATGAACATGGTGAGCGGCCCGGCGCCACTCCACTCCGTTGCGTGGCGCACTACCAACACACGGATGCGATTTTCTGAGGGGCCAGCCCCGATTTCATCGGGGAGGCGGTCACCGAATTCTTGAGCAGAGACTTCACGGCGTAGTAATGAGGCACGATGATGAAAACCCTGTTCTCCACAGTTCTCCTACTGGCGATCCTCGCCGCCCTTCCCATCCTGGCGCGTGCTGAGGAGCCCGCGGTGCGCGCGGCGATGGTGGATGCCACCCACGCGGTGCTCGTCAGCGCCGCGCCGCTGTCGCTCACGCGTCCCGTCTTCACGCTGGACCAACCGGACGTCACGGTGAAAACGTGGACGCTGTCGCGCCAGCGCGACCGGCTGCTGCTCACGCTGTCCGCGCCGCTCACCGCGCCGGCGTCGCTAAGCGTCACCGGCCTGGCGCCCGACGCCGCCGCGCGCACGTTCAGCCTGCAGCCCGCGGTGTGGCCCGCGCGCCGGGACAAGCTGGTCTGGCTGTGGGAAAATCAGCACTCGCTGCTGCCGGTGAACGCAGGGACGGTGGCCGGTGCCGTGCCCGCGCGGCTGCGGGGCGCGGGCGACGCGCTTTTTGACGCCGACGGCCGGCTGCAGCTGCTGGCCGGCGAGGCGACCGCCGCCGACGGGCGCGCGGCGCTGCGCGCCTGCCGCGCCCGCGACCAGTTCACCGTGGAATGCCTGTACACGCCCACGCTGGCGCCGGTGGAGGCCGCGCTCATCCGCCTGGGTGAGCGCATGGCGCTGCGCCGCGCCGGTCCCCAGGTGCACTGGGAGATGCCGTCCAAGGATGGCCGCACGGCGTTCACCTGCCAGACCGTCACCACGGCGGACCCGCTCCACCTCCTCATCAGCGTGGATCGCGCGCGGGTGACGTGTTATGTCAACGGGCAGCCGGTGCTCGCCGCGCCGCGTCCCGCGGGCGCCGCGCCTTGGGCCGGCGACGCGTTGACGCTGGGCGCGCGCGCCGGCGCGGACCATGCGCCGCAGGGGACGCTGGAAGGGGTGGCGCTCTACGCGCGGGCGTTCACGGCGGAGGACGCGCAGCGGGCGGCGGCCGCTGCCGCGGCGCGCCAGGCCCAGCGCCAGCCCGCCGCCGCGGAGACGAAGCAGGTCATCGTGATGGCGGAGTTGGTGGCCTGCACCGCCGTGCCGGCCCCGGAGAGCATCCTGCCCTACCGGCACGCGTTGATCACCCACGAATACGTGGTGCGCGAGGTGGTGGCCGGCGCGAAAGCCGGCGTGGCGCCCGGCGCGCATCTCCGCGTCGCCCGCTGGGGCATCCTCGCCAGCAAGCCCACCGCGGTGGCGGAGCAGACGGTGGGGCAGCGATATCGCCTGGTGCTGGAGTCGTTCACGGATCACCCGGACCTGGACCGCCAGTTCACCGTGGATGAATTGCCGGAGAATTTTGACCTGCCGTACCTGCTGGAGATGACGCGGCTGTAGTCACCGCGGCCGGCGGCGGGTCGAGCAGCACAGTATGCGTGCCGGCCGGCAGCGCGATGACCGGCGCCTCCGGCGTGCCGACGTTCACCAGCGGCAGCGCCTGCCCGTTGGCCTGGATGCCCGCCGGCAGCCAGGAGAGGGACACGTAGCAGCGGGACGACGCGCTGTACGTCACCGCGACGCGCCGCTGGCGATACTCCGCGTGCCGCAGGGTGCCGCTGCAGGCGATCACCCGCGGCGCGTCCGGCCTGGCGGGCGCCGGCTGCACGGCCACGGCATGCGTGCCGGCCGGCAGCAGCACCCGGTCGGTATCGTAGGCCGCCCAGGGGCGGCCATCCACCACCGGCGTCGCCGCCCGCGTGTCCGTGTACCAGATCAGCGGCCACGGCGAGGTATACTGGCGCTGCCCTTCCACCGTGCGCCAGCTCACCTGGCCCGCGATGACCTCCGGCAGCAGCGCGCGGTCGGCCGGCAGCAGCGTGTTGTACGCGTACACCGAGACGGCGGACGCCTCGCTGGCCGCCATGCGCACCCAACTGCACAGCTCCAGCCCCGCCACGCGCTTCAGCGGCGCCCCGTCCCAGCGGTCCACCACGTTCAGGTTGAGGATCAACGGCGCCTGCGCCCCCAGCCGCTCGCGATGCCAGGCGCCCATCGTCGCGTAGCGCGCCGGCCCCTGGTGCCAGGTGGTGTAGGGATCCTCCACCTGCAGGGCGAACGGCAGCACCCGGCGCAGCCCCAGCAACTGCTCGATATCCAGGCCCAGCCGTTCGCGCATCACCGGGTCCAGCCGGGTATCCATCGTCGTCACCGTCACGCCCAGGTCCGAGCGCTCCGCGGTGATCGCCGCCAATTCGCGCAGCAGCGTCTCGGTGATGCCGGTGAGGGTCTCGATGCGAAACGCCAGCAGCTGCGCGAACAGCTCCGGCCGCGCGCGCCAGCTCACCGCGCTGTCCGGCTGCAGGATCGCCAGCGGGTCAACCTGATAGCGCGCCCGGAACGCTTCGCGGAACGACGGGTGCATGGGGGTGAACATCTCCGGCGCTTCCGTCCCGCAGCGCGGCGACTCGAAATACAGCTCCGCGAGATTGGCGCCGTCCCAATCCGCGGCGGCCAGCTTCTCGCGCATCAGCGCGCAGACGGCCCGCAGGCAGGCGGGGTCGGTCAGCGCCATCAGGCGGCGCCAGTCCAGGTGCGCCTCCGCGCCGGTCGCGGTGATCTCCCGCCACTCCGGATGCGCGAGCCAGAACGCCTCGCTGACCATGGGGAACTCGAACCAGCAATAGACCAGGATGCCGCGGCGATGGGCGGCGGAGATGAAGCCGCGCACGAAGGCGGTATACGCGTCGTGCTCGTACCAGGCGCTCAGGTAGACCAGGTTGACGCGGTCCGCCGCGAGCTGCCGGACGAGCTGCTCGGGATCCGCGCCGAAGTGAAACCCCCAGTCCAGGTAATAGTGCATGGCCTGCGCCTCGAGCTCCGGCTTCACCCCCAGCACGTCCCGCACGGTGTGGACGAGAAAGGGCAGGGTGGCGTCCAGCGCCGGCTGCGGCGGGACGAGCGGCAGCGCGGTATAGACGAAGCCGCCCTCGCCGAATGTCCCCGACACGATGAGCGGCGCGTCCCCTTCCACCGCCAGCGCGTGCCGCGTCGCGGTGAAGAGCGGATGGATGCGGGGCACGCGCATCGGCGCGGGCAGCCGCACCGGCTCCGGAGTCATGGACGGGCAGCGATAGGCCGTGACGGTCATGGGCGTGAGGAGATAGGTGAGGCCCAGCGCCATGTTGAAGGCGGAGCGCCCGTCCACCAGCACCGGCAGGCCGCCCTTCACCCGCGCGCAGAGCCAGCCCACCTGGGTGGTATTCAGATTCTGCGATTCCGCGCCGGGCACCACCAGCAGCGTGCCCGGGCGCCGGAACTGCTCTACCTCGGCGAAGGACCGGCACGTCCGCGTCTCGTACCCCATCACGCGGAAGGCTTCCCGCACTTGCGTGTAGGGTTGTCGGCTGGGCGCCAGCACCAGGCAGAGCGGCAGCGCCGGCACGCGCGCCGGCTCCTCCGCCCGGCCGGGCACGGCGAGCAGCAGGAGCGCGAGCAGCGCCAGGCAGGCCCCGCGCCAGGCCGGGCCTGCCGCGTTGGGGGGGGAGTCGGGAGCGTTACTGCCAGCGGACCGCGTCAAGGTAGAGCACCTGTCGGTGTTGCGCCGTGAAGGCGAGCGTCGTCATCTCGGGCAGGTTGGCGATGGCGTCCAGCGGGACCACGTATTCGTGCCAGCCTTCCGCGAAGGGCTCCTCCGGCTGTACCAGCGTGATCTTCGGAAAATCCCAGTAGTTGCGATCATTGGTGACGTAGAGGTCCACCGGCCCCGGTTTCCCGTCGCCCTTCAGGGAGAAGCGCACTTCCTTGGCGCCGTTCCAGAGGAACGGCTCGATATTGACGAGCTGCACGGTGCCGTCCGCGAAGGGCGTGATGGCGGCGGCGAATTTGCCCTGCGCCGCGTCGGGAACGTAGCGCGCCGTGCCGACGGGGATGTACAGGTCATTCACCTCTTCAAAGTCATGCAGCATGGTGGGATAGACGGCGTTGGCCTGGGTGATGCCCAGCTTCGCCGGTTCAAAATACTGCGGGATATTCGCCATCACCCCGAGGGCGTTCGTCTCCACCTGCGCCGCCGCGTAGAGGGGCACGGCGGGGTCGTAGATGGGGATCGCCATCGCGTAAATGCCGGTGGCGACTTTGGTCGCCGCGCCGCGATGCCAGGTGCGGCCCACCCAGCGGCCCGGCCCGCCGTAGCTGTAAAAAACGTCCGCGTATTTCGGCTGTTCGGCGGAGGTGACGGTGAACTGGTAGATGAACTGCCCTTCCTTCGCCGCGACGGTGCCGTCATGCACCACCGGCAGCACCGGGCCGTTGAACTGCCAGCGGGCGCACCACACCGGCGCGCTGCGGAGCTCGTTGCGGCTCGTTTCCTGGTGGCCGCGGTTGGGCGCCAGCGCCAACCCTTTGGGGCAGCGCAGGTTGCGGTACATCTCCAGCAGCCCGTCGAAGACCGCGTAGTAATCGTTCAGCGCGTTGGCGATATAGAGCGGCGAGGACCCATACTGCGCGTAGGCGGCCGGCCCATACATCTCGTACTGCTTGCGCGTCAGCACGCCGGGCTTGCCGCCGGACATCCCCTGCGGGTCCGTGTAGTGCCCGGTGCCGTGCCAGGTGTAGTAGCACACCGGCCGGCTGTCAATGGCGTGCAGCAGGTTGGCGACGTAGCCGCTGGTGGAATACCCCTGCACCATGATGTTCTTCGGATCAGCTTCCGGGCGGGTGCAGATGTAGTCAATGGCGCGCAGCAGCGCCACCACGTGATGGTAATACCAGCTCTGTTCCGGATCGTCGGTGTAGAACTGGTTGAAGGGCGGGCCGCCGGTGGTGAGCTTTTTCGTCGGATCGCTGTTGCCCGAGGTGGGGCAGACGGAGACGCCGACGAAGGTGTTTTTCGCTTCCAGCTTCAGCGTGGAAACGCCGTAATTGCGCACGTTCAGACTGACCGGGCGCTTGAATTTCCCCGGCGCGTAGGTCAGCATCATCAGCACCCGCACGCCGGGACGGCCCGTGAAGCGGATCTCCTCAATGACGATGCCGTCGTCCACCGTTTTGTTCACGATCTCGACGTCCAGCGGCACCGCGCGAATGGCGGGCAGGTCAAAGATGCCCACTTTCCCATTCACCGGCTCCAGCGGTTTCAACGTGGCGCCCGGCGCGTCCGCCGCCAGCGCGGCGCCCAGGCACCCGCAGATCAGCAGACACACCCAGCGGCACCGCGACGTTGCCCATTGTATGCGCGGACTCCTCACGAATAATACCCCCTGGCGATGGTCGTACTATATCCTCGCGCTTTTCCGCCTGTCAAGCGCGGCGCCGCCGGAGAGACGGCGGTCATTTCTTCGCGGGAAAGACGGCGGTCAGAAAGGCCTGTTCGAACTCCGGTGAGCACTCGTGTCCCAGCGTCCACTCCCGCAGGATGGTTTTCTTGCCCGGCACTTGATTGTAGGCGGCATAGACGCTGGTGGGCGGGGAGACGGTGTCAAAGAAGCCGACGCTCAACAGCGTCCGCGCGGTGCAGCGGCGCGCGAAGTTGACGCTGTCATAATAGCGCGCCGTGGTCGTCACCCGCGCCTGCATCGCCTCGTCGGCTTCGCGGGGGATCAGGTCCGGCCACGGCGCCGGGCGCCCGACGGTGAAGGCGGTGTGATCGCACATTGCCGGCACCGCCGCCGCGATCAGCGTCACCCGGCGGTCGAACGCGCCCGCCGCCAGCGCCAGCGCCCCCCCTTGGCTGGAGCCGAAGACCGCCAGCACCTTGCCGTTCCACTCCGGGCGTGAGGCCAGGTAGTCCAGCGCGCGCCAGGCCATCAGGTAGGCCTCCCGGTAGAAATAGGTGTCCCGGCTTTCACGCCCCAGGAGGGGGTAGTGTTTGTACATCCCCTCTTCGAACAGGGCGTAGTGTTCGGGGCTCAGCCCGTTCTCCATGCCGAAGATATTGATGGCGAGCGACAGCGCGCCCAGCTCGGCCCCGCGCACGGCGTGGTACTGGTAGGCGCTGCCCACCCCCGCGAAGGGGAGCCAGAGGATGGCCGGCAGGCTGCCTTTCCCGGCGCCGGCCGGCCGGGCCAGATAGCCTTTCACCGCCTTGTTCGGGAGAAAGGTGATGGCGATATCCTGGCAGTCAACGTTCGGCACGCTGGCCGGCACCGGGCGGGCGGTGGCGCTCAGCGGCAGCGCGGCGATCTGCGCCCGCTGCGCCTCCCAGTAGGCGTCAAAATCCGCCGGCGGCGGCAGGCTGGGCTGCACCTGCTCGAGCCCAACTCCCACGACGGCCATCGCGTACAGTGTGGCCTCCGCGTCTACGGTATAGCTCGCGTGGCAGCGCACGATACCCGGCTCACTCCGGGCGGTCGCCAGCACCACGGGGTCGGGGCCGAGGGGACAGGTGCCGCCGTTGCGTTCGTCGCGCACGCCGTCGTCCAGCAAAAAGATGATCGTGCCGGAGGTGACCGGCGCGCCGTCGCGCTCCACGCGCACCTGGAAGCGGATCTCCTGGTTCACCGCGTAGAGCGTTCGCGGGCGGTCCGGCGTCACGGTCAGCGTGTAGGCCGCGACGCCGGGCAGGCCGACGAGACAGCACAGCCCGGCGAAGAGCAGACGGCAGAATCGCGAAAACGAGCGTGGCGCGGTCATGAATGCTGGACGGTCTCCTGAATGATCGGATACATGGCGGTTTCCATCAACCTCTTCCATATGTATGCCCGATTTCCCTGTCGCTTACTCGTCGCGACGCGTCGGCATGGCGTGCTGAGAGGCACTGTTTCACAGGACAGGCCATCTCCTGTATAATACGCGTATCATCCGCCGCGTGGACCGCGGGCGAGCGCCCCGCGCGTCACCCGGCATCCGGAAGGAGGGAGAGCAGCATGGGTTGGCGTTTTCTCCTGTGCGCCGGCGTGCTCGGCGCGCTGTCCGTCTTCGCCGTCGCCGCGCCGCCGCCGCGTCCCTTCGTCTCCAATCGCGTCGTGATGGTGCCGTATCGCTATATCGCCGAGTGGGTGGGCGCCACCGTGCAGTACCACCCGGAGACGCTCTCCGTCACCACCGCGCTCGCTGGGCGCGCGATGATGCTCACCATCAACGCGCCGACCGCGAAAGTCAAAGAGAAACAGGTCCTCCTCAGCATCCCGCCGACGCTGCAGCAGTGGCTGACGTACGTGCCGCTGGAGTTCGCCGCGGAGACGCTGGAGATCGGCATCACCTGGGACGAGGCGTTGGAAAAGGTGACGGTGGCGCATCCGCGCTCGAGGGGGCGCCTCGTGCTGCGCACGGGGGCGGAGCGCGTCATCTTTGACGCCGTGGACAATGGCGCGCTGCCCGAGGTGGAGGCCGCGCTGGCCGGGCGGAAAGACGCGCTGGTGGCGCGCGACCGCGACGGCGCCACGCCGCTGCATGTGGCGGTGCGCGCGGGGCACTACGCCGTCGCCGCCATGCTGCTGCTGCGCGGCGCCGAGGTGAATGCCCTCGATGCCCGCGAGCGCGCCCCGCTGCATGACGCGGTGGCGCTGGAGCGCCCGGATCTGGTGCGGCTGCTGGTGGACGGCGGCGCGGATATTCGCGCCAATCACCTGGATCTCGCGCAATTGAACGCCCTGCTGGCGCGCGCCGGCCAGACGGAGAAACCCGCCGCGGCGCTGCTGCATGACGCGGTGCGCCAGCAGTTGGATGATCTGGTATTGGTGCTGATCGAGAAAGGGGCCGATGTCGCGGCGCAGGATGCCGAGGGCCGCACGGCGCTGCATCTGGCCGTTGCCGCCGGGTCGGAGCGCCTCACCGCGCTGCTGCTCGCGTACAAGGCGCCCGTCAACGCGAAAGACGCGGAGGGCCGCACGCCGCTGGCGGTGGCGCTCGCGACCGGACATCCCGCCATCGTGCGCCTGCTGGCCGAGGCCGGAGCGGATATCACCGCGCCGGGGATTGAGCTGGCCCGCTTGAATGCGCTGCTCCAGCCCGCGCCGGAGCCGGTGACGGAGCCCCGCGTCTCCACGCCGCTGCATACCGCGGTGAGCCAGGGGCTCGGGGTGGTGCTGCCGCTGTTGCTGAAACATGAGGACGCGCGCGGGCACCTGAACCGGCAGGATGCCCAGGGCAACACGCCGCTGCTGCTGGCGCTGGCCGGTAAGCAGGACGATATGGCGAAGGCGCTGTTGGAAGCGGGCGCCGCGGTGACGCCGGCGAATGATGACGGGGACACCGCGCTGCACCTGTGCGCGCGGACGGGCAGTCTCGACATGACCAAGCTGCTGGTGGAGACGTATCGGGCGCCCGTGGACCCGCTGAACGCGCGGCAGTATTCACCGCTGGCCATCGCCGTGGAGGACGGGCGCGCGCCGGTGGCGGCCTACCTGGTGGGGAAAGGCGCCAGCCTTGACGTACCGACGGTCAAGCTGGCCGCGCTGGAACGGATGCTGGAGCGTGCCCCGGCCACATCACCCGCGCCCGCCCCGCCGGAGGCTGCCGCCGGCGCCGCGACGCCGCTCCACCGGGCGGCCGGCGCGGGGTTGACGCTGCTGGTACAGCGCCTGCTCGCGCAAGGGGCGGCGGTGGAGGCGACGGATGCCGACGGGGCGACGCCGCTGCATCTGGCCGCCGGCGCGGGCGCGGTGCCGGTGATCGAGGCGCTGCTGGCGGCGCATGCCGACCCCGGCGCGGTGGACCAGGCCGGGTGCACGCCGCTGCATCGCGCGCTGGTGGCCGGGAAAGATGAGGCCGCCGCGCTGCTGCTGCGCCACGGCGCCGATCCGCGGCGGGAGCACCCCGACGGCGGGAGTCCGCTGCATCTCGCGGCGGCACAGCGGCTGCCGCACACCGTCGCCGCGCTGCTGGCGGCGCGCGCGCCGGTGGATGCCCTTGACCGTTTCGCGCGCACGCCGCTGATGCTGGCGGCGGAGCGGAATGACGCCGAGATCGCCCGGCTGCTGCTCGCCCGCGGCGCCGACCCGGCGCTGCGCGCGCGGGACGGCATCAGCGTCTTCGGCCGCGCGATGCCGGCGGTGGCGCCGCTGCTGCTGCCGCCGCTGCCGGAATATGCCGTGGCGCCGCGCCCCGAGTGGTCCTTCCTGCACACGGGCGCGGCGGAGGGGAAGCTCCCGTACGTGCGCACCATGATGCTGGCCTCGAAGCTGCAGGCGAATGCCGCGGATGAGTTGGGACGCACCCCGCTGCACGTGGCCGCGACGGGAGAGGCCGCGCGCGTGCTCATCGCCCGCGGGGCGAACGTCAACGCGCCGGATAAGGAGAAGCGTACCCCGCTGCTGGCGGCCTTGCTGCGCGGCAATGACGAGGTGGCCCGGGAGCTGCTCCACGCCGGCGCCTTCGTCAATCTGCGGGATGCCGCCGGCCTGTCGCCCCTGCGGGTCGCCCTGCAGCGCCAATCGGCGGAGTGGGCGCGGGCGCTGGTGGAGAAGGGCGCCGACATCACGGAGCCGCTCGTGCAACAGGTGACGCCGGTGCATCTGGCCATTGCCCTCGGCGATGACGCGCTGATCGCGGGGCTGCTGGCGGCGAAATTCGCCGCGGCGGTGCGCGATCCCGTCTGTGGGGCGCAGCCCCTCCACTGGGCCGCGCTGCGCGGGCAAACGGCGACGATGGCGCGCCTGGTCGAGCTGGGGGCGTACGTGATGGTGCCGGATACGCGGGGCTGCACCCCGCTGCACTGGGCGGCGGCGGCCGGGCAGGCGGCGGCGGTGTCCCTGCTGCTGGAGCGCGACGCGCCGCGCGCGGCGGCGGATGACGACGGCTTGACAGCACTCGATTTCGCGCGGCATTATGGATGGACGGAAGCGGTGGCCGCCCTGGCGCCGAACGCGGCGCCCGTCGCGGCGCCGTGACGACGGCGCACCCGCGCATGATACCAGTATCGGTAGTCTTTTCACGGTAAAGGAGTGAACACTATGAGGCATCTCCCTTTCCTCACGGCCGCCCTCTGCGGCCTGCTGCTGCTGGCGCTGGCGGCGCCGGCCCAGAACGCGGACGAATGGCGCAACTTCCACACGCTGTATGTGGACGCCGTCTGGATGCGGTTGACCGGCTACTCCTCGGTGCAGCAGTTCACCACCGGCGTGCGCAAAGGCCAGTACGGCGCGTATCTGGCCCTGCAGAACGCCTGGGCGGATACCCGCGGTTCGGACGCGATCTACCAATACACCACCCAGGGGGTCACCCTCACCGGCGGGCTGCGCTACTGGTTCCCCGGCGATCAATGGTTCGCCTTCACCTCGTTCGGGCACGCCGTTGCCGGCGAGAGCAAGGGCACGGACGATTTTCGCTTCGGTGCGGCGGGCTTCAACGAGTGGGAACATGGCGCCAATCGGGTTTTTGACCTGTACGGCGACATCACCTGGGTCGGGGCGGCGGATGACCTGTATCTGACCATCCGCGCGCGCGAAGGCGTCATCCTGCGCCAGCAGGGCAACACCCGCTGGTGGCTCTATGGGGTGGGGCACCTGGCGGCGTCCGCCTCCGGCGACAACGGCGCGTCCAATCGCCTGGAAGCCGGCATCGGGCTGGGCTACCGCACCTTCAAGGCGCCCTTCGGCCTCTCCGCCAGCTTCGAGCTGCGCGAAGGCTATTCGTATCGCGGTACCATTGACGACCGTCTCTTCTTCAATCCCACGATCATCATCGCCGGAGGCTTTTGAGCGGGTGACGCGTGCCGCGGCCGCGCCGCAGGGCGCGGCCACGGCTGCCGGGTAGGAAAACGTAGCGGAATTGGCCGGCTCACCGGCATCACGGGAGGTTTCTGGTGGTCTTTAGCTCGCATATCTTCATCTACTACTTCTTGCCGATTGCGTTGATAAGCTACTACGCCTTATGGAAGGCACCGATCCGCTGGCGCAACTTCTCGCTGATCATCCTCGGATATATCTTTTACGGATGGGCGAATCCAAAATTCATCTTCCTCATGTTCGCCACCACCTTCATTGACTGGCTGCTCAGCCTGGTCATCGCCTACAATTCCTGGCACATCCTGCGCGATTGGCGCGCGCCCATCACCCCGCTGGCGAAAGGGTCGCGGACCCGCCTCCAGCGCGCGGCCATCGTCATTTCCGTCGTCTCGAACCTGCTGATGCTGGGGTTTTTCAAGTATTTCAATTTCGGCATTGACAGCTATAACGCCCTGGTCGAATCCCTCGGCCTGGCCAGTTGGCAGTGGGACACCTTCTTCCGCGTCATCCTGCCGCTGGGCATCAGCTTCTACACCTTCCAGTCGTTGAGCTACACCATTGACGTCTATCGCGGCGACGCCAAGGCGATGCGGAACTTCACCGACTTTTCCTGCTTCGTCTCCATGTTCCCCCACCTGGTCGCGGGACCGATCCTCAAGTTCTCCTACCTGGCGGATCAGTTGGAGCGCCGCACCCTGACGCTGGATAAATTCGCGCGCGGCTCGGCGTTCTTCATGCTGGGCATGGCGAAAAAAGTGCTCATCGCCAATCCGTGCGGCAAAGTCGCGGACCTGACCTTCAATGCCGGCTCGCTGCATACCCTCGATGCCTGGGTGGGCCTGCTGGGCTACGCCGGGCAGATTTACTTCGACTTCAGCGGCTATTCCGACATGGCGATCGGCCTGGGCCTGATGCTGGGCTTCGTCTTCGCGCGGAATTTCGATCACCCCTACCGCTCCCAGTCCATCACCGAGTTCTGGCGGCGCTGGCATATCTCGCTCTCCACCTGGCTGCGCGAATATCTCTACATCCCGCTGGGCGGCAACCGCAAAGGCACGGTGCGCACCTATGTCAATCTCGCGCTCACCATGCTGCTCGGCGGGCTGTGGCATGGCGCGTCGTGGAATTTCGTCGTCTGGGGCGGCATCCACGGCGGCGCGCTGGCCTTCGAGCGCGCGATGGGCAAAAAGAGCTGGTATGAAGCATTTCCGAAGATCGCGCGCGTGGTGCTCACCTTCCTCGTGGTGATCATCGCCTGGGTATTCTTCCGCGCGACCACGCTGCCCGATGCGCTGGCATATCTGGGGAGCATGTTCGGCGCCTCCGCGCACGTGCAGGCGGGCGCGGGACTGCTGTCCGGCCTCCTCTTCCAGCCGTATTATCTGATCAGCCTCGGTATCGCGGGCGCCCTGGTCTGGGGGGTGCCGGATACCTGGGAATGGACGCAAAAACTCACCTGGTCGAAAGCCATCGTCGCGTTCGGCCTGTTCCTCATCGCCCTGGTGGCGTTGCGGACACAGGAATACAACCCGTTCATTTATTTCATTTTCTAGGAGATCGTCATGGTAGATACCCTGCCGCGGCCGGCGCCGGACGTGCCGCTATATGAAAAACACAGCCGGGAAGAAGAGGCGGAGCTGGCGCTGAAACGCACGCACATCGCGCCGGCGCTGGCCGTGGCCATCACGGCGCTCCTGCTGCTGACGATCATCAGCGAGCCGCTGATCCAGCAGAGCCTGGAGATCGCGCGGCATCCCGGCCGCGCGCCCCAGGTGCTGGAGATCGTGACGCTGCTGCCCAGCACGGCGCGCTCCAAACAGATCGCGGTCGCGCGCCCGGCCGAAGGGCGGGGGTTCATGTATTACTGGAATACGCTGCCGCCGGTGAAGGAGATTCTCGCCTACGAGAAAGCGCTGGAAAAAGGCTCCTACCTCGGGCAGTGGGTGCTGCCGCGCGCGCAAGCCCTCCTCTCGCAATGGGGCGGCGCCGGCAACGAGCAGGCGTATATCGGACGGGATGGCTGGTTGTATTACCGGCCGGAAGTCGAATATCTGACGAATGACGCTTTTCTGAACCCTGAAAGCCTGAAGCAGCGCGCGCGCAGCGGCGAAGACGCCGTCCAGCCTAACCCGATTACCGCCATCGCGGCGCTGCACGCCCAACTCGCCGCCCGCGGCATCACCCTCGTCGTCATGCCCGCGCCCGTGAAACCGAGCATCTATCCGCAGGGCCTGTCCGCCCGCTATGCGGCGGGAGCCGCCCCGGTGCAGAATCCGTCATATCGCCGGTTCCTGGGGGAGATGGCGCGTCGCGGCATCCTCGTGGTGGACGTGTCGGCGGCGCTCATCGCCGCGCAAGCCGCGACGGGGACCCCGCAGTACCTGAAGACCGATACCCACTGGACGCCGGCGGGGATGGCGCTCGCCGCCGATACCCTCGCCAGGGAGCTCGAAGCGCGCAAGCTGCTCCCCCCGCGCGCGCCCGTCGGGTATCGTCGCCTGGACCAGCGCGTCACCAATCTCGGGGATATCGCGGAAATGTTCAAGCTGCCGGCGTCGCAGCGCCTGCTGCGGCCGGAAACCGTGACGATCCATCCCGTGCGGACGCCGGACGGGCGCCCCTGGCAGCCGGAGAACACCGCCGACGTGCTGGTGCTCGGCGACAGCTTCTTCAATATCTATTCGCTGGGCGGCATGCGCTGGGGCGAAGGCGCCGGTTTTGTCGAACAGTTGAGCTATCGCCTGCGGCGGCCGCTAGATAAGATCGTCATCAATGCCGGCGGTTCGTTCGCCGCCCGCCAGGAGCTGGCGAAGCGGCTGGCGCGCGGGCAAGATGTGCTCGCCGGGAAGAAAGTCGTCATCTACGAGTTCGCCATGCGCGACCTCCTAGTGGGCGATTGGAAGCTCATTGATCTCCCGGCGGTGAAAGGCCAGCCGACGCCCGTGCCCGATCCCACCCCGACGCCGGATCCCACGCCGGTGCCCGATCCCACGCCCGATCCCACCCCGACGCCGGTGCCCGATCCCACGCCGACGCCCACACCGCATCCGACGCCGACGCCCACCCCGACGCCCGTGCCCGATCCCACCCCGGCCGAGCGGGGGCTGGTGGTGCGCGGCACCCTCGCCGCGCGCAGCGAGGCGCCCCAGCCGGGGTCCGTGCCGTATAAAGACTGCCTCATCGCGCTGCATCTCACCGGGGTGACGGCGATCTCCGGCAACGCGCCGGCGAAAGAGATCATCGTCTTCGTCTGGGGCATGCGCGATAACCAGTGGACGAAGGCCGCCGGTTATGCCGTCGGCAAGCCCATCAGCCTGCGCCTGAAACCCTGGGCGGAGGTTGAAGGCCGCTACGGTGGGTATAATCGCGTCGAGTTAGACGATGATGCCCTGTTCCTGCTGGATACCTTCTGGGGAGAGGAGTGAGCGACGATGTCCTGGCCGCATGTGCTGCTGGCGGTGATGATGCTGGGCGGTCTGTTGCCCGCGACGGCGGCGGAGCCGACGCCCGCCGACGTCTTTCGGCACGAAGCCGCGGAGCAATTCGCCGCCGCCGAGCGGGCGAAATCCTCGGTGGTGACGGGCAAAGACGGCTGGCTGTTTTTCTCCTACGAGCTGCGCGCGATGAGCGTGGGGAAATTCTGGGGGCCGGACGCCGCCGCGGTGAATCGGGTGGCGAAGCCGGAGGTGGCCGATGCCATCCCCGCCATTCTCGACTTCAAGCGCCAGCTTGACGCCGCCGGCATCGCGCTCATCGTCGTCCCCGTGCCGGCGAAGGCCGCCATTTACCCGGAGTTGTTCTCCGCGGCGATCGCCGCGCCGACGCCGCGCGTGGACGTCACGCACCAGGCCTTTTACCAGGTGCTGGCGGACAAAGGGGTGACGGTGCTGGACCTGACCCCCGGCTATCTCCAGCAGCGCGCGGCCGGCGGCCCGGCGCTCTACTGCAAGCAGGATTCCCATTGGTCCAGCGCCGGCTGCGCGGCGGCGGCGACGGCGCTGGCCGCGCGGCTCACGGATATGCCGTGGGTGAAGACCGTGCCGAAACGCAAGCTGGAAGCCACGGCGAAGGAGATCGAGATCACCGGCGACCTGTGGACGATGCTCAATACCCCCGCGCTGCCGAAGGAAAAACTGCCCATCCAGATCGTGCAGGAGCGCACGAAGGAGGGCCTGGCGCCGCTGAAGCCGTGGCGCGAGAGCCCGGTGCTGCTGCTGGGCGACAGCCACACGCTCGTGTTTCACGCCGGCGAGGATATGCTCGCCAGCGGCGCGGGGTTGGCGGACCATCTGGCGCTGCAGCTCGGCTTTCCGGTGGACGTGGTGGGCGTGCGCGGCTCCGGCGCCACGCCGTCGCGCATCTCCCTGCTGCGGCGCGGCGATAACCTCGCCGGGAAGAAAGTCGTCATCTGGTGCTTCTCGATCCGCGAATTCACCGAGGGACAGGGGTGGCGGCTGGTGCCCGTGATCCGCTGACGCGTTTCCTCCCCGTGCCGCATTCCCGTATCCTGCTGCCCCCGCCCCTCACCGACGACGTGCCCCGCGCGGATGCCGCGCGGGGCACGTGTTCGTTCCGCAGTCACCCGTGCGTCATTCGGCCTTCGGCTTCGCGAAGGCGTGCGAGCCTTTCGGCAGGTGGCAGGTGGCGCAGGTGGCGCCTGCCGCGGCTTTCGGCGCGTGGGCGGCCATCGTCTGGTCTTGGTGGCAGCTCAGGCAGAGCTCGTTCACCGGTTTCTTCAATTGGTGCGCCTGCGGCGTCGCGGTGTGCGAGGAATGGCAGCTCACGCAGGTGACGCCCTTGGCGAAGTGCGTGCTGGCGACCACTTCGTTCATCTCCTGCATCGCCGCGCCGGCCTTCACCTCGGCGAGGGTGAAGCCGTCGGTGGCAAGCAGGTCCTGCCCGAATTTGTAGTTCAGCGCGACTTTCTGTCCGCCGATGGTATACTGGCCGTGGCAGCGGCCGCAGACGGAAATCTGCTGGCCGGCGGTTTTCAACGCGGCGGGGTCAATGATCGTCGCCGTTTTGTCCTTCGCCATCATGTGCGCGCTGCCGGGGCCATGGCAGGCTTCGCAGGTGACGCCTTTGTCCTTCCACGTCTTCGTGGCCGCGCTGTAGCCGGTTACGTGGCGGTAGGCCACCTCCGCCGCGGGCGTCTCCCCCTCTTTCCAGGGAAGGCTGCCGGCGATCTTCGCGTGCGCCGAGGCTTCCCAGTGGGTGTAGGTCGGCGCGTCTTTCTTGTTGTGGCACATCTTGCAGACGGTTGCGCCCCGATACGTCGCGGTGTCGAGATAGGCCGGGGTGACCGGCGTATCCGCGCAGAGCGCGGCGGTGGTCACCAGCCCGATGAGCAAGGCGGCGAGGGCATAGGCCCAACTGAGGCGGGAGCACAGCGCTTTCATGATGGTCAGGTCCCTTTCGTTGCATACCGGACAGTCGTAGACCAAAAATTCTCCGCGCGCGGCAAGATTCCTGCTTTTCTTTATCGAGAAAGATAATTCCCCGTTTCACGGGGGGAATAATCGTCGTGCCGCCGCTGGGGGGCGTCTTCTTGCCACACAATGCGGCAAGGGTATTCCATGCGCATGAATTATGCGGTATGCTAGAGAGAGCAATACAGCAGGACGGACGATGAGCGATTCTCTACTGCAGCTTGCCATCTTCGGCTGCGGGCGCAATGCCCGCGAGCACGCGCAGACTTTTCGCGCCATGGCGGGGGTGCGTCTGCGCGCCTACTGGAACCGCCCGGACGATTTCCACCTGGCGGAAGCGATGCTGCGCGACTTCGGCGGTGCGTACTGCACGGATGACTACCGGCGGGTGGCTGATGACCCGGCGGTGGACGCCATCTACATCTGTACCATGCATAATGATCGCCTGCGGCTGCTGGACGCGGCCGCCCGCGCCGGCAAGCCGGTCTTCATGGAGAAGCCGCTGGCGCTGCCGGCGGAGCTGCTGCGCGAGATGGCCGACGTGCTGCGGCGGCACCCCATCCTCTTTCAATCCGGCTTTAAAATCCGCTTCCATTCCCTGGTCGGCCGGGCGGCGGCGCTGCTGCCGAACCCGGAGATACTCGTCGCGCACGTGCTGGACGACCCCTGGCCGCCTGGCGACCTGAATGATCCGGCCATCAGCGGCGGGAATGTGCGCGCGCAGGGCGTCTACGCCGCCGACGCGCTGCAGATCCTCGCCGGCAGCCTGCCGGTGGCGGTGACCGCGTCCGCGCGCAACGCGCGCCAGCCCAGCGGGGTGGAGGATACCCTCTGCGCCACCTTTGAATTCGCCAGCGGCGCGCTGGGCTGCCTGGCGGTGGCTGATGCCGGCAATGGTCCGGGCGCCATCTCAAAATTCCTCGTCGAGGCGGCGGGCGGCGGCACAAGTCTCGCCCTGTTCTCGCGCTTCACCCGCCTGCAGGTCCGCGAGGCGGATGGCCGCGAGACCACCATCATCGGCGAGGAAGACGGCTTCCTGCGGCAATCCGCGGCCTTCATCGCCGCCGTACGCGCCGGTGGCCCCAGCCCCAACCCCTTCCTCCAGGGCGCCATCCCCTCCATCATGATCGCCCGCGCCCTCGATGCCGCCGCCTCCGGCTGCCGGGAAAGGATAGATGTCCACGCCTGGTTGGCGCCCGCCGCCACATCCGCGGGGCGCTGATGCCGATTTCCGTGTTCCTGGTTCGTTGCCCTCCGCGGCCCCCGTGGTGGGCGGAGCGTCCCCCGGATTGATGCTCTTTGACACATTGTTTCCGCTCTGGTGGGCTGTTCATCGAGAGGCTTCCGTCCCCCGGATTCAAATCCGGGGCTGGAGCCACAAAGCCCACCTGCGTGGACTCCCCGGATCGGGCCGAAGGACCGGATACCGAGCAACGCGGAAGTCATGTGTCACAGAGCATATACTCCGCAGCTACCGGGGCCGCGTCCCGATGAAATCGGGACACACAAACTGGGATCGCGGAGTGGCACTCCGCCCCCGCCGCGCGGCGCCCCCCAAGCCTGCGGATGCTACTCGCCGAGGGGGAACAGCTCGCGGACCATCGCCGTCGCTTCGGCGGTGATGATGTCCAGCGCGTCGGGGGCGAGTTTGGCCCAGTAGCGGGTGGCGCACTCGTGCCCGCCGCGGCGGAGGGCCTCCCTGCTCGGGATATAGCCGACATACTGGCTGATCATATGGACGACGTATGTCCAGCGGGTGGGGGACGCTTCCTTGATCCACAGTGCCGCTTCGATGAACGGCTCGCCGGGGAGGCCGACGAAGGCGGCGTCGCCGATGCGCATGACCTGGATTTCATATTCGAAGGTGCCCTCGCGCCGGGCCTGCAGGTACGCGCTGAGGTAGGAGGCGGCAGCCATCCATTCGTTGGAGACGGCGGTGTGCGCGTCATCGGTGAAGGGGATGCCGTCGGCGGCGTCAATCACCGCCCGCGCGCGGGCGACCTCCTCCGCCGGAAAATCGCGGAAGGGGAGGTGGATGCGGCGGGCGCGCCAGTCAATCGTCCCCGGCGCGCAGGTCATCGCTGCCAGCACGTTGCCCGCCATTTCGGCCAGCGCCTGGCCCATCACGCGGTGGTCTTCGGTATACGCGGGGTCGAAGGGCGGCCAGGGATTGATGTTGCCGCAGCAGCCGTTGAGCACCATCGGCGTGCCGCCGAAGCGCGCCCGCATCGCCGCGCACCAGGCGCCCGGCCAGTCGGCGGAGACGAGCGGTTGGGGGAAGACGTGCACGGGGTGGCAGGCGTAGTTGAGGAGCATGGCGACGGGGTGCAGATCGTCGCCGCGCAGGCAGAGCACGCCCACTTCCGGATCCATCGGCCCTTCCACGTAGAGGATATCCGTCGGCCCCAGCTTGCCGCCCTGCCAGCCTTTCCACGGCATGCCGATGCTGCCGTCGCGCAGCACTGCCCGGCGATTATAGGCGTAGCGCCCCTCGATGCCGCTGCCGGCGCCCACCTGCACCGGCCGCATGGCGGCCAGCGCCTGGCCCAGGGCGTCGAGGGCGCGCGCGATGACCAGCTCATCATACGCCGGGTCGCCGCCGCGAATCCAGGCGTAGTCTTCGGGAATGCCGGGGAAGTCGTCGTCCAGCATGAAGTGCCCCAGACCGGGGGCGGTGTGGGTCTGGGTGGCGTGGATCATCAGCGCGTCCGGCTCGATGCCGTGCCGTTCGGCGGCGAGGGCGCGGATGCGCCGGCACTGCGGCTTCGACACGATGCACAGGTCCAGCGCGATGATGGCCAGCGCGCGCTCCCCGTCGCGCAGCGCCAGCGCGCGGGCGTACAGCGGATCGAGCACCAGCTTCGCCGGCCGATAGCGGCCGATATCCCCGGCAAGCTGCACGCCCGCCGCGGGGGTGATGTCGGTCTGGGCGGCGCCGGCATGGAGGGTGGTCATGGTATCGTCCTCATTGATGAGCGTGTGATGAATTTCGTGCGGAGTACAACTCCGCGGCCCCAGTGGGCGGAGTACAACTCCGCCGTCACCGCATGATCGCGCATGCGCGATCCGCTGCCCGTCGTGCCTGCTGATGATGCATTACCTGTCCGCGGGTACGGGCGTATGTTGATGTTGCTCGCGCAGCATCGCGCGGGTGGAATAGGTGGGGGTTTCCACCGCGCAGCGCAGATGCTCCAGCCATCGCGTGCCGACTGTCATCCCGCCGGGGTCTTCGCCGAGGTCAACGCTGAACTGATACGCCGTATCATCCGGCAGCCGGATTTTCCAGTGCGTCCAGTTCCCCCTACCCGCGCCTGCGGCCCCCGCGATGGCGCTGCTGATGGCGAGCTCGCGCGCGCCGCCGGATAAATCATACACCGTGACGAAGCTGGCGCGTTTCCCGCGCTGCCGGCGCAGGAGAAACGGCACCGTATCCGTCAACTGGTAGCCAAGGCCTTCGCCGGTGACGAGGGTGGTGTCGTCGGTGAGACAGTAGGCGCGGTACGGCCTGCCGTTCGGCGGGGTGAAGGTGAAGGGCAGCCATTTCTCCCCCTGACCTTCCCGCAGGTGTGTCAGATGCTGGTAGCCGGCCTTCTCTCCCAGGCGCGCTCGGCGTTCAGTGAGCGCCACCGGGGAGGTGATGGCGCCGCGACCGTGGATGAACCAATCAATCTGCGCCGATTTCTTGCCCTCAACCGCGAAGATGTCGAAGAGCAGGTCGTCCGCGAGGATGAGGAAGCGTTTGAGGGTGTAGCCGGGATAGGCGCCTGTGCTGATGGCGAAGGCGGCGGCGTAGCCGGGGGTGGTTTCGAAGTGGAGGAGCCTGCCGGTGTCCGGTTGCTGATTCGCGCCGTTGATGACCACCGTATTATGCGCCACCGTGGTGCGGGCCCAGCTTTCGTATTCAGGGACGCTGTAGGTGAGGCGTCCGGGGTCGAGGAGCCATTCCCGGCCCTGGGCATAGACGACGATATTGAGCTTGTCGGGGTGGCCGTGATGGTCGCCGTGCTGGCCGTAGTCCAGCATGGCGCAGATGGGGTTCTCCGGCGTGCCGCCGCGGAGGACGGCGATGCCCAGGCCGGCGAGGTTGACGCTCTTCAACTCCGGCTTGCGCGCACCGTCGGCCGGGATGCCGGCGTAGAGGGCCAGCAGCGGATCGCCGAAGTAGCCGTAGCCCCAGCGGAAGACGTCCTTCCAGCCGTCGAGACTGGCGGGGTCGCTGTCATTGATGACGGGGAACTGGCCGTTGGGATAGGCGAGGTTGAGCGGGCCGGTCCAGAGACTTTTCAGGCGGACGTCATCGGCGAGGGTGATGCCGACGCGCTTGAGGGCGTCGAGGTGCTCCATGATCGCCTGCATGGTGTAGCGCTGGTAGGCCATGGTGCCTTCGTACCAGAGGCCGTCATCGGTGACGGATGCTGTGAGCTGCCAGCGCAGGCCGGCGGGGCCGTCCACGCTGTCGCGGATGAGCGCTTCGTCGCCGATGGCGACGCTGACGGCGGCATACGCGGCGTTGAACCAAGTCTGATGGTTGTTCTTCGCGCCGACGAAGCCCTGCAGGCGGCGGATTTCGCGCACCGGATCGCCGAGGGCGCCCCGTTCGATGATCGCGCGATCGGCGTCCGGGATGGCGGTCGCGACGAGATCGTACGCGCGGGCGAGGCGGATGGCGGCGAAGGCTTCGTCGAGGTGCTGGGCGTAGCGGCGCCCGCCGACCACGGCCAGCGCGCCTTTGCGCCCCCAGCGGTCGTGGCGCGTCCAGGTGGGGTACAGGCGGGCGAGCGTGAGCAGCACGTCCTTCACCGCGTCGGCGTATTTGCGCTCCCCGGTGAGGGCATACGCGGTGCCCAGGGTGATGCAGTCCTCATTCAGCGCGTCATTCAGGCGGGTGCGGTAGGCGGCTTTCGTGCGTTCATCGGTGTAGACGGCCTCGCACTTCGGGCAGCGGTGCCGTTCCCGCGATTCTGGCTGCAGCCAGGCGCCGTCTTTCGGGCAGGCGTAGTAGAAGACCCAGTCGCCTTCCTGCGCGGGGACGACCAGCCCTTCCGCCAGCAGGGCGTCGGCGCGGGTGAGGACGTGTTGCACCTCCCCCTGGCGGGCGGGATCGGCTTTCCAGGCGGCGATCTCCTCCGCCGTGTAGAGGAAACGCGGGTGCGGCCGGAAGGCGAGAGGTTCGGCGGCGCCGGCCAGCGCCACCAGCAGCCCGAGCAGCACAAGGTATCGCATGGCACTCTCCCAGCCATGAGCGTAGCGCATTTTCCCGGCCGGCGCAAGGGCCGGTCAGCGCTTCACCGACGCCCGCACCGTGCCGGTGGTGGCGCTGTCCACCACCAATTTCGGTGCGGTGAAGGCGGTCATGGCGGCGGCGAGGTCTTTCACCGTCTTCGTGTACAGCACCTCCAGCCGCGCGACGCCACGGTCGAAGCCGAGCAGGCGGGTACGGCGGACGAAGCGCAGGTCGGCAAGCTGGCGCTCGACGGCGCTGACATCCTGCATGCCGCAGCCGGTGAGGGTGACGATGTAGCCGCGCGCCGGGTCCACGGCGGCTCTGATGAGCAGGCCCAGATTCTTCGTCAACCAGTCCTGGGCGCAGACAGTCAACGCGCTCTCCGCCGCGTTGTTTTCCGCAAAGGCGGCTACGGCGAAGGGAGTTTTTCCCTGCCAGGCGGCGACGATGTGCGCGGTATCCACGCGGATGGCTTTCGCGTTGAGCCAGGCTTCCCCGCTGAACATCTCGGTGTTGGCGACGGTGTTGCGCGCGGTGCGGTACTTCGCCTCGCCGATGATGAGGATATCGGCGACGTCCTGCAAGGCGAGGATGCGCGCGGCGTCGTATTTCCCTTCGCGCAGCAGCTTCATGGCCTCTTTCGATTTGTTGTTCGCGAGCTGATCGGCATCGAGGACGGTGAAGCCCAGCGCCACCAGCTTCTCGGTGACGAGGGTCTGCGCGAGGGTCGGATCGTCGCAGGCTTGCGGCTGGCGCAGGTCCACCAGCACGCGCGGGCTGCCCGCCACGTGCAGGCGCGCGGACACGTCGGTGAGATCGTCCTCGAGTTTGCCCATGCGCACCTGCGCGCGAATCTTCACCCGGTATTCGTCGCCGTCGTACTGTTCGTTGAGGATGGCGTAGTGCTGCACGTAGCCCTGGCTGTGCGCGTAGATGTCGTCGGAGAGCACTGCGCCGTTTTTCACCACCGTCTCGGACTCAATATAGAGCCCGACGGCCTCCTCCACCGCGCGGCGCTGCGCGTCGGCGAGGGCGTCGTCGCGGGCTTTGCCGCGATCAGGGCCGGCGCCCACGCCGTCCGCCACCACGCTCTTCAGCGCCGTGACGGGCGCCTGCGCCGGCGCCAGGCAGGCCAGCAGGCCGAGTATCGCACACAGCAGCGCTCGCATCATCATCTCTCGCTCCTTCCGACAATCGCTTCCTTACACTATACGCGGCAATGGCGCGGTGTTGCGCGGTATGGGGGGCGGTGGGGCGAAAAACCTCCGCGGCCCGGAAGGCCGGACCGCGGGTCGTGGCGACGGTGCTATGGTACCGCGGCGGCTTCGGGAAGCCGCAGCTTGAGGCGGAGCAGCTCCTCTTCCGCGTCTTTCGTCCAGTATTTGCCGTCGCGGAGTTGTGCGGCGACGGTGGGGAGGGCGGCGGCGAGATCGCTCAGCCGGGTGAGCGGCAGGTCCTCGATCTGCTGGTAGATGACGATTTTGCCGGGGATGGCCTGCGCCTGCACCAGCTCGAGGCCGTCCAGCACGGCGTTGAGGCCGCCGATGGCGGCCACCGCGTTGGCGGTGAGCAGCTCGCCGGTTTCGGCGAGGCGCAGCGTCTCGCGCATGTCCGCGATTGTTGAGCCGGAGCTGCCCACCCAGCGCACGTTGCGCAGGTAGATATCTTCCAGCTTCATCGCCACCCGCGTGCCGCGGGCGACGCCGGCGAAGATATTCAGCAGACCGCCGTAGCCGCAGCGCAGCGCCGCCTGCTCGACCAGCGCGGGCACCGGCACCAGCGCCACCACGTCGTCAAAGCCGCAGCCGCTGGAGAGCTCGCAGAGCTCCATCTCGAAGGCTTCGGGGGTGAAGTCGTTCGGATTCATCACGGCCAGCGTACGGCCATTGGCGTCCGCCACCGGGAGGAAGCGCTCGCGCAGCTCCCGCAGGCGGTCGGGGTTGATGTCGGTGGCCACGATGAGCGCGGGCCCGTCCTTCATCTCGCAGGCGCGCTGCACGTGCATCTGCCCCATCGGTCCGCCGGCGCCCAGGAACCAGACGCTGCCGCCGGGCTTCAGCTCGGTGGGCACGCGGTGGCTGCCGTAGGAGGCGCTGATCTCCGGGCCGGGATTGCCGCAGTAGTACCAGTCCTCGTAATGGATGCGGCCCACGTCAATGGAGAGCGGGCGGGCGGGCGCCTGGTCGCAGACGATGTTCAGCACGCCGCCGCGCGCCAGCTTCGCCGCCAGCTTCTCCAGGCAGTCATCGCCGATCGTGCCGCAGATGATGATGTCATCAAAACCCTGGCCGCCGGTGTGCGCCTCGGCCAGCGCTTCCACGCCCCCGCACTGGCCGTCGCAGCGGACCTCCGTCACCGCGGCGCCGGTCGTCTGCACGGCCGCCAGCAGCTCCGCCGACAGGTTCGCGGCGACGATGGTCGCGGGCCGGTGCTCCGCGAAGGTGTCGCCCAGCACGAGCCGCTCCGCGCCGGCGCCGCCCACCATCAGGCAGACGCCGCCGCCCTTCACGTGCTGGCGATAACGCAGCACGTAGGAATGCACCACGCAGGCCCACGGCTCGGTGAGCGCGGCTTCGGCGTAGGCGGTCTGCTCGGCGACGGGGATGAGGTAGCAGCCGTCGTCGCCGTTGAGGATCTCCTGGGTCATCACCTCGTACTGGGTGAGGGCGCCGGGCAGGGCGTAGCCGTAGGCGCGGGTGACGCCGTTGACGTAGACATCCGCCTGCACCACGAAGCGCTGGCCGACGGCAAACTGCCCCGCGAGCCGCTCGCCCACCCGCACCACGGTGACGACTGATTCGTGCCCCATAATCACCGGGTCTGCCGCGATGTCGCGCTTGATGCGCACGTGATCGCCGCCCTGCAGGATGATCTTGATATCGCTGAAGCAGAGCCCGTTGGCGTCGCAGCGCACCAGCAGCTCATCCGGCCCGGGCGTCGGCACCGCGTGCTCCACCGGCCGGCCGTCTTGCCCCAGGCTCTCCAGGCCGACGCCGTAGAGGAACCAGGAGCGCTCGCGCGCCGGGGTCGGATAGTCCACGGCCTTGTATCGGTGTAAGATGTCTGTCATCGCTGATCCTTTCGCTGTCTGCGTAATCGCCATGCCGGCTTGCGGACAAGCTGGCAGTAAGAGTAAGTAGTAATCAGTAATTGTCGTGGGTCGTTCACGATGTACCTTGTACCGTCGTCGAGCCACCGGTAGTCCGCGCCCTCCGCGGCGCGTGTTGCCGAAAGTAATATTCTGGTTGTTTCTCCCCATACACGTGTCGTGGAGGGCACGGATAATACAGCGCGGTACATCGTGACGACCCACTACAGGTATTCAGCAATCAGTAATTCTGGTGGGTCATCACGTTGTACCTTGTTCTTCGTATCAACTCAAGCGTCTTGTCGGGAATGCCACGGCGGGCCATGCCCGACAAGCGCTGATACCGATGTCGCAGGCAAGGTATATCGTAACAACCCACGACAATTACTGAACTGAATTACTACTCACTGATTACTGTTCACTGCTTACTGCTCACTTCCCGATCAGCGCCGCGCGGAATTTTTCATCCGGGCGGGTGGCGATGCGCGCCACCTGCGCCGCGGTCAGCGGGTGGATGCCGCCGCAGGCGAGGGCGCCGAGCATGACGCGGGCGGTTTTCGCCCACATCAGCGCGCAGCTCGTGACCTCTTTGGGGGTGGCGCCGAGGGCGAAGAGGCCGTGGTTCTGGATGAGGATCGCCTTCGGGGCCATGCCTTCCGCCCGCATCCAGGCGTGCACGCGGTCGCGCACGGCGCGGGCCAGCGGCAGGCCGGGATCGGTATAGGGCACGTAGACGGGGGAGGCCCCGCAACAGACGATCTGATCCGGGAAGAGGCAGAGATGGACGAGCCGTTCGGCGTCGTTGCCGCAGAGCAGGGCGTTCACCGCGGTGGGGTGGGTGTGCCCGACGAAGGTGACGCCGGGGAGGGCCAGCAGGAAGGCGTGCATCATCGCCTCCACCGAGGGCTGCCGCGTCTGGCCGGGGGCGCGCACGCCGAGCATCGCCGCCTGGATGGCCTCGTCGGTGGGGAGGTCGTCGTCGAGCAGCGCGGCGGCGCCCGCCAGGTCCAGCTTCACGAAGCTGTTTTCATCGGCGGTGCCCAGCGTGGTGCCGCTGGCCTTCACCCAGAAGGCGCCGTCGTCCAGCTTCACCGAGGTATTCCCCTCGCCGAGGATGGCCAGGTCATATTCCGGCTTGCCCAGTTCGCGCGACAGGGCGATGAGTTGATCGAGCATAGGTCTCTCCTCTTCGTTGATGATCGTCACCTTATTCCGAATCCCGGCACCCGGCTGGCGCCCCGCCCCGCTTGCCTCCGGATCTCCACCGCGTGCCGCACGGCGAACGAGTTCGTCGTGCGGCGCCGCCGGCCATGGTGCTATCCCCACAGCGGGTCTGCCGCGATACG
The DNA here is from genome assembly GCA_029553475.1 of Armatimonadota bacterium. GTDB lineage: Bacteria > Armatimonadota > Hebobacteria > CAIYQO01 > CAIYQO01 > JAKIYB01. The sequence continues at coordinate 32,157 of JAKPKV010000125.1, forward strand.
GCGGATGGGCAGCTCGTCCACCGTGGCGCGGGGCGACAGGCTGAGGAGGTAGACGACGGCGGCGGCGATATCCTCCGGCGCCATCAGGTTTTCCGGGTGCCAGTCCGGGCGCTGGCCGGTGGTCATCTCCGTGGCGACGCCGCCGGGGCAGACGGCGTGCACGCGGATGCCCAGCGGGCGCAGCTCGGCGGCGAGCACCTTGTTCATGCCCAGCAGGCCGTGCTTGCTGGCGCAGTAGGCGGATTGATCCGCGTAGAAGCGCTTGCCGGCGGCGGAGGCGATGTTGATGATCGCGCCGGCGCCGCGGGCGGACAGGTAGGGCAGCGCCGCTTTCGCCAGCGCGAAGGGCGCGCGGAGATTCACCGCCAGCAGGCGGTCGAAGTCCTCCATCGTCGTCGCGGCGAAGGGCTTCACCAGCAGCACCCCGGCGTTATTCACCAGCACGTCCAGCGCGCCGAAAGCGGCGACGGTCTCTGCGACGAGATACGCCGGCGCCGCGGGGTCGGCCAGGTCGGCGGTGATGGTGCTCACCGCCGCGCCTTCCGCGCGCGCCAGCGCCGCCGTCGCTTCGAGACCGTCGGACGTGCGCGCGGTCAGCGCCAGGCGCAGGCCCAAGCGCGCGAGCGCCACGGCGATGGCGCGGCCGATGCCGCGCCCCGCGCCGGTGATGAGAGCTGTCTGGCCTGTTCGGTGAGTCATGGGTGTTCTGGTTTTGAAAATCGGGACCGCCCCGGCGAGATCCCGCGGATCATCCGGCCACCATGTTCTGGGGGGCCGTTCCCCTGTTTCGGCGCTCCGTGTCGCCGCCGGCCTCACGGGATGATCTTATTCAACGGGAACTCGATGATATCCTGGGCGCCGGCGGCTTTGAGCTGCGGGATGATGTCGCGCACCACTTTCTCGTCAATGACCGTTTCCACCGCCACCCAGGCGTCATCGGTGAGGGTGGAGATGGTGGGGCCTTTCATGGCGGGCAGCAGGCTGGTGACGCGGCCCAGATGATCGGACGGGACGTTCATCTTCAGGCAGACGCGGCCTTCGGCACGGAGCGCCCCCTGCAGCAGCATGGCCAGTTGCGCCATTTTCCGCCGCTTCCACGGGTCTTCCCAGGAATCCTTATTCGCCACCAACACGGTGACCGACTCGATGACATCGCAGAGGATGCGGAGGTTGTTCGCGCGCAGCGAGCTGCCGGTTTCGGTGACATCCACGATGGCATCCACCAGCGTGGGCACTTTCGCCTCGGTGGCGCCCCAGGAGAACTCGACGTGCGCGGTGACGCCGTGCTGGGCGAGGAAGCGCTTCGTGGCGCCCACCAGCTCGGTGGCGATGCGCTTCCCCTGCAGGTCCTGCACGGTGGTGATCGCGGAGGCGTCCGGCACCGCCACCACCCAGCGCACCGGGCGGGCTTCCTGCTTGGCGTAGACCAGCGCGCAGACTTCCACCACGTCGGCCTCGTTTTCCATCACCCAGTCGCGGCCGGTGAGGCCGCAGTCCATCACGCCGTCCTCCACGTAGCGGGCGATTTCCTGGGCGCGGATGAGGATGGCTTCCAGCTCCGGATCGTCCATGCGCGGGAAATACGAGCGGGAGGAGGAGGAAATTTTCCACCCCGCGTGCGCGAACAGGCGATAGGTTGATTCCTGTAAACTGCCTTTGGGCAGGGCGATTTTCAGCGTTGGGCTGCTCATGACTCCTCCGATCTCTCGGGCCGCGGGGACGGGATGTGTCCGCGGTATTATACCGTTGCCCCTTGCCGAGGGTCAACGTACCGCTCTGCTGCCGAACGACGGCGGGACAGTGCAGCTGCTGTATCATTACGCCGATATCCGGTATAATATTTCTTCCCAACCGGCATGAGGCATGGGGCCTCCACGGTACTGTCCTTTCCAGGGATGACAGACGATATCGCTCGTGAGGAGGGGCGCGAGGGTGGTTGCCACGTCACGCCATCGAGAGTCTTCGCCGTGCATGACGCTCATCGTGCATGCGGACGCCTGCCCGGCGCTCGCGGCGCTGCGCTGCGGGGCGTGGCCGGGCCACGCCTTCTGCGCGGCGTCGTCGGAGGCGGAGCTGCGGGCGGCGCTGGAAACCCTTCCCCCTGACGTCGGCATCATCTGCGGGTCGCCCGCCGATCCGCGGCTGCGCCCGCTGCTCGCCGACCTGCGGGCCGCGGCGCCTGACCTGGCGCTGCTCTGGGTGACGGACAGGCCGGACGGCGCCGACCTGCCCGCCGACGCCGTCACCCTCCCGTCGCTGGAGCCGGATCGCGGCTTCTTTCACGCGCTGGCGCTGGCGCGCCGGGTGACGCGATCGCGGGAAGAAACCCGGCGCGCGCGGGACGAGCTGGCGGCGATGCGGGAGCTGGCGGACGAGCTGGCGGATTTGCGCACGCCGGCGGAGATCAGCGCGCGCCTGCTGGCGGCGGCGATGACGCTGCTGCGTCGGCGTGGATACCAGCCGGCGTCGGGCGCGGTGCTGGCGGCGGGAGAGGGGGCGCAGCTCATCGTGCAGGCGGCGCTGCCGCCGTATGACGCCTGCCTGGGAGGCGCGCTGCCGCCGTCGCTGAGCGCGGATCTCGCGCAGCTTGTCGAGCATCAGTGCGTGCGCGCCACCGCGACGCAACTGCTCCTCCCCCTGTGCTGGTACGGCCGCGTGCGCGGCGCGCTGCTCTTGGACGGCCCGGCGCTGCCGGCGGCGCCGCCGGACGGGCTGCGCCTGCTGGCGCGCCAGGGCGCCGCCGCGCTGGAAGGCGCCGCGCTCTTCGAGCTGGCGGCGATAGATGCCACCACCAGCGCCTACACGCGCACCTTCACCCTGCAGCGGCTGTATGAAACGCTCAAGTCCGCGTACCGGTCCGGCCTCCATCTCACCATCATGATGATGGACCTAGACAAATTCAAGCTGGTGAACGATACCTACGGCCACCTCGTCGGCGACCGCGTGCTGCACGCGGCCGGGCAACTGCTGCGCACCACGCTGCGCGAGTCGGACGTGCTGGGGCGCTACGGCGGCGACGAGTTCCTCCTCATTCTCCCCAATACCTCCATCGCCGGGGGGATCGAGGTGGCCCGCCGCCTGCTGGAGTCAGTGCGCGCCTTCAGCCTGGAGATCAACGGCGCGCGGCTCACCCTGCAGGTCAGCATCGGCATCGGCGGCATCTGCTCGGATGACCAGCCCGCCATCGCCGGCCTACGCCCCGACCAGGCGTTTTTCCATCGCGCCATGGAGCGCCTCATCACCCAGGCCGACGGGCACATGTACCGCGCGAAGCATGCCCCCAATTCCCCCCATTACGCGGCCGGGCTGCCGATGAGCTGGGGCAGCCTGATCGCGGGCGAAGGGCTGCTGATGGTGTGAGAAACTGTCCGAGCAGTCTCAGCGCGTGCCTGCTGGTGGCTTCCGGCCTGGCTCGGCGTTGGCCGTCCTCACCCTATCTCTCTCCGATAGCGCCTCGTCCGTCCGCCGTGATCCAAGCCGGCATCCCCTCAGCAGCCCCACACCGAGACGGCTCGGACAGTTTCTGAGGGCCGCGCCCGCGGGCGGCTATTGCCAAGGCCGGCCTCCGGCGGGTATGATGAGGGCGCCTGACTCAAGGAGGCTTCGCGCGATGTCCGTGATGCAGTGGATTGGTAAGCAGTTTCACACCTGCGTGGTGTGGGCCGAATACTGCGGCAAGCACCTGATTTTCGGCTGCCGCATGTGCGGGCAGTGCAAGCTGCACGACCTGGGCATGACCTGCCCGATGACCTGCCCGAAGCAGTTGCGCAACGGGCCGTGCGGGGGCGTGCGGGCGAACGGCCACTGCGAAGTGAAGCCGGAGATGGAGTGCCGCTGGGTGCGCGCCATCCGCCGCGCCGAACGATACTGGCCGAAGAGCTGGTGGCGCCCGCGCCACATCAACCCGGCGGTGGACTGGCGGCTGCAGCACACCTCGTCCTGGATCAACTACTTGACGAACCGCGACGGGCACGTGGAAGACTACCGGCGCGAGCCGTAAGAAACTCTCTCAACATGGACCGTAACCGGATTGCGGAGGATTTTTCGTGTCTGGCAAGGCGGATGTCCGAAGAGTGTATGAGGCCATACATGCTCGGACATCCAACGCGGCCAGGCGCGAAAAAGACCCGCAAGACGGCTGCGAGACGTGTTGAGAGAGTTTCTAAGCCTGTCGCGATATCCCGACATCCGCGGGGGCCGTTTCGGCGAGGAACGGCCCCCGCGCGCGTCGAAGGGTGCGGTAGGATTGGGGGGTGAAGCCGGCGGAAATGCGCCCGCCCGACGAGTGGAGGAGACACCCATGCTGACGCGTGATGACGCGCTGAATCTGCTGGACGCGGCGCTGCGGCATTCGACCGCGGAGCAGACCGAGGTGATGCTGCACGGGAGCGAGCACGGGCTGACGCGGCTGGCGAACGGGAGCATTCATCAGAACGTGCATATCGCGAACCTGTCGGCGCACGTGCGGGCGGTGGTCGGCCAGCGGGTGGGCGTGGCGTCGTCGAACCGGCTGAGCGGCGACGGGCTGCGGGCGCTGGTGGAGCGCGCGGTGGCCATCGCGAACGTCTCAGCGCCGAACGCGGAGTTCGACGCGCTGCCCGGACCGGGTGAATATGTCTTCTCCGCGGGCACGCTGGCTTCACCGGCGCCGGAGATTGACGAAGAGGCCTTTTCGCCCGCCGGGCGAGCGGCGGCGGCGCTGGCGATGATCCACACCGCGCGCGGGAACGGCGCCACCGCGTTCGGCCACGTCGCGACCGACATCAGCATGCTGGCGGTGGGGAATTCGCGTGGGGTGCGCGCGCATCACGCCTGGACGGCCTGCTCGCTGATGGCGATCGCCACCCTGGGCGACGCGTCCGGCTACGCGCAGTGGAGCGGGCGGTCGCTCGCCGGCGCGCCGGCCGGGGAGACGGCGGCGCACGCGGTGAGTAAATGCCTGGCGGCGGACGTGACGGGCACGGTGGAGCCGGGGCGCTACACCGTCATCCTGGAGCCGCCGGCGGTGGCGGAGATGCTCGGCCTGCTCGCCTATATGGGGCTGGGCGCCACCCAGTACCAGGAGGGGCGCAGCTTCCTGTCCGGCAAGGTGGGCGAGCGGCTCGTCGGCGAGAACATCACCCTGCGCGACGACACCTACCATCCGCTTTCCATCGCGCTGCCCTTCGATTTCGAGGGCGTGCCGCGGCAGGTGGTGCCGTTTTTCGAGCGGGGCGTGGCGAAGGGCGTCGTCTACGACAGCTATACCGCGCGCAAGGAGGGGCGCGCCTCCACCGGCCACGCGCTGCCCGCGCCGAACACCTACGGGCCGATCCCGCTGCACCTGGTGCTGGAGGGCGGCACGCGGACGCGTGAGGAGCTGATCGCCGGCGTCGAGCGCGGCATCCTCGTCACCCGCTTTCACTACGTGAATATCGTCCACCCGGCCGAGGCGATCATCACCGGCATGACGCGCGACGGCACCTTCCTCATCGAGAACGGCGCCGTGACGAAGGCGGTGAACAAATTGCGCTTCACGCAGAGCATGCTGGAGGCGCTGCAGCATGTCAGCGATCTCGAGCGCGCCCTCACCCTGGTGAGCGGCGAAGGCATGTACTGCGTGGTGCCGACGCTGCGCATCGAGGGCTTCCATTTCACCAGCGCGTCGCCGGAGTGAGCGTGCGCCCCCCGCTCGCGCCCGCGCACGTGGCCATTTTTGGTATACTGGGCGGTGATGACACGGGTGGTCTGCGCGATGTCTGGAGGGGTGGATAGCGCGGTGGCGGCGGCGGCCTTGCGGGCGCAGGGGTACGACGTCGTCGGCGTGACGCTGCAGGTCTGGCCGACCGCGCGCGACGACGACCGCGCCTGCTGCGCGCTGTCGGCGGTGGAGGAGGCCCGCCGGGTCGCCGCGAAACTGGGCGTGCCGCACTACGTGCTCAACTGCCAGGAGGAGTTCCGCCGCGCGGTCATTGACCACTTCATCAGCGAATACCGCGCCGGGCGTACGCCGAACCCCTGCATTCAGTGCAACCGCTGGATCAAATTTGATTGGCTGTTGCAGCGCGCGGCGGAGCTGGGCGCCGACTGCGTGGCCACCGGGCATTACGCCCGCACCATCTACCACGCGGACCTGGGGCGCTGGAGCGTGCGGCGCGGCGTGGACCGCCACAAGGACCAGTCGTACGTGCTCTACGGCCTCACCCAGGCGCAGCTGCCGCGCGTGTGCTTCCCACTGGGGGGCCTGACGAAGCCGGCGGTGCGCGACCTCGCCCGCGCGCACGGCTTCCGCGTGCACAACAAGCCGGAGAGCCAGGAGATCTGCTTCGTGCCGGATGACGATTATGGCCAGTTCCTGCGCCAGGAGCTGCCGGAGATCGCCACGCCCGGCCCCATCGTGGATACGACGGGGAGGCGGCGCGGCACCCACCCGGGCGTGGCCTTCTACACCATCGGCCAGCGCCGCGGGCTGGGCATCGCCGCCCCGGAGCCGCTCTACGTGGTCGCCCTCGATCCCGCGCGCAACACGGTGGTGGTGGGCGCGGAGGCCGACCTGCGGCGGCAGCGCGCGGCCGCGGAGGACCTCGTCTTCGGCAAGTACGCCGCGGCCATGCTGGCCGAGCCGGTGCCCGTCCTCGCCAGCCTCCGCTCTACGATGTCGGCGCAGCCGGCCCTCGCCCACGTCGAAGCGGGCCGCCTGCTCGTCACCTTCCAGGAGCCTCAGCGCGCGGTGACCCCCGGCCAGGCGCTGGTCTGCTACGCCGGCGAGGATGTGGCGGTCGGCGGGACGGTCATCGGGCCGTGAGGGGGCCGCTTCTGCCGCGTGCAGCGGGGGCGCCGGACGCATTTTCCCGGCTCCGTGACCGGGTTAGCGCGCGGGTGCCGGGGGGAAACCACCGGACGGGGGGTATCCCCACCGGGGCGGCGCGCAGGATTCCCGAATCACCAGGGACGGTGTGATGGGGGTCATTGCCGGCACCGCGATGCGCGCGTTCGCCGCGGCGTTGAGGGCGTTCAGAATATGCCGACAGGCGACGCGGCCTATATCGGCGGGATATTGTTCGATGGTAGTGATGGCAGGCAAGAGGAATTCGGCGATCGCGCAATTTGAGCAGCCGATGACGCTCAGATCGCCCGGAACAGCCAGCTCACGTTCGCGCGCGGCGCGGATGATGCGGGCGGCCACGCGGTCTTCCCAGCAGATAATGGCGGTGGGAGGCTCCCGCTGGTCGAGCAGACTCGCCAATGCGCGATCCGCGGCGAAATCCCACGCGGATTCGGCTTCCCAATCGCGCAGCGTGCTTGTGGGCAAGTGGCGGCGGCGCAAAGCCGCATAGATCGCGCTGGCACGTTCCCCGCGATACGCCCCCATCGGCGGACCGACGTAGGCCATCACCCGGTGGCCCAGATCGAACAGATGCTGCACCGCGATTTCACCGAGCTGCGCCTCATCCGTGCCGACCCAGGCGGTGTTCCCGTCCATCGCGGTAAAGTCCAGGCAGACGAACGGCACGTCATGACTCCGCATCTCCAGCAGCGTGCTCCGCGGGAGGGGGGTTCGGTGGATACTGAGCAGCAACAGACCTTCAACCCGCTGTTCGAGCAGGGTGTGGATCGCCTGCCGCGCCCGGGGCATGTCAAAGGCGGTTTCCTCGACGATGATGCGGTACCCGTGGCTATACGCCACATCGAGCACCCCCCGGAGAATATGCGATTCAAAATCAATGCCGACATCCGTAATCAGCATGCCGAGCAGGGAGCTTTTGCCGGTCAGTACGCTCTGCGCCAGGCGATTGGGCCGGAAGTGACACTCGGCGGCCAACGCGTGAATGCGCTGGCGCGTCGCCGGACTGATCCGCGGATCATCGCGCAGCGCGCGTGAGACGGTCGAGTGCGATACCCCGGCCAATTCTGCCAGTTGACGGATCGTCGGCATGCAGGTTTCTCCGCTTGTGCACCTTGGTGCATTGACGATAACACAACGACGGTGAGCCGTAAAGCATACTAACGGATATAATACTATCAAATTTTCATAACGGCGTTGCCTTCGCTGACCGGCGTACGACAACAGGGTGGAAATGTCAGCGCCGTGCCCTTGGGGGCACCAGCGGCGCCAGTCCCGGGCGTACACATCTGGTGTGCGCTCGGCGGGTCGCGAGTCTAGCAACGATGGCGCGGGGTGCGGGCGATCAACATCGAAGGAGAGGGTCTCCAGGCGCGCAGGCGTACAGACGCCGCGCGCATCCTGGTTGGCGGACGGTTCCGGAAATCGAATATTCTCGGAAGCCAGCGGGCGAAAAATGTGCTGCCTGCGCTCCTTTCAATCTACATGGGGCGTAGCGTGCCCTCGAGCGCTGCTGTCCGGCGGCGATACCTGGTGCGTTTTTGGGGGGAAATGCTCGCAATGCTTGACAACATGGGCCCATGAACGTATCTTAAGTTCTGGAAATATTCGATTCTCTGAAATGAAGCATCAGCCATTCGTTCTTTTGGAAAGGAGTGTAGAGGTATGTCTCACATGCAGCGCAGAGGGACCCGCCGCGCGGGCTTCACCCTCATCGAGCTCCTGGTGGTGATCGCGATCATTGCGATTTTGGCCGCCATCCTCTTCCCCGTGTTCGCGAAAGCGCGGGAGAAGGCCCGG
>JAKPKV010000134.1 GCA_029553475.1 Armatimonadota bacterium
CGGCGGCGGCGCGCTCGTCAACCCGACCGACCCCGCGTCGAACAACGCGGTGGAGCTCGACCCGCGCCACAACGGCGTGATCATCGGCTTCTGCGACGGCCATGCGAAATTCTTCCCCGGCAAGCAGGCGAACCTGAAAGACATCAGCTACGGCCCCGGCCGCGCCTTCTATCAGGCGGTCGGCCTCGGCATGGTGCAGAACTATGGCGGCGGCATCCAGAAAGTCACCCCGAAGTCTCCGGATACCATCACCGGGTATGCCGCGGCGTCGAACGTCGTCTCCGTCGGCGGTGACTACGCCACCATGCCGCTGGTGATGGCGGCGGCCGAAGTCTGGGCCGGCAACGCCAAGAAGTGGTACAGCCGCGGCTTCAAGGGCTCCGGCGACTACACCGTCACTCCTGGCACCAATGCCAAGTTCGCCGACTTCCGCCGCGCGGCGGCCAGCACCCACTATGTGTGGGGGATCGCCGACGGCACCGCGGTGGCTGGCAGCCAGCGCGCCATCGCCCGCGATGCGTTCGTGTTCATCGTCTCGAAGAACTGCAAGATCAACTACGCGAGCATCAGCAGCACCGACTTCGACACCAGCACCGGCGCCCTGGCGACGATCTTCAACGGCGCCGACAAGGGCTACAGCGCGAACGTCTTCCAGGCTTACACGATGGATAAGAACAGCGGCTCGCGCGCCTATGCCATCTCCGGCCTCGCCGGCCTCGGCGGCATCGGCACCCAGGCGGTGTTGGCGATAGACGACTATACCATGGTGGAAAAAGTCGCGGCTGACCCGTACGGCGTGGGCTACTGCTCCGCGGCGTTCGCCGACACCGAAAAGGTGACGATCCTCAGCATCGGCGGGAAGATCTTCCCGAACCAAAACCCGAAATACCGCTGGCTGGTGCCGGAAAGCCCGAGCGACGTCCCTGGCGAGTTCGAGTATCCGCTCATCCGCACCCTGAAGGTGCAATATGCGGGTGATGGTGGCTACAGCGTGACTGCTGGCGCCACTGGCCTCTTCACGAACATCTTCGGGGATCCCGAATTCCAGAATGGTCCGCTCTTCCGCGCGACCAGCTACTGGCTGCCGTAACGGCTGACTTCGGTTAGCTCGTGAGGACCCCGCGCCCCGGTCACCACCCTGACCGGGGCGCGGGGGGTTTGGGGAGGCGGAGGGTACTGCGCGGAAGAGGCGCGCTGTAGCGGGTCATCACGTTGTAGCTTGCTCTGCGAACCGACCGCTGGTAGGGAACGCCCTCCGTGGCGTTCCGGGGCGCCGCAGGGGTGAGCCGCTGCGGGCGCGAGCCCGCTGGTGACCGCGGGCGGCTCGGCACAAGGAGCACCGGAACGCCACGGAGGGCGTCTCAATGGTATCCAGCGCGACGGAGCCGACGATAAGCACGGGCTTGCGCGGAGCATGCATACGAATCACCTGACCTCTCCCCCCTCAACCGTGTGACCATCCTTTTCCTTCGCCAATGCCGGGGGAGTTCCTGCCGCCGTGCGCGCGATACGCGTTTGTGCTGGCGAGACTCCGCAGATGGGCCTGATCACGCATTTCTTAATGTGACCTTAACGAGAGACTGGCGAATCAAGGGCTCGGCGCCGGCTCAGGAGGAGAAAAGTACGGTAGAATAATGAATCACACTCGCACCCACCGGGTCGGGAACCCCGGCGGGGCCATCAACTTTGTGAAAGGAGAAACACGATGCGTTCCCGTACCCGTCAGGGCTTCACCCTGATCGAGCTCCTGGTGGTGATCGCCATCATTGCGATCCTCGCCTCCATCCTCTTCCCGGTCTTCGCCAAAGCCCGGGAGAA
>JAKPKV010000141.1 GCA_029553475.1 Armatimonadota bacterium
AGCCCATCACCTCGATGAAATGATACGGGCAGGCGCCGTCCTTGATCTGTTCGAGCAGCGTGCGCGCGTTCATCAGCCCGTGCGCCACCGCCACCTTCAGCGTCGTGCCGTGCATCTCCACCTCGGCTTCCTTCACGCCGTCCAGCCCGCGCACCGGGGAGAAATCCAGCCGGCCCAGCATCTCGCCGGTCACGATGAACGGCTGCGCCTCCTTCGGCGCGGTGAGCAGGAAGTAGGCCGTGCGCAGCGCCGCCTCCATCACCCCGCCGGTGGCGCCGAAGATGACGCCCGCGCCGGACGCCGTGCCGAACGCCAGGTCAAAATCCTCGTCCGGCAGGTTCTCGAACTTCAGCCCGGAGAGTTTGATCAGGCGCGCCAGCTCGCGCGTGGTCACCACATAGTCCACGTCCTTGTAGCCGCTGTCCGTCAATTCGGGGCGCTCCACCTCGTATTTTTTCGCGGTGCAGGGCATCACCGAGACCACCACCATCTTCGCCGGGTCAATGCCGTGTTTCTCCGCGTAGTACGTCTTCAGCAGCGTGCCGAGCATCATGTGCGGCGACTTCGCGGTGGACAGGTGCTCCACCAGTTCGGGGTAGAAATGCTCCAGGTATTTCACCCAGCCCGGCGAGCAGGAGGTGATCATCGGCAGCGTGCCGCCCGTCGTCAGCCGCTGCACCAGCTCGCTCCCCTCCTCCATGATCGTCAGGTCGGCGGCGACGTCGGTGTCGAAGACCAGGTCAAAGCCCACGCGGCGCAGCGCGGCGGCGAGTTTCCCCGTCACGCGGGTGCCCGCCGGCATGCCGAACTCCTCGCCGATGGTCACGCGGATGGCCGGCGCCACCTGCACCACCACCACCTTCTCCGGGTCATTGATGGCGTCCCAGACCTCTTTCAGGTTGCTCTGCTCGCGCAACGCGCCGGTGGGGCACACCAGGATGCACTGCCCGCAGTTCACGCAGGCGGTGTTGCCGAGCTCGGTGTTGAAGGCCGGGGTGATGACCGTCTGGAAGCCGCGGCTGGTGAAGTCAATGGCCGCCACCCCCTGCACCTCTTCGCACACGCGCACGCAGCGCCCGCAGAGGATGCACTTGTCCGGGTCGCGCACGATGGAGGTGCTGCTCGCGTCAATGGGGAGCTCGCGGTGCGCGCCGGCGTAATGCGCCTCGCGGACCCCGAGGTCCTGCGCCAGCGTCTGCAGGCCGCAGCTCCCGCTGCGCACACAGCGCAGGCATTCCTGCGGGTGGTTCGCCAGCAGCAGCTCGACGATGGTCTTGCGCGCGCGCCGGGCGCGGGGGCTGTGGGTGTGCACCACCTGGCCGTCCGCCGCCGGGAAGGCGCAGCTCGGCACCAGCCCGCGGGCGCCCTCCACCTCCACCACGCACATGCGGCACGCGCCGGAGGGGAAGAGGTCTTCCAGGTAACACAGCGTCGGGATGTCAATGCCCTGGTCGCGGCAGACCTGCAGCAGCGTCTGCCCCGCCGGCACCGTCACCTGTTTCCCGTTAATGGTCAGCGTAATTGTCTCGGCCATAATACTATCCTCATCTCGGGATGCTGTTCGCCATCCCCCCATCCGCCATCACTATTGCGCGCTCACCGCGTCGAATTTGCACACGTCCTGGCAGGCGCCGCAGTGCACGCACTTGTCCTGGTCAATGATATGCGTCTGCTTGGGCGCGCCCCAGATCGCCCCGGTCGGGCACTGGCGGGCGCACAGCGTGCAGCCCTTGCACTTCTCCGCCACGATGTGGAAGGTGAGCAGCGCGCGGCACGCGCCCGCGGGGCAGCGCCGCTCAAAGACGTGCGCCTCGTATTCGTCGCGGAAGTAGCGCAGGGTGGAGAGCACCGGATTCGGCGCCGTCTGCCCCAGCCCGCAGAGCGAGGTGTCGCGGATCACCGGCGCCAGCTCCTCCAGCAGCGTCACCGATTTGAAGCGCTCCACCGTCTCGCGCGGGCTCTCGCCGCCCGCCGGGCGCACGATGCGCTCGAGGATCTCCAGCATGCGCGTGGTCCCTTCGCGGCAGGGGATGCATTTCCCGCAGCTCTCGTTGCGGATGAACTCCATGAAGAAGCGCGCCAGGTCCACCATGCAGGTGCGCTCGTCCATCACCACCAGCCCGCCGGAGCCCATCATGGCGCCCACGGCGATGAGACTGTCGTAGTCCACCGGGGTATCCATCAACTGATCGGGAATGCAGCCGCCGGACGGCCCGCCGATCTGCACCGCTTTGAAGGGGCGGTCCTCCAGGATGCCGCCGCCGACTTCGAAGACCACCTCACGCAGGGTGATGCCCATCGGCACTTCCACCAGCCCGGAGTTTTTCACCGTGCCGGTGAGCGCGAACACTTTGGTGCCCTTGCTGCGCTCGGTGCCGACGCTGGCGAACGCCGCGCCGCCCTCGGCGACGATGCTCGACACGTTGGCGAAGGTCTCCACGTTATTGATGCACGTGGGCTGGCCCCAGAGGCCGCTCTGCGCGGGATAGGGCGGGCGCACGCGCGGCATGCCGCGCTTGCCTTCGATGGAGGCGAGCAGCGCCGTCTCTTCGCCGCAGACGAAGGCGCCGGCACCCTGCTTCAGCTTCAGGTGGAAGCTGAAGCCGCTGCCGAGGATGTTGTCGCCGAGCAGGCCCACGCGCTCCAGCTCTTCGATGGAATGCTCCAACCGCTTGATCGCCAGCGGGTACTCCGCGCGGCAGTAAATGTAGCCGTAGCTGGCGCCGATGGCCAGCGCGCCGAGCAGCATCCCCTCGATCACGCGGTGCGGATCGCCTTCCAGCACCGAGCGGTCCATGAACGCGCCCGGGTCGCCTTCGTCGGCGTTGCACACCAGGTACTTCGGAGTAGGCGTCTGCTGGCGGGTGAGCTGCCATTTCCGTCCGGTGGGGAAGCCGCCGCCGCCGCGCCCGCGCAGCCCGGATTGCAGCACGTGGTCGAGCACGCTCTGCCCGTCGTCGCCCGCCGCCAGCGCTTTCTCCAGCGCCGCGTAGCCGCCGCGCGCCAGGTACTCGCTCAGCGAATCCGGGTCAATGAGGCCGCAGTGCTTCAGCACGGTGCGCCGCTGCCGCGCCAGCACCGGCAGCGTGTAGAGATCGGGCAGCGCGGCGAATTCCGGGGCATCGGGGTCGGCGTCGGGGGTGGGGATGACGCCCATCGCCAGCTCGGCGGGGATGTCGTCGTTGAGCAGGTAGCGCTCGGCGATGGCCAGCGCCTTCTTCACGTCCACGCCGTCAAAGCAGACGCGCGGGCGGCCGGGTTTCTTGATATCGAGCATCGGCTCGCGGTGGCAGAGGCCAAAACAGCCCACTTCCTTCATCGCCACGTCCAGGTCGTGTTCGGCGAGGAAGCCGCGCAGCGCGGGGATGACTTTATCCATGCCGCTGGCCAGGCCGCAGGTGCCGGCGCCCAGATAGATGATGGGAACCGCCAGCGCATGATTGGCGGCGGCGCGCGCGCCGGCCAGCACTGCGCTGCAGCCGGCGTCCTGATGGCAGATCGGCCCTTCCCGGCGGCAGCGCACGTAGTCCGCGCAGGGCGTGGCGGCGCGGTGCGTGCAGCGGCTGCAGCACGCCTCGGTCAGCGCCTTCACGGTATGGTGTTCTCGCAACACAGTGCTCATCGTCGCTATCCCTTTTCACTTCTCCACACCGGGACCGCGAAGGTGTCCTCCTCGTCCCCGGTTCCGCGTTCGTTGCCCCCGCCCACCGGGGCCGCGGAGTTGCACTCCGCACCCGTCATTTCTCCCGATACGGCTCCAGCAGCTTCGCGACGGCGTTCGACTTCACCGCGCCGTGAAAATCGCCGTCCACCATCACCACCGGGGCGATGGAGCAGGCGCCGATGCACGCCACCGTCTCCAGGGTGAACTCGCCGTCGGCGGTCGTCTCGCCGGGCGTCACGCCCAGATGATCGGCCACCGCGTCCAGCAGCTGCTTGGAGCCGCGCACGTGGCAGGCGGTGCCGCGGCAGACGCGGATGGTATGCGCGCCGACGGGCTTCAGCCGGAACTGATTGTAAAAGGTGGCGACGCCGAAGACCTTCGCCGCCGGCAGATTCAGGTGCCGGGCGATGGCGCGCAGCGCGTCCTGCGGCAGGTAGCCGAACTCCTCCTGCACGGCTTGCAGCAGCGGGATCAGCGCCTCGCGGCGGCCGCTGGGAAAGGCCCGCACGATGCGCTCGACGGCACTGGCACATTCGCAGACGTGGGTGGTCATCTCCGCCCCCTTATTTCGTGAAAAGTTTCACTAGTGAAATATAGTACGAATCGGCAGCCGTTGTCAACAGGCTTCCCTCGCCCGGCAAGGGGATTTTTTGATATTTTTCACGACCAGGGCGAGACGGCAACGCGGACCGCCGTCAGGATGACGGCGGCGCGGATCAGCGGCATGATGCGGGCAGCGCGGATGGCCGCGGCTATGCCGCTTCATCCATGCCGCGCGGGGGCCGGCCGAGGGCGCTCAGCGCGCGCCGCAACGCCTCAGGCTCCGTCTTCGGCTCGCTGCAGTGCTGCCCGGCGCAGACGTAGGCCACGGCGGCTGCTCCCTCTGGCGCGGGGTATGGCGGGTTGGCATCCGGGGCGAAGGCGGCCACGAGGCGCCCGGACCGGTACGTCTCCCGCGCGGCGCGCCAGAGGGCCTGCGTGGCGTCATCCTCGAGCGCGCCGACGATGATCGCCGCCGCCGGGGGGCGCAGGTGATGCGACACCGCCAGGCCATAGCCGGCGGCGTAGACGCCGTAGTGCGGCGCCTCCGCGGCGAAGGCTTCCAGCGTGCGCCGGGCATAGTCGCGATACCGCGCCTCGTGCGTGAGGAGCCAGGCGCGGTCCAGCGCCATCGCCAGCACGGCGTTGGGCGCGGGCGTGGGCAGATCGTCAATGGTCTTCCGTCGCGAGGCGAGGAACGCCGCCTCCACCCCACCCCGCTCCGCCGCCACGTCGAAGAAACCGCCGGCGTCATCATCCCAGTACTGCGCGATGCACAGCTCGAGCAGGCGCAGGGCGGCCGCGAGCTGCGCGCGCTGACCGCCGCAGCCGAAGGCCGCCAGCAGCGCCTGCGCCGCGTACGCCTGGTCTTCCAGCAGGCCGGGCAGCCGCGCGCCGTCCTCGGCGTGGAATTGGTGATAGATGCCCTGATCGGGGTCGTAGGCATCGCGCAGCAGCGTGTCGGCGGCGCGCAGGGCGACGCGCAACGCCTCGTCGTGTTCGAGCAGCGTCCCCGCCTCCAGCAGCGCGGAGATCAGCAGCGCGTTCCAGCCGGCGTATTTGCTGGTATCAATCGCCGGCGCCTTCCGCTGTTCGCGCGCCCGCAGCAGCGCCGCCTTGCCGCCGGCGATGCGCGCCCGCACCGTCTCCAGCGGCAGCTCCAGGTCGCCCGCCAGCTCCTCCGGCGTGCGCATCACCCGCAAGACCGTGCGGTGATGTTCGGGCATATTGCCGCGCGGCGTCACGCCGAAATACGGCACGAGCACCTGTGTCTCCTCGGCGGACAGCGCGCGCAGGAATTCCGCCTGCGACCAGGTCCAGTAGTCGCCGTCGTCATGCGGGCGGCCATCGGCGTCCTGCGAGGCGTAGAAGCCGCCGCGCCGGTGATCCGTCAGCTCGCGGAGAATGAAGGCGAGGGTGCTCAGTGCCGCTTCGCGCAACAGCGGATCGTCGAAGGCGCGGCAGGCGTGCGTCAGGTTCTCCAGCATGAGCGCATTGTCGGGCGCGAGCTTTTCGAAGTGCGGGATGCTCCAGCCGGCATCGGTCGCGTAACGGTGCCAGCCGCCGCCGAGCTGATCGTGAATGCCGCCCCACGCCATCTCGCGCAGCGTCTTCACCACCATGACGCGCCAGCGGTCGTCTCTGGTCGCGTCCCACTGCAGCAGCGCCAGCTCGATGGCCGCCGGATGCGGGAATTTCGGCCCGCCCCGCTCAAAACCGCCCTGGTCGCGATTGAACTGCGTGCCCAGCGCGCGCAGGATCGTCGCCGGCTGCTCCTCGCTCACCCCGGCGGGCGGGGCGCCCTCGCGTCCCTCGGCGCGCGCGCGCAGCGATTGCGCCACCTCCTCCAGCTCATGGCGGCGATGTCGGTACGCGTGCGCCAGCCGCGGCAGCAGCGTCAGGAATCCGGTGCGCCCGGCGATATCCTCCGGCGGGAAGTAGGTGCCGCCGTAGAACGGCGCGCCGTCGGGCGTGAGGAAGGCGGTCAGCGGCCAGCCGCCGTGCCCGGTGAGGAGTTGGATCGCCGTCTGATAGCGGGCGTCAATGTCGGGCCGTTCGTCGCGGTCCACCTTCACCGGGATGAAGTGCTCGTTGATGAGGGTGGCGATCTCCGGATGCTCATAGCTCTCCCGGTCAATGACGTGGCACCAGTGACACCAGGCGGCGCCAATGTCGAGGAGCACCGGTTTCTCCTGCCGCCGCGCCTCCGCAAAGGCGTCGGGGGTGAACTCGTACCATCCCACGGGCTGGTAGGCCGCGGCGCGCAGGTAGGCGCTTCGCGCGGTGATCAGCCGGTTCGGCCGCCGGTCAAACTCGTCATACAGTGCCATCGCCCATCCTCCCGCGGTGGAGACTCAGAAACGGTATTGAACGTGATCGGTGCCAGATCGAGATGGGGCGTGGCTGGCTAGGCGGAGTTCCGGGAGTCCCGATGGTATCGGGATGGTAGGAACTCCAACGCCGCCAGACGCGATCCAGACCAGCGAGATGGTGGCGAGAACGTTCAATACAGTTTCTCAGGGCTACTATACCCCGCGGGACGGACGGCGGCGGCGGGATCGTCGCACAGCGATGTCAGCCCTGCGCCGGCGCCGGCAGGGCGGGAGTCGGCTCCGCGCCGGCGTCATCCGGCACCAGCATGGTGCCGATGCCGCCGGCGGTGAAGAGCTCCACGAGGATGCCGTGCGGCTGGCGGCCGTCCACGATATGGCAGCGCCCCACCCCGCGGCGGAGGGCGTCCAGGCAGGCTTCGATCTTCGGGATCATGCCGCCGCCGATCTGCCGCGTCTCGATGAGCGTGGTGGCGTCGCTGACGGTGAGCGAGGAGATGAGGCTGGCGGGGTCGTTGACGTCCAGCAGCACGCCCGGCACGTCGGTGAGCAGGATGAGCTTCTCCGCCTTCAGCTCGCCGGCGATGGCGGCGGCGGCGGTGTCGGCGTTAATATTATAGCTGTGCTCGTCATCGTCAAACCCGATGGGGGCGATGACCGGCAGGTAGCCGCCGGCGGTGAGGTCGCGGATGATGCGCGGGTTCACCTCGGCCACCTCGCCGACGAAGCCGATATCCACGCCGTCCGGCATCATCTTCGTCGCGCGCAGCAGGCGGCCGTCTTTGCCGGAAAGCCCCACGGCGTTGCCGCCGAAGCCGTTGATATCCTTCACGATGCGTTTATTCGTCAAACCGGCGAGCACCATCTCGACGACGTCCATCATCGCGGCGTCGGTGACGCGATAGCCGTTCACCTTCGTCGTCTCCATGCCCAGGCGCGCGACCATGGCGTTGATCTCCGGCCCGCCGCCGTGCACGAGGATGGGGTTGAGGCCCACCAGCCGCAGCAGCACGACGTCCCGCAGCACCTTGGTGCGGACGGCGGGGTCGGTCATCGCCGCCCCGCCATACTTGATGACGACGGTGGCGTCGCGATGCCGCTGCAGATACGGCAGCGTCTCGGCGATGGTGTGCGCGCGTTCATACAGCGTTTGCATTATCTCGCTCCCGGTTCGGTGTCGAAGGTCTCCGGCAGCCGCGTGTGCGCATCCGTGCGCGCGCGGGCCAACTGCGCCGGCGTCAGGCCGCGCGCCTCGCGCAGGTCAACGCCCGCCAGCGCGGCGTCCTCCAGGGTGGCGCCGTTGAAGATCGTCCGCGCCACCCGCGCGCCGCGCAATGACGCCTGCCGCAGGTTCGCCCCCAGCAGACTGGCGCCCGTCATCCAGGCGCCGTCAAAGCAGGCCTGCTGGCAGGTGGCGTATTCCAGATGGCAGGCGCCCAGCGCCGCGCCGTCCAGGTGCGTCCCGTTCAACGCGCTGCGCTCCAGGTGCGCGCCGACGAGATTCGCCCCGCGCAGGTCCAGGCGGTTCAGATCGAGCCGCACTTCTTTGCCGAACTCGTGCCGGCGCGCGCGGCGGCCCAGCACGTCGAGCACCGCCTGCAGCTCGGCATGCGTCTCCAGCGCCGGCGGCGCCTCCGCGCCCTGCCAGGTCGCCCGCTCGTGCAGGAAATCGCACAAAAACTCCATCACCGGCCAGTGCGCGTCGGGCGCATCATGCGCCACCCGCTCCAGCGTGTGGACCGCGCCGACGCGCAGCGCCACGCTCGGACTCGCCAGCCGCTCCATCAGCCACGCCAGCGGCACGGGGCTGCCCGAGGCCTCAATCGCCTGCACGATATGGATGCGCACGATAGGGAGCTCGTTCATGCGTCACCTGCTCTCCGCCCGTTCGTCGTTCTCCGCCCGTTACGTCGTATAGTCGGCGTTGATCCGGACATAATCATACGAGAAATCGCACGTCCAGACGACCGCCTTGCCCTCGCCCTCCGCCAGCCGCAGGTCAATCACCACTTCGTCCGCCCGCATGGCCGCCGACGCCACCTCCGCATCGCACTCCACCGGCTGCCCCTCGCGCACGACGGGCACGCCGGCGAGGTCCAGGCTGACGCGCGCGGGATCGAAGACGACGCCCGCGCGCCCCGCCGCCGCCAGCACCCGCCCCCAGTTGGGGTCATTGCCGAACAGCGCGGTCTTCACCAGCGGGGAGTTGGCGATGGTCTTGGCGATCGCCGCCGCCCCGGCGTGGTCGGCGGCGCCGCTCACGCGCACCTCTACCAGCTTGGTGGCGCCCTCGCCGTCGCGGGCAATCGCCTTCGCCAGCGCGGTCGCCACCTGGCACAAGCCCTGCTCGAAGCGCGCGAAATCCTCCGTGCCCTGCTCCAGGCGGATGCCGGTCACCCCGCTGGCCAGCAGCAAGACGGTATCATTGGTGCTGGTGTCGCCGTCCACGGTGACGCGGTGGAAGGATCGGTTCACCGCGGTGCGCAGCGCCACCGCCAGCAGGTCCGGCTGGATCTGCGCGTCGGTGGTGATGACGCCCAGCATCGTCGCCATATTCGGCGCGATCATGCCGGAGCCTTTCGCCATGCCGCCGATGCTGATGGCGCCCTGCTCCGTCTCCACGATCACCGCCGCCTCCTTCGGGCGCGTATCGGTGGTCATGATGGCGCGCGCGGCGAGGTGGCCGCTCGCCGGAGAGAGACTGTGCGCGGCCTCCGCGATGCCGGCGCTGATCTTCTCCATGGGCAACTGCCGCCCGATGACGCCGGTAGAGCAGACGAGCACCAGCTCTGCCGGCAGGCCGGTGGCGCGGGCGACGTCGGCGGCCATCTGCACGCAGCGGCGCATGCCTTCCTCACCGGTGCAGGCGTTGGCGACGCCGCTATTGATGACGACGGCCTGCGCGCGCCCGGCGCGCACCTGCCTGGCGCTGTACAGCACCGGCGCCGCTTTCACCACATTGGTGGTGAAGACGCCGGCGGCGGAGGCGACGCGGTCCGCGGTGAGCAGCATCAGGTCCAGGCCCGCGTGTTTCAGGCCGCACGCCACGCCGGCGGCACGGAACCCGCGCGGGACGGTGATGCCCCCCTCGATGGGGATGGTGGACGAGTGCTCGGTCATGCTGGTGTCCTTCACGGATAGACGGCCGGCCGCTCAAGGCCGGTGGCTTCATCCAGGCCACAAAGGAGGTTCATATTCTGCACCGCCTGCCCGGACATCCCTTTGCCCAGGTTGTCAATGGCGGCGAGGGCGACCACGCGCCCGGCGCGCGCGTCTACCCGCGCGGTGACGAAGGCGCGGTTGGAGCCGGCGCACCATTTCGTGTGCGGCAGCGTCGTCGCGTCCAGCACGGTGACGAAGGGGGAGCCGGCATACGCGTCACGGTAGATGGCCAGCACCTCGTCCGTCGCGCAGGCGCGCGTCAGCGGCCCGTAGGCGGTGGTGAAGATGCCCCGCGTCATCGGGATGAGGTGCGGCGTGAACGTGATCACCGCCTCCTCCCCCCCCGCCGCGGTGAGCTGCTGCTCGATCTCCGGCTGGTGCCGGTGCGCCCCAACCGTATACGCGCTGACGTCCTCATTCGCTTCGGCGTACAGATACGGCGTCTGCAGCGCGGTGCGGCCGGCGCCGGAGACGCCGGACTTGCTGTCAATGATGATGCCGCGCGGCGCAATGAGCCCCGCGCGCAGCAGCGGCGCCAGCGCCAGCAGCGCGGCCGTGGGATAACAGCCGGGATTGGCCACCAGCGCCGCACCGCGCAGCGCCTCCCGGTCGAGCTCCGGCAGGCCGTACACCGCCCGCGCGAGCCAGTCCGTCGCGCCGTGTGCCCTGCCGTAGTACGCTGCGTAGACGGCGGGATCTTTCAGCCGGAAATCCGCGCTGAGATCAATCACCTTCCCGCCGCGCGCCAGCACCGCCGGCGCCAACTGCATCGCCGTGCCGTTGGGGGTGGCGAAAAAGACCACCTGCGGCTCGCCGTGAAAGCGCGCCTCCGCTGCCGGCAGCAGCGCCATCTCCAGCCCGGCGAGATGCGGATAGACGGCCGTGAGCGGCTGTCCCGCCGAACTTTCCGAGGAGACGGCGACAATCTCGACGGCGGGATGCGCGGTGAGCCAGCGCAGCAATTCGATGCCGCCATACCCGGTGGCGGCAATCACCGCCACGCGAATCGGGTGTGCGGGTGTGGTCATGGTCGTATTCCTTACTGGTACTTCTGTTCGCGCCCTGGCCCGAGCGCCTGCCGCCGCGGAGACGCGGATGCGGACGAATCACGCGGACGTCACCATCCAAGGCACCAGGTCAGCGGCGCGCGCCGGCGTATGTACGCCAGTAGGACGGGTTCGCCAGTTCGTCAATCGCGACGCGGCCGCGATTCGAGGAGGCGTGAATGAAACGGCCATCGCCCATGTAGAGGCCGGTATGGCCGATGCCGCCGCCGCTGCCATAAAAATACAGGCGGTCGCCGGACTGCAGGTCCGCCACCGCGACGGGCCTGCCCACGCCGAACTGCTGGGCGGCGGTACGCGGCAGCTTGGCGCCGTGCCGCGCGAACACCGTCTGCACCAGCAGCGAGCAATCCACCGTTTTCGGCAGTCGCCCGCCATACTGGTAGGGCGTACCCAGGTACTCCAGCGCGGTATCCACGAGCTGCGCGCGCCCGCCCGGCGTCGCGGCGGCCGGCTGCACCTTCGGCTGCGGGATGTGCATGCGCGTCTCCGTCAGCGCCAGCGCGGTGATGGAGACCCAGCCGGTGGAGCCGTCGGACATCAGCACCGCGTAGTAATTCCCGCTTTGCCCGGTCACCAGCAGGCGGGTGCCCTGCGCGGCGTTGCTGAACAGCGCCGGCCCCGGCGCCGGCCGGCGCAGGATATCCGTGGTCGCCACCTTCACGGTGGCCACCAGCCCGGTGACCATCTCGCCCTGGGGGGTGCCGGCGACGGCGGTCTCCGCGGTGGTGGTGAGCTGCGGCGCCATCTGCTTCACGATCGGCACCATGATGACCTGCCCCGGCTTCAGCACGGTGTCCACCGCGAGCTGATTGAACCGCGCCAGCTCCTCCACGGCGATGCCGTAATCCGCGGCGATGGTCGCCAGCGTCTGCGTCCCGCTCACGACATAGCCCTCATAGTCCGGCGTTTCGGGGGCGGTCACCCCCGCGCTCAACAGCGCCAGCACTTCGAGGCCCACCAGCAGGCTGATCACCAGCACACGCGCGCGCACCATGCCACCTCCACGAGTCAACGCAACGATATCGCTGTATTATACCCTAACTTCGCCGGAAGGGCTAGGTCTCGCGTCGGCACACGCGGTCGCGGCGTCGCGACACCGCGCGATGCCGCCCGCCGCGCGCCCCACATGCCGACACCCCGGGCGGACTGCCCGGGGTGTCGGCATGCGCGGTTCCGCCCTGGCGGGTCTAGCGCTTGGAGAACTGGAAGCCGCGGCGCGCGCGCTTGCGGCCGTACTTCTTCCGCTCTTTCACGCGCGGGTCGCGGGTGAGCATGCCGTGGGCGCGCAGCACTTTGCGCAGCGCCTCGTCGTACTGCACCAGCGCGCGGGCGAGGCCGTGCCGAATGGCGCCAGCCTGTCCGGCGTTGCCGCCGCCCAGGCACTTCACGGTGACATCGAAGCGTTCGGTGACGCCGGTGACGTCCAGCGGGGACATCGCCAAGATCTCCAGCGTCGGCCGGCTCAAATACTCGTGTACCGTGCGGCCGTTGACCGTCACCGCGCCGCTGCCGTCGCGCAGCCAGACTTTCGCGATTGCATTCTTTCTCCGGCCGGTGCCGTAATAGAATTCCGCCACGATCATGCCTCCTCATCGGCAGCGTTACTGCCGCACCATCTCCGTAATGTCTTCAGGCTGCTGGCCCTGGTGGGGATGCGCGCCGCCGGCATACACCTTCAGCTTGCGGCCCATTTCGCGGCCCAGCGCGTTGTGGGGCAGCATCCCCAGAATCGCGCGGCGCACGGTTTCCGCCGGGTCTTTGGCCAGGTCATAGCCGAACGTCGCCTGCTTGAAGCCGCCCGGATACCCGCTGTGCCGATAGCGCACCTTCTTCAGCAGCTTCATGCCCGTCACGCGAATCTTCTCGGCGTTGATGATGACCACGTAATCGCCGGTATCCACGTTCGGGGTGAAGATCGGTTTGTGCTTGCCGCGCAGGAGCGCGGCCACGCGCGAGGCCATGCGGCCCAGCACGAGGTCGGTGGCGTCCACCAGCATCCACCGGCGTTCGACGTCATGCGATTTCGCCAGATAACTCTTCATCGGTTCTCACTCCACGCTGTCCCGCCTCCGGGACCTGTCCATTCCAGGCATACCCGACACGCATCAGGATCAGCCCGGTTGACGGCGCCGCCATGCCACTCGGGTGCCGGTTCCGCCCCTGGAGCAGCGCGCCCAGCCAGTTGACCGGCCGGTCGCCCCACCCCACCTGTACGACATTGGCGACCAGCAGGCGCACCATCCGTCGCAGAAACGCGTCCGCCTGCACCTCTATAATCACCGCATCGCGCCACCGATGCACGCGCGCTCGCTGCACCGTGCGCACCGCCGATTCGCCCGGCGGCGGCCCCTCCTGACAGAAGGCCTGAAAATCATGCCGGCCCACCAGCGGCTGCAGCGCGACGCGCATCGCCGCGACATTCAGCGGGCGGTCCACCTGCCAGCTAAAGCGGCCGCGCAGCGGGTCCGGCCGGCGCGCCATCTGCACGACGTACCAATAGCGCCGGTAGCGGGCATCCAGCCGGGCATGAAAGCCGGACGGACACTCCCACGCGCGCCGCACGCGAATGGACGGCGGCAGCCACCGATTCACCACCCGCGCCACCCGCTCGAGCGGGAGCGGGTTCGCGGTGCACAGGCTCACCACCTGCCCCAGCGCGTGCACGCCGGCATCGGTGCGTCCCGCGCCCAGCACCGCCACCGGGTGCTGCAGCGCGGCGCTGAGCGCGGTTTCCAGCGCCCCCTGGATGGAGGGGCGCGCCGCTTGCCGCTGAAATCCCGCCCAATCCGTTCCATCGTAGGCGACGGTCAGGGCGAGGGTACGCACGCTTACTCCACCAGCTCGATCTTCACCATCGCGGCGCCGTCGCCCCGGCGCGCGGGACGAATGATCGTCTTGCCCTTGCCACTCAGGTGCGATTCGCCGCCGAGTTTCGTCACGCGCAGATACCCGCCGGCGCGGTCCTGCAAGCGCACGCCGATCTCCGTGAAGAGCTTGTGCAGCAGGCGCTCGCCTTTCGGCACCCGCTCGGGCGCCTTCAGCCCGCGCGGGCGCTGGCCCGGCTGCTTCGGCGTCAGTTTATACGGCAGCGGTTCGCCGGTCACGTTCTCGTACTGCGCTTTCGTGGTCACCGCCTGCCCGGTGGGAATCCAGCGCCGCGCCGCGCGGCGGTTGTTCAGCGCCGTGTCGGGATGCAGCGCCGCCTCGCGGGCGAGCGTGATCACCTTTTCGATGATCGGGCGTACTTCCCCCGCGCGCGCCGCCGTGGTCGTCACGTGCCCGTGCTCGATGACGGCGGCCACCAGATTTTTCAGAATCGCGATGCGCTGGTCAGTCGGGCGACCCAGGCGCCGCGTTGCCACACGATGTCTCATGATCGTTCACCTGTCTCCTGTGGCGCCCCGCGGGCTCCACGGCACTCCCCCGCGGGGATTATGCGTCCTCGTCGTCGTCGTCGTGCTCGGGCACGTATTCGCCGGAGTCGCGCAGGGCGAGCCCCATCTCCGCCAGTTTCTCCTTCACCTCGGTGAGGGATTTGCGGCCGAAATTCTTGATCGCCATCAGGTCGGATTCCGAGTGCGCGACCAGCTCGCCCACGGTGGTGATCCCCACCTTGCGCAGGCAGTTGAAAGTGCGCACGGAGAAGCCCAGGTCTTTGATGCGCTTCTCGGCCCCGGGCACGGCCGCCGCCATGTGATCGGCGAACAGCCCGTGCTCGTCCTGCTCCCCGAAGTCGAAGAAGAGGATCAGGTAGCGGTCGAGAATCTTCGCCGCGTCGCTGATCGCCTCCTGCGGGCTGATGGTGCCGTTGGTGCGCACTTCCAGCGTCAGCCGGTCCAGGTCGGTGGCGCTGCCCACGCGGGTGGGATCCACCCGGTAGGCGACGTGCCGTACCGGCGTGTAGATCGAATCCACCGGGATGGTGCCCAACGGCATGCGCGCGCGGTCCTGCGCCTCGGCGGCGACGAATCCGGTGCCGAACTGCACTTCCATCTTCACGTCGAGCACGGCGTCGTCATGCGTCAGCGTGGCGATGTGGTGCCCCGGATTG
Source organism: Armatimonadota bacterium (assembly GCA_029553475.1). Classification (GTDB taxonomy): domain Bacteria; phylum Armatimonadota; class Hebobacteria; order CAIYQO01; family CAIYQO01; genus JAKIYB01. The sequence continues at coordinate 14,815 of JAKPKV010000141.1, forward strand.
GCGATTTCCATATCCGGCGGCAGCTCGATGTCGGCGGCGGTCACTTCGCCGGCGCCGGTCCGATACAGCGTCACCTCGCGCGGCTCATCCGCCGGCCGGTCATCGGCGCTCGGGATAATCTGGAACGCCACTTCCTTCACGTTCAGCAGAATATCGGTGGTGTCTTCCACCACGCCGGGGATGGTGCTGAACTCGTGCAGCACGCCGGCGATGCGGATCGCGCGCATCGCCGCCCCCGGGATGGAGGAGAGCAGCACGCGGCGCAGCGCGCTGCCCAGCGTGGTGCCGTACCCGCGCTCGAGCGGCTCGACGATGAACTTCCCGTAACGGGGGTCGGTCCGGTCGTCAATACGCTCGATCCGCGGCGTGGTGTTACTCATCATCAACATATCGGTTGCTCCTGCCCCTGTCAGTGCGGACGCGCGAGCCGTCGCGCGCCGCGTCAGCGCGAGAAGAACTCAACAATGAGCTGCTCGTGCATCTCGGGGAGTTCCATCGCGTCACGCGTCGGCACGGACAGCACGTCAATGCGCTGCGCCTCCGGCGTCACGCTCATCCAGCTCGGCGCGCGGCGCACGGACGAGCCCTGAAATATGTCCATCTTCTTCGAGCGCTCGCGCACCTCGACGACGTCGCCGGGTTTCACCTGATACGACGGGATGGTGACGATCCGCCCGTTGACGGTGAAGTGCCGGTGCGTGATGAGCTGGCGCGCCTCGGCGCGCGACGACACGAGCCCCGAGCGGAAGATCAGGTTATCCAGCCGCAGCTCCAATTGCTGCAGCATCGTCTCGCCGGTGACGCCGCGCTGGCGCACCGCTTTCCCGAAGTAATTGCGGAACTGCCGCTCGAACACGCCGTAGTAGCGGCGCACCTTCTGCTTTTCGCGCAGCTGGTGCCCGTAATCGGACACCTTCTTGCGGCCCTGCCCATGCTGGCCGGGGGGGAAGGGGCGGCTGTCCACCGGGCATTTCGCCCCAAAACACTTGGCGCCCTTCAGCAGCAGCTTCATCCCCTCGCGGCGGCAGAGTTTACATACTGGACCCGTATATCGTCCCATGGATTCTCGTCTCCTCAGCTCGCGTCAGACGCGGCGACGTTTCGGCGGGCGGCAGCCATTGTGCGGCACGGGGGTGGTGTCGCGGATGGACGCCACGTTGAGCCCGGCGGCGCCGATGGCGCGGATCGCCGTCTCGCGTCCGCTGCCCGGCCCCTTCACGAAGATGTGCACCCGGCGCATGCCCTGGTCGGCGGCGCGGCGGGACGCGGTCTCGGACGCGAGCTGCGCCGCGAATGGCGTGCCTTTCTTCGTGCCCTTGAATCCCACCGACCCGGAGCTCGACCAGGAGACCACGTCGCCATTGACATCCGTGATGGTGACAATCGTGTTGTTGAAGGTGGACTGAATATAGGCGTTCCCTTCAACGACCGCGCGCTTCTCGCGCCGTTTGGTTTTTCCAACTTTACGTGCCATAGCGTCCTCCTCGGCCGCCCGTCAGGGCGGCCGGGCCTTCCTCTTACTTCTTCACGGCTTTCTTTCTGCCGGCCACGGTGCGCTTCGGCCCCTTGCGGGTGCGCGCGTTCGTCTTCGTGCGCTGGCCGCGCACGGGCAGGCCGCGGCGGTGGCGCAGGCCGCGATAGCAGCCGATATCCATCAGCCGCTTGATATTGGCGGAGATCAGGCGGCGCAGGTCGCCTTCCACCGTCATCTCGCGGTCAATGACCTCGCGCAGCTTCGCCACCTCGTCTTCGGTGAGGTCGCGCACGCGGGTTGCCGGGTCAATGCCGGTCCGTTCCAGGATCTTCATGCTCGTCGGCAGCCCGATCCCATAAATATAGGTGAGGGCGATCTCAACGCGCTTGTCTCGGGGCAGGTCCACACCTGCTAATCGTGCCATGCCAGTTCTCCTCTTCCCGCGGCCCTCGTCACCCCTGCACCTGCTTGTGCTTCGGGGTGACGCAGATCACGCGCACTTTCCCCTCACGGCGAATCACCTTGCATTGATCACAAATGGGTTTGACCGATGCTCGCACTTTCATCGTTGCGACTCTCTTCCCGGCGCTGCCGCCTTATTTATAGCGATAGACGATACGCCCGCGGGCCAGGTCATAGGGCGATAGCTCCATCTTGACCCGATCCCCCGGCAGGATGCGGATGAAATTCAGCCGAATTTTCCCCGACACGGTCGCGAGCACCATGTGCGGCTTGCCCTCGGGCGTCCTCGGCATGCTCTCCACCCGCACGCGGAAGGTGGCATTGGGCAGCGCCTCATCCACCACACCTTCCATTTCGATCGCCGCTTCTTTCGCCACGCCTGTACTCCCCTCGCCCACTCACCGCAGGCTGGTGAGGATCTCCGGTTCGTCCGGTGTCACGACCACCGTGTGTTCGTAATGGACCGACAACTGGCCGTCCGCCGTCACGTAGGTCCAGCCGTCCCCGGCCATCCGCACGTCAGGACGCCCGGCATTGAGCATCGGCTCGATGGCCAGCGTCATGCCGGGCCGCAAGACCGTATTCCCGCCGCCGGTGACGTAATTCGGCACCTTCGGCTCCTCGTGCAGCCGCCGCCCGATGCCGTGCCCGCACAGGTCGCGCACGACCGCGTAGCCGTGCGACTCCGCCACCCGCTGCACCGCGGCGCCGATGTCCCGCACGGTGTTGCCCGCGCGCGCGGCGGCGATGCCGGCGGCCAGCGCGGCCCGGCCGGTCTCCATCAGGCGGGCCGCCGCCGGCGTCACCGTGCCCACCGCGAAGGTGTAGGCGGCGTCGGCATACCAGCCCTCGACGATGGCGCCCAGGTCTACCCCCACCACGTCGCCCTCGACGAGGGCGCGCGGCCCCGGGATGCCGTGCACCACTTCCTGATTGATCGAGATGCACGCCGTCGCCGGAAAGCCGTTATAGCCCAGGAACGCCGGCGTGGCGCCCATCCCGCGAATCGTCGCGTCCGCCGCGCGGTCCAGCTCGGCGGTGGTGAGGCCCGGACGCATCATCCCCGCGATCTTCTCCAGCGCCAGCGCCACCACGCGTCCCGCCCGGCGCATCAGCGCTTGCTCGTGCTCGCCCTTCACCGGGACGGACACGGCGGGATGTCGGCGGCGCACCATCAGGCGCCTCCGCACAGCGCCGCGCGAATCGCCTCCGCCACCGCCGGCACGCCGATGGTGCCATCAATGGTCACCAGCATGCCGCGCGCCGCGTAATAGTCAATCAGCGGCTGCGTCGCGGCCACGTAGACTTCCAGCCGGTTGGCGATCGCCGCGGGCTGGTCATCCTTGCGCTGGATGAGCGCCGCCCCGCAGGCGTCGCAGATGCCCGCGTCGCGCGGCGGCATCGTCTCCACGTGGTAGATCGCGCTGCAGTTCGGGCACACCCGGCGCCCGCTCAGCCGGCGGATCAGCTCCGTCCGCTCCACCTCCAGGTTGATCACCCCATCCAGCCGGTGGCCGATCCGCGCGAGCATGGCGTCCAGCGCTTCCGCCTGCGGGGCGGTGCGCGGGAAGCCGTCCAGCACGTACCCGGCGGCGGCCCCGAGCAGCGCCAGCCGCTCCGCCATCATGCGGATGATCAGGGCATCCGGCACCAGCTCGCCCCGCTGCATGTAGTCGTGCGCCGCCGCGCCGAGCGCGGTGCCCTGCGCCACTTCGGCGCGCAGAATATCACCTGTGGAGATATGCGTCAACCCCCACTGGTCGCGCAGGTACGCCGCTTGCGTGCCCTTGCCCGCGCCGGGCGCGCCCAGTAAAATCAGATGCGGCCCCTGTGCCGATGCGCCCTGCGACTCCATCATTGTCGGCTCCCACTCCCACCCGGCTCCCCGGCTCTCACTTGATGAATCCCTCATAGTGGCGCATCACCAGGTGCGCCTCGATCTGCTTCATGGTGTCCAGCGCCACGCCGACGACGATGAGCAGCGAGGTGCCGCCCCACAGCGGGAAGAGGTTCGCGTTCACGTCGTTCTCCGCCGCCTGCAGCAGCACCGGGATGATATACGGCAGCAGCGCCACCACGCCCAGGAAGATCGCCCCGGCGAAGGTGATGCGCGTGAGCACCTGGTCAATATACTGCTCGGTCTGCTTGCCCGGGCGCAGCCCCGGCACGAAGCTGCCGTGGTTCTTCAGGTTATCCGAGATATCCTGCACGTTGTAGATCACCGCCGTGTAGAAGTGGGTGAAGAAGACCACGAGCAGGAAGTAGACCACCGCGCCCAGCCAGTGATAGCCCGGCGACAGCCACATCAGGTAATCGAGCCAGGTCTGCGGGTGGGCGAGATTCAGCGTGATGTCCTGCGAGCGCGCCACCATCTGCGCGATGGTCGCCGGCAGCATCACCACCGAGATGGCGAAGATGATCGGGATCACGCCGGCGGTGACGATCTTCAGCGGCAGGTAGGTATTCGCCGCGCTGAAGGTGCGCCCGCCCACCTGGCGCTTCGCGTGCTGGATCGGGATCTGCCGCGTCGCCTGGTGCACGTAGGTGATGAACACCACGATGGCCAGGAAGATGAGGGCGATCACCAGCAGACTGGTCGTCGCCATCGCCAGGCTCGACTGCGCGCGGGCGACGGTGAAGATCTGCACGATCGTCGTCGGCAGGCTGATCATGATGCCGGCGAAAATGATGAGCGAGATGCCGTTGCCGATGCCTTTGTCGGTGAGCTGCTCGCCCATCCACATCAGGAACGACGTGCCGGCGGTCATCACCAGCACCAGCGGCACCACGCCGATCACCCCGAACGGCACCGTCACCGCGCCGATATTATAGAGATAGATACCCAAGCCGCCGGCCTGCAGCAGCGCGAGCACCACCGTGCCCCAGCGCGTGTAGGAGGAGATGACGCGGCGACCGCTCTGGCCCTCCTTCTGCAGCCGTTGAATCGAAGGAATGGCAATACCGAGCAACTGCATGATAATCGAGGCATTGATGTACGGCACGATCCCGAGCGCGAGGATGGAGAGGCGCCGGAACGCGCCGCCCGACAGAATGTCGAAGAGGCCGAACACCCCGGTCCGCGCCAATTCCTCGATTTTCGCCGGGTCCACGAACGGGGCGGGGATATGCAGCCCCGCCACGAACAGCGCGAACATGAACCCGACGAACATCAGCCGCTTCTTGAGGTCGGGCACCTGAATGGCCCGCCCCAGCCGCACCAATGACTCCCGCCATGTTGCCTCGTGTACTGGCACTTATAGGACCTCCGTGCGCCCGCCGGCCGCGGCGATCTTCTCGGCGGCGCTGGCGCTGAAATGGTGCGCGGAGACGGTCAACGGTTTGGTGAGCTCGCCGCCGCCCAGCACGCGCAGGCCATCGCGCAGCGCGCGCACGAGGCCCGTCTGCACCAGGAGCGCGGGGGTGACGACGGTATGGGCGGCGAAACGGTCCAGTTGCCCGACGTTGATGATCGCGTACTCCTTGCGGAAGATGCCGATATTCATCGCCGTCTTGCTGATCCCCTTCCGCTTGCGCAGGCGGCGCTGGAGGGGGGTCTGTCCGCCTTCAAAGCCGGGCCGCACGGACCCGCGGGCCCACTGGCCCTTATGCCCGCGCGTGGCGGTTTTGCCGTGGCCCGACCCGGTGCCGCGCCCGACCCGCTTTTTGCCTGTGCGCGCGCCGTCCGGCGCCGCTAATGAATCCAACCGCATCATGGTCTCGTACTCCACTCCTCGCGCTGTCATGCGTCGGGCGCTTCACGCGTCTCCACCACCAGCGCCACGACGGTCCCTTCCGCCTCGTCCTCCCGCACGGCCTGCACTTCCACCAGGTGGCGCACCTTGAAGGCCGCGCCGCGGGTGGCGGGATTGTCCGGCAGGACCACCGTCTGATTGAGTTTGCGCAGCCCCAGCGCCCGTACCGTGCGGCGCTGGTCCTCGGGGAAGGTAATCAGGCTCTTGCGCAGCGTGATTGCCAGCTTGCCACTCATGCCACCTCTCCTCTCCGCATCGGCCGTCCGAGGATCTCCGCCACGCTCTTGCCGCGGATCGCCGCCACGTCTTCCACGGTGCGCAGCGCCTTCAGACAGCGCACCGTCGCCCAGGCGATGTTCACCGCGTTGTCCGACCCCAGCGATTTGGTGAGGATGTCCTTCACCCCCGCCACTTCCAGGATCGCGCGCACCGCGCCGCCGGCGATGACGCCGGTGCCGGGGGCGGCCGGCTTCAGCAGCACCAGCGCGGCGCCGAGGCGCTCCTGCACCGGGTGCGGGATGGTGCCGTCCACCATCGCGATTTTGAAGAGCGACTTGCGCGCCGCTTCCGCGCCCTTGCGGATGGCATCCGGCACCTCGGACGCTTTGCCGAGGCCCACGCCCACGTGGCCCTGCCCGTCGCCGACCGCGACCAGCGCGCTCCAGCGGAGCGTCCGCCCGCCCTTATGGACTTTCTGCACGCGGTTGAGGGACACGACCTTCTCCTCGAGCTGCAGCGCTGATAGATCAATCTTCGCCATGCGTCTTCTCCGTCTTCAGGGTCCGGGCGCCTAAAACTCCAGGCCGCCGTCGCGCGCGCCGTCGGCGAGCGCCTTCACGCGACCGTGATACGGGTAGCCGCCCCGGTCGAATACTACCAGCGTGATGCCTTTCGCCGTCGCGCGCGCCGCCACCAGCGACCCGACGATCTTCGCCCCGCCGCTATTCCAGCTTTTCAGCGCCTCGCCTTGCTGGTCGCGAAACGCCGGCTCGTTCGTCGAGGCGGCGGCCAGCGTGTGGCCGGCCACGTCATCAATCACCTGGGCGTAGATGTGGCGCCCGCTGCGATGCACGACCAGGCGCGGGCGCTCCGGCGTCCCGCTGATCTTCGCGCGCACTCGGCGATGGCGTCGCTCGCGCGCGGCTTCTTTGTTCAGTTTCATCCCGCTCTCACCTCACTGCCGGGAGCCCTCACGGCCCCGCCCGCGTTATTTCTTGCCCTTGCCCGCCTTGGCGGCCTTGCCGGCCTTGCGCCGCACGACTTCGCCCGCGAAGCGGAGGCCTTTGCCCTTGTACGGTTCAGGCTTTTTCAGCGCGCGGATCTTCGCCGCCACCTGGCCGACCTTCTCCTTGCTGATGCCGGAGACCGTCAGACGCGCGGTGCAGTGCTGATTATCCACGTTCGGCGACACCGTCTCCACCGCGATGGTGATCCCCGACGGCGGGATGACGATGACGTCGTGGGAGAACCCCAGGTTCAACACCACGCGGTCGCCCTGCAGCTGCGCGCGGTAGCCGATGCCGTGCAGCGACATCTGCCGGGTGAACCCCGTCGCCACCCCGTCCACCATGTTGGCGACCAGGCTGCGGGTGAGGCCGTGCAGCGCCTTGTGCGCCTTCACGTCGTCCGGCCGCTCCACGTAGAGCACCTCCGCGTCCCGGCGCACGGTAATCGGCGCGGGAATCGCCCGTGACAGCGTGCCTTTCGGCCCCTGCACGGTGATGATGCCCTCGGCTATCGCCACTGTCACCCCGTTCGGCAACGGGATCGGCTTGCGTCCAATCCGCGACATGCTTGCACTCCCTGACTCGCGGGCGCCGCGCGCCCGCCACGCATTACCAGACCAGCGCGAGGACTTCGCCGCCGATTTTGTCGGCGCGCGCCTGCCGGTCGGTGATCAACCCGCGGGAGGTGGTGAGAATGGCCACGCCCAGCCCGCCCTGCACCCGGGGAATATCCTGCCAGCCGACGTACAGGCGGCGGCCCGGCTTGCTGGCACGGCGCAGCCCGCTGATGATCGGCTTGCGGCGCGGCCCGTAGCGCAGCGTGAGTTTCAGCAGCGCGCCGGGCGTCCCCGCGTCGGTGATCTCATACTTCTGAATATACCCTTCATCCTTCAACACGCGGGCGATCTCCGCCTTGATGCGCGACGCCGGGATCTCCACGGTGTCATGATCGGCGGCAACCGCGTTGCGGATGCGGGTCAACATATCGGCGATGGGGTCAGTCAACGGCATCGCGATCCTCCTACCAACTCGACTTCGTCACGCCCGGCAACAGGCCGCGATGCGCGAAGGTGCGCAGGCAAATCCGGCACAGGCCGAACTTGCGGAAATACGCGCGCGGTCGCCCGCAGACGTGGCACCGGTTGTAGGCGCGCACGGCGAATTTCGGTTTCGATTTCCACGTTTCCAGTTTGCCTTTTTTGGCCACGGCCGTTTCTCCTCGACGGGCGCCCGCCCGCTTAGCTCTTGCGCAGCGGCAGCCCCAGCAGGGTCAGCAGCGTCCGCGCTTCTTCATCGGTCTCCGCGGTGGTGACGATGGTGATATCCATGCCGCGCACGCGGTCAATACTGTCAATGCTGATCTCCGGGAAGATCGTCTGGTCCTTGATGCCCAGGGTGTAGTTGCCGCGGCCGTCGAAGGATTTGGCCGGCAGGCCCTGGAAGTCGCGGATGCGCGGCAGCGCGATGGAGAACAGCCGGTCCATGAACTCCCACATCCGCGCGCCCCGCAGCGTCACCTTGCAGCCGATGGGGTTGCCTTCGCGCAGCTTGAACGCCGCGATGGATTTCTTCGCCCGGGTCACCAGCGGCTTCTGCCCGCTGATGAGCGCCATCTCGCGCACGGCGTTGTCCAGCGTTTTGCTGTCCTGCAGCGCCTCGCCGACCCCCATGTTGATGATGACTTTCACCACCCGCGGAATCTGCATCACGTTGCCGTAGGCGAACTGCTCGCGCATCGCCGCCGCCACCTCGTCCCGGTAGCGCACGCGAAGGCGGGGCTCAGGCCCTTTCTCGACGTCGCCGGTGAACGCCACCGCGCCGCCCGCCGCCGCTTTCCCCTTGCCGGGCGCGCCGGGCTTGCCGGCCGGGGCCTTGCCGCCCTTCGGGGCGCCGCCCTTTTTCGCATCATCTTTAGCCACGGTAGACTCCTTATTGCACCTCACCATCCCGTTCGCGCCCCGATGGGCCGTCCGGCGGTGAGCCCTTGGTGGTCCGTTATGCCTGCGCCACGTCGGTGGGCCGCTCGATGTCGGCGCCGCACTGCTTGCAGACGCGGATGCGCCGTTTCACCTGCTTTGGGCCGCTCAGCGTGGTGCGCGTCGCGTCCACCTCGCGCATGCCCACGCGGGTCGGCTTGTCGCAATGCGGGCAGACGAGCATCACGCGGGAGACGGGGATCGGCGCCTCCATCTCGATGCGCCCGCCCTGCTGCACCATGCCCGCGCCGCCGGTGGCGCGCGGTTTCTGGTGCTTCGTCACCTTGTTCAGCCCTTCGACGACCACCTTGCCCTCGCGCGGCAGCACGCGCAGCACCCGGCCGCGCACGCCCGCCACGGTGTTGGCGCGCTCGATCTGCTCGGCCATCGGCATGGTCTCGACCTGGGTGCGGAACTGCTCGGCCTGCTCGCGCTTCTCCAGGCCGGTCGCCTTACGCAGCCGGCTCAACCCCGCCCGGTCTCGTCCCGAGCGCAGATAGACAATATCACCTTTGACGATCTTCATGCTCTACACCAGTCTGTCCCGGCCATCCGGGACACGCGAGGGTGAATTGTACGGAAATTCCTCCGCGGTGTCAAGGGTTTTCCCCGTATTGCCCGCCCCGCGGTCAGCGCGGCGCCCGTTCCGGGGCCGCCAGGGCCGCTCACGGCCTCACAGCACCTCCGGCGCCAGGCTGACGATCTTCATGAAATCCCGGTCGCGCAGCTCGCGGGCCACGGGGCCGAAGATGCGCGTGCCGCGCGGGTTCTTCGCCTCGTTGATGAGCACCGCGGCGTTGTCGTCGAAGCGGATGTACGAGCCGTCGGGCCGGCGCAGCGGGCGGCGCGTGCGCACCACCACCGCTTTGGCCACTTCGCCCTTCTTCACGCCGCCGCCCGGGGTGACCTGCTTCACGGCCACGACGATGATGTCGCCGATCTGCGCCGGGGTGCCCACCGAGCCCTTCAGCACGCGAATGCACTCCACCACGCGGGCGCCGGAATTATCTGCCACGTTCAACCGCGTCCGTAACGAAATCATGGGTTGCTCTCCTCACTCCAGCCGCGCCGCGTCAGCGCTGCTCCTCTTCCCGCCGCTTCTTCGCCTCGGCGATGACCGCGTCGGCGACGTGCGGCGGCACCTCTTCATAGTGCGACAGGCTCATGGTGAAGCTGCCGCGGCCCTGCGTCAGCGCGCGGAGCTCGTTCGAGTACTGGAACATCTCCGCCTGCGGCACCTGGGCGCGCACGCTGGTGGTGCCCGGGCCGGCGGGCTCGGAGCCCTGCACGCGGCCGCGCTTGCTGGACAGCCCGCCGATGATGTCGCCGATATACTCGTCCGGGATGGTGATCTCGACGTTCACGTAGGGTTCCAACAGCACCGGCTGCGCCTTCGGCATGGCATCCTGGATCGCCAGGCGCCCCGCCGACTGGAAGGCGACGTCTTTCGAGTCCACCGGATGGTACTGCCCGTCGTAGAGCGTCACCCGCATATCCACCAGCGGATAGCCGGCGAGCGGGCCGCGCTTCAGCGCGTCGCGCACGCCCTTCTCGGTGGAGGGGATGAACTGCCGGGGCACGACGCCGCCGACCACCGCGTCCACGAACTCAAACCCCGCGCCGCGCTCCAGCGGCTCAACCCTGATCTTCACATCGCCGAACTGCCCGGCGCCGCCCGTCTGCTTCTTGTGGCGGCCATGGCCCTCGGCGGGGACGCGGATCGTCTCGCGGTAGGCGAGCGTCGGGTTGCCCAGCGCCGTCTCCACGTTGAATTTGCGCTTCAGCCGGTCGCGCACCACTTCCAAGTGCAGCTCGCCCATGCCGGCGACGATCGCCTGGTGGGTTTCCGCGTCCTGCTCGAAGCGGAGCGTCGGATCCTCTTCCATGAAGCGGTGCATCCCCTGCGCCAGCTTGTCCTCCTCGCCCTTGTTCAGCGGGGCGATGGAAAAATTCAACATCGGCACCGGGTAGGCGGGCGGCGCGATGGCGATATGGTCGGCGCCGGACAGCGTATCGGCGGTGGTGGTATCGTGCAGTTTCGCCACCAGCACGATATCGCCCGCTCTCGCGCTCTCCACCGCCTCCTGCTGCTTGCCGACGAAGACGAACAGGTTGCCGATGCGCTCCCGCGCGTCCTTCGTCACGTTGAACGCCTCGCTGCCGGAGGCCAGCGTGCCGGAGTAGACGCGCAGGAAGGTGATGCGGCCGGCGAACGGGTCGGCGGTGGTCTTGAAGGCGTAGGCGACCAGCGGGCCGGCGGGATTCGCCGTCAGCTCGATGTCCGCCTCCCCGCGCAGCGCGCCCACCGGCCCGGTCTGGGGGGGCGCGGGCGCCGCGGCGGTGAGGAGATCGAGCAGCGCGATGGTGCCGTAATTCTTGCCCGCGGCGCTGACGAGCACCGGGAAGGCGCGGCCGGCGCGGATGACGTCGCTCAGGCCGGTGACGATCTCCTCGTCGGTGAGTTCGCCCTCGTCCAGATACTTCAGCGTCAGGTCGTCATTCGCCTCGGCGGCGGCCTCGACGAGCTGCTCGCGCAGGGCCGCGGCGCGGTCCCGCAGTTCGACGGGGATCTCCACCGCCTGCGGCGCGGCGGTGTCGTCCGTCTCCCTGAACGCCTGCATGCGCACCAGGTCCACGTAGCCGGTGAAGCCGGCCTGCTCGCCGATGGGCAGCGCCAGCGCCACCACCGCGTTGCCGAAGCGGGCGCGCAGCGCGTCCAGCGTGCGGTCGAAGCTGGCGTGCTCCTTATCCAGCTTATTGATGACGATGAGCCGCGGCAGCGCGCGCTCGGCGGCCAGGCGCCAATAGCGCTCCGTCTGCACCTCGACGCCGTTCACCGCGTCCACCACCACCAGCGCGGCGTCCGCCACGAAGAGGGCGCCCACCACTTCGCTGACGAAGTCGGCGTAGCCCGGCGTGTCGAGGACGTTGATCTTCACGCCGTGATACTGCACCGGCACGAGCGACGTGCTGACGGAAATCTGGCGCTGCACTTCGTCGGTATCGGTGTCCGACACGGTGGTGCCGGCATCCACGCGGCCCATGCGGCCCACGGCGCCCGTCTGATACATCAGCGCTTCCGCCAGCGTGGTTTTCCCGGCGCTGCCGTGGCCGATGAGGACGATATTGCGAATCTGTCCGCTCTCGTATACTTTCATGCCCCACTCCTGCCCATGAACGACGGGACGGCGCTATTTCGCGCGCTCGATCACCTCGATCACCCGCCAGCACTTGTCCTTGCTGATCGGGCGGGTCTCCATGATGCGCACTTTGTCGCCGGTGCGGGCGGCGATGCGCTCGTCGTTGTGCGCTTTGAACGTGGAGGAGCGCTTCATGATGCGACGGTACAGCGGGTGGGTCACCAACCGTTCGACCTTCACCACCACGGTTTTCTGCATCTTATCGCTGATCACCACGCCCTCGCGGGTCTTGCGATGTGCGCGAACATTCTCTTCCATCTCTCTCTCCCTGTTCAGCGGGCTTTCCGCGCGGCGCGCCGGGCGGCGTTGGCGCCGGCCTGGTACGCCTGGTACTCGCGCATGGAGCGGAACCCGTGCGCCGCCATCAGCTCGTTCTCGCGGATGAGCGTCTTCAGCACGGCGATGCGCTTGCGCGTGTTATGCATCCCGGCGGGATTCGTCAGGCGGTTGAGTCCGGCGTCGAAGCGATACGTGAGGAGCGCGCGCTCCGCCTCCGCCAGCTCCTTCTTCAATTCGTCAATCGTCATCCTGTGCAGACGATCGCGCTCTTGCAGTTTCACAGCTCCTGCCCTCCTTCGGTCTCTTCGCGGGTGACGAAGCGCGTCTTGATGGGCAGCTTATACGACGCCAGGCGCATCGCTTCTTTCGCGATCTTCTCGGTCACGCCGGCGCACTCAAACAGGATGCGGCCGGGCTTGATCACCGCCACCCAGTGTTCCGGGGCGCCCTTGCCGGAGCCCATGCGGGTCTCCGCCGGCTTCGCGGTAATGCTCTTGTCCGGGAAGATGCGAATCCACACTTTCCCCTGGCGTTTCATATAGCGGGTGATGGCCACGCGCGCCGCCTCAATCTGGCGATTCGTCATCCAGCACGGCTCCAGCGCCTGCAGGCCGAACTCCCCCATCGCGACCGTATTGCCGCGGGTCGCTTTCCCCGTCATGCGCCCGCGATGCACGCGCCGGAATTTCACCTTCGCCGGCATTAACATCGTATGGTCCTCCTCTGCTCGGCGTCAGGCCGATGTCTCCGGTCCCTCGGTGGCGGAGTCCGCGGCCGGGACCGCGGGGGTCTCGACCACCGGGGTCTCCCCCACGGTGTCGGTGAGCGGCGCCGCGGCCACCGCCTCGTCCGCCGGGGCGTCGGCCCGCGCGTCCGCCGGCGCGGCTTCGGTGCGCGCCACGCGCTTCCACCCCTTCTTCGCCGGGGCGTCCGCCGGCGCGCCGCCCGCGGCCGGGCGCGCCGCCGGCAGCGCCGGGCGCTCGCGTTGCGGCGGCAGCGGCGCGGTGCCGGGCAGGATTTCGCCGCGATAGATCCACACCTTCACCCCGATGTTGCCATACTGGGTGCGGGCTTCGGCGATGCCGTAGTCAATGTCCGCGCGCAGAGTGTGCAGCGGGATCTTGCCGTCCTTGTCGCTGTAGCTGCGGGCGATTTCCGCCCCGCCCAGCCGGCCGGACACGATGACTTTGATCCCTTTGCCGCCGCGCTGCATGGTGCGGGCGATGGCCAGCCGGATGGCGCGCTTGAAGGACACGCGGCGCTCGATCTGGTTGGCGATGGATTCGGCCACCAGGTAGGCGTCCAGCTCCGGCGCCTTCACCTCCAGCACGTTGAGCTGCACGGTGCGCGGGATGAGTTTTTCCAGCTCGGCGCGGATCTCGTCAATGCCGCGTCCGCCGCGCCCGATGATCAGCCCAGGCCGCGCGGTGTGCAGCGTCACCTTGACCAGATTCGCCATGCGCTCGATCTCGATCTGCGAGACGCCGGCGTCCATGCCGCGGGCGCCGCGCCCGCCGCGCCCACCGCGCCCGCGCTGGACGGCGGCGGCGCCGGAGATGATGCCGGGCATTTTCGCGCGCAGGAACTGGCGGATCTTATGATCTTCCAACGCGAATTCCGCGTATTCCTTATCCGCGTACCAGCGACTCTGCCAGTCGCGGATGATGCCCAGGCGCATGCCGTATGGATGAACCTTCTGTCCCATGCCTTAACTCCCCTTGCGCGTCGCCCGCGGGCGTTCGGCCACTTCAACGGTAATATGGCTGCTACGCCGCGTGATGACGCGCGCGCGGCCCATGGTGGTGGGGTGCATCCGCTTGAAGGAGCCCCCCTCGTCCACCACGGCGGTCTTCACGTACAGCCGCTCCGGGTCCAGCCCGAGCTGGTTCGGGTCAGCCGCGTTCGCCGCTGCGGACTCCAGCGCCTTGCGCACCGGCACGGCGGCCAGTACGCGGGTGAAGTGCAGGATATTCACCGCCTCCACGTAATCCTTGCCGCGGATCAGGTCTACCACGCGGCGCACTTTCAGCGGCGCGATGCGGATGTTCCGCGCCACCGCCAGCGCCACGCCCGCCGCGCGGCGCTGGGCGATGCGGGCGGCCTTGCGCGACCCTCGTCGTTGTTGATTCTTGCCCATGGCAGTGTCCTATCTCCTCCCCGGACGGGAGTGCGTCTCTCCGCCTAGCGGACCTTCGACGACTTATCGCCGCCCGCGTGCCCGCGGAACGTGCGCGTCGGGGCGAACTCGCCGAGTTTGTGGCCGACCATATTCTCGGTCACGAACACCGGCACGTGCTTGCGCCCGTCATGCACGGCAATGGTATGCCCGATCATCTCCGGCAGGATGGTGGAGCGGCGCGACCAGGTCTTCAGGATGCGCTTCTCCCCCCGCCGATTCATGGCGTCAACCTTATCCAGCAGATGGTCGTCAATAAACGGACCCTTTTTCAGCGATCGTCCCATCTCGTCTCCTCCCCCGCGGGGCTGTGCCTTACTTCACGCCGCGGCGCTTCACGATGAACCGGTCGGTTTCTTTGTTGTGGCGGGTCTTCTTGCCCAATGCCGGCTTGCCCCACGGGGTCGCCGGCCCCTTCTTGCGCCCGACCGGGCTGTGGCCTTCGCCGCCGCCGTGCGGATGGTCCACCGGGTTCATCGCCACCCCCACCACGTGGCCCTTGCGGCCCAGGTGGCGGACGCGGCCGGCTTTGCCGATCACCGCGTTCTCATGATCCACGTTCCCCACCTGGCCGACGGTGGCGCGGCAGCCGTGGAAGACGCGGCGCATCTCGCCCGAGGGCAGCAGCAGCGTCACGTATTTGCCGTCCTTCGCCATCACCTGCGCGTAGGTGCCGGCCGAGCGGCACATCTGCGCGCCGCGGCCTTCGTAGAGCTCCACGCCGTGCACCTGCGTCCCGAGCGGGATGGCGATGAGCGGCAGCGCGTTCCCCGGCTTGATGTCGGCGGTCGGGCCGGACTCCACCACGTCGCCCACCTTCAGCCCCAGCGGGGCGATGATGTAGCTGCGCACGCCGTCGGTATACTCGATGAGCGCGATGCGCGCGGAGCGGTTGGGATCGTATTCCAGCGCGAGCACCGTCGCCGGGATGTCGTCCTTCAGGCGCTTGAAATCAATCACCCGGTAGGCGCGCTTGGCGCCGCCGCCGCGGAAGCGCACGGTCACGCGACCGGCGTTGTTGCGGCCGCCCGTCTTCTTCAGCGGGCGCAGCAGGCGCTTCTCCGGCTCTTTCTTCGTCAGGTCGCTATAATCTACGGTGGTCATGAACCGCCGACCCGGTGAGGTCGGCCGGTAACTCTTCAACGGCATTGCGGTCTCCTCGCCCGCGCGTCTCGGCCGCGGGCCGCCATCACGTCATCCCGATCAGGCGCCTTCCAGCAGCGGGATATTCGGCGAATCCGCCGTCAGCGTCACGATCGCCTTCTTCCACGCGGGGGTCGTCCCCTCGCTGGCGCGGCGCCCGCGCGTCACCTGCACGCGGCGGCGCTTGCCGCGCACGTTCAGCGTGTTCACCTCGGCCACCTTCACCTTCTCCTTGGCGAAGAGCGCTTCCACGGCGCGCGCGATCTCCGGCTTGGTGGCGTCGCGGGCGACGATGAAGGTATATTTCTTGCCCTGCGCGCTGCTCACGCTTTTTTCGGTGAGAATCGGGCGAACCAGAATCTCATGGATGGGCTTCGTCATGCGGCACCCCCTTCGGCGGTGATCGGCAGCCGGCGGGGCCCGACGGGCTGCTGCTTCAGTTCCTGGAAACGCTCGAGGCTGCCGCGGGTGAAGAGCAGGCGCTCAGCGCAGAGCACGTCATACGTGCAGAGCATCTGGGCGGTGGTCAATTGCACGTTCGGCAGGTTGCGGAAGGCGAGGATCGCCTCGTCGCCGGCGTCATCGAGCACGACGAGCAACCGGCGGACCCCCGCCAGCCCCAGCGCGCCCAGCAGCTTCACCGCCTCGCGCGTCTTCGGCGCGGCCAGCCCGAAGGACTCCACCACCACCACGTGGGCGTCGGCGACGCGGGCGGAGAGGGCGGAGAGGAGCGCCTTGCGGCGCATCTTCTTCGGCAGCCCCTGGTCGTAGTCGCGCGGGTGCGGCCCGAAGGCGATGCCGCCGCCCTTCCAGTGCGGGGCGGAGCGCATGCCCTGGCGGGCGCGGCCGGTGCCCTTCTGGCGGTACACCTTGCGCGTGGAGTGGTGCACCTCGCCGCGGGTCTTCGTGTCGTGCGTGCCCTGCCGGCGGTTGGCCAGCGTGGCCACCACCGCCTGGTGCACGAGGGCCGGATTCGGCGCCACGCCGAACACCTCGTCGGCGAGGTCGAGCGACCCCGCGGTCTCGCCCGCGGGGGTATACAGCGGAATCGTTACCATGTGAAGTTCTCCAGAGCGGTGAAGGTGACCAGCTTGCCCTTGCCGCGCTCCACGACGGCCTGCGCGGGCAGGGTGACGACCACCAGGCCGCCCACCGGGCCCGGCACGGCGCCCTTGAGCACCAGCATCTGCCGCTCGGCGTCGGCGCGCACCACGGTCAGCCCCTTGACGGTGACCTTCTCGGCGCCCATGTGGCCGGGACGGCGGGCATTCTTGAAGACGCGGGCGGCATCGGTGGCGCCGGCGGACGCCGGCTTGCGATGGAACATCGAGCCGTGGGTGGCGCGCCCGCCGCGGAAGCCGTAGCGCTTCACCACGCCGGCGAAGCCGCGGCCCTTGGAGGTGCCGGACACGTCCACCTTCTCGCCGGCCGTGAAGATGTCGGCGCGGATTTCCATCCCGGCGGGAAAATCGTCCGGCGCGGCCACGCGGAATTCCTTGAGGTGGCGCAGCGGCGGCACGTTGGCCGCCGCGCAGTGGCCGTATTCCGCGAGCGTCAGCCGGCGGTGGGCGGTCTCTTTGACCGCGCCGCGCTCGCCGGTCTTGCGGCGCTGCTCGTGCACGCGGCGCAGCTCCTGCACGCGCTTCTGATCGCGTTCTTCATACGGCAGGTAGCCGAGCTGCACGGCCTCGTAGCCATCGCGCGCCATGGTGCGGCGCTGCACGACATAACAGGGACCTACTTCCAGCACGGTGACGGGAATGGCCTTCCCGTCGTCGGAAAAGATCTGCGTCATGCCCACTTTTCGTCCCATAATCATCTTGCGAATCATCGCCATGGTGTGTTCACCCTTTCCTACCCCAGCGGAGCCGTGAGCGGACTCTTGGGGCCGACCCCTCGGGTCGTCAGGCGCAACGGGGCGGTTGCGCTAGATTTTAATTTCAATATGCACGCCGCCCGGGAGATCAATGCGCATCAGCGCATCAATCGTCCGCTGGTTCGGCTCCAGGATGTCAATCATCCGCTTGTGCGTCCGCATCTCAAAGTGCTCCATGGACTCCTTGTCAATATGCGGGGAGCGGATGACGCAAAACTTGCTGATCTCGGTGGGCAGGGGCACCGGCCCGGCCACGCGGGCGCCGGTGCGGCGAGCCGTCTCCACGATCTTCAGCGCGGACGCATCCAGAATCCGATGGTCGTAGGATTTCAGCCGGATGCGAATCTTGTCTCCCGGAACCTTGCGAGTCTCTTTACGCATGGACGGTGTGCCTCCACGGTGGGCCATCCCACCTTCACGTTTTCACGGTGCCGGCGCCAAGGGGCGGCCCCTGGCGCACAGACGTAAATGATAGTGATTTCGCGCGCCGCCGTCAACCGGTTTCGCCGGGAATTTTACCGGAATTTCCCCGAAACACCGGAAAAAGCGGCGCTTTTCCCCGCCAAGCAACCGGACGTTCGCTACCGCGCCGGCCGCCCGAGGACGGCGTCCGCGAGGGAGCGCGGCACCTCCTGGTAGTGCGACGGCTCCATGGTATACTCCGCGCGCCCCTGGCTGAGCGAGCGCACCACGGTGGCGTAGCCGAACATCTCCGCCAGCGGCACTTTGGCGCGGATCGCCTGCACGCCGCCGGGCTGGGGCTCCACCCCGTCAATGTGCGCGCGCCGCGCGCTCAAATCGCCCAGGATATCGCCGATATTCACCTCGGGGCAGATCACCTCGACCTTCATGATCGGCTCCAGCAGCGTCGGCTTCGCCCGGCGCATCGCCTCCTTGAAGGCGATGGAGCCGGCGAACTTGAAGGACATCTCGTCGGAGTCCACGTCGTGGTAGGAGCCGTCGTACAGGCTCGCTTTCAGGTCAATCACCGGATAGCCGCCCAGGACGCCGGTATCCATCGCCTCGCGCATGCCGCTCTCGACCGCCGGAATATACTCTTTCGGCACCACGCCGCCGACCACCGCGTCTTCGAAGACGAAGCCGCTCCCCGGCTCCAGCGGCTCCAGCGCGATCCAGACGTGCCCGTATTTGCCGCGGCCGCCGGTCTGGCGCACGTAGCGCCCTTCCGCCTTCGCCGGCGCGGTGATCGTCTCGCGGTAGGCCACCTGCGGGCGGCCGATGTTCGCCTCGACGCGGAACTCGCGCTTCAGCCGGTCCACGATGATCTCCAGGTGCAGCTCCCCCATGCCGGAGATGATCGTCTGCCCGGTCTCCGGGTCGGTATAGCGGCGGAAGGTGGGGTCCTCGGCGGCCAGCCGCGCCAACCCCTCGGTCAGCTTCTCTTCGTCCGCTTTCGTCTTCGGCTCGATGGCCACCGAGATCACCGGCTCCGGGAAGTGAATCTGCTCGAGCAGGATGGGCGCGCCGCTCACCGCCAGCGTGTCGCCGGTGGTGGTGTGATGCAGCCCGACCACGGCGACGATGTCGCCGGTGCGGATTTCGTCCACTTCCTCGCGGTGGTTGGCGTGCATGCGCAGGATGCGCCCCAGCCGCTCGTGGCGCCCCTTCGATACATTCGCGACGCCGGT
The DNA here is from genome assembly GCA_029553475.1 of Armatimonadota bacterium. Taxonomy (GTDB): domain Bacteria; phylum Armatimonadota; class Hebobacteria; order CAIYQO01; family CAIYQO01; genus JAKIYB01. The sequence continues at coordinate 34,028 of JAKPKV010000141.1, forward strand.
GCCCTTCGGCAGCGTGCCCGAGTACACCCGGAGGTAGGTGAGCCGGCCCACGTAGGGGTCGGACATGATTTTGAACGCCAGGGCGCAAAACGGCGCGTCGTCGCTGGGGTCGCGGGTGATCTCCTCGTCGGTCACCGGGTGCTTGCCCGTGACGGCGCCGACATCCACCGGCGACGGCAGGTACTCCACCACCGCGTCCATCAGCGGCTGCACGCCCTTGTTCTTGAAGGAGGCGCCGCAGAGGATGGGCACGATGGCGAAGCGCAGCGTCTGCGCGCGGATGCCGGCGCGCAGCTCCGCCTCCGTCAGCGTCTCCCCTTCCAGATACTTGTGCGTCAGCGCGTCGCTGCCGTCGGCGGCGGCTTCCACCAGGCGCTCGTGGTACTCCGCCGCCAGCGCGCGATAGTCCGCGGGGATCTCCTCGTCGCGCACCACGGTCCCCAGCTCGTCGGGGTAGATGAGCGCGCGCATGCGCACCAGGTCAATGAGCCCGCGAAAATCGCCTTCCGCGCCGATGGGGAGCTGCAGCGGGACGGGGTGGATGCCCAGCCGCTCGCGCATGGCGTCGAGCACGCGGTAGAAATCCGCGCCGGTGCGGTCCATCTTGTTGACGAACGCGATGCGGGGCACGCGGTAGCGGTTGGCCTGCCGCCAGACCGTCTCCGACTGCGGCTGCACGCCGCCCACGGCGCAGAAGAGGCCGACGACGCCGTCCAGCACGCGCATGGAGCGCTCCACCTCCATGGTGAAGTCCACGTGGCCGGGGGTGTCAATGATATTGATGCGGTGGTCGCGCCAGTGGCAGGACGTCGCCGCCGAGGTGATGGTGATGCCGCGCTCCTGCTCCTGCGGCATCCAGTCCATGGTGGCGGTGCCGTCATGCACCTCCCCCATCCGATGCAGGCGCCCCGTGTAAAAGAGGATGCGCTCGGTGGTGGTGGTCTTGCCGGCGTCAATGTGCGCGGCGATCCCGATATTTCTGGTCTGCGTTAACGCGTATTCTCGTCCCATGGTCGTCTCAATCCGTCCCGGTCATCCGGGCATGACAAATCCCACCCCGTCGTACGTCGGGATGGGATCCATCCGGACTTCCGTATGGGAGGGCGGTCACCCGCGCGGCCGCGCCCGCGCCGCCGCGCCGTACCGCGCCTCCGGGGCTGCCGACGGACGCCGCGGCGTCCCCGCGCGTCCCTAGAAGCGATAGTGCGCGAAGGCCTTGTTCGCTTCCGCCATGCGGTGCGTATCTTCCCGCTTCTTCACGGACGCGCCGGTGTTGTTGGCGGCATCCAGAAATTCGGCGGCCAGGCGCTCCTGCATCGTTTTCCCGCCGCGCTTGCGCGCGTTGGCGATGAGCCAGCGAATCCCCAGGTCCAGCTTGCGGACCGGGCGCACTTCCATCGGCACCTGATAGGTGGCGCCGCCCACGCGGCGCGGGCGCACCTCGACCATCGGCATCACGTTGCGCATGGCCTGCTCGAAGACCTCCAGCGGATCCTTACCCGTGCGCGTGTGCACCAACTCGAGCGCGCCATAGAAGATGGCCTCGGCCTTGCTCTTCTTCCCGTTCAACATGATCTTGTTGATGAAGCGGGAGATCAATTCACTGTGGAACACCGCATCCGGCTGCACGTCTCGACGCGGCGCTGGTCCTTTTCTCGGCATCGCTTTGCTTCCCTCGTTCACTGATAGTCGGCGGGCGCGGACGGCGCCCCCCGCGCGTTATTTCTTCGCCGCGCCGGCTTTCGGGCGCTTCGCGCCGTACTTGGAGCGACCCTGCTTGCGGTTCTGCACCCCGGCGGTGTCCAGCACGCCGCGGACGATGTGGTAGCGGATGCCCGGCAGATCCTTCACGCGGCCGCCGCGGATCATCACCACGGAGTGCTCCTGCAGGTTATGGCCTTCGCCCGGGATATACGCCGTCACTTCGATGCGGTTCGTCAGGCGCACGCGCGCCACCTTGCGCAGCGCGGAGTTCGGCTTCTTCGGCGTGACGGTCCAGACGCGCGTACAGACGCCGCGCTTGAACGGGCCGCCGGTGTGGACGAACTTGCGTCGGTTCGTGTTGAAGTTCCACGTCAGCGCCCACCGCACGGTCGGGCTGACCTTCACCTGCTTTTCCTTGCGCCCTTTGCGGACTAACTGATTGATGGTCGGCACGCGGGCCTCTCCCTTCAGCGACACATTCCCGGCGCGCCGCTGACGCGCGCCAAGACGCACGGCGTGCGAGCCGCGCATGGCAGACAGCGGAGAATTGTAGCAAGACCTTCGGACCTTGTCAACAGATACCCGCGCGGAATTTTCACGCGCGGGGGCGTGGCGCGCACTTTTTTCCGCAATGGCCGGCTCCGCCGGCGAAACCAGCGGCTTGACACCATGGCGCGCTACCGACTATATTATGGCGGTTTCCGCCCGGAGCCTGCTCCGCGGACGCGAGCCACGTGTGTCGTCGCGGCCTTCGTCTTTCCCCACCCGTCGCTGGCGGCGGTCGCGCGTCTATTTTGTGAGGAGGAGAGAATCCCATGGCAGTGAAAGTCGGCATTAACGGGTTCGGTCGCATCGGCCGCCAGGTGGCCAAACGCCTCATTGAACAGTTCGCGGACGCGGTGGAGATCGTCGGCATCAACGACCTCACCGACGCCAAGACGCTCGCGCACCTGTTCAAGTATGACAGCAACTACGGCATCTTCGACGGCACGGTGGAGGCGAAAGACAGTTCCATCGTCATCAACGGCACGGAGATCGGCATCTGCGCCATCAAAGATCCGGCGCAGCTCCCGTGGGGCCAGCTCGGCGTGGATATCGTCCTCGAATCCACCGGGCTCTTCACCGACGCCGCCAAGGCGAAGGCCCACCTCGACGCCGGCGCGAAGAAAGTGCTCATCAGCGCCCCGGCCAAGGGGGAGGACGCCACCTTCGTCATCGGCGTGAACGAGGAGACGTACGATCCCGCCGCGCACCACATCATCTCCAACGCGTCCTGCACCACCAACTGCCTGGCGCCGGTGGCGAAGGTGCTCGATCAGGCCTTCGGCATCACCGCCGGCCTGATGACCACCATTCACGCCTACACCAATGACCAGCGCATCCTGGACATGCCGCACAAGGACCTGCGCCGCGCCCGCGCCGCCGCCCTCTCCATGATCCCGACCACCACCGGCGCCGCCAAAGCCGTCGCGCTGGTGCTCCCGCAGCTCAAAGGCAAGTTCCACGGCTACGCGATGCGCGTCCCCACCCCGACCGTCTCGGTGGTGGACCTCACCGTCACGCTGGCGCGGGGCGCCTCGGTGGAAGAGGTGAACGCCGCGCTGCGGGCCGCCGCGGACGGCCCGCTGCAGGGCATCCTCGGCTTCACCATGGAGGAGCTGGTGAGCATTGACTTCAAGGGCGACAGCCGCTCCTCCATCGTGGACGGCCTGAGCACCATGAAGATCGGCGACAACCTCTTCAAGGTGCTGTCCTGGTACGACAATGAGTGGGGCTACAGCTGCCGCCTCGCCGAGCTGACCGCGCTGGTGGCCGGCAAGATGTAAATCGCCGACCGGCGGCGCGTCACCGTTCCCGCCCCATCGGTACCTTCCTGACGGATGAGCGGGCCCCGTGCCCGCTCATCCGCGTCTTGGACCACGGAGGACTCACATGGCGAAACAGACCATTGCCGATCTTCAGGACCTGCGGGGCAAGCGCGTACTTGTCCGCGTGGACTTCAACGTGGCGATCAAGCCCAAGCTGCCCGCCACCCGCGACGACGCCGTCATCACCGACGACACCCGCATTCGCGCCGCGCTGCCGACGATTCAGGCGCTCACCGGCCAGGGGGCGAAGGTCATCCTCGTCTCTCACCTGGGCCGCCCGGACGGCCAGGTGGTCGAGGGCCTGCGCATGGACGTCGTCGCCGCGCGGTTGCGCGAGCTGCTCGGCCGGCCGGTGGCGAAGGTGGACGACTGCGTCGGCCCCGCGGTGGAGGCCGCCATCGCCGCCATGCAGCCCGGCGACGTGCTCATGCTGGAGAACGTGCGCTTCCACGCCGAAGAGGAGGCGAAGGACGACGCCGTGCGCCTGCCCTTCGCCCAACAGCTCGCGGCGCTGGCCGATGTCTACGTCAATGACGCCTTCGGCACCGCCCATCGCGATCACGCCTCCACCGCCAGCGTGGCGCGCTTCCTGCGCCCGGCGGTGGCCGGGTTGCTGCTGGCGAAGGAGATCGAGACGATGGGCGGCGCGCTGGACGATCCCGCGCGCCCGTTCGTCGCCATCCTCGGCGGCGCCAAGGTGAAGGATAAGCTGAAGCTCATCGCCAACCTCGTGGGCAAGGTGGATGCCCTGCTCGTGGGCGGCGGCATGATCTTCACCTTCTACGCCGCGATGGGGTACGACGTGGGGAGATCGCTCCTCGACCCAGAGCGTTTGGAGGACGTGAAGAATATCCTCGCCAGCGCCGAGCGCAGCGCGACGAAGCTGGTGCTCCCGGTGGACGTGGTCATTGCGAAGGAACCCGCGGACGGCGCGGAGACCCGCGTGGTGACGCCCGCGGACATCCCGCCGGACTACATGGGGCTGGATATCGGGCCGAAGACGGTGGCGCTCTTCACCTCCTACCTCAAGGACGCGAAGCTCATCTTCTGGAACGGCCCGCTCGGCCTTTTCGAAATCCCGGCCTTCGCGGGGGGCACGCTGGGCATCGCCGACGCGCTCGCCCGCGCGGACGCCTTCACCATCATCGGCGGCGGCGACGTGGTGGCCGCCGTGAACCAGATGGGCTACGCCGAGCAGATGGGCTTCATCTCCACCGGCGGCGGCGCCTCCATCGAGTTCATGGAGGGCAAACCGCTGCCCGGCGTCGTCGCGCTGGACGACAAATAACCCGGCGCACACACCGGAGACGGGGAGTGGAGATCATCCACTCCCCGTGTGCGTGCCGGTATCATCACTGCTGACGCACGCGACACACGAGCACTGGGAGTCATTATGGTACGTGAAGAGCTGGAGCAGACCCTCGTCCTCATCAAACCGGATGCGCTGAAGAATTCCCTCACGGGCTACATTCTCTCGCAGCTGTCGGAGTTCCATACCGGCCTGCGCTTCGCCGGCGCGAAGGTGGTGCACGTCACCCGCCTGCTCGCCGAGGAGCACTACGCCGAGCACCGCGCGAAGGTCTTCTTCGAGTCGCTGCTGGAGTATCTCCAGGGGAAGCTGCATTACCCCGACGAGCCCCATAAGCAGCGCGTCATCGCCATCGTGTATCAGGGCCGCAACGCCATCGCCGGCATGCGCGACGTGGTGGGCCCGACGAATCCGCATCAGGCGCGCGACGCGCGCCCCGGCTCCATCCGCGCCCTCGGCACGGTGGTGCCCATCACCGATGAGGGGGGGGAGGTCATCGGTACCCGGCTGGACAACCTCATCCACGCGTCCGCGAACCCCGCCGACGCGGAGCGGGAGATCAAGCTGTGGTTCAAGCCCACCGATATCCCGCCCAGCATGCGCATCTTCCCCACCGCCGCGTGCGACACGCACTTCTACTATCGCGATCAGCGGGTCTACACGACGTACACGACCGGCAGCATCTGCCTGGCCGCCCCCGGCGACGTGCTCTGGGATACCGACCTGGAAGTCCTCGAACTGGTCTGCCGCGGCGCGGACGCCCCCTACAGCCTGGGCGCGGTGGCGGCAAAATACCTGACGAATTTGACGGAAGAGGAATAACGCCTTCGCCGACCGCGCGGGCACAGGCCCGCATAGCTGATACCGCGACCGCCCGGCGCAATGCCGGGCGGTCGCGGCGTGGGGCTCTATCGCCGTCGCTTACCGCGTCACCGCCTCGCGCATGACGATGGTCTGGCTGCGCTCGCTGCCGACGGTGATCATGCACACGGGCACGCCCACCAGCTCGCTCACGCGGTGCAGATATCGCCGCGCGTTCACGGGCAGCGCGTCGAAGTCGCGGCAATCGGCGATGGGCTGCCGCCAGCCGGGCAGCACCTCGTAAATCGGCGTCGCCTTCTCCACTTCCCACACGTTGGCGGGGAAGACGTCCACGCGCGCGCCGTCAATCTCGTAGCCCACGCAGACCGGGATGTCCGCGAATTCATCGAGGATATCCAGGTGGGTCACCGCCAGGTAGTCCAGCCCATTCACGCGGGCGGCCTTGCGCAGCACGCACAGGTCCAGCCAGCCGCAGCGGCGCGGGCGGCCGGTGGTGGTGCCGTATTCGTGGCCGAGCTCGCGGATGCGGTCGCCGGTGGCGTCAGGCAGCTCCGTCGGGAACGGCCCGGCGCCCACGCGACTGGTATAGGCTTTGACCACCCCGATGACGTGATCAATGGCCGTCGGCCCGACGCCGGCGCCCACCGCCGCCCCGCCCGCCGTGGGGGTGGAGCAGGTGACGAACGGGTAGGTGCCGTGGTCAATGTCGAGCATCGTCGCGTTGGCGCCTTCGAAGACCACGTCCTCGCCGCGCCGCAGCGCCGCCGCGATCATCCCGGCGGTGTCCCGGATCATCCCGCCGATCTCCGCGTAGTACCCCAGGTATTCGTCGAAAATCGCCCCGGCGTCGAAGGTGTCGGTAGAGCCGTAGAGTTTCGTGATGATCGCGTTCTTGTCGGCGACGATCGCCTCCAGCCGCGCGCGAAAATAGGCCGCGTTCCGCAGGTCGCCGATGCGCAGGCCGTGCGTGCGGCTGAATTTATCGGTATACGCGGGGCCGATGCCCTTCAGCGTGGTGCCGATCTTCCCGTCCCCCATCGCGCGCTCGGAGAGGCCATCCAGCGCGAGATGATAGGGCATGATCATGTGCGCTTCTTCCGCAATGAAGAGATACGGGCGCACCTCGAGGCCGGTGGCCTCCAGGTCCGTGATCTCCTTCAGCAGCGACTTGGGGTTGATCACCATCCCGTTACCGAGGATGCTCGGTTTCTGGCGCACGATGCCGGACGGGATGAGATGCAGCGCGTAGTGCTGCTCGCCGATCTTCACGGTGTGGCCCGCGTTGTCCCCACCCTGATACCGCACGACGGTGGAGGCGTTGGCGGCATACACGTCCACCACGCGCCCCTTGCCCTCGTCGCCCCACTGGGTGCCGATGATCACGATACTGCCCACTGCCATGCTCCTTTGACGGGTAATCTCGGTCAACGACCGGTCTGAGAACACAAAAATGGGGATGTCGGCATGCGTGCAACCGCCGGCATCCCCATTGTCGCAGTTACGATATGTTATACACGAGGGCGAGGACGGCTGTCAAGAAAGCGCACGCGCCGCCACGGATACGCCAGAGAGCGCCGCTCCCGCCGGGACTGACTCCGCATGGCCGGGTCTGCGCGCGCCTCCACCAGCCCCGCAGACGCCCCGTCAGCCGCCCCGCGTCGCCAGGCGGAGTCTGTCCCTCAAGAGCGGAGTGGAAGGGACAGACTCCGCCTGGCGGAACGGAACCGATTATGTGGCGTGTGCGATTCTTTCGGGAACGTGTGCAGACCTGGCCATGCGGAGTCAGTCCCAGTGGAAGCATCCAATCACCTGACGATGCGCCTACGCCCCCGCCCGCCGCCGGTGGACGCTGAGGATGTCGCTGATGGCGTTGATGCGGTTGATGACTTCCTGGAGATGGGTGACGCCGGTGGTGTCAATCTGCAGGATGATGGTGGCGGTGTGCTTGCGCGGGTCGGAGCTCATCTTCGCCTGGCGGATGTTCGTCTTCGCTTCCGAGAAGATGGCGCCGAGGTCGGCAAGCAGGCCCATGCGATCAATGGCGATGATCTCGATGTCGGCCTGGTAAAGGCCGCGACCGGTGTCCTGCCAGTCCAGCGCGAGCAGGCGCTGGGATTCCTCCTCCGAGCTCTTCACCTTGCGCAGGTTCGGGCAGTCCAGGCGGTGGATGGCAATCCCCTTGCCGCGGGTGACGTAGCCGATGAGCGCGTCGCCGGGGATGGGCTGACAGCATTTGGAGAGGCGGTAGAGCACGCCGTCCACGCCGTCGGCGGAGATCTCGATGGCCAGCTCGCCCTGCTCCAGCATCAGGTCGCTGGTGCGCAGCTCGTCCAGCTTGCGCCGGGGCAGGTCCTCGCGGATGCGGTGCAGCACCCCTTCGGCGGTGAGGTCGCCATAGCCGATCTGCGCGTACAGGTCCTCCACCGACACCAGGTTCATCTTCTGCGCCAGCGCCTGCAGCTTCTCCAGCTTCAGGCATTCGGCGGGCGCCTCGCCCAGGCGCTTGCACTCCTCTTCCAGCGCCAGCCGCCCGCGCGTCACGTTATCCTCACGGTTCGCCTTGCGGAAATACGCCTTGATCTTGCTGCGCGCCTGGGCGGAGGCCACCAGGTTCAGCCAGTCCAGGCTCGGTTTCTGGTTGGCGCGCACGATAATCTCCACCACATCGCCGTTGCTGAAGCGGTAGGAGAGCGGCACCAGCCGGCCGTTCACCCGCGCGCCCGAGCATTTCGAGCCCAGGTCGGTGTGGATGCGGTAGGCGAAGTCAATGGGGGTGGAGCCGCTGGGCAGGTCAATGATGTCGCCGGCGGGGGTGAAGACGAACACCTGATCCTTGAAGAGGTCGCGCTTCGCCACCTCCAGCCAGTCCCCTTCGTCGCGCCCCTCCACGTAGGACTCCAGAAAACCGCGCAGCCAGGCGATTTTATCGTCGAAGGCCACGTCCTGGGTGCCGCCTTCCTTGTAGTGCCAGTGCGCGGCGATGCCCACCTCGGCGGTGCGGTGCATCTCCCAGGTGCGAATCTGCACTTCCAGCGGCTGCCCGCCGGGGCCGATCACCTTCAAGTGCAGCGACTGGTAGTGGTTCGACTTCGGGCGGGCGATATAGTCGGTGAACATCCCCGGCATCGGCACCCACAGGTTGTTCACCATGCCCAGCGCGGCATAACAGGCGGGCACGGTCTCCACCAGCACGCGGATGGCCTCCAGGTCGAGAATCTGGCGAAAATCCACCCCCTGCGCGCGCATCTTGGTGTAGATGGAGTAAAAATGCTTTGGGCGGCCCACCACCTCCGCCTCGATCCCGAGCTCCGCCAGCGCGTCGCGCAGTTGCTGAATGGCGCTGCTCACCACCTCTTCGCGCTCGCTGCGCGTGCGATTCACCTTCTGCTGGATCTCGCGGTACGCCTCGGGGTCCAGCACGCGCAGCGACAGGTCTTCCAGCTCCCACTTGATCTTCCAGATCCCCAGCCGGTGGGCGATGGGCGCGAAGATGCGCAGCGTTTCGTCGGCGATGCGCTGCTGGTCGGGTTCGCTGAGGTGGCGGATGGTGCGGATATTGTGCAGGCGGTCGGCCAGCTTGATGAGGATGACGCGGATATCCTTCGCGGTGGCGATGAGCATGCGGCGGAGATTCTCCGCCTGGCGCGCTTCCCGGGTGTGCGAGTGCAGCCCGCGCAGTTTCGTGACGCCCTGCACCAACGCGGTGACGTCCGCGCCGAACGCCTCGGTGACGTCCTCCGGGGTGACCGGGCTGGGCCCCGCCTCGCCGGGATGGAGGATCATCCCGTCTTCGAGCACATCGTGCAGCAGGCCGGCGATGATGGACGTTTCGTCCATTTCGAGCTCGGCGAGGATGTAGGCCACCTCGACGGGGTGGACCATGTAGGACTCGCGCGACTTGCGCTGCTGACCGTCGTGCGCCCGCAGGGCGAAGGCGAAGGCGCGCTCCAGCACGTCAGGCGAGAGACCGTGCGCGTAACGCTCCACCCGCCGGCAGACGGCCGCGAACCGTTCTTCCAGCGTGCCTTCCAGTTTCGGGATGCCGACACTTAACATGAACCCGCCGCCGCGCCCGGGAATCACCGGGCGCGCTAGCGTATTATACGCGATTTTCCCGCACTTCGGCTACGGAGCGGCCGGCCTCGCCCATACTCGTCATCGTCATCGTAGTCGTCCTCGAATACGGGCTTCGCTTCTTCACAGCGTGTCGGGTCGCCAGGCGCCGGACTGCCCGACGCGCGGTACCACAGCGTTCGGCTGCAGTACAACCGTTTCGAGTACGAGCACGAGCACGAGTACGCAAGGTCTTGCCAACGCCAGCCGCTTCCCCTACAATCAGCGGGCGCTGCGGAACAATGCGCCAGAGGGGGAAGCAGATGAGCGGTCGGCATGACTGGGAGAACGTGCAGGTGTTGGAGCGCAACCGCGAGTTGACGCACGTGCCGCTGGGGGCGTATCCCGACGCGGAGACGGCGCGGAGGGCGGACCGCCGGGCGTCGCCCTACGTGCTCTCGCTGAACGGCGTGTGGAAATTCCACCTGGTGGATTCCCCGCTGCGGGTGCCCGCCGGCTTCGCCGAGGATGACTTCGACGTCGCCGGGTGGGATGATCTGCCGGTGCCGAGCAACTGGCAGCTTTTCGATTACCCCGACCGGCCGATTTACACCAACTGGCACTACCCCTTCCCGCCGAACCCGCCCTTCGTGCCGGCGCACAACCCCACCGGCTGCTATCGCCGGGCCTTCACGCTGCCGGAACGCTGGGCCGGGCGCGAGACCTTCCTCGTGCTGGAATCGGTGGATTCCGCCTGCTACGTGTGGGTGAACGGCAGCGAAGTGGGCTACAGCCAGGACAGCCGTCTGCCCGCCGAGTTCAACATCACCCCCTACCTGCGCCCCGGCGAGAACACGGTGGCCGTGCAGGTGATGCGCTACTGCGACGGCACCTACCTGGAAGACCAGGACTACTGGCAGATGAGCGGCATCCAGCGCGATGTCTTCCTCTACAGCAAGCCGGCCGCGCACCTGCGCGACTTCACCGTGCGCACGACATTCGATGCCGACTACCGCGACGCCACGCTGTATGTGGCCGCCTACCTGTCCGAGGTGCCGGACCTTGAGCAATACCGCGTGTCGGTCATGCTCTACGACGCGGATGGGGAGCCGGTCTTCGCGGAGCCGATTCTCACCCCGGTCAAGGCGCACTCGCCGATGTATGGCGGCCTCGCCGACGAGCGCGGCTGCGCGAAGCTGGAGCAGCGCGTGGCGGCGCCGCGGCAGTGGTCGGCGGAGACGCCGTACCTGTATACGCTGGTGCTGGCCCTCCTCGATGCCGACGGCAACGCCCTCGACTTTGAGAGCAGCCGCGTGGGCTTCCGCCAGCTCGAGATCACAGACCGCATGGTGCGCATCAACGGCCGCCGGTTGGTGGTGCGCGGCGTGGACCGCCACGAGCACCATCCGGAACGCGGCCGCGCGCTCACCGACGAAGATATGCGCCGGGAGATCATCCAGATGAAACGGCTGAATTTCAACGCCGTGCGCACCAGCCACTATCCCGATCACCCGCGCTTTTATGATCTGTGTGACGAATACGGCATCTACGTGGTGGATGAAGCGAACCTGGAGACCCACGGCGTGGAGGCGCAGTTGAGCAAAGACCCCGCCTGGGCGCTGGCCTACCTGCAGCGCGCGGTGCGCATGGCGCTGCGCGATAAAAATCACCCCAGCGTCTGCTTTTGGTCGCTGGGCAACGAATCCTACTACGGCCCACACCACGCGGCGATGGCGGCCTGGCTGCGCCTGTATGACCCCACCCGCCCGGTGCAGTATGAGAGCGGCTACCCCGGCCCGGCGGTCTCGGATATCCTCGTGCCGATGTACGGCCGCATCCCCTGGCTGCACGAGGTGCTGGCGGACGTGAAAGAGACGCGCCCCATCATCCTCTGCGAATAC
>JAKPKV010000188.1 GCA_029553475.1 Armatimonadota bacterium
TCCATCACCAACGCACGTTCGCCCGCCGCCTCATCCCCCGGTCGAAAATCCTCTGGATGGATGAGGTGATGATGGCAGACGTGCAGCGCCAGCCCTTCAATCACGGGACGGAATTCCTCTGCCAGGTCCAGCGCCAGCGAGGGGCGATTGTAGACGTCTTTGTGCAGGAACCCGACGTAGGGATCCAATCCGACCGCGCGGATGGCGCTCTCGGCGGCGCGGGTGAGCAGGGTGTAGCCGAAGGAGAGCAGCACGTTGATGGGATCGCGCGGCGGCTGACGGTTGCGCTCGTGGAATTTCCAGACGGGGTCGAAGAGCAGCCGGTAGCCGCTGAAGTAGCGCGCGGTGGCGCTGCCTTCCACGCCGAGGAGCGCGTTGTGCGTCTGCGTCCGACCGGCGCGCGCCTCGTAATCCTCCAGGTCGCTCAACGCCGCGAGCAGTTCGGTGTGCCCGCCGCGCTGCTGTCGTTGCAGCAACACGCGCTGATTGCGGATTTTGCCCGCGACGAGGCGTTGCGCCAGGGCGAGGGTGAAGGCGTCGTCGCCCTGCCAGCGGTATTGGGCGCGCCGCAGGGCGACGTGCGGGGAGGCTTCGCCGGTGATGCGGCCATAATACTGCCCATCCAGGCTGAGGAAGACCACATCCACGCCCTCTTGCATCAGCCGTTTGAGGGCCGGCGTGCTGATCCCCACGTTCCCCAGGATGACGACGCGGTCCACGTGCCCCAGGGGAAATTCCGCCAGCACGGCGGCGTCCTTGCGGAGTTCCAGCCGGCGGTGATCCAGTCCTAACTGTGCGCCTTGTTCGGTGATATAAATTGCGCTCATAAGAATAACGAATGGCAAATAGCGAATGGCGAATCAGGGGGCGTAGCGCAGTTGCCGGTTGATTTCGGTGACGAGCAGGGCGATGATCTCATCGCACAGTGCCACGTGCGGCTCGTAGATACCTGCGGGCAGCAACGCGCGCCCGCGCCCGTACACTCCTGCGTTTCACGCGCCGAACCCGGCGCGAATTTCAGGAAACGCGCGTCATCGCGCTCGAAGCCGCGCCCAAACCCCTCCTCGATGTTGGCGCTCCCCAACCCGGCGCTGCGGATGCTCTGATCCACGATCGGCCACCCCCGGCATCGAAAATAGAGATCAGCGAGTCAGCAGTCAGCGAATCA
>JAKPKV010000189.1 GCA_029553475.1 Armatimonadota bacterium
CGCCCCCGCCGCCGGTGACGGAGCTCGCCATGTTTCGCGGCAATCCCGCGCGCAGCCTTTCCGCCGTCGGCGCCGTGCCGCGACGCCCCAAACTCCTCTGGCGTTTCTGCACGCGCACGAAGTACGAGGGCGCGTATGAGCAGCGCGGCTCCGCGAAACTCTCCGCCAGCTCCCCCTGGCGCGGGCTGGGCTGGACCGGACAGCCGACGCGGGTGGGGGAGCGCCTGTATTTCGGCTCCAGCGACTCCTACGTCTATTGCCTGGACGCCGTCAGCGGCCAGGTGCAGTGGTACTACCCCACGCACCACTGCGTGAAGGGCAGCATCTCCGTCTTCGGCGACCGCATCTATCATGGGGGGCGCGACAATAAAATCCATTGCTATTCGCTGAACGGCGAGATGCTCTGGGAGACGCGCACCGGCAACGACATGGACAGCAATCCGGTGATCGTGGATGGACGCGGCTACATCGGCGGCGAGGACCAGCACGTCTACTGCTTCGACCCGGACACCGGCCGGATCCTCTGGCAATCGGCGACCACGGCCGGCAGCGTAGAATCCTCGCCCTGCGTGGTGAATGGCCGCGTCTACGCCGGCAGCGGCCAGGGCATCCTCTACTGCCTCGACGCGGAAACCGGGGCCACCATCTGGCGTTTCCGCACGCTGGGCGATACGGATTCGACGCCCGTCTACCATGACGGCGCCATCTACGTCGGCAGCGCGACCGGCGACGTCGGCGAGCAGGGGCATTTTTGGTGCGTGGACGCAGAGACGGGCGCCGCGCGCTGGCACGTGCCCTTCCGCCGGGGTTTTTGGGCGACCGCCGCGCTGAACCCGGAGAAAGGCCGCCTCTACATCGGCTGCAACAACGGCATCTTCTACGCGCTGCGGATGGCCGACGGCGGCCTGGTCTGGAAGCGCAAGCTGGGCAACCGCATCTGGGGCTCGGCGGCGGTGACGGACGGCTGCGTGGTGGTGGGCGTGCGCGACGGGCGTCTTTGGTGCCTGGACGAGGACAGCGGCGATCCGCTGTGGGTCTTCGACGAGGGCTTTGACATTGACGCCACCCCCTGCGTGGCCGACGGCATGATCGTCATCGGCTCGCAGAACGGCTGGGTCTATGCCATCGGCGAAGCGCCGGACGGGGAGCCGCTCAACCCCCACTGGTTCACGGCGACGTTCCCCATGCCGCGCCGGCTGGATCAGAACCCCGCCGGCATCGTCACCATCGCCAACCCCGCGCCGGAGCCGGGCACCTACCGGGACACCAGTGCGCGGAACCGGGAAAACTATCATCAACCCGTCTACGGCCCGGCCTTTCCCGCGCGAAAAAACGCCCGGCCATGAAGTTGTAGCGGTACGTCACCTCACACCTTGCTCTGTAGTCCGCGCCCTCCGCGGCGCGTGTGACCAACATGGGCACCCGTGTCCGACACCACCGCCATCGGGCACGGGGTAGAAATGCGTCAACTGTTTCCCTGGGAGTGCGTCGGGAGCGCGGCCATCCTGGCCGCCCCCACAGGAACACGTCTGGTGATCCCCCTCCCCGTCTCCCTTTGGGGGAGGGGTCGCGTATCCTTCGTACTCGAAATCAGCTACGTGCGGACGCAACAGTTCAGTCTTGTCCGCATGATGTGCCGTCTGTCCGCCCACCTCTCCCCCCGCCCCTCCCCTGAGCGGGGAGGGGAGCACCGGCTCTGCACACCCATCACTCCCCCTTCCCTCTCAGGGAAGGGGGGTGGGGGGTTAGGTTTGCCATCAAACTGAACTGTTACGATACGCGCTCCGATGGGCACGAGTACGAGACGAGCGACCGGGCCATCCCTGGCCAGTGCGGCGCTCCCAGCGCCTCATAAGGGGAAAAGGCGCTATGGGATACGGGGAAATTTACGGTCCTGGCGAGAGAGAGAGACAACGGAACCCGATGCCGTCGCCCCAGTTGTCGGGGTTGCTGCCGTAGCGGTACGCGCCGCGGCAGTTGCCCCCGTCGTAGTAGTAGTCGTAGTTCCACGAGCCGCCCCGCAGCACGCGGTAGGTGCCCGTCGCCGGGCCGGTTGGGTTCGTCACCGGCGTGGCGGAATAAGATCCCCACCAGTCCGCGCACCACTCCCACACATTCCCCGCCAGGTCGTGTGCCCCGCACCAGCTCGCCCCCGCCGGAAAGCTGCCGGTCGGCCAGGTGCTGATGCCCTGACTGCCCGAGTTATACCAGTTAGCGCACTTGGTCTGGTCCCAGCCGTTATACGGGTCAATGGCCGTGGCGAAACCGCCCCAGGGGTAGTTGCGTCCTTCCGGGCCGCGCGCCGCGTATTCCCACTGCGCCTCGGTAGGCAGGCTCACCCCCGCCCAATCCGCGTAGGCTTTCGCATCATGCCAGGTGATGTTCACGATGGGATGCTGCTGCATGGCCGGGTCGTTCCAGCCGGTTTTATCCGCCCAACTGTAACCATACGCCGAGGGGAAGTTAGGTAGCGTGCGCCCCGTCGCCATGCAGAAGGCCCGGTATTGCGCCACGGTCACCGGGTACTGGTAGATCCAGTACCCGGTGACCGTTACCGGGTGGGCGGGACGTTCATCGCTCTCCCCCACGCCGTCAATGCTGCCCATGGTGAAGGTGCCGCCCGGCACCCACACCATGGCCGCGCCGTCCGTGGGGTTGATCCTGGTGCCGAAGGTGCCGCCGCCCCCGCCGCCGGAGGCGCCCAGGGTGAGCGTCGCCGGGGTGTTGCGCCCGGAGATCACGCTGGCGCTGCTCGCGCCGGAGGCGAGCAGGGCGTTATTGATGTCGTAGGCGTGCGCATAGAGCGTCACCGGGCCGGGGGAGAGGCCGGTCATCGTGCCGGTGGCGGTGGCCTGCCCGGCCGCGCGCGCGATGATGATCTCCTTCAGCACGGCCAACTGCCGCTTGGCCGTCACCACGATGCGCCGCGTGGCGGCTGGGATGGCGCGGGAATCGGCGTCCGCCTCCGGCCACGTCACCGTGAAGGTGAGCGCGCCGCGTTCCCCCGCATCCGCGATCACGGAGGACGAGCGCTCCCCGCACCCCGCCAGCAGCAGGGCCAGCAGGCCGGCGACCGCCGGCAGCAGCAGATGTTTCATCGTTCTGTCAGTTGATGGTCATATCAATCCCGCCGGGCGTGACGCCTCCCCCGCCGCCAGGCCCATCACCGATCGTCACGTCAATGCCGCCCGGCGCGCCGGTCCCTCCACCGCTTCCAGCGGGGTCATCACCGTATATGGTCAGCGTCTTTGGGTAGCCGGGGAAGCTGCTGCTGACATCAGCGAGCGTCCAGGACCAGCTCACGCTCAAATGGCTCAACGACTGGAAAATGCCGCCCAGCCCGGCAGTCAGGCCTGCCGATGCCTGCAAACCATAACGCAAATCAAACGCATAGCTTGTTGAAGACTGGACCGTTGCCACGCCACGCACGTAGGGTCCCACACCGACTGTTGGCCCGGCGATCCCCTGGATGAGCAACGAGCCGTTCAGCGTGATAGGGAAATAGGTGGCGCTGACACTGACCGCTTGCGTGCCGGGGCGGAAATCTGACGTGAAGGTCCCGTTGCGGTCCGCATAGCCGCGCAAACCGCCGGCCGCGGTGTATTCCACGCCGACAGACATCCCGTATCGCCCGGAGAAGGCTTGCTCACGAAAAGCTTCACCGCTGACGGTGAATTTACTGCCCAGGGTGAGGCGCGGCATGACGAAGATCGGCCCCCAGACGGGGATAACTTTCTTGATTTCTGCACCGGTATTGCTCCAGTTGATGGAGAGCGTGCCGGGCGAAGAGCGCAGCGTGGCCGTGGCCGCCACTTCCGGGGTGAGTTCCGCTTTCAGGTACTCGACGATACCAAGGTGGACGCGTAAGGCAAAGCGGACGTGGAGGCCCACGAAGACATTGCCCTGGGCAGTCATCAGCGGAGATAACCGGTGTGAAAAGGCGATGTTCGTGCCCAACAACTGCGTGGAGATATCGGCCCCCCAGCGCGATGCCGGTGCGCCGGAGGTCACCATGATATCCGAGTCGAGCGGGATGATCTCGCCAGCATCGGTGAGCAACGCTGTTTTGCTGAGATCAATATCCAGTTCCCGGAAAGCCTCTTCGATCGCCGCGGGCGCGGTCTCCACCATCATGTCCCCAGAGCGGGTCCGCGTGGCGGAGACGACCTTCGCCAGCAGGTAGGACGGTTGATCATGCACGATGATATCGCCGGGCTGCAATGTTGGCGAGGCCCCGCCCAGCACGAGCGTGTTCCCCGCCGTCTGTTGCACGGTGACCGAGCCGTCGGTGGGAAGGACCACAACTTCCTCCTGCAGCACGGCCTCGCTCGGCAGGCCGTTCGGCCCGACCCGCACGGTGAGGGGCAGCGTGGCGGTGAGGCCGGAATCGCTCTCCCGCACGGTGACGGTGGCCGTGCCGGCGGCCATGCCGCGGATGTTGCCATATGGGTCCACCGCCAGCACGGCGGGATCGGAGGAGGTCCACGTCAGGTTCTCCGGCGCGCACAGCACCGCCACGCCCGCCGCATCCAGCGGGGTGGCGGTCAGATGCCGGGAGGCCCCGACATCAATGGTGACGGACTCCGCGCCGATGGCGAGCGACGCCACCGTGCTCTGCAGGGTGAGGGCGAACGGGGTCGAGACGCCCGCCTGGGTGGTCACCTCGGAGGAGGCGACGGCCAGCGCATTGCCGGTCGCCTGCTGCGCGGGATAGGCTGCCGCGGTGACGAAGAGCCGTCCCACCGGCACCTCGACGACGAGCGTGGATGGGCCGCCGTCGACCGGGCGGTCGGCGATCTGCACCGCGTCAAAGCCGTCCGTGTCGGAGAGTTTGACCAGCAGGCTTTCCGCGTTGAGGGGGATCGCTCGCGTCCGTTCCGGCCAGTTGATGGTGACCGTGGCTTGCGTGCGGGCGCCGGACGGCGCTCCCCCGCCGCCGCCGCACCCGGCGAGGAACGCTGCCAGCACCAGCGCCAGCAGGAGGGCGATACCGCTGCCTGTCCGCATCTGCGTACTCCTCCTTCGGCCATCCGTGGGAGAGTCACAGCGCGTAGGGCTTGTGTCGGGTCAGATAGAGTGATCGTTCGCCGCCGGCCGGCGTTCCCCTGCTTAGTGAGCGATAATTTTTTTCGGCAAGTACGGCTTTGCCGCTAGTGGGCGTGCGTGACGGGCGGATTTCCGGCGAGAGAGGCGTTTACGCAAGAGATTTGGTGGCAGCGACTGGATTCGAACCAGTGACCTAACGATTATGAGCCGTTTGCTCTACCACTGAGCTACGCTGCCATCGTGTACGGCGCTAAGAATATAGCGGCGGTGGGCGAAGATGTCAAGGGCGCCTCACCCGCGGGGCGGGGTGTGAAGGGCCGGCGCCGGCGCGCAGGGTGATGAGGGCGATTTCCGGGCGGGCGTTGAAGCGGAAGGGGAGGTTCAAGATCGGGATGACGCCGATGCCGCGGTTGCTATACAGGTACATCGCGTTGACCCGATACAGGCCGCGTGGGTATTTCCGACAGAGCTGCGGCAGTATCGGCGCGCCGAGGCCGGGAATCCACACCAACCCGCCATGCGCATGGCCGGAGAGCTGGAGGTCAATCGGCTCGCGCGCGGCGATGTCGGCGAAATCCGGCTCGTGTACGAGGAGGATGACCGGCTCGGTCGCCGCCGGCACCCCGCGCATGGCGGCCGGCAGATCATCGGCCCGCTTCCAGTGATCGTTGAGCCCGACGATCCACAGGCGCGCTCCTCCGCGCTGGATGGCCACGGACTGATTGCGCAGCACGGTGATGCCCTCGCGGCGCAGCGCGCGCGCGACGTAGGCGGCGCTGGTCCAGTAATCGTGATTGCCGAGCACGCCGTACACGCCCTCCGTCGCGCGCAGGCCGGCCAGCAGGTGGGCGCAGCCGTCGGCATCCTCCGCCGCGCGGGCGATGAAATCGCCGGTGATGAGCACCAGGTCCGGATTCAGCGCATTCGTCTCGCGCACCACCCGGCGGAAATATGCCGCATCGAGGCCGCGCGGATAGTGTATATCCGTCAGGTGGACGATGCGCAAGCCATCCAGGCGCGCCGGCAGCTTCGCGAGGTGGAGTTCAATGCGCGTGATCTGCAGCCAGCGCGACTCGATGAAGATCGCGTAGAGCGCGCACAGCAGGCACAGCGCCAGCAGGCTGAAGACGGCGCGCTTTTTCCGTCGTGACCAGCGGCGCCGCGCCATCATTCAGCCTCCGCCGGCGGCCAGAGCTGCCAGAAGTGATGCACCGGGCCGTGACCGGCGCCCAGCGGCCAGGCGTGGGCGATGGCGCCGTGCAGCCAGGTGATGGCGTGTTCGACGGCGTGGGGGAGGGGAAGTCGTTTCGCCAGCCCGGCGGCAATGGCCGAGGATAGCGAACATCCGGTCCCATGCGTGTTCGGCGTCGCGAGACGGGGGTGCCGGAATACGTGAACCGCGCCGTCCGGGAGCGCCAGCAGGTCGGTGATCTCCTCGCCGGCGGCGTGGCCGCCTTTGAGCAGCACCGCGTCCGGTCCCAGGGCGTGAAGCGCGCGCGCGGCGCCCGCGGCGTCAGCGATGGCCGGCAGGCCCAGCAGGCGAGCGGCTTCCGGCAGGTTGGGCGTGAGCAGCGCCGCCAACGGCAGCAATTCCTCCGTCAGCGCGGCGATCGCGTCGGCGTGCAGCAGGGGATCGCCGCTTTTCGCCACCATGACGGGGTCGAGGACCAGCGGGCGCGGCGCGTGCGCGCGCAGGCGGTCGGCGACGACGCGAATGACCGCGGCGGAGGAGAGCATGCCGATCTTGATGGCGCCGATGGGTAAATCCTCCAGCACGGCATCCATCTGCGCCGCGATAATCGCCGTGGGGGCGGTGTGAATGGCGCGCACGCCGGTGGTATTCTGCGCGGTGAGCGCGGTGATGACGCTGGCGCCATAGACGCCGTTGGCGGCAAAAGTTTTCAAATCGGCCTGGATGCCCGCGCCGCCGCCGGAATCGCTGCCGGCGATGGTCAGGGCGCAGGGATAGGCGGCTTTCGTCGGATGCATATCGTCATCGTACCGCAACAGGGGAGAGAAGGGCAAGCCGGCGGCGGCGGAGCGCATTAACGTCTGATAATATATGTTATGTTAAGTCGAGAAGGGGCCGCGTATCCCCCGGGGTCACCACGATCAGGATGATCGTGCATCTTCACGAGATCAAACGGTGGCGCGGCTCACGGTGATGAAAGATGCGGGAGTAACTCTGCCGGCGCGTCCAGGATCAGATCAGGGCCCACGGCGACGATTTCCTCCCGCCCGCGAAACCCCCATGACACGGCGACGGCGCGCATGCCGGCGGCGCGCGCGGCGCGAACATCGTCAGGATTGTCGCCGACGTATGCCGCGACGTCTGGCGCATGGTTCAGGCTGGTCAGCGCGTACAACAACGGCTCCGGCGCCGGCTTGTGGCGCGTGGTGTCCTCTTCGGCGACGACCACGTCGAACAAGGCGAGGAATCCGACGTCGCGCAGCGTCTGGCGGGCATTTTGCCGCTTCTTGCTGGTGACGACGCCCAGGCGCACGCCGCGGGCGCGCACGGCGTCCAGCATGGCGCGCGTGCCGGGAATTTCCGCCAGCAGCGCCTCATGGTAGATGGCGTAGCGCGCGCGGTAATACGGCACGGCGGCATCCAGGTCGAGCTCCGGGCAGAGTGCCCGCAATTGGTCGCGCAGGCGCATGCCCCAGTGCGGCATCAGCGCCGGGCGCTCCCAGGGACGGCCCGTGCAATGCGCCAGCGTGTCGAGCATGGCGCGTTGAATGATCTCATCGGTGGCAACGAGGGTGCCGTCCAGATCGAATAACAGCGCCCGGACGCCGGACAACACACAAACACTTGTACGCGATGCGGTATTCATGGCTTGCGCGCCACGTAGAAGATACGCTCCGACCGCTTGCCGGCGGGCAGGAAGGTATACGCGTCATACGCGTCCAGGAACTCAAACCCCGCCTGGCGCAAAAAAGCGATGACGTCGGCATGGCGGTGCGCGCGTTCCAGGTGCACCTCGCGGAAGACCCGGCCATCCGGCAGGTAGAAGAGCATCTCCACGGTGGCGATGCGCGTGCGGGCGTTATAGCGCGCCTTCCAGACGTGTTTCACCTCGGCATCGGCATCCCAGAGATTATCCTGCGAGAAGAGGTTGTGTTCGAGGGTGAACTCGCTGTTCAGGTCGAAGATGAAGCCGCCGCCGGGAGCGAGCGCGCGATAGACGCCGGCGAAGGCGTCGCGCAGGCCCTTGCTGGTGAGGATATAGTTCAGGCTGTCGAAGAGGCTGATGGCGACATCGAACGCGTGCGGCAGCTCCAGTCGCGTGGCGTCCTGACACAGAAAGGTCACCTCCCCCACCCCGGCGTCCGCCGCTTTGCGCCGGGCGATGGCGAGCATCGGCTCGGAAAGGTCCACGCCGGTGACGCGATACCCGAGCTCCGCCAGCAGCAGCGCCACCGTGCCGGTGCCGGTCGCCAGGTCGAGGATGTGGCGCGGCTTCCACCCGAAGCGTTTGCAGAGGCGCCGCAGGTACTGCACCCACTGGTGATAGGGCACCACCGACATGATCTCATCGTAATAGGGCGCGACTTTATCGAACTGGTCGGCGAAGGTGAAGGTATGGCGTTCCATCACAGCAACTCTCCTAGAGCCTGTTGACGAAGAGGTGTTCGCCACCTCGCTTGCTCTCATCGCGCCAGGCTGTGGCACGATTGTGCGCCGTATCGGGCCGGGATACTGCCGACAAATCGTGTCGCGCCTGACACGACGATCTCGGCGCGATCTGAC
>JAKPKV010000015.1 GCA_029553475.1 Armatimonadota bacterium
CAGCGAAATCGTGCGCGCGCATCCCGGCGCCTGGATCCGCAGCCATCTCCGCGGCGTGGGGAACTCGCTGCTCGACCCGGGGCATCGAAGCTGGTACCGCGCGCTCACCGGCAAAGCGTGGGAGCAAACCGGCGTGCTGGATAACATCTGGCGGCGGATGGGGGAATCGCTCACCAGCGGCGCTGTGGGGGACGCCCTGCACGCCCTGTGGCTGGAACGGGTCGTCCGCGCGCCCCTCGACGCGGCGCTGATCTGGTGGGGATTGCTGCTGTTGCGGGGAGCGCTCTGGTGGAGCGCGCTGCGGGGCTGCTGGCGCTTGCGGCGCGTTCCAGGCGCCGCGCTCCTATTGGGGGGAATCGCCGCATATGGGCTGCTCCTGGCGGGACCGATCGCTCACGACCGCCTTTACCTGCCGGCAATTCCAGCCGTGGTGACGCTCGCGGCGGCAGGAGGGCTGCGCCCAACGCCACGGGGCCCCCGGCAAGCGCCTGGCGCTCACCGAAGGCCCCGTGATCCCAAAATCACCGCGCCGCGCGTCACTCAGCGGCAGGAGAGGCCGCCGCAGACATGCTCGCGCGCAGATTCATATTGGCGAGGTTGAGTTTCTGGGTAAGCTCCGCCGCCATGCTCCGCATGATACGAAAACCGATCTCCGGATAGTCGTTGGTCAGCTGCACCATCCGCTCCCCCGGCACCCGAAGCAACGTCGTGGGCACGCGGCAACGCGCCGTCGCCGTGCGATGCCCTTCTTCTATCAGAATCGTCTCGCCGAAGGTGGCATATTGCTCCAGCGAGGCAATCACCAACGGCGGGTCTGCCGCTTGATTGGGCTCAAGCAAGATGTCCACCGCGCCGCTGGCGATGATATAGAGCGCATCGCCGGGATCTCCCTGCCGAAAAATGATCTCGCCGGCAGAATACGTCACTTCCTCGCAGACCATCAGCACCAGATCCAGATAAATCTCGTTGAGATCCCTGAACAGCGTGCCGCTGCGTAATACGTCCTTGCACTTCTCCAGATGCATAGGGCCCCCTCCATTCCATCACACTTCCAGAATTTGCAATTGACCCGTCGCCGGCTCCAGAATGGCAAAAGTCTTCGGAGGCAGGCCGCTGCCCCCCAACGCGCCGGGGTTGAGAACGCGCGTGCGGCCGCTGCGCTCGTCGCGCAACCGATGGGTATGTCCGTGAATCACGTAATCATACTCCCCGGACTCGATGAGATACGTCAGCTGCGGGACATTATCCCCGTGCACCAACGCCAGCTTCCGTCCATCGAACGTCAACGAGTGCACATACGCGCCGTGCGCCGTCCCCGGCGTCCCCACCAGAGCGACGCGGCCCGGCAAGCGCTCATCACGGTCCACATTGCCCCACGCCACCCACAGCTCAAAGGGCGTCAGCAGCTCCAACACCTCCAGGCCGGTCACATCCCCGGCGTGCAGGACGGTGCTGATTCCCTCCGCCCGAAAATGCTCCACGGCGCGCAGCACGTG
>JAKPKV010000024.1 GCA_029553475.1 Armatimonadota bacterium
GGCCATACTACGTTCTTTTTGAAAGGAGTGTAGGGTATGTCTCAGCTGCCGAGCAGAGGGACCCGCCGCCGCGCGGGCTTCACCCTCATCGAACTCCTGGTGGTGATCGCGATCATCGCCATCCTGGCCGCCATCCTCTTCCCCGTCTTCGCGAAGGCGCGGGAGAAAGCCAACAGCAACACCTGCATGAGTAATCTGCGCCAGATCGCCATCGCCTTCACCATGTTCGTCCAGGACCATGACGAGACGCTGCCGGTCTACGACAAGTGGATGTACGCCATCCAGCCGTACGGCGCCGAAGGCAAGCTCTTGGACTGTCCGTCCAACCGCGAGATCGGCACCAGCGGCAAGCCGGACTATTTTTACGTGGCCGGCTCCTACAACGGCAGCCCGCAGTATCTCTCCGGCCGCGCCCTGGGCGATTTTCCCCGCGCCGAGCTGATCCCGCTGGCCTGCGACCTGGCCGCGCCGGAGAAAAACCTGCCGTGGATCACCGACGACGCCGCGCAAAACCCGGAGAAGGTCGTCGCCCGCGTCGGCTTCCGCCACAGCGCGAACATCGCCTTCCTGGACGGCCACGTGGAGCACCGCTTGAACAAAAACATCACCGGCGGCCTTTTTGCTCCCTGTGCGAATCCGGATTTTGCGGTGGATACGCCGATGTGGATGGGGCAAATCACCGACGGCTTCACCATCACCGAACCGGGCGAGCAGATTCGCACCGCCTGCGCCGCCTTCAATATCACCCGGCTGCTCTGCAAAACCGGGGTGGCGGGTAATGACCCGGCCACCGGCACCATCACCACGGACACGGGCGCGTTCCCGTCATGGATGCAGTCCGCCACGGCCGTCGTGGTGCGGCCCGACGGCGCGAAAACCTATTACAATACGCATGACGGCTTCCTGTGGAACGGCGTGGACCGTTGGTCGCTGGTGGGCAATCAGGATTACGGCGGCGGCCCGGAAACGAGCTGCACGCTCACCATTACCCCGTCCGCCGCTGTCACCACGCGGGTGTCCAAGCGCATCGCCTTCCTGCTCGCCGTCTCCTACCAGACGCGCACGGCGACGATGAATTACATCAAGATCGGATCCACCTCCACCAGCATGGATAAGATGATCCAGGCGTATGGCGGCAACTCGACGGCCACGACCTATTACGCCGCCGACGCCTATGTCATTCCGGTGGAAGCCGGCAAACCCATCGAGATGAAGATGACCATGAATAATGCCGCCGCGCGCGCGGGCATTACGATTGCCGTCGAAGAATGATTGCGGAGGTGCTCTGATGAAAAAAGGTTTTACCCTGATTGAACTCCTCGTCGTCATCGCGATCATCGCGATCCTGGCGGCGATCCTCTTCCCGGTCTTTGCCCGCGCGCGGGAAAAGGCGCGGCAGAATACCTGCATGAACAATATCCGGCAGATCTGCATCGCGCTGACGCTGTATGCGCAGGACAACAACCAATACATGCCCACCGGCGAGGTCTGGACGCAGGCCATCGGCACGAACGATCAGAAGATCCTCGACTGCCCCACCACGTCGAGGAAGGGCAATATCTCCGCGCCAGACTACTTTTTCGTCGGCGGGCAGAAAAAATCGTTCCTCGCCGGGGCGGTGCTGAATGAAATCACCTCGCCCACCGAGGCGGTGATGGTCGCGGAGCTGAAAGCCGCGTATAAGGACAAACCCTACGTGGACGATAACGACACCGGCGACTGCGCCAAAGCCTTCGCCCAGTTGGACGCCCAGCGCCACTCCTGCATCATGGGCTTCATGGACGGCCACGTGAAGCTCTACAAAGAAAATGAGATGGACGAGACGATCTTCGCCTACTCGCTGAACGCCGGCTCCCCGGTGGCGGGCGTGCCGGTGATGAAGAACCCCATCGTGCAGGACATTGACCTGAAAGCCAGTCCCGGCGGCCTGGAAAGCGAGCTGCAGGGTAAAGGTTTCAGCAAATTGCTCTGCACCGTCAATAGCGCCCCGAACATGCCCAGCGGCGTGCCGGGCTGGATGCTGGGCATGCCGACGATTGCCAATACCGGCGGCATCTATAACAGCTCGGCGTACGCCGGCCGCCTGCGCTGGGGCGGCGCCGACCGCATCGGCGTCGCCGCCTGGTATTATAACTCGACCAGCATCTCCAACGTGACCATCATCCCCAAGGTGTCCGGCATCCAGCGCGTGGCGGTGATCCAGATCTCCAACCCCGGCTGCTCGCAGATCAACGCCGCCGGCCACCTGCCGATGAAGGGCCTGCTGCAGTCCGTCACCTTCGGCACCGGCCCCACCGCCCGCACGGTCACCATCAACAAGGAGATCGAGAACACCAAGGACCCGGCGACCGGCGGCGACCAGGCCTGGTACATGGGCGCCTACTACCTGATGTTCCTGCCCGTCTCCGCCGGCGAGCCGGTGACGATTACCGTGCGGGACAGCGAAGTCAGCAACAAGCAGTTCGCCGGCGCCATCTTCCTGGCGTTCACGGATAACTGATGGGCTGAGACGCGCGACCCCTCACGACGCCCGGCGCGCCCGCGCCGGGCGTCGGCGCGGGGGGCGGTATCGCCGGCCCGGCGGCGCGGTGGAGCGGCGCACGGTCAGCGCCGCCGGCAGCAGCCGGTGCCGCTCCCCGGTGCTGGCGGCGCGGATGTGGCGCAGCGCCAACTCGCCGGCGGCGCGCCCCATCTCGCGCAGCGGCTGGCGCACGCTGGTGAGCAGGGCGTGCCCGGCGGCATCGAGCACCGATTCGGTGTCGTCAAAGCCGGCGAGGCTGTAATCCTCCGGCACGCGAACCCCTTCCGCCTGCGGCCAGCGCCAGCAATGGATGGCGCAGCCGTCGTGGGGACAGACGATCGCGGTGATCTCCGGGTGCGCCGGCAGGGAGGCCGCCGGCGTTTTCCCGTGGGCGGTGCGGAAAATGGGGAAGGCGCGCCGGATGCCCCCGGTACGCTGTTGGCGAACTCCCATGGCTGTCGCGCTCGCGCCACAGCTTCCGGGAATCACACGTTTTCGGAACTTAGCGGGCGAAAATGTTGCTGCCGGGCGCTCTGTGACGCCTGAATGGGGGGTATTTTGCCTTCGAGGGCTGCCGTCTGGGGCACTACCGGGGGCATTGGCGGGCAAAGGCTCCCGATACTTGACAAGAAAGGTCCTTGTCGCATATATTTAAGTTCCGAAAACGTGTGATTTTCGGAACCTATCGCGTTGGCCATACTACGTTCTTTTTGAAAGGAGTGTAGGGTATGTCTCAGCTGCCGAGCAGAGGGACCCGCCGCCGCGCGGGCTTCACCCTCATCGAACTCTTGGTGGTGATCGCCATCATCGCCATCCTGGCCGCCATTCTCTTCCCCGTGTTCGCCCGCGCCCGCGAAAAGGCGCGGCAGAACACCTGTCTGAATAACCAGCGGCAGATCGCGCTGGCGATCCAGATGTATGTCCAGGACAATAGGGAGACCTACTTTCCCGATCCGGTCTCGCGGTCCTGGGCCACCTACCTGGTCAGCTACAATGGCCCGACGATTTATGACTGTCCCACGCTCACCGGCATCGGCAATAACAACGCGCCGGAATACACCATCAACGCTGGCGTCTTCGGCCTGGCGGCCGCGCAGGTGAAAAGCCCCAGCGCCTCGCTGCTCCTCACCGACTGTACGAAGGCCGCGATGACCGGCAATTACGCCTTCAGCAAGTCGGATGCCGCGGCCCCCGGCTATTTAGCGAAAGCCCTGGACGTCCGCCATAGTAAAAGCCTGGTCTTCGCCTGCGCCGACGGGTCGGTCCAGTCCTGCACCCTGCCGGCGTCGGCGACGGGCATCGGCATGAACAACGCGCTGGTCGAGGCCGGCTACCTCCTCGGCCTGGGCACCGCCGGCGTGGGCGAGTACATCGTGCCCATCGCGCCGAATACCGACAATTGGGGGACTGGCGGCAACTGGAACGCCAGCGGCTTCACCAGCGGCGCGGTCACCGGCTGGGTGATCGGCCAGGGCGCGTACGGCCCCACCGTGCTCTTCAACCAGCATTACGCGGACAGCAACGGCAAGCATCCCGCTGTCAACGCGTACGCCCGCGTCGGCTGGCGCAATCTGGTGCCGAAAGTCATCCCGACGAAAGTCCGCCTGATGTACCGCAAATACGGCGCGTGGCAGGGGCAATATATCGTGCGCCTGCAAGGGCGCGTCACCACCGGCACCGCCACCGAGAGCGGCGCCACCTGGTACAACGATCCCGCCAAAGCCGTTCCACAGTGGGATACCATTCAGTACCTGAACCCGCCGCCACCGGCGAATGACGCGGATTATAAGTGGTTCGAATATCCGATCACCTGCGACACCCCGTACACCGACATTTCCGTCCAATGGGAAAACATCGAGGCCAATCCGAAGACCGACGACTCCCGCTACGCCTATCTGCGCGAGATCGAAATCTGGGGCACCAAAGTCCCGTAGCCGTCCTACCGGCTTATCATGCGGAGGTTACGCTCATGACTCGTTATCGCATCTCCAGGGGGTTCACCCTGATTGAGCTCCTGGTGGTCATCGCGATCATCGCGATTCTGGCCGCCATCCTGTTTCCGGTGTTCGCCAAAGCGCGCGAGAAAGCGCGCACCAACTCCTGCCTGAACAACCAGCGGCAAATCCTCATCGCCATCAACATGTACTGTATGGACCATGACGAGAAGCTCTTTCCCGACCCGCGGAACTCGGCCTGGTCGCAATATCTCCAGCCGTACAACGAGCCGTCGCTCTACGACTGCCCGAGCTATCAGATCGTGGGGACCAATGCCAATCCGGAATACGGCTTCAACGAGTTGATTTTCGGGTATGCGCTCGGCGATATCAAAAATCCCAGCAACATGCTCGTCACCGCGGATCTGGACATGCAGCCGTCCCCCACCAACCTCAACCCGCGCGCCGCGCTGCGCATCTCCTCCACGAACATGGATATTGACCCGCGCCACAACAACAGCGCCGTATGCGGGCTGTTTGACGGGCACGTCGAAGTGCTCACCGTGAAGGCCGGCGCGGTGATGGCGGCGATCAGCGCCAAAGGCTGGGAATTCGTCATCGGCAACGGCGCGGTCGGGTGGAAGGTGCTGCAACCGATGGGCGCCGTGACGACCCCGGTCACCAATCTCAGCGCCTATGGCACCGCCGGGTTCTGGGGCATCTCCTCGGGCTACACCACCCTCGTGCGCTCGGCGCCCGCCTGGGTCAATACGACGGTGACGCCGTTCAAATGCCTGGCGTATGCCCCGACTCCCGCCGGCGATTGGGACGATTCGCTGATCTCCTCCGGCTCATTCTGGTATGCAGGCCGGGATGCGTATCCCACCGGCCAAAAAGTCCGGTATCGCGTCAATACCAGCGGCGCGACGGTGGACTGCGGCACCGTCTTCTCGCCGGGGGGCAATGCCGCCCACGGCATCCAGAAGGGCCTGCAGATGACGCTGCGGGTGACGGATGACGAGGTCCACTCGGTCACCGCCGCCGCGATCTGTCACAGCGGCCTTGGGGTGCAGAATATCACGCTGGACGCGACGGATGACTCGGTGCCGCCGCAGACCGTCGCCACCACCGCCTTCCGCAACGCGGAAGGCCTGGCCTGGGGCCGGATCACTTTCCAGGCCGCCTCGGCGGCCGGCGGCACCATCACCATCCGCATCTGGTCGCCCACCGCGACGGATGCGTGCGGCGCCACCGCGTTACTCTTCGACTGATCCGACATCCCGCTGATCACTCGCACGGGGGAGGCCCACGGGCCTCCCCCGTGCTGTTTGGTCAGGGTGCGTCGCGCTGCCGGCTCGCGCGCCGTCTTGGCGCAGGGAGACGGCGCGGGCCACTTTCGGGACGGCCTCACGCTGCGGGGCACCGCGTTCGCGGTCGCAGGGGAGGCGGGGAAGACGACGGTGACACTGCTGGCTCCCGCCAGCGTGAAGGTGAAGCGCGCTCCATCCCGGTCCGTGCCGACCTCCCACGGCGGCGTGATAGGTTCCGAAAATCATGCGTTTCCGGAATCCAAATATACGCGGCAGGGCCCTTTTTTGTCAAGTATCGTGAGCCGTTGCCCCCCGTTGCCCCCAGGATCGCCCCCGAACAACAGCCCTCGGGGGCATGGAATGCCTCATTCAGGCCCGGAGAAGCGCCCGGCAGCACGGTGTGTCGTCCACTGGCTTCGGAGAACGCATGATTTTCGGAACCTATCACGTTGGCCATACTTAAGTTCTTTGCGAAAGGAGTGTATGAGGTATGTCTTACCTGCGAAGCAGAGGGATCCGCCGCCGCGCGGGCTTCACCCTCATCGAACTGCTAGTGGTGATCGCCATCATCGCCATCCTGGCGGCCATCCTCTTTCCCGTATTTGCCCGCGCGCGTGAAAAGGCGCGGCAGAATACCTGTCTCAACAACATGCGACAGATCGCGCTGGCCATCCAGATGTATACCCAGGACAATAATGAGACATTTTTCCCGGACTCCGATACCATGGCCTGGTCAACTTACCTGAAGCCGTACAACGAACCGGGCATCTACGATTGTCCCACCCTTACCGGCAAAGGCACGAACGACAAGCCGGAATACGGCTTCAGCGCCGGCCTGTTCAGCCGTTCGGTTGGCAACATCATGGATAC
This sequence comes from Armatimonadota bacterium, assembly GCA_029553475.1. Lineage (GTDB taxonomy): Bacteria > Armatimonadota > Hebobacteria > CAIYQO01 > CAIYQO01 > JAKIYB01. The sequence goes on from JAKPKV010000024.1 coordinate 6,636, forward strand.
CACGGCCGCCATGATGATTGCCGATATCAAGCCCACCTCGACGAATACCAATGCCTCGCTGACCGGCGCCAACGTGGATTCCGTGCTCAGCGCTCGGCACAACAGCAGCTTCAACCTGGCCACCGCCGACGGCTCGGTGCACAATGTGTCGCTGAACAAAAGCGGCGACACGCCGTTCATCGCCGCGCAGAAGGCCGGCTATGGCCTGGCGGCAGGGGGACAGGCCATCAAGTTTACCTTCGCGCTGGATAATCCCACCACGCCGACGAAAGTCAACCTGCTCGGCTTCACCAGCGGACAATTCCAATTTCTGCCAACGACCCACTTCGCCAGGTATAACAGCACCCAAGTGACCTCCGGCTGGCAAAAGGACTGGGCGCCGGTTGATAACGTGGTGACCACTTACACGCTAAACGGGTTTTTTTATAATTCCAATAATAGCAGTACGCTGCCATTGACGTTGCAAATAACCGGTATGAACCCCCCGGCGGTGATCACGAAGGTCCGACTGTACGCGGCTGCCGACGGACAATGGTTGGGAGGGCTACCCAGGTTATTCTACCAGTATCGCACGACCACCGGCACCGGCGACTGGAATCAGGTGGACCTTCCGAACACTATCCCCAGCGCCAAAAATCCGCCAACGGGCACCGGTTCGAAATGGCATGACATCCCGATTCCATGCGGCATTCCCGTCGCTGATTTCAATATCAATATCATTCGCGTTCAGCAAGTGGTCACGACATATGAATTCTGCGAGGCCGAGTTCTACGGCTATGCCGTTCCGTAACGGCGCTTCCCCGCAGTGCGGGCAGCACTGTTATCCATGTGACACAAGGGAGGTATCCTATGTATCGGCATGCAAGCAAGCGGGGGTTTACCCTGATAGAATTGCTGGTGGTGATCGCGATCATTGCGATCCTGGCGGCCATCCTTTTCCCCGTGTTCGCCAAAGCGCGCGAGAAGGCGCGCACCAACTCCTGCCTGAACAATCAGCGACAAATCGCCATTGCCGTCATGATGTATGTGCAGGACCACGACGAACAGTTTTTCCCCGACTCGACGAACAGCGCCTGGTCCACGTACCTGAAGAGCTATAACGAGCCGACCCTCTACGATTGCCCGTCGGAAGACGGCAGGGGCAACAACGACAAACCGGAATACGGATTGAACGAGTTTATCTTCAGCATGGCGCTGGGTGATATCAAAAAGCCGGAAAGCACGCTCCTCACCGCCGACCTGAATATGACCTCCGTCACCCCGCCGACGGGGTCCGTGAGGGCGCCGGACTCGAACTATACCCTGCGTGTGTACCCTCTCTCGCCGACCGCGCCGGCGGGAACCCCTTCGCCAACGGATCTTGACCTCTCCTCACGCCATAACAACGGCGCCGTCTTCTCCTTCGTAGATGGTCATGTCGAATATGCCGATCTGAAAGGCACGCCTGATATGACGATGTTGATCGCGAAAGGCTGGACCATTGCCAGCCTCACCGCCTCGACTCCCTGGCGGGTGATGTCGCCGGGCGTCAACCAGAAGACCGATGCGGATTTCTCCCCCTATGGCAATGACGGCTGGTGGTGGTTCCAGTCCTGGGCTCGCATATCCAAACAGATGAAACCGTCCTGGATCTCCGATTCGCAGATCTGGGTGTACTCCGTCGGCCTGAGCCCGGAAAAGCGCGAGGATGATGATGCCTACTTCAACGGCAGTTGGAACGCAGTCGCCGGTTATCCGAAGGCCACCTGGAGCACGGCCATTCAAACCGCGGGCGGCTTTACCGGCCTTCGCTGGATGTATATGACGGCTTCCAGCTCCGACGCCAACCTGAAAGGCGCTCAGACCACCATCACCGTCACGGATTCCGCCCCCCACGTCGTCACCATCATCGCCTCCGGCAATCCAAACGACTTTGGCTACAACACCTGCACGCAGAGTGTGACCAATACCACCACGGGCAAGAGCGTGTCAACCGCGTTTCAAGCTTCCCTGGGCAATATTTTTTGGTCGCGCCTGTCCTTCGCCGGTCCAGGGGAGGTCAACATCAAATGTGCCTATACCACTGGCCAGCGCTACAACGGCGTCTGCGCGTTCTTGTTTGACTGACGCGCGCCCACATACTCACGCTTCGCGGGGGGAGGCCGGCGCCCTCCCCCCGCGCGTTTGGTCAGGCACGTAAAGCTGAGCTGTCGCCGGCGTGCGCAGGCGTCAGCACGCCGGCGTGCAGCCGGTAGACGCCCTCCCGCTGGAGGACTGGCGCGGCGCCGCCGCGCCGGGGAGCCTGCTGCGTTTCACGCCCGCGCCGGGCAATCCGCTGCGCGCGGCCATGCAGGCGGGCGAGGTGGACTGGCTGCTCACCGCCACTGCCGATGCCGCCGGCGCCTTCGCCGCCTCGCTGCCGCCCACCGGCCCGTATGCCATCCTCAGCGGCGGTCGGGAGATCGGGCAGCTCACCGTGACGGCGGAAGACGCGCCGCAGGGCGTGCGCGTCAGCCTGCCGTGACGGCGCGGCCCCGGCGCGGGCGGCGATCAGCGCGTCTTGACAGCAGTCGGGGCACATGCGAGGATAACGGCGGTCACCCGCGCGATGACACGTATATGATGAACGAGCCACCCACTCCCCGTTCCGGAGACCCCGGCAATCAGGCGGTCACCCTGGATGATATCGCCGCCCGCTGCGGCGTCGGGCGCACCACGGTGCACCGCGCGCTGCATGGCGCGCCCGAGGTGCGTGAAGCAACCGCGGCGCGCATCATCGCCGTCGCGGCGGAGATGGGCTACGACCCCGCGCTGCACGACATGGCGCGGCGCATGGCCAAGCGCCGCTTCGGCAAAACCGAGCCGACCGGCGTGATTGGCCTCTATTTCCCGATGCACCTGTACGGGCTGCGCTACTTCAACCGCATCTTCACCGGCATCATGGACGCCGTCGCGGAGGCGCAATACGAGCTGCTCACCATCCCGGAGCGGGGAAAACAGGAGGGACTCTCCCCCAGCCTGTCGCGCGGCAATGTTGACGCCGTGATCACGCTGTCGTATCCGGCGGTATTTCAAGCGACCTTGCAGGCATTGCGCCACTCCGCCGGCTTCGGCATGCGACCGGTAGTCTCCATGCCGCATCCGATGCCGGGCTGCGCGCTGGCGTGTTTCGATGACCGCCTGGGCGGGATATTGAGCGCCGGGCATCTGCTGGAGCTGGGGCATCGGCATCTGCTGCATTTCCAGGCGTTGTTCGTCGAGGAATATATGTTAGCCGCCCTGCAGCGGGTTGACGGCTACCGGCAGGCCTATCGTGCGCGCGGCCTGAACCCGGATCATTTGCTGCATGCCGCGAATGTGCGGCAGATCACCGCCGGCGACGCCATCGTCGAGCCGTTGCTGCGGGCACTCGACGCCAATCCGGACATCACCGCCATTATCACGCCGAACGACCATTGCGCCATTGTCGCCTGGCGCGCGTTAACCGCCGCCGGGTGGCACATCCCGGAAGAGCTCAGCATCATCGGGTATGATGATACGGATCCCTTCCCGGATGAGGCACACCACAATCTCCTCACCTCGGTACAACTGCCGCTGGAAGAGCTGGGGCGCGAGGCGGTGCGCCTTGCCATCCGGCTGGCGCGCGAGCAACTGACCGCGGCGCAGCCGGTCGTCCTGCCCGTCTCCCTCGCCCTGCGCGCCTCCACCGCGCCGCCGGGGCGGCGCGCGGAGCGTGCGTAACGTCGGTATTCCTCTTGACAGGCCGGTATCCCGGTGGTAGCATGGTTCCGGAAGCGCTTCCGGAAAAGGCGCCTTCCCCATATTTTCGCGTGAAAGGAGCCTCCCATGTTTTCCGCCCGTTCGTCCCTCCGGGTGCGGCGCGTCCCGGGCTTCACCCTCATCGAGCTCCTGGTGGTGATCGCGATCATCGCGATTTTGGCCGCCATCCTCTTCCCCGTCTTCGCGAAAGCGCGCGAGAAAGCCCGGCAGAACTCCTGCATCAACAACCAGCGGCAGATCGCCCTCGCCCTCTCGATGTATGTCCAGGACCACGAGGAGACCTTCCCGCCCAACACCGGCAATGCCGCCTGGTCCGCGCTGCTGGCGAGTTATAACGAGCCCAGTATTTATGATTGTCCCTCGCACACCGGCAAAGGGAAGCATACCATGCCGGAATACGGGCTGAATGCCTTTCTCTTCGGCAAAGCCCTGGGTGACGTGAGCGAGCCATCCGCGACGCTGCTGGTGGCGGACATGGCGAAATCCGCGATGACCGGCACGTACGCGCTGCATAATCCATCCCGGGATATCGCTCCCCGGCACGGCGACAGTCTGGTGCTGGCATGCGTAGACGGCCACGTCATCAGCGAGGAGATGAAAAACCGGGGGACGGAGAATCCGGCGGAAATCCTGCTGGCGCGCGGGTACACCTTTTTCGCCGCCGGCACCGTGCTGCAGGATTACGGCACGGCGGAGTATGCCACCACGAACGGCGCCGCCAGTACCGGGGCCTTTCACGCCACCACGCTGACCTTGCCGGCGGGCGCCTGGCGCGCCGACGCGAGCGCGCCAACCCCTGATCTCTGCGTTGAAGGGCAGGTGCGGCTCTCGGCGTATTGGAATGCGATCAAAGGCTTCCTCAATATCTGGGCGCCCGCCACGCTGGACCCCACGCCGGCGAATATGAGCGGCTGGGGGATCGGATCGTTCCAGTATAACGGCACGGAGGCCGCGCAACGGTATGGCGCCGGCGCCAAAGGCGCGTATCTCACCGCGCAAGCCATGCCGTATAAGGCCACGGAGAGCGAGGGCAAGATTGTCGCCGGCTTCTTGAGCTCCACGCAACCGGCTATCTGGTGGGGGTTCAAAGTGTATTTCGTCACCAGCGCCGCGGATTCGGCCACGACCCCGACGTGCTACGCGCGCTTCACGCGCGATGAAGCCGGCGCGGCGCCGGGCAAACCCGTCGCGGGCATGGTGCGCGCCTTCGACCCGGAGGCGATGCGCAACGGCAATCGGCTGGCGTTTTACACCTGGGATAACGGCCTGGGCTGGTCGTATTTTCGCAACCTCAAGGTTTCCGCCCTGTAGGCGGCGCGCGGCGATGAAGGCGGGATGCTGCCGGCGATGATGCCGCCCACGAGGGCAAGGACCAGGCCGGCGCCAAGCACGGCCGGCTCGATGGTGATGGGCGTGGCCGTCTGCAATCGCGCCAGGCGCGCAGGCCTACAGACGCCGCGCACATCCTGGTTGATGGCATGCGGCGAAGCGGACGGTTCCGGAAATCGGGCATTCTCGGAAGCCAGCAGGCGTAAATCATGCTGCCTGGCGCTCCTTTCAATCTGCATGGGGCGCAGCGTGCCTTCGAGCGCTGCTGTCCGGTGGCGATACCAGGGGCGTTTTTGGGGGGAGAAATGCTCGCAA
>JAKPKV010000025.1 GCA_029553475.1 Armatimonadota bacterium
GTCGCGGCTGGCGCTGCCGTCGGACGAGGCGAGCTGGACGGTGCCGAAGGCGGACGGCGACGTGATGACCTTCAACCTGCCGTTCACCTTCGGGCCGATGGACCGCCTGGCCGTCATCAGCTACTTCTACCGCTGGCTTGACGCCAATGGCGAAGGCAGCTCCGGCTCCTTCTACTGCGCGCCGCCGGAGCCGCGCATCGTCCACCGCGACGGCGAGCCGAACAACGCGGGGCTGGTGCCGCAGATCGAGAGCACCGTCTGGCTGAAGCCGTTCGACCTGGGCGTCTCGCAGCGGGTGGAAATTTCCCTGCCCACCGACCCGGAAACGGGCGAATTCATCGCGCGGATTACCATCGAGCGGTTGTCCGGCACCGTGGCGGCGTGGAATCGCGCGGTGATGCCGTTCCTCACCGCGCTGCGCAAGCAGTTCCTGAACTGGCGCGCCGTCTCCGACGCCGAGCGCACCGAGATGTTCGAGGAAGCGCGCACCTTGTTTATGCAACCTTACGATCAGGAGAGGGCGAATGGCTGACGACCTCACCAAAGCCGGGGTAAATACGGCGCAGGTGACCCCCGACGAACCCGCCGTGGCAGAGCAGGAGGACGGTGTCGTGCCCGCTGCCGTCGAGCAGACGGCGGTGCCCGCGCACCGCGACAAGGAGCTGGAGCTCTACCGCTCGCTGCTGAAACCGCCGACGGAATACAAGAACGGCTTCACCTGGACGGTGGTCGCCGGCGCGATCTTCTGCGGCCTGCTGATGATGCCGGGCTCCATTTACTTGAGCCTCATCACCGGCGGGCAGATTCCCGCGTCCTGGGTCACGCTGATCATCTTCTCGGAGATCAGCCGACGCGCGCTGAAGTCGCTCAACACCCAGGAAATGGTGGTGCTGCTTTCGGTGGCCGGCACCATGTCGCTGGGAGGCCCGATTGCCGATCTGATCTTCCGCCAGTATTTCGTCAATTCGGATGCCGTCCGCGACGCGGGGCTGTACGGCGCCTTCCCGGAATGGTGGATCCCCTCCATGAGCAGTCCGGCGATGACGGAGCGCATACTCTTTCACCCCCACTGGCTCGTCCCGATTCTGCTCATCGCGTTCATGCTCGTCATCGGCAAGCTGAAAAGCTACACGCTGGGCTATTTCTTCTTCCGGCTCACTTCCGACGTGGAGAAGCTGCCCTTCCCGTTCGCGCCGGTGGCCGCCTCCGGCTCCATGGCGCTGTCGGAATCCGGCGAGAAGAAGACGACGTGGAAGTGGAACGTCTTCTCCATCGGCGCCATTATCGGCATGGTCTTCGCCGTGGTGCAGGTGGGCGTCCCCCTCGTCACCGGCGCGCTGCTCACCCAGCCGATTCAGATCATCCCGCTGCCGTGGTTGGACACCACCACCATGTCGGAGGGCTTCATGCCCGCCACGCCCACCGGCGTGACCATTGACCTCGGCTTGCTCATCACCGGCATGGTGGTCCCCTTCTGGTCCGTCATGGGCACGGCCGCCGCGGTGCTGCTCACCTTCATCCTCAACCCGGTGCTGCATCACCTGGACATCCTCCAGCGCTGGCAGCCCGGCATGGACGTCATCAATACCACCTACGTCAACGGGCTGGATTTTTGGACGAGTTTTGGCATCGGCACCGCCATCGCGCTGGTTTTCATCTCGCTGTACCAGTGCGGCCGCGACCTCACCAAACAGGTGAAGGCGATGCGCGCGCAGCAGCAGGCGGGCGCGAGCACGACGGCGCGCCGGGAAAATCTCTGGACCCCCCCGGCCGGCCGCGGCGACTATCCGCTCCTCTATGCGGTGGGCATTTATGCCGTTGCCTCCATCGCGGTGGTGATTCTCTCCCAGCGGCTGGCGCCGGAGTTCCCGCTGTGGATTCTCATCGGCTTCGTGTTCGTGTACACGCCGCTCATCAGTTACATCAACGCCCGCCTCATCGGCATTAACGGCCAGCAGGTGGTGATCCCCTACCTGCGGGAAGGCGCCTTCATCCTCTCCGGGGTGAAAGGCATCAACATCTGGCTGGCGCCCATCCCGGTGGACAATTACGGCGCGATGGCGCAGATCTACCGCACGAAAGAGCTCACCGGCACCAATTTTTGGTCCTACGTGAAGGCCGACGCGGTGATCGTCCCGCTCAGCTTCGTGCTCAGCTTCGTCTTCTGGGCGTTCATCTGGCACTCCAGCGCCATTCCCTCCGACGCCTTCCCCTGGGCGCAGAAGATGTGGGAATTACAGGCGAAGAACACGATGGTCATGTGGTCCATCACCCTGCCCGCGCAGGGCGGCACGCCGCTGTTTTATCAGGCGGTGCATCCGTGGACCATTGCCGGCGCCGGGGTCTTCACCGTCGGCGCGTTCTCGCTGCTGTCCGCCTTCAATCTGCCGACGATGGCGATCTACGGCTTCATCTACGGCATCGGCCAGATTCCGCACGGGCTGATCTTTTTGGTCATCGGCGCCTTCATTGGAAAATTCTACTTTCAGAAGCGCTTCGGCCAGACGCAGTTCCTGCAGATGGCGCCGGTGCTGATGGCGGGGTATACCACCGGCATGGGACTCATCGCCCTCGTCGGGGTAGCGGTGATGCTGATTACGAAAGCGATTTCCGCGGCGCCGTTCTAGCGGCGCGCTGACGAACAGGGTACGTGGCATTATGGAAAACATTGGCACTCAAGTCCGTCTGCCGATCTCCACGGCGGTGCAGATCGCCCTGCAGGGCATCAAAATCCGCCTGGGGCGCGCGCTCGTCACCATCTCCGGCGTGGTGCTGGGCATCGCCTTCCTCATGAGCGTCTTCACCGGCGAGCTCATCAGCGGCACCGGGTATATTAAAGGCGCCATGGCGCAGCGCGAAGAGCTCAACAACACGGTGAAGATGATGGAGTCCTTCGTCTCCCAGGCGCTCGGCTCGCCGAAAGATAAAATCATCGGCATCGTCGTCGCCGGCGAGCTCGATCAGTCCGAACTCATTCTCGCCAAACGGCTGGCGCGACTGACGCAGGACCAAAAACAGGCGCCGAAAGAGGTGCGCGCCGTCGGCCTGAGCCTGCCCGGCCTGACGCGCGCCGACGTGCGCGAGGTCGGCAAGGACGCCAGCATGCTCATCGTGATGGGCAACAGCGGCGCCCTCGCCACCGCGTTTGAGGCGTTGACCGCCGGCATGGAACAGGTCTACGTGCTGGATACCTACAAGCCGGTCGTCATGGCCGCCGCGGAAGGCGCGCATGACGTGAAGATGCGCACGTATGCCGGCGCCCCCGTCGTGGTGGTGGAGCACTCCGGCCAAAAGTACGAACAGCTTTACGGCGACCAACAGCAGGAAGTCTTGAGAGAGCAGGCGGAGAAAGCCGAGTCCGCGCGCTTCCGCACCGTCTGGGTGATGATCATCTCGCTGCTCGTCACGATCATCGGCATCACCAATTCGCTGCTGATGTCGGTCACCGAGCGCTTCAAGGAAATCGGCACGATGAAGTGCCTGGGCGCGCTGTCCGTCTTCATCCGCCAGTTATTCCTGATCGAGAGCGCGCTCATCGGCTTCACCGGTTCCTTCCTCGGCATGCTCGTCGGCGCGCTGCTGCCGATGCTGATGTATAGTATCAGCTATCGCGATCCGGCCACCGGCGCGCTGGGGGCGGGGTTTGGCGTGATTTTCGGGACGATCAATTATCCGCTGCTGCTGGCGGCGGGACTGTCCGCGGTGGTGGTGGGCACGCTGCTCGCCATCATGGCGGCGATTTACCCCGCCAACTTCGCCGCGCGCATGGTGCCGGCGATGGCGCTGCGCAGTAATGTGTGACGGAATGGGGATGCAAGGCATGGTAGTGACGAAAGACCAGGTCGAATCGCTGTTTGCCGGCGGCGCGGATCTCAGCCAGGGCGACTACGTCATCCGCGCGGTGGATGTCCGCAAGATTTACCGGATGGGTGACACCGAAACCCACGCCCTGCGCGGCGCCACGCTGGATATCCTGCGCGGCGAATACCTGTCCATCATGGGGCCGTCCGGCTCCGGCAAGACCACCTTCTTCAACATGATTGGGGGATTGGGCAAGCCGAGTGCCGGCAAGGTCTACATTGACCAGGTGGACATCGCGCAGCTCGATCCGTATGAGCTGGCCTGGCTGCGCTGCCGCAAGGTGGGCTACATCTTCCAGGCGTTCAACCTCATCCAGGTGATGTCCTGCCTGGAGAACGTGATGCTGCCGATGGCCTTCGCCGGCGTCACCTCGGAGGACGCGCGCGACAAGGCGATGGAAATCCTCGCCGAAGTCGGGCTGGAAGACCGCGCACTGCACAAGCCATCGGAAATGTCCGGCGGGCAGCAGCAGCGCGTGGCCATCGCCCGCGCGCTGGCGAACTCCCCGGCGATTCTGCTGGCGGACGAGCCGACGGCGAACCTGGACCTGCGCACCGGCGAAGAGATCATCGAGCTGTTCTCGCGCTTGAAAGAGACGCGCGGCGTGACGATCATCACCGCCACCCACGACCTGAAGATGCTGAAGCGCTCGGATCGCATCGTCTGGATCGAAGACGGGCGCATTGACCGCGTCACGACGCCGGAAGCGATGAACATTGAGGTCGGCGAGGTGCATTGATGGCGAAGAGCCGGAAAGGCGAGCAGCCGGCGGCAAGATCGCCGCGCGAGATTACCGATGAGATGCTTGCGGTGATCCCGATCCGGCCGGAGAACGTGGAAGCGCGCGAAGACAGCCAGGGCATGCTGCACCTGCGGGTGACGATGGAGCAAAAAGGATTGACCGGACGCATCGCGAAGTGGCTGCGCTACGATTATTCGCGGACGTACGAGTTGGATGAGTTCGGCACGTTTTTCTACCGGCAGGTGGATGGGAAGGCGTCACTGAAGACGATCATCCGGCGGATGGTGAAGCAATTTGACAAGCCGTATAAGGAAGTGGAATACGCCGTCGTCCTCTTCACGAAGACGCTGATGATGAAGAATATGCTGGTGCTGGAGATGCCGACCAGCCAGGACTGACGGGCGCGCGGCGCCCGGGGAGACCGCGGAATGACGCAGAACGTGATTGTGAAAGCGGTGGAGGTGAAGCGCCGGTATCAACTGGGCGATGAGATCGTCTGGGCGCTGCAGGGGGTCTCGCTCGAAATCCACGAGGGCGAATACCTGTCCATCATGGGGCCGTCCGGCTCCGGCAAATCCACCTTCTTCAATATGATCGGCGCCCTCGACGTGCCCACCTCCGGCACCATCGAGTTCATGGGCGAGGACCTGTTCAAGCTGCCGGAAGCGCGCCAGGCGTGGATTCGCTGCAATAAGATCGGCTATATCTTCCAGACCTACAACCTGGTGATGGTGATGACGGCGCTGGAGAACGTGGCGCTGCCGATGATCCTGCGCGGCGAGCCGAAATCACAGGCGCACGAGCGCGCGCACGCGATTCTGGAGCGCGTGGGGCTGGGGCACCGTACCGATCACCTGCCCTCGCAACTGTCCGGCGGTCAAATGCAGCGCGTGGCCATCGCCCGCGCGCTGGCCAACGACCCCGCCGTCATCCTCGCCGACGAGCCCACCGGCAACCTGGACTCGAAAACGGGCGAGGAGATCATCATGCTGCTGAAACGCCTGCAGCTCGAGAGCGGCGTGACGATCATCACCGCCACCCACGACGTGAAGATGCTCAACATCTCCGACCGCATCGCCTGGATTCGCGACGGCAAGCTGGAACGCCTGGACGAGCGCGAAAACGTGCAGATCAATACCGGCGCCATGACGCATTAGCGCGGGAGCATCAGCCCGAACGACGCGGGCCGGTCAGGGGACCGGCCCGCGTGTTTTTTGCCCCGGGATGGCAGGTTACGGTTTTTTCACCGGCATCAGGTTGGTGCCGGGCCGCATCTTCGCCTTGCCGTTCTCCACCACCAGCTCAATCGGCGCGGTGCCGCTCACCTTCTTCCCGCCGAAGCTGGCCGTGCCGCCGAGCGGCAGGCTGATGGTGAAGTTCTTCCTGTCCGCCACCTTCACCACCAGGCAGGCGGCGGTGGCCGTGATGCCGTCGCTGGTGACGGTCCGCGGCGCCAGCGCCAGCAGCAGGTAATGCGTCTCGCCTTTCCAGGTGATTTTCAGGCCGTCCGCCCCCGCCCAGCGCGTGAAGACCGGCTTCTCTTCTGCCGCGAGGCGCGGGAAGGCGGCCATCAGGAAGCCCCGGCCCGGCTGCCCTTCCAGGCGCGCCACGTATTGCGTCTCGGTCGTGAAGCCACGCCGCTTCACGATCGGCTCGCACTGGTTATGCGTGAAGGAGTCGGTGAACCAGGTGAATTGCTCCGGAGCCGCGACGTAGAGGTCGGTATCCACGCCGAGCTGGCCGGTGAAGTGCGCCTGACGGCCATCCGTCGTCACGCCGGTGGCCAGCGCCCAGTAACTGATGCTCGGCGCATGCTCGGCGAAGCCGC
>JAKPKV010000069.1 GCA_029553475.1 Armatimonadota bacterium
TCTCGCCGGTGCGCGGGTCGCGGTATTCGTATGCCGGCTGCCCCTTCACCCCGGTCAGGGCCGGAAAAAGCTCCCCCTCCGGCGCTACGGGGATGCGCAGGCGGAGATCGGCCTGTATGACCATCATCGGGCGGGCGCTGGTGCCTTTGAACTGGTCGTACGTCTCGTAATGATAATCGTAGTAGCGCACCCGTCCCGCGTAGACCCGGCTGCGCGTCGTGCCCTGGGACGCCTTGCCGTCAAAGGCCACCTCTTCCCAGAGGGCGCTGAAGTACCGCTGGTCAATGTGGGCATCGGTGATCGTCACCGCGTGGCTGGCGAAGGGGAATTCGATGAGCGGCGCCAGGTTCTCGCCCCGGCGCGGGCCGCGCTGCGACGGCCACAATCCGCGCCCCTCGCCGGTGCCGAAGGCCGGCAGGTCGAGATTGATATCGGGCAGCACGGTGCCGGTGTAGTTCACCGCGAAGCCGAAGAAATTCTGCCGGTCGCTGCAGCGATACAGATACCCCGGCGCCCACTGCAGGCGCACGACGGGGGTGATGGCGGTGCGGCCCTTCGCGTCGGTGAGGTGGAAAAAGAGCGGATAGAACTGGTTCGGCGGCAGGGTGAAGGCCAGCTCCACCCGGTTCTCCTTCGGCGTCCAGCGGCGCACCGGCGCATAGCGGCTGATGGCGCGCACGTCGGTGATGGGCGCGTCGCTCTCGGCGACGAGGTGCCCCTCGGACAGCGCGCGCACCATCGGTCCGGCGCTCACCAAAAAGAGCGCGGGCGACTCCCAGTGGTGCGCCATGCCCGGGCGCAGGTACCAGGCGGCGTTGCGCGGAGTGTCGGCCAGCACGTAGGTCTGGTGCACGTCCGGCCCGGCGGCCTTCGCCACCTCCGCGGGGCGGTAGAGCTCGTGCACCGCCACCGGCAGCGGCATGCTCACGTTATTCACCTGCCACTGGTAGGCGAGCAGGCCGTCATCCACCAGCGCGCCGCCGGTATACGTGCAGACGGCGACGCCCGCGAAGAACTTGTAGAGCTCATGCGGCATGGGCGTGGTGGAGGGGCGGTGAATGACGGTGAAGTGCGTGCCGAACCCCAGGCTGAGGTACTGCGCCTGCTTCAGCGCGCGGCCGTCCGCGCTCAGCATGAATTTTTCCGGGTAGATGCGCGTGCCAATGACGAGGAAGCGGTTGCCGAAGATGTCGGGGATATCCAGGCCGGGCATGACGACGAGCGCCTCGTCGGACGCGTCGTCACAGGCTTTCACGAACGCCGGCCAGGCGCGCGGGTCCAGCTTCTCGAAGGTCTCCGTCATCGCCAGCACGCCCACGCCCGCCTGGCGGGCGGCGTCGGCGAATTCCCGCACGGTGCCGGCGCCGTCGCTGGCGGCGGTGCGCGCGCCGATGAGCACCTTGATGGGCTTGCCGCCGTTTCCCTCGCGCCAGCTCATCCACGCCGGGAACGTTTCCGACGGCGGCGAGGGCCGCGTCGCGAATGCATCCTCCGTGTAGCCGCCGAACCCCGCCTTGCGCCCGCTCTCCGCCAGCCAGCGGAAGGTGTTCATTAGCAGCGTCCAGCCGTCGCTGGGGCGCGCCGCGCCCTCCCCCTTCTCCAGCGTGATGCCGGCGATGAGGCCGGTATTGGATTCCCCCACCCAGCCGCGCTCGTCCAGCGAGTAGGCGTGCGAGAAGGTGTAGAACGGCGCGATGCCGCACACCGCCACCCGGCCCTTGTCCACCGCGCGCGCGGCGACGATGGGCGGCGCCGTCACGCCGGCCAGCGGCGTCCAGTTCACGTAGTGGATGCCCTTCGCGCCGATGCTGCCGGGCATGCCGCGCGCCAGCACCGTCCACGCCTTGCCGTCGAGGGCGAAGGGCACGGTGGCGTAGGCGTCATCCCAGCGCAGTTGGTTCGTCGGGTAGTAGAGGCGCGCCACGCCGCGGGTGATGGGCGATTTGGCGATGGCGGTGGTCCAGGAATAGGGCAGCGTCGCGGCGGCGTGCGCATCGTCGCGCACCTGGCCGGTGATGAGATGCGCGCCCCACGGCGCCAGCAGCGCCTCACAGCCCTCCGCCACTTCGGCGCCGCCGCCCGCCATCAGCGGCGAGAAAAAAAGCCCGCCGCCCGCGCGCACGTACTGCTGCAGCGTGGCGAGGGTGCGCTTCGCGTTCAGGTATTTGACGGTATGCTCCCTCGGCACGAACGCGCCCACCGACAGCCCGGCAAAGTCCGGCACCACCACCAGTTCGAACTGCTTGAGCTGCTCCAGGCTGATGGGAGCGGCCAGCGGGCGCACCACGACGGTGATCCCCTCGTCCTGCAACCGCTTCTCCACCGCGCCATCCAGCGTGAGGTAGTCCACCAAAAAGAGGGCGGAGAGGCGCTCCTGCGCAAACGCCGTGGCGGCCAGCAGCACGATCAGCAGGATGATGAAGCGACGCATGGGAGCCTCCTTTTTGCCGTGGGCGACGTAATGGGCATGACGCCCCCCATAGGCGTCACGATAGGGTTCGCGTCTCCTTCGTACTCGTACCCGAAACGGTTATGCTGAAGCCGAGCGCGTTGCTGCCGCGCGTCGGTCAGTCCGGTGCCTGGAGATCAGACACGCTATGAAGAATCGAAGCCTGTATTCGAGCACGAGCACGAGTACGAGTACGATGACGAGTACGAAAAGAGCGCTGACGCGCGGATGCACGCCGGTGAACGTCATGACCGCGTACGTGTCAATGCTTCACCAGCCACCCCACCGTCCGCTGCATCAGCGTCCGCCATGCCGGGGCATCCCAGAAGGCGGTCTCGCCGGGAGCGGCTTCGCCGAAGGGCGTCGCCAGCACGCAGGCGATGCGCCCGCCGTTGTGGGTGGCGCCGAGGACGAGAATGGGCTGGGCGCCGGCTTTCACCGCCACGGTGGCCGCCGCCTTCGGCGTGCACTTATCGTGGGCGTAGAACACCACGTCCTTCGCGCCGAAGACGACGCCGTCCGTGGCCGGCACGTCGGCGCTCACTGCCAGCGTCTTCGCGCCGGCGATTTTCCGCCAGTTATACGCGCCGCCCAGCTCTACCGGCAGCGCCGCGATGAGTCCCTCGTTCCGGAAGCCCGCTTGCCCGAAGGCGTGGTCGCCACCGAGCAGCAACAGGTTGCCGCCGGCGTGCACGTAATCCTTCAGCATCTCCTGGCCCACCAGGTCCAGCGGCGCGGCGGGCAGGTTGCCGAGGACGATCAGGTCGTAGCTGAGCAGGCTGGGATAATCGCCGGGGAAGTAGCTCAGCGCCAGCCCCACCGGCGAGCTATCCAGCCAGCCGTCGGTGACCGTCGCCGCCGGGAAGGCCGCCTTCACCGCCTCCTCGACGCGGAAGAACTCGTGCCACATGCCGCGCAGGAACAGCACCTTCGGCTCCCTGTTCGGCACGTAGTGGATGACATCAGGCTTCAGGTAGACCTTCTGCTTCGCCGGACGCGCGAAGGCGAGATAGGGCCGCATGGTGAACGGGTCGTTGTTTTTGCCCTCCGCGCCGCCGTAGTAATCGCCGTAGCGCTCCGTCACCGTCGTGCCGTCCGGCGCGGTGCCGGTCACCGTGATGAAGATGCCCGCCGGCATCGCTTCCACACCCGTCGCGTTCACCGTCACCTTCTGCACGGCCTCGGTGAGCTCGGCGAGTTTCGCCTCAGGCGCCGTCGCCGCCCACACCGTCTTCAGCCCTTCCACCCGCGTGGTGATGGTCACGTCCTTCAGGCCCACCAGACCCTTGCTGAGCTGGTGCTCAATGGTCAGCCCACCCGGCGCCGGCGTCACCGCGAAATTCGCGACGAGGTGCGGGCTGCCGTGCTGGAAACCGGTCATCCCGGCGACCGGCAGCAGCGCGATCTCCGTCGTCCACGTCTTGCCGCCGGGGATGGCGACCTTGTCGTACATCCACTCGGTGGTGATGGCCTGGCAGTTGTCGTAGAGCCGCCAGAGATCGTTGTAATCCATCAGGCACATCATCCCCTGCTGCCGCCCCCGGTGAAAGGCGCTGTTCCAGCCGGCGGTGGCATCGTCAATGTAGTACCAGGCGTTGGACAGCCACTGGTCGCCCTGCGCGTCCAGCCCGCAGTGGTCAATGCCGCGCACGGCGGGCCGCGCCCAGGTGATGCCTTCCTTGCCGCCGAACCAGAAATTGTTCTGGCTCCAGTAGCCGGTCACTTTGCCATCTTCGGTGGTGTTGGTCAGTGACACGGTGCAGCGCAGCGCGCGCTCCCCGTCCTTCAGCCTGATCACGCGCTCCAGCCTGATGCCGCTCGTCGTCTCCTTCGTGCCCATCGTCCAGACTTTGACCACCGCTTCGTCCGGGCCGTTCTTCACCACCTCGCCGTCATATTTCCGGTACAGAAATTCGCCCGGCCAGGTCTGCTCCCACACGTGGTCCATCAGCAGCCCGCCGCTGGACTCCACGGGGTAGATGATATTCTCGCCGAAGGGCGTGTAGACGAAGGTATCCACCCGCGCCCCGGTCTTGAGATCAATCGTCAGCGTCACCACGTCGTTGCGCATGGTGATCTTCTCCCCCGCCACCGTCGCTGTCGCGCCGTGCGCTGGTACACGCACCAGCGCGGCCAGCGCCAGCAGGACCCCTAACACATGCGCAAGGCGCACGTGTCCATTCCTCACGGTGCATGGCATCTTACCGGCCCCCTTTCTTCAGCTCAATGACCACGATATTCCAGAGGGCGACCTCCGGCACGGTGAGGGTGAAGAGGCCCTCCACCGCCTGCACCGGCACCGCCTCGCGCAGCGCCGGCTCCGGGCTCAGCCGCGTGGCGCGCGCCGGAACCCAGCCGTCCAGCAGCGCGGGCAGGATGCGCACCTCCACGTTCTTCAGCGGCGGCGGCACGTCCTCCGGCCTTTTGCCTTCACCCACCGTCGGCTTCGCCGGCGGATTGATGAGGTGGATGATGAGGTGCTGGCGCTTGGCGTCAACGGGGCGCATGAACACCCAGTGCCGCCACCACACGCTGGCGGGGGCCTGGATGATATTCTCCGGGGTATGCACCCGCGCCAGCGCATTGTCCCAGATGAAGGCCGAGTTGCGGGTGACGAAGGCGCCCCACAGGTGCTGGTAATAGGGGTGCGCGCCGGCGGCGTAGGCGAAGATATTGGTGTATTTGCCGTCCGCGGTGTTCTGCGAGGCGAGGATGGGGCCGTAGTACCCGCCCAGCTTCTTGATGGCCTCCACGTCATTGGCCACGCTCTCCGCGTAGACCTCCCAGCGATGCAGTGGGTGCTGCACGCCATCCGCCTGGTTGATATATTCGTTCATGATGAGCCCGCCGCCCCGGCACAGCTCGATGGATTCGCGCGGGGCGGTGGCCATCGTCTGCAGCCAGTTCCCCTGCGTCCAGTTATACCCGTAGCGGAATTGGGGGTGCACCGCGCTGATATAGGCTTTCGTCATCCGCATATTCTCGGCGTTGCGGGCGTCCACCTGGTCGGGGGCCAGCGTGTCCACCGGGGTGCCGTCCAGGTCGAACGTCTCCGCGCGCACGTTGAAATTGCCGTCCCAGCGCGCGCCGTCCCAGCCGAAGAAGGTCGCGGAGTCGCAGAGGTTCTTGATGCCGATCTCCACCACCTTCGGATCGTTCATATTGTAGTTCACCGGCACCCAGCTCTGCGGGAGGCTGCGCGTCAGCGGCTCGTCCCATTGGGCGATGGACTTGACGCCGCGGTCCACCGACAGCGTGCCGCCGTGGTGCCACACCCGCTCCGGGTGGCGGCGCGCCATCTCCATGCCGTAGGAGCCGCCGCCGGTGAGCTTGGCATAGGTGATGGCCTTCACGCCGTTGGCATGCGCGGCGTCAATCAGCATCTTGATGGCGGTCACCGACTCGCGATAGCGCGCCTGCCCCGACCACCACACGTCCGCCGTCGGCACCATGCCGAGGAAATCGTCCTGCGCCCAGAAAAAATGCTCGAAGCAGTTGTAGTACCCCCCGCGAAAATCGTTGAGGTAATGGTTCACCCAGGAGGTGTCCGTCTTTGGGGCCATCGTTTTCTCATCGTAGGCCTGCCACATGAACCCGACGGCGCGGGGCAGCGCCACGTTCCAGAAGTTGTCGCACACGTTGAAGGGGTCTTCGCACCGCGCGATGACCGTATCGCCCAGCAAGACCTCCGCCGCCAGCGCGTGGCCATAACGGCCCAGCCCGCGCTTCCAGGAGAATGCCGCCGTGGCCGTCTTGCCCGGCTCCGCGGTCAGCGTCGCCTGCTGGGGCTTCGTCACCGTGTCAATATCATACGCCAGCCAGGCGCGCACGGTGATGGTCGCCGCCTCCTTGCCGGCGTTCTTCACCGTCACCGTGCCGGCGATGGGCTCTTTCGTGCCATAGAGCACCTTCTGCGAGCGCACGCCGGCCAATTGTACCGCCGGGGTTTGCGCGAAGACGGCGCCGGCCAGCGCCAGCGCCAGCCAGCAGACCAGCGGGATACGCATGGTGGATACCTCCCGTATGTTGTAGGGTGTCACCGCAGACAACACCCTGTTTTGACGTGGAGGGGAAAAATCCTTGTGGAACAAAGCACCGCCCGCGCCGGGGCGGCGCGGGCGGCAGCGCGCAGCGGCGCGCGATGTCAGTACCGATACCCCGAGAAAACCACTTCCGCCGTGTCGTTGGTGCCGGTGCCGCTGACCGCCAGCGCGAGGTGCGCGTAGGGTGTCAGCGTTTTCAGTTTGTAGGAGGTGGCCTTGTCATCGGTCGGCGCCGGGGTCAGGTCGCCGATGTGGTCCCAGGTGCCGTCGCCCCAGGTGCCGTCGCCATTGCTGCCCCAGAGGCGCAACGTCGCGCCGCCGTAGTTCACCGCCCCGGTGGGCGCCCGCAGGCTGACGGCGGTGGGCACCACCGGCGGGACCAATCCCTTGAAACCGACCACCCAGTCCTTGCCGGTGGAGAAGGTGGTCGGTTTGTCGTCGAGCAGATAGGCTTCGTCGTCGGAGAAATCGGCCCCGCCGAACTTCACGAAGGGCGCCCCGCCGAAGGCGATGGCCTTGTAGACGCCGGTGTAGAGCTTCACGGCGATGGGCGTGGACGTTGGGTCGGGCGCCAGCGTGGTGTCGCTGGCGAGCAGCGCGGCGGCCGCGGTGGTGGTCTTCGGCGCGACGAAGACGGAGCCATCCAGGCGCACCGCGCTGAAGGTGGTGTTATGGCGGGCGTCAATCACCGTCTCCAGGGTTTCATAATCCACGTAATATTTCGGCGAGCTGCCCGCGAGCATATCCACGGCCAGCAGCGTCTGCGAGGGCAGCGGCACCTTCGCCATGGACATCCCCATCAGGTGGCGATTGCAGGCGAACTCCGGCTCCGCGATCGTCCCCTTGCCGGTCTGTGACGGGCAGTCATACAGGCTGTCGTGCGTGTAATTCACCAGCCGCGAGGTCCACACGTCCTGCTGCGGATTGGGCAATTGCTCGGCGTTGTCCTGCGCGAACATGGAGACGGCCATGCTGATTTGCCGCAGGTTGGTGATGCAGGTGTTCTGGCGCGCTTTTTCGCGCACTTTGGTGAAGACGGGAAAAAGCAGCGCGGCGAGGATGGCGATAATGGCGATGACGACCAGCAGCTCGATGAGCGTGAAGCCGCGCGTCGGCCGATATGCGTGCAGCACGAAATCCTCCTTTGACGTCCCGGCATGCGGGGCGGCGTGAAAAGCCGGGCCTCTGCCACGGCTGCCCTTTACACTATACCCCGTCTGCTCTCCTGTCAACGCGTCTGATCGTAAAGGGGCCGGGCGCGCGCGCCGCGCCGGAAAACCGCGGTCGTTCGCGAGCCGATGGCGAGGAACCGCGACAGAAACGACGCGCAAGCGCGCGCGGCGATGTGTATACTGAACATACCACGGGGGGAGACGCCATGAAGATCGAGCGTGCAGTGGTGGCGGAGCAGATTCCTGTCCTGCGCCTGTCCGGCGAGTTGGACCTGGGCAGCGTGCCGGAAGTCCGCAAGGCGATTCGCGGCTTCATTGAAGAGGGACAGGTGCACTTCCTCATCAACCTCACCGAGCTCGATTTCATTGACAGCTCCGGCCTCGGGGTGCTCGTCGGCGGCCTCGCCCGCGTGCGCGAGCGCCAGGGGGAGATCAAACTCGTCTGCGCCAATCGCCGCATCCTACGCGTCTTTGAAATGACGCGCCTCACCCAGCTCTTCGATATCTTCGATGCGGAAGGCGCCGCCGCCGCCGCCCTGCGGGGAGGGGAAGCC
The DNA here is from genome assembly GCA_029553475.1 of Armatimonadota bacterium. Lineage (GTDB taxonomy): Bacteria > Armatimonadota > Hebobacteria > CAIYQO01 > CAIYQO01 > JAKIYB01. The sequence goes on from JAKPKV010000069.1 coordinate 8,219, forward strand.
GGGCAAGCGGCATGAACACGCGCGGCAATCGCGCCGGCATGGTCACGACCCACGCCGCCTACCTCGCCCCTTTGATCAGCGGCGGCGCCTCTTCCAGCCACACCTCGCCGTCGGTGTAGAGGACGTGATAGCCGCCGATGAAGGGGTGCGGCTCCTTGTCCCAGAGGTAGGGGAGCACCTCGCCGCGCTTCCAGGTGAAATCGCGCCTCACGCCCAACGCCAGCGCGCCGGTGTAGCGGCCGGCATCCAGGCCGAGAATCTCGCCCAGATCGTCTTGCACCAATGGCAGGCGATGCTGATGCTCCCTGGCGTAGACGTCCAGCGCGAGGGCGATCTCCTCCAACCGCGCGCCGCAGGTAGCGCGGCTCTTTTCCAACCCGCCGCGCAAGAGCAGTACCCCCAGCGCGAGGATGGCGAGGACAATGGCGCTGAGTAATGTGGTTCGCATAGCACACCTTCCTGCCGGGAGAATTTTCTTTAGACTACTCCCGCGCGGCGCGTTCGGCAAGAGGGAATCGCCGTGCCGGCGGGAATGAACGAAAATATCCCTGTGCCGGGAGGCTGGCCGTGCCGACGCTCTTTGGAACATCCCCTGATTACCGCCGGCTGCTCACCGTGCTGCGGCGCGGCGTGCCCGATCGCGTGCCGTTCATCGAGCTCTACGCCGACCCCGGCGTGCAGCTCGTCGCGCTGGAGGATCACCCGCACACCGACAGCCTCCCGCAAGGCGGCGACACCGTCCTCGATGCGCACATCCGCGCGCAGTATTATCTGGGATACGATTACCTGGCCGCCGACGTGCCCTATGCCTTCACCGGCGTGCCGCGCCACGAGAGCGTGGACCCGTCCGGCGCCCGACGCACCTTCCTCGACGCGGGGCGCGCGCCCATCCAGTCGCGGGCGGATTTCGACCGCTACGTCTGGCCCGCGCCGGATCAGGTGGATTTTGCCGCGCTGGACTACTGCGCCGCGCATCTGCCGGAGGGCATGCGCGTGCTGGCGGTGCTCGGCGGCGGGCCGTTGGAATGGGGCATGTGGATGATGGGCGCGGAGCGCTACTGCATGACGGTCCATGACGATCCCGCGCTCATTCGCGCGCTCACCGCCCGCATCAGCGCCCACCAGGCGGCGGTGTGCGCCGCCGCCGCCGGCCACCCCGCGGTCTTCGCGGTGGCGACCGGCGACGACTGGGGGTTTCGCACGCAGACCTTCCTCGCCCCCGTCGCCATGCGCGCGCTGATCTTTCCCGCGCTGAAGCGCCTGGTGGAGATCGCTCACGCCTACGGCAAGCCGTTCATCCTCCATTCCTGCGGCAACCTCACCGGGGTGATGGATGCCCTCCTCGCCGAGGTGGGCATTGACGGCAAGCACAGCTACGAGGACGCGGTGATGCCGGTGACGGCGATCACGGCGCGCTGGGGCGACCGGATGGCCGTGCTCGGCGGCATTGACATTGACGTCCTCACCCGCGCGGATGAGCCGACCCTGCGCGCCTACGTCCGCGCCGTGCTCGACGCCTGCGCCCCCGGCGGCGGCTACGCCCTCGGCAGCGGCAACTCCATCGCCAATTATATCCCCGCGCGCAGCCTGCGGGTCATGCTGGAAGAGGGGGCGCGGTTCAACACCGCATAGCGATCATCCGAATTGTCTACGGGCTATTCGACAATCTTTGCCGTGACGATCTGCGGTACCATCAGCATGGTGCCGTCATCAGCGCCGAAATATGCCAGTTTTTCGGTTATGAGACTCAATTGAACCTGGGCATCCTGGGCCGCTTTAAACTTGGCTTTCCCCCCATAGACTTGATGGGAAAGTTCGTAGGATCGCCCATCAGCCATTGTGAAGACGAGTTTCATGCCGGCCTCCTTCGCTTCATTGCTGGTATTGTTTCGCGAAATGCCGTATGCAGATGCTATTGTGCCGCATACCGATCTCTCATTTTGGCGGCCTTAAGCTTGAGCTCCCCATCCGCCAGGGCTTCGGCCTGCCGCATGCAATCTATTGCGTCTTTGATATACCGATGGGCAACGCCAAGCCGGTACCAGCGCATGGCGGTCGGTTCAAGTTGCACCGCTTCGGTGAACGCTTGAATCGCGCGGTCGCGCCATTTGACCTCCTCTTCATCCTTGGTTGACTCAACGGATAACGCGATACGGCCTTCTAACTCCCTGGCTGCGGCGTGTACTGCTGTCGCATCACCGCCATGTTTCTCTGCGCGCTTCGCACGCTGCATAGCGAGGATAAAATCACCTTGCTCAAGCAATTCAACCGCGTGCGCGCCGAAGAAATACTTTTCCGAGTTCAACAACCGGAGGAATTCCTTTTCGATATCGTCCAGAAACGACATAGCGACTTCCAGGTCCCATTCAGGGTCTGCTGCCGTTTCCGTTGCCCGCGCTTCATCCTGAAACAATTCGTCCAAATCGCCTGCGATACTCTCCTCGACAGCGACAATTGCCGGGGATGGTGGTGCTGCCGTCAGAGGGGGTGCTGGTGGTGGTGCTTCTGCCAGGGTGGGGACAGGTTACGGTAACGAAGCTGGCGCCGGTACCGTCTCTGGTATAAATGGCGTCAGCACAAATGCCATCTCACATTTACTACATTTAACCGTGCGCCCGGTCAGGCTGTCGTCTGCCGTCCCTTGCGCCTGACAATTCGGGCAACAGACCGTCATAGTTCCCATCATAACCTCCCGTAGGCCCGTATCGGCTGCCTACTATTGAGTAACTGTAGTGGGCCGTCACGCTGTACCGTGTCCCGTCGCCGCGCCACCGGTAGTCCGCGCCCTCCGCGGCGCGTGTTGACACATTTCTCCACCGTTTGCCAGCCGAAGCTTTCGCGAAGGCTGGCGCCCGACGCTGGTGTTGTCGGACACGGTGTCGCATGTTGGTCACACGCGCCGCGGAGGGCGCGGACGACAGAGCACGGGACAGCGTGAACGACCACTACAAGTAACGACCAGAAGTTGCGTGAACCGTGGATAGCGCGTTCTGGAGTATCAGATGCTTCAGGCCGGTGTTGGTATTACAGGGCAATATGCACGTTGTTCGTGCCGTTCTTCACCGTGCCCATCACCTGCCGGCCTTCGCAGAAGATCTTCTCGGCATCGGTGGCGCTGCTCCACTGTAGCGTGAAGCGCCCCTGGAAATCCGTGCGTACTTCATCGGTGACACCGCCGCTGAACAGGCCGCCTACAGAGGCGCAGACGCGCGCGCCGCTGACCGGGGAACCGCCTTTTGTGACAATGCCGCTGATGACGCCCATCGTGAGACACCTCCAGGTTTGAAAAAAGGGGAAGCGTTACGAACGCTAACTTTACAAATAACATATCTACAATTGGGCGATTTGTCAATGAAATACCACAAAAAATTGTCAAGGTAATTGGTTCGATTTAATTTTATTAAGCTGGTGACAATACCCGCGCACCTATTGCGAGTCGCCGTAAACGTTTCTCATCCCCACGTCATCACCTGAAATCGCTCCGCGTAGCCGTCCGCCTCGCGGTTGGTGTCGAGGATGCGGGCGGCGAAGGTGATGCCGCGCTGGGCCATGTTGCGCGCGCTCTGCGAGCGGTGGTGCTCCAGCAGGTGCGCTTTCCAGGCGGCGGTCTCCTCGCCGAAGGTGACGAGGACGTGCGGGCGAAAATCGCGCGATTTCGGATCTTCGTTGGCGAGGGCGGCGAGGGGGTACCCGGCGTCGCGCGCCCAGGCGGCGAACCAGCGGGCCACCAGGCGGTGGTCGGGGTTGCTATCCTCGCCATAGGGCAGCAGCACGATATCGGGCCGCGTCGCGTGCAGGGCGGCGCAGACGCGCGCGGCGTTCGCCGGCGCGTCTGCGATCCAGCCGTCATCGCCCGTCGTCAACCGCAGGAAGGCGAGGTGCGCGTCCGGCAGGCCGAAGAACCGGGCCGAGGCCCGCTGCTCCGCCTCGCGCGCCGCGTCCTTCGCCGCGCGGTCCGGCCCCACGAAATCATCCAGCACCCCCAGCCAGCTCGAGGAGAGCACCGTCCAGTACAGCGTCCATCCCCCCGCCGCCAGCAGGCGCAGCGTCACCCCCACCGCGTCGGGGTCGTCCGGATGCGGCGCCAGCGCCAGCGCCCGCCCGCTCCCCGTCAACGGCGCCTCGGGCAGCGCCGGCACCTCTCCCCGCGCCCGCGCCGCCAGCACGTCAGTGAGCCATGTCGTCATGCCGGTGTATTTCCCCGCGCCCCGCCGCCGTCCCTGCCACGCCGCGTCTTCGCGACCTGGGCGGGCGAGCGTCCTCGCGAGCCGACGCCGGGAGGAAGTGATGGTATGTCCTGCGCGCAGATAGGCTATCTCGCGCACACGACGGATAAGACTTCCTCCCGGCGTCGGCTCGCGAGGACGCTCGCCCGCCCGAGGCTCACCCGCAGCCCACGGATCCCAGCAATCGGGATCGCGGCGGCTACGGATCGGTGACTTCCGCGACTTCATACCCCGCTAGCACATGCCATTGTCCAGCGAATTCCACCTGCCGCGGCTCATCCGTGCGGTTGATGAGCCAGGCTCGCGGCGTCTCGCCATCACGGATCGCCAGCGCGTCCACCGTCTCCGTTGCGGCGGTTGCCAGCAGCGGGGCGCCGGCGCAGGCGGCGAGGCGGGCGTGGAGGGGATGGTCGAAGGCGAAGGCGACCTCTTCGATGCCGGCGAGGGCGGCGAATTTCATCAGGCGCGCGCTCCAGGCGGCGGCGAAGGGGGCGCGGACGCGGGGATCATCGCCGGGGCGGGGGTAGGGCGGGTTCAGCGTGACGGGATCGAGGCGGATGGGCGCGCCGGGCCGGGCCGCGCGTAGCGTGCGCGCCCAGTCCACCACCGTGGGGATGTTCTCCAGATACGTGTCATCGTCGAAGAGGTGCAGGCCGGGCGAATACGGGAGGACGAGGGGATGCGCCGCGGGGACGCGCGCCGGATCCCAGTGACGGGCGGTCAGGTTGGCGAAATTCGCTTCCGCGGTGGAGGGCACGAGTTTGGGCAAGCGGGCGGCAAGCGGCGCGCCGAGGGTGATCCGCGCCGTATCGGCCTCATCGTTCGCGGCAGGCGCGCCGGTGACGCGCAGGGTGACGGTTTGCGCGTGCGCCTCACCCGCGCGGATGTGCGGGTAGTCGTAGGGCATGCCGCTCATCGCTTTATACGACGCGTCGCCGTAGTTGCGCTGGTCCTCCATGCCGAAGGCGCCGCCGCGCAGGCTGGTCTCAACCCGCAGGCCCCCCACCGTATAGCGCAGTGACTGAAAGCTGTTCAGGGGCTGCAGCAGCGCGGGCTCCACCAGGTCCGGGAAGACGCCGGGGGTGACGCGCCCGTCCGCGGCGATCACCTCGTATGGCCGGCCGGTGAGCGCCGGGGCGCCGAAGAGCAGGCAGAGGCCGATGCGCGGGGAGGCGAAATCGGCCGGCGCCGCGCCGCGCACGGTGACGGTGATCTCCCCCTCCGCCGTGCCGATGATCTCGCCGTGCCAGCGGTAGTGCGCGCGGGGATTGCGGCACTCCGCGTCCAGCGTGACGCGAAAACTGCGCGCATCGGCCTGCACCTCCGCCGCCGGCGCCGGCACGGCGGTGTCCCACAGCGCGTCGCGCACGGCAAAGTAAACCCGCCGCAGGATTTCCCGCCCGCCGGCCCGCAGGTAGCGCAGCTCGCCATCCGCGTATTTCACCTGAATCGGTCCGGCGCGCAGTAGAGTGGCTGTCGGCATGCTCATCCCTCCGCGCCTGATAGTATAGCACAGCGGGCGTCCGGCCGGCGCGCCGTCGGTGGAGCGGCACGGGCATGCCCCGGCGATGTGTTTATGGTATACTGGTGGCCGACTTATCCGAAAGGGGGGAGACGCGTCGGTATGCCGGGAACGCTGGGCGGCGGTCAGTGGAGCTACCTGTGGGAAACGGTGAAGAACCGGCTGCGCCTGGCGCTGCTGGGGAATCCGCTGGCGACCTCGGTCCAGTTGGAGCACCGGCTGCCGATTTACCTGGCGCTGCCGGTCTTCGCCTCGGACGCGCTCTCCTCGGTGGCCTACGCCACCGAAGAAATCCTCATCGTGCTGGCGAGCGCGCTCGGCGTGCGGGGCGGGGACGCCACCGGCGCCCAGTTTGTCATCACCCTCGCCATCGTCGCCCTCATGCTGGCGGTGGGGGCGAGTTTCTGGCTGGCGATTCAGCTCTACCCCGCCGGCGGCGGCTCCTATTCCGTGGTGCGCGACTACGTGGGCTCCACGCCCGGGCTGGTCGCCGCCGCCTCGCTGACCATTGACTATATCCTGGTGGTGGCGGTGAGTACCAGCTCGGCGGTCGCCTACGCCATCTCCTCGCTGCCCTGGCTGTTTCCCTACCGGGTGTGGCTGGCGATGCTGCTGGTGGTGGTGATTACGCTCATCAACCTGCGGGGGACGCGGGAATCCGGCTGGTTCTTCGTCATCCCCGCCTACGCCTTCATCACCGTCATCGGGGTGATGATCCTCGCCAGCCTGTATCACTTCTTCGTGGGCGGGCCGCCGCCGACGCTGGAGCAGATGGGGGCGCTGCCGAGCGAATATACCCTGCCGCGTGCCGGGCACGTGGTGGGCCTGTTCGTCATCATGCAGGCATTCTCCAACGGCTGCGCGGCGATGACCGGGGTGGAAGCGGTGGCGGACGGCACCTCCGCCTTCAAGCCCCCCGAAGCGAAAAACGCGGCGAAGACGCTGGTGATCCTCATCGCGGTCCTCGCCTTCCTCTTCCTGGGCGTCGGGTTTGCCACCCACATCTACCACCCGAAGCCGTCGGAGATGGAGACGGTGATCTCGCAGTTGGCGCGGGCGAATTTCGGCCCGGGGCTCATGTTCTACCTCATCAACTTCGCCACGCTGGCGGTGTTGATGGTGGCGGCGAACACCGCCTACGCCGGTTTTCCGCGGCTGGCGGCCATCGTCGCCAAAGACGGCTTCATGCCGAAATCCTTCACGCGGCTGGGTGACCGGCTGGTCTACACCACCAGCATCCTCACCCTCACCGTCATCGCCGCGCTGCTCATCTGGATTTTTGACGCGAGCGTCACCCGGCTCATCGGTCTCTACGCGGTGGGCGTCTTCCTCACCTTCACGCTGGCCCAGTGGGGGGTGGTGAACCGCGTGCGGCGCATGAAGGAGAAGGGGTGGGTGCAGGCGATGCTGATGAGCGGCGCCGGCGCGGTGACCACCGGCATCGTCACCATCGTCATCGCCGTCAGCAAGTTCACCCACGGGGCGGCGGGCGTGGTGGTGGCCATCCCCATCATCGTCTTCATCTGCTACCTCATCAAGCGCCATTATGACTGGTTCGACGAGACGATGACGCTGCACCCGTATGATTATAATCCGCTCAGCGAGCCCGCGGAGCCGCTCACCGTGCTGGTGCTGGTGTCCTCGGACGTG
>JAKPKV010000091.1 GCA_029553475.1 Armatimonadota bacterium
TCCCACTGGCCGTCGGCGGCGAGGCGTTCGCCGGTGAGGAAGATGCCGAGTGGGTTGTCGGGCCAGGCGCGCAGGCTCTGTGCGAGCGCGGCATCCATCGCCGCGAGGTCTTGCTTGCGGTAGGCGTCGTAGGCCCGGAAGCCGTGGAAAAGCGCGACGATGATGCGGCCGTCGATGGCGCCCTCGGGGGCGAGGCAGGCGGCGCAGCGCTCGGCGTCGATGGAGGCGAGTTTGTTCCAGCCGCGCAGCGCGAAGAGGGCGGCATGGGCGCCGTGCCAGAGGGCGCGCTCGCCATCGTCGGCGAGGGCGGCCGGGTCGAGCGTCTGCAACTCGGAGAACGCGAGCGCGGGCTGGCCGGCCAGTCCCCAGGCGATGCCGAGGAAGAGGGCGAACTGCGGGGGAGGTTGCTGGCTCCATGCGCGGAGGTCGGCGGCGGTGCCGGCCCAGTCGGGCTGACCGTCGGCGAGGGAGGGGCGGCCGCCCAGATCGTGGGCGAGGGCCCAGGCCTCGTCGGCGAGCCGGCGTTGGAGCGAGCCCGGCGCGGCGGTGTCCGCGGATTCGGCCGCGTTGGCCAGTTGCGGGAGGACTTGGTGGAAGATTGTGGAGCGCGTGGCGCGGTAGGCACGGGCTTTGAGGCTGGAGCAGAGGTCGCGAAACTCGGCGCGCTCGGTGGCGAGTTGCGCGTGGTCGCGTGCGGCGCGCGCGGCGAGTCGCGCGGTGCCGGCGGCGGCATCGAGGGCGGGTTTGTCGTCTTTCGCTTTGGCGGCGCGTTTCTCGAGTTGTTCGAGTGCGGAGTCGGCGCGGTCGGCGGCCTTGCGCGCTGCTTTGGGATCATCGGCTTCGCAGGCGAGGCGTGCGGCGGACTCGGCTTTGCGGGCCTGTTGCACGAGCTCGTCGGTGGTCTTGCCGCAGCCGGCGAAGAGCAGGCTGAGGGCGAGGATCGAGAAAAGGATCGGGCGGGGCCAGTGGTGGCGGGCTCGGGGCTGGGAACGCGACATGGGCGGAAATAAAGGGGCGCGGGGATGGAAGGCCAGAAAGGAAGGGCCGCGGCGCGCATGGGTGGGGCGGCGGAGCGGCAGACCATGGCAAACCAGCGGACCGGTGCCCGTGGGTTGCGAAATGGATGGCGCGGAGGTGGCGGAATGCTTCGCTTCCGGCGATGGACACCATTTTCCCGGGAAAGGCGCAGGCGGAGGACGCAGGGAGCCGGAGCACGGCGCCGAGCGCGTGCGTGGACCGTGGATGCGTGGCGGGCTGGCGGGTGTGGGCGCTGGCGGGGGCGTTGTGCCTGCTGGTTGCGGGCGTGTTTGCGCCGGCGGTGGGGCACGCGTTCATCACCTACGACGATCCGGCGTATGTGACGGGCAACGCGCACGTGCAGGCGGGGCTGACGTGGAACTCGGTGCGGTGGGCATTTTCGAGCATGGAGGAGATGAACTGGCATCCGCTCACGTGGCTGTCGCACATGCTCGACCGGGAGCTGTTTGGAACGGAACCGTGGGGGCATCATCTGACGAATGTGCTGCTGCACGCGCTCAATGCGGTGCTGCTCTTTTTTCTGCTGCGGCGGGCGACTGGCTCGATGTGGCGGAGCCTGTTTGTCGCGGCGCTGTTCGGGCTGCATCCGCTGCGGGTGGAGTCGGTCGCGTGGGTCTCGGAGCGGAAGGATGCGTTGAGCACGATTTTCGGACTACTGAGCCTGCTCGCCTACGTGGATTGGGTCCGGCGTGGTGCGCGCGGCGTGTGGGGTTACGCGGGGGGCTTTCTGGCGCTGGCGGCGGGGCTGATGGCGAAGCCGATGCTGGTGACGTTCCCGTGCGTGATGCTGTTGCTGGACTACTGGCCACTGCGGCGTTGGGACGAGAGCCGTGCGGGGCGGCTCGGACGGCTCGTGCTGGAAAAATTGCCGTTTTTCGCGCTGTCGGCGGCCTCATGCGTCGTCACCTATCTGGCGCAGAACGCGGGCGGGGCGGTGAAGTCGGTGGAGAATTTTCCGCTGGGGCAACGGGTGGCCAACGCGTTGGTCGCCTACTGCGAGTACCTGGGGAAGTGTTTCTGGCCGACGCGGCTCGCGGTGCTTTATCCGAACTTTGGCGAGCCGCCGCCGGTGTGGCAGACGGTGGCGGCGTGCGTGCTGCTGCTCGCGGTGACGGTGGTAGTGGTGCGGTGGTGCCGGCGTGGGCAGTTGCCGGTGGGCTGGTTCTGGTTTCTCGGCACGCTGGTGCCGGTGATCGGGCTGGTGCAGGTGGGCGGGGCGACGATGGCCGACCGCTATTCATACGTGCCGCTGATCGGCATTTTCGTGGCGATCGCTTGGACGGCGGGCGAGGCGGTCGACGGGCGGTCGCGCTGGCGTTGGGGTGCGTGCGCAGTGGGCGTTGTGTGGCTGGCGGTGTGCGGGGTGTTGACCACGCGGCAGCTGGCGCGGTGGGAGAACAGCGAGACGTTGTTCCGGCACACGCTGGCGGTGACGGAGCGGAACTGGATGGCTCACTACAATCTGGCGCTCGCGTACCGGAAGAGCCCCGAGACGGCGGCGCTGGCTGAGCAGGAGCTGCGGGAGACGATCCGGATCATCGCGGAGTTTGCCGAGGAGCAGAACCGGCGCGGGCTGGCGCTGCTCGATGCGGGCCGTTTTGCGGAAGCCGAGGCGCGGTTCCAAAAGGCGGTGCGTATCAAATCCGACTATGCCGAGGCGCACTACAATCTGGGGCGGGTGCGTGCGCGTGAGGTCGGGCGGCTGGCGGAGGCGGTGGCGAGCTATCGCGAGGCGCTACGGCGCCGGCCGGATTATTGGGAGGCGCAGGTGGCGCTGGGGCGTGCGCTGGCGCAGCAGCCGGGGCGGGATATGGAGGCGATTCTGGAGCTGCGGCGTGCGGTGGAGATGCGGCCGGACTTGGCGGAGGTGCGGTGTGCGTTGGGCGATGCGCTGGCGCGCAGCGCGGGCTTTCGTTTTTCGGCGCAAGCGGAGTATGCGAACGCGTTGCGGCTCGATCCGAACTACGCACCGGCGCATCTGGCGCTCGGGCTGATCCTGGCGGAGACGCCGGGACGCGAGGCCGAGGCGATCGCGCATCTGGAGGCGGGGCTGCGTGGGCAGCCGGAGTCGACTGAGGCGCGTGCGGCGCTGGCGCGGCTGAAGGGCCGGTGAGTGGCATTGCGATCCGTGAGTTGAACCACGGAGACGCGGACGGCACGGAGGACGACTGGGATAAGCGGCGGGCTCGGGTGGCAGAGGTCTACGTGAAGTATCCCCCTGAGCCAGCCGTGTGTGCTTATTTGCCGAGGGCGGCCGAGACGGCGCGGAAACTTTCGAGGCCGGCCTCGATGTTCTCGATGATCTCCTCGGCGAGATCGGAGGGCTCGGGCAGGCTGTCGAGGTCGGCGAGGCTGTCGTCCTTCAGCCAGAAGAGGTCGAGGCTGGTTTTATCGCGGGCGGCCAGCTCGGCGTGGGTGAACTTCCGCCAGCGGCCTTCGGGGTGAGTCTCGGCGTGCCACGTCTCCTTCCGCTTGTGGCGGTTCTCGGGATTGTAGCAGGCGATGAAGTCGGCGAGGTCTTCGAAGCGCAGCGGCTTTCGCTTCAGCGTGTGGTGGACGTTGGTCCGGTAGTCGTAGTACCAGACTTCCTTTGTGGCGGTGTCTTTGCTCGCGGGGCGGTTGTCGAAAAAGAGTACGTTGGCCTTCACGCCGTTGGCGTAGAAGATGCCGGTGGGGAGGCGGAGGATGGTGTGGAGCTCGGTGGTCTCCATGAGCTTCCTGCGCACGATCTCGCCGGCGCCGCCCTCGAAGAGCACGTTGTCGGGCAGCACGACGGCGGCGCGGCCGGTGGTCTTGAGCAACGAGCGGATGTGCTGGAGGAAGTTGAGCTGCTTGTTCGAGGTCGTGGCCCAGAAGTCCTGCCGGTTGTAGACGAGATCTTCTTTCTCCTGCTCGCCCTCCTCGTTGGTGAAGG
>JAKPKV010000112.1 GCA_029553475.1 Armatimonadota bacterium
GGTGACGCTGACGCTGCGGCCCGGAGAGCGGCGGTCGCTGCGGCTGGTGCGCCGGGATTGCGCGGATACGGAGGCGGTGGTGGATGCGCGGTTGCTGCCGCCGGTGAAGGGGCTGCATCGGTTCTTTGTGCGCTTTGCGCCGCCGCACTACGCGCTGCGAGTGGAGATGAAGACGGCGGCGGAGGCGGAGTTTTCGCTGACGACGCACCCGGACGGGGCGGAGGTGTTTCTGGACGGGACGCGGGTGGGGACGTCGCCGTTGTCGCTGCGGGCGCTGCAACCGGGGACGCATTCGCTGCGGCTGGCGCACCCGCAGTGTTTCTCTCACGCGGAGGAGATTGTGCTGAAGGCCGGGGCGCCGCTGCGGTTGGAGCGGACGCTGGAGAGCAAGGTGGTGGCGTTCTACCGGGATGCGATTCAGAAAGAGCCGGGGCTGCTGACGAATTACGCGGAGCTGGCGCACCATCATATGGTGGAGGGCGAGTTCCCGCAGGCGGTGGAGGCGCTGCGCCAGGGGATTGCGGCACTGAAACGCGATGATGCGACGCTGCAAAGCCGCTTTTTCGCGGAGATGGTGCAGATCTACACGCGGTACTACGCCTATCCGCCGGATTCGCCTACGTACAAGTTGCGTCCGGCGCTGCGGGCGCTGATGAAGGAGGTCCGGGAGAAGGAGTTGTATAGTACGAAGACGGTGGATGGGTATTTGAAGCAGATGGATAACTACGACGCGTCGCATCCGTGAGCGACGGTGGACGGGGGACGTAAGCGCAAAGGGTCACAGCCGAGGGCGGCTGTGCCACACCGGAGACGGCGGACGGCGGAGGACGGACGGGTATTGGCAGTGGGAATGATGGTATGAATGTGGCGGTACTGGAGGCGCTACGCGCGCGGGCGCCGGAGTGGGTGGATGCGGCGGGTCTGCGTCGGGAGTTGAGTCTCTCGGAGGCGCAGGTTCTGCAGGCGGTGGAGGAGCTGCGGGGGCTGGGCTATGCGGTGGAGCTGCGCGCGGATGGTCTGCGGTTCGCGGGGTACGGCGAGAGGCTGATTCCCTACGAGATTACGCGGGCGCTGAATGCGACGGTGATGGGCCAGCGGGTGTCCGTGCGGACAAGGGTGGCGAGTACGAATGATGAGGCATGGTCCGAGGCGTTGGCGGGGGCGCCGGAGGGGACGGTGGTTTTCGCGGAGGAGCAGTCGGCGGGGCGCGGGCGGATGGGCCGGCAATGGCACTCCCCTGCCGGGCGCAATCTGCTGATGTCGGTGATTCTGCGTCCGGATTTGCAGGCGGACCAGGCGAAC
>JAKPKV010000113.1 GCA_029553475.1 Armatimonadota bacterium
GAGGCCGGGCGCCGTGTGCGGCGTATTGATGTTGATGCTCTCGGCCGGCGGGAACGCGGGGTCGGTGGAGAACTGCAGCGTGTAGTTCGTCGCGTCGGGCACCGCTGTACACTGGTACTCGCCCGTGCTCGGCATGAGGCCGGACGCGGTCACCAGCGGCGGGGGCATGATGACGGTGATCTGCGCGGACGCCGGCGAGGGGGGAGTCAGGGCGAGGCGGTAGCCGCTGATCGTCGCCCGCGAGTTGGCGAGCACCTGCGGGGTGGCGGTGAGCCACCGCACGTAATACGCGGAATGAAAGCCCGACGTCGCCCCGAAACGGCGGCAGGTGACGGTGTAGGTATGGTCGGCGAGCGTCTCATTGGCCACCGTCATGTTGGCCAGCGTATCCTCGTAGCTGACCGTCGTCTGGAACGTGGTCGCCGCGCCCGTCGCGGAATTGATGGCGATGTCCACGACGGTGCTCTCCAGCGGGCGACTACCAGGGAAGAGTTTGCTCCCATCCACGTACAGGGACGCTTCCTTCGGCAGCACGGCGATGGGCGCGTCCGGATGCGTCGCGCGATAAACGAGCACGCCGACGACATTGAGGGGCAGCGTGGCCCAGGAGACAATCGTCCCGCCGAACGGCTGTTCCAGCGGCACGGCGTCGGCCAGCGGCGCGAGCAGCGGGGCGGGCACTGCCGCCGGCGGCACGACGTCAATGGTGACGCTGTCGGAGATGGCCGTCTCCTTGATCTTCGCGGTCACCGTGGCCCGGCCTGCGTCTATCGCGATGAGCAGGCCGTCCTGGGTGATGGCGGCGACGGTGCTCGGGGTGACGCTCCACTCGATAGATCCGGCCGGCAGCACGATGACCGAGGCCAGCGCGTCGGTGACCGTCGCCGTGCACGCCGCCGCGTCGCCGACGGTGAGGGAGGTGGGGGCGTGTACGGCAATGGCATCAGGGACGCCGGTGAGGGTGAGCGTCACGGTGCTGGGCACGCCGGGGGCGAGGTGCAGCGAGGTTGTGCCGCTGGCCAGCAGACTGCCCAGGCCGTCCCGCTGCGCGTAGGCGTGAATCGTCAGCGTCGCCGGGCCGGTGGGCAGGCCGAAAAATTCCACCGTGCCGGGTATCTCGGCGCCGGGCGCGCTCGGGCGGTTGGCGGTTTTCGCGACGGGGGATGCGCTCGGAAAGCTGATCGTGCAGACCAGGCTCTGCGCGCTCGCCGGGATGGCGCGGGTCGCCTCGGGCCAGGTGAAGGCGAGGACGAGGCTGCCGGCGCCGCGCGGCGAGGACGCCGGATTCGCCCCCCCGCCGCAGCCGGAGAGCACCAGCGCGAGCAGGGCCAGCAGGACGAACAGCGAGCGCAGGATCATGGCAGGCTCCTTTCGGAAACGGGCAGCGACGGTCGTTTCACGATGCAATACCCTGCTGTTCGACGGCGGCGGCGAATGTCCTTTTCTGTTATTCAGCATCCGCTGGTGGCGTCTCCGCGGGCGGATGAGCGGGTGGCGGAGGCGGGCCGGGCGATAGTTCGCCATCGGGGTTGGATTTGTATTTGTCGGGCAGCAAGGCGAGGACGAGGATACAGAGGAGGCCGCCAATCAGGCCGAAGAACCCCAGGAGAGCCAGCGCGCCGAACCAGGGGTGCTGGCCTTTGGCGCGGGCGTAGAGGGAGCAGCCCCAGGCGAAGAGCGCCAGGCATAGCAGGCTCAACATGAAGCTCTGCATTAGCGTGGGGGTCCATGGAGCAAGCGGATTGTTGGCCCATGCGATTGTTATACTGCCTGACATACAGATAAAACCGAGCCACAGACCGATGCGCGCCTTGGTTTCATAACGTTTGAGCATGGGCGTTCCCGATAATTAGAGATTAGGGGTGAGGGATTCGGGATGAGGTGTAGTGGGCCGTCGCGTTGCGCCTCGCTTCGCCATCTTGACCGGGGGCGCCCCCCGGGAATCGGCCGGCGCCGACGCGGGCGGCGCGCCAGCGGACCCCGTGGACAGCGCCCGGTCGCCCCCCCCACCCCCATGTCCCGCAGGGACCGAAGCCGTTTGCCACGGGTGGAGCGTCAGCGGAACCCGTGGACCCCAGCCCCGCAAAACATCACAGCCCCGCAGGGGCGACAGCAGGAGGAGATCATATCATGGCCGATTCATTCGCCGCCCCGACCGGAGATGGCCCCGCGCCTCCTCGAGCAGCGTGAGCGGATGGGACGCGATGAAGCGGTAGCGCGAGCCGCAGGCGGAGCAGCAGCGGACGGTGACGTTGCAGGAGGAGGATTCCGGATGCTCCGCGGTAGCTATGGGACGGGACGCTGTCGCCCCTGCGGGGCTGTGGATGTTTGCGGGGCCGGGGTTCACGGGTTCCGCTGGCGCTCCACCCGTGGCTAACGGCTTCGGTCCCTGCGGGACAGGGGGGTGGGGGGGGCGACCGGGCGCTGCGCGCGGGGTCCGCTGATGCGCCGCCCGTGGCCGGCGGGGGTGATCCCTTCGGGATGACATCATCTCCTCTACCTCGTACGCCTATCTCCTATCTCCTATCTGTAGCGGGTCGTCACGTTGCACCTTGTCTCGTCCATCGTCGGGAACGCCCTCCGTGGCGTTCCGGTTCCCGTAGCTCCACCCGGTGTGCCAACGTGCGCCTCGGAACGCCACGGCGGGCGTTCCCTACCAGCGGTCGGTTCGCAGAGCACGAGACAACGTGACGACCCACGACAATCGCTGACTACGAACCCTACCTTTACAGCCATTGCCGCATAAAGGCCCAAACTCTTGCATTGGAGAAGGTGTGGCCGCCGGGGTAATATTCTTCCTCGACGCGGTCGGCGGCGTGGAAGAGGGCGTAAGCCTGGCGGAGGGTGTGGACGCCCTCCTTCGTCGCGTGGAGGGGGAAGATGGGGTCATCCTCACCCTGGCTGATGAGGAGCGGGCGCGGGGCGATGGCGCAGCCCAGGGTGGGCATCTCCGCCACGCGGGCGAGGCCGGGCACGAAATTGTCCAGGCAGTGGTGGATCTGCATGAAGACGCGGAACTGGTTGAAATAGCCGCTGATCATCGCCGCCTTCACGCGGTCGTCGAGGACGGCCATGAAGAAGGCGATGGTGCCGCCGCCGCTGATGCCGGCGACGCCCAGGTGGCCCGCGTCCACCTCCGGCTGATCGCCGAGCAGGGTGAGCAGGCGGCGGGCGTCAAAGACGCGCAGGCCCGCCATGCTGCCGCCGAGCTGCTGGGCGAGTTTGGTGGGCGTGTCACAGGCGGACGTGTTGTACTGCGCGCAATAGCTGAAATCGCGCCGGCGGCCGAAGCAGAGCTGGTCGTAGGTCAGCGCCACGAAGCCGTTGCGCGCCGCCTCCAGCGCGAAGCTGTGCTGATACTCGCCCGTCACCGGCTCCCCGGCGGCGTTGCGGCCGAAGAGGGGATTCATGCCGTCGCCGTGGCCGTGCAGGCAGAGCACCGCCGGCCCGGACGCCCGTGCGGGGATGAGCAGCATGAAGGGCACGGTCAGCCCCGGCGCGGTCTCTACCTCGCCGAAGCGGAAAGCGATGCCCGGCTCCCACTCGCCCGCGGCGATGACGCGCGGTTCCAGCGGCAGCGGCTCCGGCGTCCACCCCAGCGCCCCCTCCACCGCCGCGCGCAGGTCGGCCCGCCACGCCGCGAACCCCGCGCGGGTGAGGCCGTCCGGCGTGAAGCGCGGGGTGATCTCCCCCCACCAGCGGTTCAGCGCCGCCAGCGGCGCATATCCCGCGCCCGGCGAGGCGGTGGCGATCATCCAATCGGTGGTGATGGACATGATGAGACTCCTTCGTAGTTGTACTCGTATGTCGGGCGTGCGCCGCGGCGCGGCGCGGCGTGCCGTCACCACGGGGACTGTCCCCCTGCACGTCGTGACCAGATGATCCACCGGCCGTTCACCGGGACTGTCCCCAATGCCCCAACCCCCTCCCCGACATGGGGAGGGGCGCCATATCTACGCCGCCACCATGGGGACAGTCCCGGCGAGAACCCTGTGGATCACCTGATCACGGCGTGCAGGGGGACAGTCCCCGTGGTGCGCTCCGCTCCGCCGCTTCACGCAGTGCGTCGTAGTCCATCGGCTTCGGGATGCCGAAGAGCTCGCATTTGCGCTGCAGGTAGTAGAGATAGTTGGCGTAGGTGACGTCGGGCGGGCAGCGGTGGTCGCAGAAGGGGATGAAGCCGCCCTGCTCGACGATGGGCGCCAGGTAGCGCAGCTCCGCTTCGATGGCCTCACGGCCGGCGATCATCGCGCGCTTGTCCACCCCGCCGAAGAGGAGGACGCGTTCGCCGTAGCGCTCCCGCAGGTCGTGCGGGAACATGTGCCCGGCGCGCTCCAGCGGGAACATGCCGTTCACGCCCCCCGCCAGCCAGCCGTCCACCAGCAGGTTCGCGTCGCCGTCGCAATCCACGCAAAAGGTGTCCAGCCCGCGCCGGCGGCAGCAGTCGGTGATCTCCTTGTAGCGCGGGGTCATCACCGCGCGGAAGAAGGCGGGGGAGACCATCGGGCCGGCGTTGTAGGCCATGTCTTCCCAGAAGAGGCCGAGATCAACGCGCACCTCGCGCAGCGCGCGGTCAATGGTGGTGATGGTGAGGAGGGTGAGATGGTCCATCATCTCCGCCATCCACTCCGGCTCTTCGGCCACCGCCACGCAGGCGTTCTCAAACCCCATCCAGTCGCGAATCACGCCGAACAGGCTGCCCAGGCCGATGGTCACCGGGGTATCCGAGGCGTTCAGCCGCGCCACCGCCGCCGCCCACTCCGCATCGTCCGGGTAGCGGGGGGTGTTGGGGTTCAGGCGTTCATCGCGGAAGCGCTCCCAGTCCGCGCGGGTCTCGATGGGGAATTTCAGGTAGTGCGGAATCGTCGAAGCGCCGTCCGTGAAGGACTGGCAGATGGCGCCCTCGCCGTTGCGGTAGATGATATAGCGCTCCGTCTCCTCGATCACTTCGTAGGTGAAGGGCGGCACTATGCCGACGTTCACCGGCACGTAGTCCTGCGTGTCCAAGGCGAAGAAGCGGTCGCCCTGCCGGTTATTGGTGACGGAGTCCGGCAGGCCCTGCCGGTGCCAGGTGGGAAAGGTCTCCTCCCACCAGCCGAACTCCCAGTGGGCGGGATGGTCGGCGGTTTTGTAGTGCGTCACGCGGCGAAAGCGCTCGCGGCTGGTCATGGTCGAGACGCCGGGCGAGGCGTACAGGGAAGCGGGCTGGACACGCATGTTGGACTCCCGGCGCGCGCGCAGCGCACCAGGGGGTACTATAGCATAAAGACCGGAGCATGTGGAGGGACAGACTACGCATGGCGGAACGGCGTTGCGAACGGGGCGCGCACACACCGATGTCGGGGGTTGCAGACCTGGCCATGCGCAGTCAGTCCCAGTGGTACTGGGGGAGGGAGAAATGGACGCGCTGCGCGCACTGCTGGATGCCGTGCAGACCATCGCGGTGGTCGGGTTTTCGCCGAGCGCCGGGAAGGCGGGGCATGACGTGCCGGCCTACCTGCGCCGGGCGGGGTATCGCATCATCCCGGTGAACCCGGCGGTGGCGGAGGCGTGGGGCGAGCGCGGCTACGCGTCGCTGCGCGACATCCCCGACCCGGTGGACCTGGTGCTCGTCTTCCGCCGCGCGGAGCACGTCCCCGACATCGTGCGCGACGCGCTGGCCCTGCCCCATCGCCCGCGCGCGGTCTGGCTGCAGCGCGGCATCGTCAGCGCCGAGGGCGAGGCGCTCGCCCGCGCCGCCGGCCTCACCGTCGTGCAGGACCGCTGCATCATGGTGGAGCATCGGCGGCGGGGGGCGTGACCACACCCCCGTCGCGCCCGCCCGCCTGCCTACCGCTCCGGGATGACCACCCGTACCGTGGCGGTGACCAACTCCTCCGGCTTCACCCCGTCCACCACCCGGTAGCCGGTGGCTTTGATGGCGTAGACGCCGGGGGGGAGGCCGGCGGTGCGCAGGGTGTAGCGGGTGTCGCTCTCCTTGGTGAAATACTGGTCGCCGCGGCTGACGGCGCCGCGCACCTGGTCGGCGAGGACGGCGACCAGATCAATGTTGCCGGTGACGCGCACGGTGACGGTGAGCTGGTCGCCGGTGATGACTTGCCCCTCGGTGAGGCCGCCGAGGGTGATGCTGTTGTACCAGTCCACGGCGGCGTGGGCCAGCGGCGGGACGAAGTCGGGGTGCTGGGTGAGCACCAGCGCGCCGTAGGCGGTGAAGCCGCTGCCGCCCACCGGCAGCACCTCCAGCCGCAGCCGCTCCTGCCGCGCCAGCGCGAAGGTGCCCAGCTTCACCCAGCCGTCGGGCGCGCCGGCGGGGATGGTGGCGGTGAGCAGGGCCTGCGACGAGGCGGTGAGCGAGGGCGGGCGGGTGACGCGCACCGCCAGGCCGCGCTCGCGCGGCATCGCCAGCAGCCAGGCGGTATAGGTGCCGGGCCGCAGCACGGGGAAGCGGCTGGCCGTGGCGGTATCGGTGGTCAGCGCGTGCCCGAGGCCGCCCCACAGCGGCCACGGCTGCCAGTCGCCCAGCAGGTCGCGGCCCGGCAGCAGGGCGAGGCTGAATTTCGGCGTTTTCCCCACCGTCGTCACGCTGTAGGGCGCGGCGAGGGTGTTCCCCTTCGTATCCATCGCCACCAGCCCGTAGAGGAGCATGCCGCCGTTGGGCTGGCCGGGAATCTCCCCTTCGAACATGGTGTTGCCGGTGCCCTCCACCGGCGTCAGGTCGGCGAGTTTCAGGTTGCGCAGGGACGACCCGTAGCGCACCGCCACCGCCTTCACGCCGTCGGGATCATACACGGTGGCGCGCACGCGGATCGGCGTGCCGGCGGGCGGCGCGGCGGGGGTGAGGCGCAGGGCGCGCAGGTATGGCCCGTCCGGATTCGTCACCAGGCTGATGACCTTCACCCGCAGCGGTTTGTCGCCGGCGGTGAATTTCACCGTCAGCGTCGCGCCGGTATGCTTCAGCGGCAGGTCGGTGGTGCCGGCGAGGTCGGCGCTGGAGGCGAGCGCCACCGGCGCCGCGCCGTTGAGGCTGACGGCGCCCGTGCCGACCGTCACCACGCGCAGCGCCGCGCCGGTGACGGGCAGGTCCTTCAGCGGGATGCGGTAGGTGAGGCCG
Source organism: Armatimonadota bacterium (assembly GCA_029553475.1). Taxonomy (GTDB): domain Bacteria; phylum Armatimonadota; class Hebobacteria; order CAIYQO01; family CAIYQO01; genus JAKIYB01. Next base: position 7,112 of record JAKPKV010000113.1, read on the forward strand.
GTGCCGGCCGGCACCAGCCGCCCGCGGGCGTCGGCGGTGGTGATGCCGCTCTCGGCCAGGAAGGGCCGGTCCGCCGGCGGATGAATCGGCGCGAAGAGCGGCAGCACGTCGCGGTCCGCGAGCGTCGGGCGGTCGTCCAGCGGGTCGGGCAGGCCGTCGCGGTCGGTGTCCGGGTGGTGCGGGTCGCTGCCTTGAAACAGCTCCAGCGCGTTATCCACGCCGTCCTGATCGTCGTCTTCAACGGGTAAATCCAGCATCAGCGGCGGCGAGAGGGAAATGCCCAGCCCGCCGGCCTCCACCACGCGGGCGCGCACGGCCACCTTCCCGCCGTAGCGCATGGGCGGCAGGACGGCGGCCAGCGTGCCATTGCCCACCGCAATCAGGTCGGCGGCGCCGATGCGGCCGGTGGGATCACTGAAGATCAGCCGCGCGGCCAGCACCTTCGCCGCGCCGTCCACGCGCACGGTGATGGGGATGGGCGTGCCGGCCGTCGGCGTGCGCAGCGTCGTCGTCGGCGCCTCCACCTTCAGCGTGGGCTTCAGCCGGTCGGGAAAGCGCACGCCCTGCTGCTTTTGCTGTTCAAACAGCGCGTAGACGGCGGTGAATTCCCGCGCGCGGTACGCCTGCGCGGGGGTGACCAGCGAGCGGGAGTAGGTGATTTCCTTCAGCATGGCGGCGACGGTGCTCGGCGGCAGGCCGTCGGGATCGAGGTAAAGCACCTGCACCGGGCCTTTCATCACCGTCAACGCGTGGCGCAGCTCCGCCACCGTGCGCGCTCGCGCGCTCGCGGGGAAGACGGGGAAGCCGTCCGGCACGCCCGCGTAGGCGGGCAGCGCCCCCGCGCCCTTGCGCAGGAAGGCGCAAAACCACTGCCGGCGCGCGGCGTCGGTGATGCGCTCCGTCGGCGCCCAGGCGCCGCCGTCTCCCTGCAGCGACAGCGCGAGCAGGTCCAGCTCGCGGGGATTCGGCGGGGCGGCGCCGCGCGGCGGGGCGGCGAGGAACTCGGCGGCGGTGAAGAACTGGCGCGCCAGCAGGTGCTGATAGAGCGCCGGCGCCGCCGCCAGCTCGGCGGGGATTTCAATGCCCACCGGCAGCCGCGCCAGCGCCGGGTCGTCCAGCAGCGGCAGGATGCGCGTCTTCACGTCGTCCAGCGCGCCGGTGCCCTCGTAGATGAGCGCCAGCAGCTCGGTGCCCTGGCGGATATCCGCCTCCTCGCGCCACTGCAGCAGCGGCTGATTCGCGGAAAAACGGGCATAGCAAGAGCGGTTGCCCAGCCGGCCGTCGGCGGGGATGTCGGCGAGCACGCGGGGGTCCGGGGGCATGATTTTCCGGATCGCGTCCGGCAGGCCCAGGTCCTGGTGGGTGGCGATGACGGCGCCGGGGGCGTCGGCGGCGGCGGTCAGCGCACCGTCACGGTCATCCGGCTGCGCCGGGTCGTAGCGAATCTGCCCGGTCAGCTTGCCTTTCACCGCCTCCAGCAGCGCGCCGGGGGTGAAGACCTCTTTTTTCAGCCCGTGGGCGCGCGCCAGGACGTCGGCGAGGCGGGCGTCCGTCTCGTCGCGGATGATGAAGACCGGCTCCTCGTTTGGCTGCCGGTTCAGCGCCATCTGCAGGCTGCCCAACCAGGTTTCCAACTCCGGCTGGCCGGCGATCCAGCGCAGGTCCACCACGCGCAGCGTGGTCGGCGCCGCCCAGAGCAGCGCGGGCAGCAGCAGGACGGCGATGACCAGCAGACGACGGGTCATGGGTATGCTCCTTGCTTCGGTTCGTGCGTTGCATCTCCCCGGGCGAGGACGCTCGCCCGCCCGGGAACAGCCTCTCCTCCCCAGTATAGCACGCCTCCCTTGTTCCCATCTCCGCGCCGGCCTATGTCTCACGAAGGAATTTTTCGCGGGAATGCGGAATGGGAGAAACAGGAGGCGTCTTTCCGCCGCGCCGGTGTTTTCGCGACGGGGCGGCGGCCTTGTTCGGGGACTTAACCCTGGAGACGGTTAGCGGACGGGTGGATGGGATATAATGCAGACGTTACTGTCTGGTCATTTCAACCGATGCCGGTTGACATTATCCGAACGGGAGGCGAGAGCGCCGCATGAGTAAACGGGCACCGGCGGGCTTCACGTTGATCGAGCTGCTCGTCGTCATTGCGATCATGGCCGTCCTCGCCGCCATCATGCTGCCGGGCTACCTCAGCGTCGAGCGCAGCCAGAAGCTGAACGGCTGCATGAACCACCTGCGCGCCATCGGCGTGGCGCTGGCGATGTACCACGAGGACTACGGCAGCTATCCCCCCGCGCCCGCCCCCGAGTATCTGCGGAGCGGCGGCAGCGACGCCACCTACCTGCCCTTTTCGTCCGACGTCGGCATCAGCTATACCGGCACATCGGCGCACGACACTCCGCCGGGACGGCTTGACAAGGACGACAGCGACTACAGCGGACCGCCGATGAAGTTCATCGTGAAGATTGACAGCGTCGGCACCCCGGATACCTTTTGCTGGTCCACGGATGACGGCGCGACCTGGTCCACCTCGATGGATATTCCGACGAGCGTGCCGCCCGACCCCCTCGGGACGACCAATGTCAAAGTGACGTTCGGCGCGGAGACCGGGCATGCCGGCGATGAACAGTGGACCTTCTGGGTGGGCGTCTCGCGGGTGGGGCAGTACGGGCTGGCGATGCTCTACTGGGAGTACTTGAGCGATGCGCATGACTACGTGCGCAGCCGCAACCTCTATCACTGCCCGGCGATGACGGAGACGGAGCAGGTGAACCTGCGCGGCAATCTGGAGGCGCTGTGGTCGCAGGACCCCGCCAATCAGACGCTGCGCAAGTTCGATCCGCTGTGGGCGGGCTACAACACGTATGACGTGACGTATAACTACGATCAATTCGCGTCGGGCATCGCGCAATACGATGCCGCGCTGGGTTTTGGCAATCAGCACGCCAACCGCACCCTCGCCACCGCCAGGCCGCCCGCCGACACCGTGGTCTGCTGGTGCTACGCGCACACGAGCGGCCGGTCGCCGAGCGTGCCGGACGCCGAGGCGGGCGAGCCGGACGTGGTGGGCGATCTCGCTGCCGCGCGGAGCGCCATGCGCGCGCGCCGCAACGACGCCAGCCTGGTGCTGTGGGTGGACGGCACGGTGGATGCCGTGCGCCCCTACCTGACGCGCGCGCGGGACGATAAAGACGGCCAGCCGGCCTATTACTGGACGCCGCCGTACCTCTATTCGCCGCAGGGAGGGGTACGATGACGCGGATATGCACCGGGGCGGCGGAGGTGTCCTCCGCGCAGAGACCAGTGCCGTTAGCGGGCGGAGTACAACGCCGCGGTCCCAGTACGGGCGGAGTGCAACGCCGCGGCCCCAGGAGGGGGTTCACCCTCGTTGAGGTGCTGGTGGCGGTGATTATCCTGCTGTTTGGGGTGATCGTGGCGCTGCGCATCTTCCCGCGCGGGTTTGATGCCTTCACCGAGACCCAGCAGACCACCACCTCGTACACGCTGATGGACGCCTGGGTGAAGCAGTTCCAGGAGCAGCCGGAGCTGCTGGGCGATTTCTATCCGCTGGGCGACACCGGCTCGGCCGCGGCCGCGGCCGCCGCCGATACGTTCGATTTTCACGACATCACCGCCGTGCAATACGAGGTAGGGGCGACAGATAATGCGTTCGCCTGGTACCATCAGCACCTGTATCCGTCCATCTGGCGGAATGCGGACGGTACGGTGCAACTGGCGCCGGAGTGGCCGCTGGGGCAGCCGCTCAGCGCGCGCGTATTGCGGAAATGCGAGGGCGAGAAGGTGCCCATCCCGGCGGGACGGGCGGCGGACATCCTTGACGGGAAGGCCATGCCGGACCTGGTGGACGGCGTGCTGGCGACCGTGACCGCGCCCGCAAGCATCGGCGAAAGCGAACTGCAGGTAGATGACGCGACGAAATTGCTGCACGGGATGTGGCTGGCGATTGATCTCAATCCAGCTGATCAGAAAAAAATGGACATGCTGGTGCAGGTGGATATTGGCGCCACCAAGCTGATTGGGTCGAGCCCCGTTGCCAACCCTGTTGCACTGTATGTCTCAAAAAGCGATCAGGCGAAAGGTCTCGGCGCGATACGGATGCCCATCCCCGCCGGCGCGGTGCTGCGCCAGTTCGCCCCCGCCTCCTTCGTGCCAAAATACCTGCCGCGCTTCGGGCCGATACTGCCGAACGGCACGCTGGATGTCGTCGGCAAGAAGATTGCGCTGGCGCAAATCATGATTCAGCAGGACGGGGCCGAAGTCCAGGAGGACGCGCCCGTCACGATTTATGATACGCGGTATCGCCACGTCTCCCGCGATGAACGCGAGCGCTTGCTGGATCGCATCAGCGCGCTGCCGGACAGTTTGTACTACTCGCTTGAACAGCTGCCGGCGGCGCCCAATACGCTGTCCATCGTGCTGTTGCCGCAGTATGACGCGGAGCGGTGCGTGCGCTTCAGTTGCTTTGTGCGGAGCGATCCGGCGACGATGGAGTTCCTGCCGCCGCAAATGCTGCTGCTGCCCCGGAACCCGGACCCCGACGAACCTGATCCGACCAAGCGGACGATCACCTGGAACGCGACCCTGTACAATCAGGATCAGTCGGGCAGTTATCCGGTCTCGGTGACGGCGACGGCGGATCGCACGGCGATCACGTTCACGGCGGCCACCCCCCTGGCCGGCAGCGAGCTGATCAACCGCGCCTACCGGAATTTCGCTGACGCGGCGAATCCGGAGACGATTCAGGCCGATGAGGACCCGACATCCGCGGCGTTTCCCGCGCCGTCGGACGCGCAATACGCGACGAAGCTGCGCACCTATTACACCAAGCTAGGCGCCATGCCCGCCGGGTATTACTACTTCCCGCGGATGGACGAAGCCACGCTGGCGGGGGGCGCGGTGCCGGGCACGATTTACTTCTCGCCGCGCGACCGGGGACGCACGGTGAAGCTGGACTACACCATCGCCGACTGGGGGGCGCTGCACGAGGACCTGACGCTGAACGACGAGGGGTACATGACGCTGGCGCTGCCCGACCCGAAGATCGCCAACCGGCCCACCGGCCCGCGCGAGCGGACCACCTGGGGACTGTATGGTCCGATGCAGGAGGACGGGCGCGACGTGATGCTGGCGCTGGTGGATACCCGCACCGACATGGTCTATCACGTGGTGAAGCGCGATGACCGCGCGCACCCCTACGGGGTGGAGCCGAGCTCCGGCGTGGTGGTGCCGGCGCAGGTCATCGCCGTGGACCTGTCGCAGGCCGCCGCTGGGCGCGTGCGGCTGGGCGGCGTGCCGGCAGGGGTGGTCTGGCGCGGCCCCTGGGGGGACGGGGGGGCGTATACGAAGAATGACGGCGTCACCCATTACGGGCTGCCGTACCGCTGTCTGCAGGATCATACCGCCGCGCCGGCCAACAGGCCGCACCCCGATGGCACTACCGCGCAGTGGGAGCTCATCGAGAATCCCGCCTGGGACGCGCTCAAGGGCAACACCTTCCGCGTCTATTACCGCGCGCGCCGCGACTGGACGCTGCAGGTATTCAAGGCGCCGTCGGTGTTCTGGATGATGAGCCCCTCCGCGACGAAGACCGCGCTGGCGGGGCGGAACCTGCAGTGGCGGGCGGCAAGCTGGTGCGCCGAGACGGTGACCGATCCCACCGACCCGACGAAAAGCGTCACCGCCGGCTGGCTGGCCGTGCCCGGCGTCTACGAGGGGCAGTCGGTGGCGGTGGATTACTACCATCAGGTGACCGACGGCGACGGCACGACGGCGCTGCGCCGGGTCAGCGGCGAGGTGCATCCGGTGCCGAAACGGGGGAGCGGCAAGCCGAACAGCCTCATCCGCCTGGCGCACCCGCCGGCGCCGAATACGAAGGTGACCGTGCGCGGCATCACCGTGACCGTACGCGCGCTATGGATTCAGCCGCGCGGCGGCGCCGCCAACCGCTATACCACCAGCCCAACGGCGCCGGAGAAACAGCCGCTGAACGAGCGCTGGCAGGCGAAGACGGTGACGGTGACGCTGCCGGAATTCAAGTAACAGGGGCACAGCCCCCGGCGGGGGGCGTTGCCCGGCAGCCCGGCTCTTTAGGGCCGGACGATACGGGGTATAACAGCGTCAGGCGGAGCGTTCCGCCGTGAGGAGTGATCGTGCGCAGCCGGCATCCGGGCAGGCCATATCGCCGCGGCTTCACGCTGACGGAAATCATCATCGCCATCGCGGTGCTCGCGCTGGTGATGGCGCTCTTGGGCCTGCCGCTGCTCTCCGCCTTCGGCTATGTGCAGAAGGCGACGGCGCGGGGCGAGGCGCAGCGCGCCGGGCTGCGGGCCGCGCAGCAGCTCGAGCGCGAGCTGGCGGTGGCGATGTATATCTTCGAGCTGCCGCCGGACGGCACCTGGGTCTCCTACGTGAAGGCGTACGAGAGCGCGACCGACATCGAGCGCAGCCGCGGCATGGCGATGGGGATGGACAGCGGGCAGCTCGTGCTCTGCCGCTACGCGCAGCTGCCGGCCTTCCCGTGGGTGTGGGAGTACGCGGAGGCGTCAGCCAGCACGCAAAGCTGGGTGCTGCTGAGCCCCAACTATGCGGCCGCCAGCGCGGCGCCCACCTACGAGCGCTATTACGCGCCGTTCCACGACCCGAATCGCCAGGGCCAGCCGGAGAATCCCTACACGGTGATGCAGCTCACCGAGTCCGGCCTGAGCTGGGCGTCCGCGACGGTCACCGCGCTGGATGCGCGCTTCCCGCTGAGCGTCGAGACCGACGCGGTGCGCGCCCTGGGGCTGGACCGGCAGACGGCGCGCGACCAACTCCTGCGCCGCAAACAGAACTGCCTTTTCGGCGTGACGCCGGCCGGCGACGTGTGGGATACCCCGCGTTTCCAGGTGAGCCCGCGGCGCGTCACCGGCGAGTCGCTGCATCTCCTCACCGCGAGCACCGGCCTGTCGCTGCCCACGGTGGCGCGCGCCGAACTGCCGCTGATTGCCGGGCGCAGCCGCGATCTGGACGAGATTCCCGATGCCGACCTGACGACGATCTACGGCGAGAACTCGGCAACGATCCGCGCGCTGTTTCCGCTCTATCCGGTGGGCGCCAACCCGTTCGGCTACCAGGTGCGCGTCTTCGACGGCGCCGGCGGACTGGTCTACGGCGTCACCGGCTACAGCAGCGCGACCGGGAGCGGGCGGCTGGCGACCAGCCGGCACTTCATGGACTGGCCGCGCATTCAGCGCACCGGCACGCTCGCCTACGTGGACCCGACGACGAATACTGTTACCGACGTCGTTGAGGATCTGGCGACCTGGAACGCGGACGATATTGCCCGGCATCGGCTGGAGGGCACCTTTGTCTTTGAGCAGCCCGTTGCGCCGAAAGCGCTCATCTTTTCGTCATACGGCGCCGGCGATCCGTATCGCCTCCCCATTCCCGAAGGGTGGCTGGCCGGTCTCACCTATCTGGTCACCCCGCCGCGGAAGATGACGCTTGAACAGGGGGGCGCGATCAAGACGTTTCGCCTGGTCAACAAAGCGCCCGCTGATCTCGGCCAGGACGAATACTGCCTGGCACACCCGGGCAGCACGTTCGGGGATTCCCGTCAGCTCGCGTTCGGCGAGGATATGGATGGGAGCTGGGCAGTGGTATATGGCACAAGTGCCAGGCCATCACTCTACACCCTGTGCGATCTGCAGCCCACAGACACGGTGGTGGTCACCTATTCGTCGAAGGCGGTGCTCGACCTCGCGCTGACGGTGAGCCGCAAGGACTACGCGGCGCGCACGCCGGAGACCAGCCGGCAGGATTTCAGCGTGACCCGCGGCATCGAGGCGAAGAACGCGGCGAAGCGCGCGCGGAGGGATGACCGATGAGGACGACCTTCATGCCGGCGCTGGCTCCCTCCGTCCGGCGGCGGGCGCGCTACGCGGCGCGCGGCCAGGCGCTCATCCTGGCGGTGCTGGTGATGTTCCTGCTCGCCGGGCTGGCCGGGCTGTTCATCGCCACCCTGAATCAGGCGCTGGTGCAGACCGCGCGCGCCGAAGACCGCGTGCAGCTGGAGGATATCGTCGAGGCGGGCCTGCGGCAGTTCGCCAATCACCTGCTGAACGGCCCGGACGGCGCCGACGCCCGCCCGCCGGAGGGTCCCGATGTCAACAACCCCGGCTGGATCGCCTACGGCGGCGGCTTCTTCCGCGTGACGCTCTCCTACGGGCCGACGCGGAGGGGGGCGGATATCTCCGCCGCGAACCCGATGGGCGCCAACCCGCTGCAGCGCATGGTGAAGATTGACGTGGAGGCGCGCTTCACGCTGGACAACCCGCCGGACCCGGCGCTGCGCGACGCGCTGGACGCGCTGGACCCGACGAAGAAGGACGACCCCGCCACCTTCGCGCAGTACCGCAAAGGCTACCAGGATCCGCGGCGCTTCCTCACCCGCCGGCTCACCGCGTTCATGCCCATCGGGCTGACGGATTACCTGCTGTGGATCACCAACATTGACGGCGCCGCCGAGCCGGCCGTGCTCGCGCCGGACGTGGACCTGGGCGCCATCCGCACGGTGAACAAGGACCCGGCGACGCTGGCGGACGCCGAGCTGGAAGATCCGGCGAACAGTGCGACTATCAGCACCAGGTATCAGTCGGTCTACAATGGGCCGATCCGCTGCGAAGGCGACCTGGCCATCGGTTCGCGGGCGCGCATTGATCTGTCCACCGACGCGGCCTTCGCCACGAATTTCGCCGTCTCGCGCCAGGACCTGATGGAAGTGGCGGGCGTGTTGAGCGCCTACGACGCCACGGCGAGCGCGGTCGCCACGCGCCTCGTGCTCGACGCGCCGGATACCGAACTGGCCGTCGCCAGCTCCGCGGTGGCGCTGGATCCGGTGACGGACCGCGCCAACATCGCCACGCTCCGCTTCCTGCAGACGCGCGAGAACAACCCGCTCATCCGCGCGCAGAAGGCGCCGCTGCTCGACCGCCGCGACCCGGCGACGAACACGCACCGCTACCGCGTGCTCACCGCCGAATCGGCGCTGTGGGATTACACCGCCACCGCCGGCGCCGGCGCCAGCGCGTTCACCTCGCAGATGCTGGGGTGGGGCTCCGGCCTGTATCTGGATAACACGTATACCAGCGTGCAGTATGGCGGAGACCTGGAGGCGCTGCGCGACGAGTGGCTCAACCCGAAAGAGCCGCTGTACCAGGATTGGACGTGGATTGACGGCGTCTACCACCCGGAGCACGCCGGCGCGGTGGAGATCACCCTGCACGACTGGGAGTATAACGCGGCGTCCGCGCTGGCCACCCGCCTGCCGTATCTCGAGCTGCGGCGCTTCGACGGCGGGCAGTTCTTCAACAAGGCCAATCAGCCGGTGGGCGAGCGCATCACGCTGCCGTACCCGCGCAACGGCGTCATCTACGCCGAAGGCAACGTCATCGTGAAGGGCAACCTGCCCGCCTCGCTCGCCTTCCAGGACAGCGACGGCGACGGGCTGTACGAGCCGCTGCTGCACGGCGGCGTCCAGCAGCCCGGCGGTTGGAACCCGGACGGCTCGGGCGTGCAGTATTACGTCACCGCCGCCAATCGCCGCTACGACCTGACCATCGTCTCCGGCGGCACGGTGTACATCGAGGGCAGCCTGCTGGGGCCGGCCACCCGGCGCGCGACGTATGTTGATGGCGCGGGGATGACGACAGTCAAACTCGGTGACCCCTATGACAGCAAGGTGGCGCTGCTGGCGCGCGACAACGTCTGCCTGAACCCGACCAAGCTGTTTGCCAGCGCCAGCCGCGAGACGGAGCCGGTGGGGAGCGAAAACCTCTGGCGGGTGCGCGCGGGCGATCCGCTCGACTTCACCTTCACCACCGCCGGCGCGGTCAACGCGCGCACGCGGCTGCTGCTGCGCCACGCCGGCGCGGCGGTGGTCGGCCAGGACTACGGCGTGATGCGCATGCTGGTGAACGGCGAGCCGTTCCGCTTCGCCCCTGGCGCCACGGTCGAGGACCGTCTCTGCTTCGGCGACATGGCGATTCTCGATTTGCGCACGCCGTGGTGGGCGAATCCCGTGCAGTGGGGCGGGGGCCTGTACGCCGATGACCCGCTGGAACAGCAGGTGTGGGATATCAGCGACAGCGGCCGCTATGCGCCCCCCGGGCTGCCGCTGCAGGGCAACGGCGCGACGAACACCATCCGCTTCGAGTGGCTGGAGGGAAGCGATTACCTGCTCGCCGCCTCGCCCACCATGCCCACGCTGCTCGTCACCGGCGTGGACGTGCAGGTGGATGCGCTCATTTACGCGCAGCGCGGGAGCTGGTTCATCATCCCCGGCGTCTACTACAACGACCCGGACAACCCGATGACCGATCTCGAGTGGCCCTTCCCGAAGCCGGGCGAGCCGCTGGACGTGCGGCTGGTGGTGCACGGCGCCATCGTGGAGAACCGTCCCGCGCCGCCGGAGGCGCAGGAAGAGTGGATTAAACACTGGCGGGGCAGCAACCTGGCGTATTTCACCACGGACAACACCACGCCACACCTGCTTGACCCCGCCGCCGGCACCTGGGACCCGGCGACGTGGCGATGGACGGATCGCCGCGCCGGCATCGAATACTACTACGACGCCACCCTGCAGCGCCCCGTCTGCTATTGGGAAGACGCGCGCGGGCGGTATTTCACCCCACGGCTGCCCAAACTGCCCGTCTGCCCGAGCGTCTTCTCCATCGGGGTGATACAAAATACGTAGAGGTGGGAATTGAAAATTGACAATTGTCAATTGGAAATTTTCAATTTGTTTGAGGCCACACGCTCCCCCTTCCCCCGGAGGGAGGGGGAGCGTGTGGCCTGTAGAGAACGAGGCGCGCCATGATCAGACGATGCTGGTTCTGCTGGATTCTGCTCGGAGCGGTCTTCTGGCCGACGCTTGCCGGGTGGGCGGTGCCGCGCGTGGTGGCCGACCACGCGAAGCCCACGCGCACCTATCACGTCTGCCTGCTGCTGCTGCGCAGCCAGAAGCGCGACGTGCCCTACTGGAACAGCGACCCCTGGTTCCTGCCCGTCATCAACCGCAGCCCCTACAAACCCGCCGGCTGGACGCTGGAGAATCCGCTCGCCTCCGCCACCCTGCAGCCGAACGCCGATCTGCTGAACAGCGCCATCAAGTTCCAGGCCGATCCCAAGGGCGCCGGCCCCACCTCCACGGACTGGTATAAAAACGGCAAGGCGTGGGGGGCGCCGCTCACCAAGGACGATCCCGCCTACTGGGCGGTGCAGATTGACCGGGCCAGCCTCGACGCGCTGGCCGATTTCGACCTGCTGGTGCTCAACGGCCACAGCGAATCCACGCTGACCAATGAGGAGCGCGACGCGCTGCGCTACCTCTTGGAGCGCGGCGCCACCATCTGGATCAACAACTCGCAGCGCGGCGGCAACCAGCTCTACAACTTCTTCCTCGACCCGCCGATCATCTTCCAGCCGGGGCCGTATGACTGGCCGCTGCCGGCCAACACCTCCACCTGGATGAAGCCGATCATCCCGGACCACTGGCTGCTCTCCGCGCACTACCCGATCACCGCGCAGGAGACGAACTACCTGCGCGACAACGTGGGCGACAAAAGCTTCATCCTCAGCGGGGTGGCCGGCTACACGGGCGGCGAGAGCTCGCAGGTGCAGGAGGTGGTGCGCCTCATCCGCAACAACGCCGACGGCACCGTGACGCCGATGGGGCCGAGCATCGCCGCCGGCCGCGTGGGCAACGGGCTGCTCATCCTCACCGGCACCGACATCATGGGCGCGGCGGCGGACTGGTTCGAGTACAAGCATAACCGCGAGAACCTGCGCGACCTGAACGTCTGGCCGTCCAACGAGGCGATGCACATCGTCGGTCAGCCGAATGACCACTACATTTATAAGGCGGCCGCGAAGCTCGTCTTCAACATGCTCGCCCGCCCGGCGAGCTGGCACATGGTGAGCGGCAACGCCATCGCCTCCCGCACCTACGACGCCACCTTTTCCACCACGCTGACGCGAAGCTGGCGGGCGGGCTTCACCGCGCTGGGCGACCCCGTCTCCTCCGGCAACTACGTGGCGCTCATCGGCAACGCCGCCGCCCCGCCGACCCAGGAGGCGGACGAGCTGCGCCTCTATCGCGCGCGCAAGGTGATGGACGACGGCGGGGCGGCCCTCGACTACCCCTACGGCCTCTATGACGATTTCCAGCGCAAGCTCACCCCCACGCTGGTGCCCTTCTGGAAGGCCGGCGCGGCCTACGGGGTCGGCAACGCCGCGCGGCGCGGCGGGTATTTCTACCGCTGCACGGGGGCGCACACCGCCGACGCCGCCAACCAGCCGGGGCTGGGGGCGAACTGGCACCTCTTCTGGGATCTGTACCCGTACGGGCCGTTCCCCAACGACGCGGCCGCCGACAGCGAGATGGACCTGTGCTTCAGCCGGGCGCCGTCGCCGGATGACGGCAACGGCCCGTGGTCGTGGATCGGCGCGCCGGTCTTCGGCAAAATCACCACCGGCCTGCTCAGCCGCACCGTGCTCTACGCGCTGCAGCGCCGCTACAATACCGCGGCCAACCGCTGGGAGTGCCAGGTGCGCGCCTTCGCGGTGGATCCCTTCATCATGGGCGCCGGCCCGACGCAGGTGGGCGAGGACCTGTGGGCGGCGACGCCCAGCCCGGTCGTCGCCACCGGCCTGCCGCGGGCGTCGCTGACGCTGTCGAACAACCGGCTGGTGGTCACCGTGCTGGGGAAGACGAACGCGAACTCCTCCTGGCGCATCTTCGTGCTCGACGCCCGCTCCGGGCAGGCGCGCGCGCAGGTGGGCGGCGCGCCGGAGATCGGCGCCAACTTCCGCCCCACCGGCCCGGCGAGCATGGTCACCGCGCAGGTGGAATTTGAGGCGAGCGATCTGGAAGCGAGCGTCGCCGCCACCGTGAATACCTCCGCCTACAACCCGACGCAGCCCAAGCTGCGCCGGGAAGTGGTGGAGATGCTGGCGGTGGCCGGCGAGTATTACTCGCCCGCCGTGACGGCGGCGCAGGCGGCGCAAACGACGCCGGACGAGTTGGCCGGCGGGCAGGCGGCGCTGTTCCTCATCCCGCCGACGTTCGTCTTCCGCTCGACGAACGTCCAGCGCGGGGCCTATCTCTCGCGGGTGCCCGCCGATCTGGCCATCACCGACGCGCTGAACAAGCGCTATAATATCGGCAATCCGTCCAGCGATTTCCGCCGAAAGTACGTGCTGAGCGTGAAGGTGGAGCCGAACGGGCTGAAACTCACCTTCCGCAACTGGGATGCCTTCTTCCCGCAGGGCGCGGCGGCCCCGCTGCTCACCCTGCCGCTCACCATCAGCTTCACCCCGGAGCGCACGGTGGTCGGCGGCGGCTCGGCGCAGAGCACCGGGCCGGTCGCCATCACCGGCGTGATGCCCGCCATGGGCTACCCCGTGCTGCTGCGCGGCACCCAGCGCTACGAGATTCTCGACGCGGCGAGCGATCCGCTGCGCTCCACGCTGCGTTGGTTCGACGGCGACATCATCTACGATAATTTCGGCAAGCGCGCCGCCGGCGGCACCTTCGGCTTCGCGGTGGACGCGCCGCCGCTGGTCTTCCGCGACGCCCTCGTCGTGGGCACCAACACGCACGGCGTGGTGGACTACCCCGGGCTGAAGAACAGCCGGCAGCCGCTCGTCGAGGGCGGCGTGCCGCTGCGCCAGGGCGGCACGGTGAACGCCGTGCGCCTGCGCATCCCCGCGCTCTCCACCGCCGCCACTCCGGGCAATGTGAGCAACTGGCGCGGCGAGCTGGCCTGGCAGTTCCACGGCGATACCCACGGCCCGCGCAGCTACAACCTGCAGCAGTGGTTCTGGCGCAGCGATTTCCCGTATCCGGCGGCGGCGAGCGGCGACACCGTCTACGCGGCGGGGCTCTACCACGGCTACGGCGATTACGAAGGCGGCGCACTCTATAACACCCTGGGCGCGTCGTCGCTCTCCCGCGGCATGCTCTACGCCATCAACCCGGACGCCCCGCGCTATCTGCAACAGACGATGGCCGCCGGCATGGTGGGGGCGGGCGCGCCGCCCGCCGACTACGATCCCACCCGCACGCTGCTCATTGACCAGACCGGGCTGCAGGACGTCGTGCGGCGCGCCACGCTGCGCGTGGGCGCGCGCATCCTGCTGAAGGAGCCGGCGGGGCGCACCTGGGACATGGGCACGGTGACGCAGATTCGCGAGGAGGGGGCGGGCGCGCGCCGCTACTGGGCGGTGTTTGATCGCCCCTATGATCCGGCGGAGATCACCCCCGCCGGCTGCGTGGCGATCATGGCCACCTCGGTGCCCTACCTGAGCCACGTGCGGGCCTGGAACGCCGACACCGGCGAGGAGCCGCTGCGCCGCTACCCGCGCGACGGCGCGCCCGCCCTGCGCACCAGCGAGGGCATCTCCAGCACGCCGCCCTCCGGCGAATCCGCCTGCCCGGACAATACCTTCGGGCAGATGGAAGTGATGGTCGCCTTCACGCACCTGGGCGTGGTCTGCCACGAGCCGTGGACGGTGGACGACGCCTCGCATACGCTGATCCCCGGCGACACCGGCAATTTCCTGCCCGCCGACTGGCCGGAGCGCAACGTGGCCTACCTGCCGCGCTCGCCGTTCGCGCGGCAGTCGAATACCGTCAACGTGCTGCCCGAGCTGAATTACACCGTGGACGCGCGCACGGGCCGCATCGAGCTGAGCCCGCGGGTGGCCGGGGAGTTCGCCGACCGCTTCGTCGCCGTCCACTACTTCACGCTGGAGATGGTGGAGATGGGTGGGGTGAGGCGCCCGACGCGCGTGCGCCATGCCGAGGTGATGTACGTGCCGTCGCCGGTGCGCTGGCAGTATCTCTTCTCCGACGCCATCCCGGACAGCGGGCCGACGGTGGTGAACGACACCGTCTACATCTCCGCCATCCGCCGCACCATCACCGGCCGGTGGCAGCCCACGCTGTATGCCTTCGCGGCGATTCCGGCGGACCCGCTGCGCGTCCAGCCGCTGTGGATGCAGCCGCTGGGCGCCACGCTGCCCGACACCGCGCCGCTGCCCTATCGCGGCATCACCTCGCCCACGCCCACGCCCGCCGGCGTGCTGGTGGGCAGCGCGCTGGACGGGGTGGGGACGAACGAGCTGGCGCTCTACAGCGACCGCGGGCTGATCATCGCCGACGGTCACCGCCTCATCCGCGCCAATCATGACGGCGAGGTGGTGTGGCAGGCCGCCGCCACGAAAGATTACGACCCGCTGGTGCTCATGCACATTGACCCGCCGGGCAGCGCCGATCAGACGACGGGGGTGACGCAGCAGGAGTTCACCCTCGTCACCCGCGTGCAGCGCCTGCCCACCGGCAACCTGCTGGTCTGCGACGCCGGCGCCAACCGCGTGGTGGAGCTGAACCGCGAGGGCACCGTCGTCTGGCAGCACCCGGACGGCAACCTCACCTACATGGATCCCGACCGCAAGCTGGACGGCTCCCGGTATCGCCCGGATGCCTGGCTCAACGAGCCGCAGCCGCTGGCCAACCGCCCCTTCGCGCTGCGCGCGGTGACGCCGGCGAAGCTGCGCCCGAACGGCCCGCGTGACGCGCGCCGCTACTACGTCGAGAAAACCGTCACCGATCCGAACCTGCTCAAATGGGACCTGCTGCCCGCCGGCCGCCGGCTGGGCCGCGCCACCGTGCGCTGGGAGGTGACGATCATCGCCGATACCGGCAACAACCGCGTGCTGGAGATCATCCGCCCGCTGGTGCGCCTGGATGACGCGGAGACCGAGGAAATCGGCGCGCTCTCCTACGCGCGCGGTTTCCACTACCGCCCGGACCTGTACTACATGAATGGCGCCACCCGCGTCTACCTGCAGCAGTATGAGGAAGTGCTCGCCAACGGCCTGCCCGGGCAGGTGGCGGGCGCCGCGCCGGGTGAGCAGCGCTCGCTGGTCTTCGCCGACGGCGCGGCGCTGAAAACCCCGCTGGTCTTCACCGCCGCCATGCGCTACCCCGGCTCCGATGGGCAATTGCTGCACCTGCGCGCCGATACGGACCCGATGCTGGACGGC
Organism: Armatimonadota bacterium; assembly: GCA_029553475.1. GTDB lineage: Bacteria > Armatimonadota > Hebobacteria > CAIYQO01 > CAIYQO01 > JAKIYB01. Next base: position 23,216 of record JAKPKV010000113.1, read on the forward strand.
GTGCGCACCCGCGAGCTGCTGGTGGCGGTGGGCAATCCCGCGCCCGACCCGGCCAATCCGACGCGCTTCCTGCGCACCGCGTTCATCCATACGCCCGGCGGCACGAGCGCCGCGGTGCTGGGCAACTACGCCAGCCTCCGCGACGCCGCCGCCGCCGGCGCCGCCACGCTGAACCTCAGCTATGTCAGCGACCTGAAAGTCGGCGACGCGCTGCTGGTGAAAGACCCGACGAACCCGGACCCGGCGGCCGTCTGTACCGCCGCCGTGACGGGCATCAACAGCGCGGCGAAGACGATCACCATCACCCCGCCGCTGGATAAGCACTTCCCGATGGACAGCCGGGTGGTGGCCACCGGGCGCTGGAACGCGCTGCAGATTCGCGCGGCGAGTCCGCACGACTATGCCCGCCTCACCCAGCTCGACCTGATCACGCTCACCACGCCGGCCGGCGGGCAGGAGACGCGGGCGCTGGCGGTGGATGCCGCCGGCGTGCGCGAGGTGCCGCTGGATCCGACGCGCCAGGACGCGCCGGTCTTCGAGATGGGGCAGGCGCAGTACACGCAGGCGACGCGGCAGAGCGCGCTGTGGGAGCAGATGGTGGAGATCAAGTTCGCCGGCCGCCCCGTCGAGGAGCGCGCGGCGCTGAAAGACACCCTCACCCGCTGGAAGCAGGACAGCCTCTTCACGCCGGTGGCGGTCTTGCGGCAGGACCCGGGGCCGGGGCTGACCGCCACCGATCCGCGCACGGTGCGCTATCTCATCGCGCAGATGAACGCGACGATCAATCCGGACCCCGCGACCTGGATCAACGGCAAGGCCGAACGCCGGATTCACCTTTTCGAAGCGCGCTGGTTCGATATGCAGCACGCCTACCCGCCGCCGGCGGACAACTCCACCGGCTGGCGGATCATTGACAGTGAGTGGAACTACTTCCTGTATCCCGACCCGACGTCGCCGGGCTACCCCAACCTGCCGGGGTGGACCTATCCGCTCGGCCAGCCGCTGAGCCTGGCGCGGGATTAACCGGGGAGCGCCGGCATCAGGAGGCGCCGGCAACGCGATATGTTCAGATATGGATGGCAGAATGAGGAGAACGGGTATGGACCCGACACGCACAATCGAGCGATGGGGGATGGGGAGGGGAGCGGCGCGCCTGCTGCTCGTCCTCGCCCTGCTGCTGGCCGCGCCGGCCCTGGCGGGGCTGTCCACGACGTCGGACTGGCCGATGATGGGCGGCACCGCCGGGCACACCGGCGAAGCGAAGGGCGCGCTGCCGCCGGCGGGCACGACGATGGGCATCGAGTGGTCGCGGCAGCTCGGCGCGCCGGTGACGGCCACCCCCGCCATCTCCGATACCACGAACGAGCTCATTGTCGGCACGGCGGATGGCCGCGTCGTCTGGCTGGACGTCATCACCGGCGCGGTGCATCACAGCGTGCGGGTCGGCACGAACACCCCGTTCCTCAATACGCCGCTGGTAGACAGCGGAAACGACATGGTCTACGCCGGCAACGCCAATGGCCGGCTCTACGCGGTGCGGAGCGGCACGCCGGCGCCCGTCTGGGTGGCGCCGGCGGTGGGCACGGCCCCCTGGGGGCCGCTGGCCGCCGCGCCGATCTTCATCGGCGACGACATCCTCGTCGCCTCCATGGACGGGTGCATGTACAAAGTCACCGCCGCCACCGGCGCCTGGACGCGCATCTACGGCCCCATCGGCGCCGGCATCGAGGCGACGCCGACCCTCGGCGCGGCGAAAGCGGTGGGCGCCGCCAGCGCGCTGGCCGCGGATATGGCGACCATCGGCCTCACCAGCGTGCGGGTGGTGGATGCGAGTCTCTTCGATCCTGGCGACGAGTTGAAGATCGGCCCGAATCCCGCGGCGGCGCTGTCGGTGGGCTACATCACGCGCGTGGATACCGCGGCCAACACGCTGTATTTCAGCCTGCCGACCACCGCGACCTTCGTGGCGGGCGCCAACAGCGCCTACGCCACGCCGCATCAGCCGCTCTACTTCGCCGCGACGAACGGCCGCCTGTACGCCATCAACGCGGATGAGGCCACGAGCCACCTGCGCTGGGTCTACCCCGATCCGCCGGGGAAGCTGCGGGCGCCGCAGGCCGCGCCGCTGCTGGACGGCGATGTGCTCTACGTCGGCGACCGCGGCGGCAGTTTTTACTGCGTGAACGGCTACAGCGGGAAACTCGTCGGCATGCTCGCCGCGGCGGCGCTCGGCATCGGCGGCGACCTCGTCACCGCCGCCGGCAAGGCGGGGAACCATCAGGTGTTCGTCGGCGGGAGCGCCGGGCTGGCGGCCATTGACGTGACGAACCCGGCGGCCATGGTCATCCAGCGCCGCTATACCGTTTTTTCCACCGGCGTGGTCGCGCAGCCGGTGGTTGATGCCGCCGGCAAAGTCCTCGTCGGCACCGCCGGCGGCGCGGTCTACGCCCTGAACCAGGACGCCGACACCGAGATGTGGCACTGGACGCCCGCGCGCGCGCTGACGCTCACCGGCTCTCCGCTGCTGCAGGTCAAGGGCGCGGACCGCCGCGTGTTCGCCGTCACCCGCGAGGGGCTGGCGCTCTCGCTGCTCACGGATGCCGCCGCCGCCCTGCCCGCGAGCCCAAAGCTGCCGAAGGGCCATTGGCCGCAGTTCCAGGGTGACGCCACCCATCCCGGCGCGCTCAACGCCGCGTCGCCCGGCTTCACCGCGCCCACCGACGGCATGGCCGGCGGCGAGTATACCGGCCGCAAGCTGCGCTGGGTGGCGCCCACCGGCGGCAACGTGCGCGCCTCCGCCGCGGTGGCGCGCATCAGCGAGCGCGAGCGCACCGCCGCGCTGCACGGCGCCATCGCCGCCCCGCCCGCCGGCGCGCGCGCCGGCACCACCATCACCGTGGACGACGCTTCCGCCTTCCACGTCGGCGATCCCGTCATCATCGGCGACGATTATCTCGGTCCCATCGCCGCCATCACCCGCACCCTCGCCGATCCGCTGGCGCCGGACACCCTCGTCGTCACCGACGGCCCGCGCCAGGGGCACGCCGCCGGCGCAGTGGTGCGCGTGAGCCACTACCGCACCGACCGCGTGACGGGCGGCGATGCGCGGCAGTACGGCTCGCCGCAGGTGGGCGTCGCCAAAGATGCCGCCCAGGGCACGCTCTGGTATGACAACGCGCCGGTGTATAATCCGCGCGGCCTCTCCTTCGCGCTGCGCGGCGTGCTCGTCCCCCGTTTCACCCGCGATGACGGCACGGCGCTGACCGCCTTCGCGGCGGCCGCCGGCGGCCAGGAAGTGCGCTTCGGGTTCTTCGAAAATGACACCGTCAACGTGATGAACCCGACCAGCGCCACCGAGCTGGATAACCCGACCTACCTGTACGTCTATCTCACGGATAACGGGCACATCGGCGTCCGTCGCAAGGTGACCGCCGGCGGCGACGCGCAGGCGCTGGATGCCGTGATCCCCGGCGCGGGGACGTATGCGCTGGCGAACGGCATCGAGGTGGTGCTGGCGCTGCGGCCCACCGGTACGAACGCCGCGCGGGCGACGGCGTATTACCGGCTGGCGGATGCCAACGGCAAATTCCCCACTGACTTTTCCGGCTTCACGACCATCGGCTCGTATAACCTGCCCTCCGCCCTTCAGGTGGCTAATGCCACCCCGCCGCCGGCCTTCCTCTACGAGGATCTGCTGCTGCCGGCGCCGCCGTCCGGACTGTACCCCTTCCTGCGCGGCTTCGACGGCGCCGGCGCGCGGCCCGGCTTTGACGTGACGGCGAAAGACACGCGAGTACTCATCAGCTACGACCCGATCGCCGATACCGACGTCGTCGGCCCGGGCAGCAGCGTCATCCAGGTGGAGTTCCCCGAGCGCTTCCTACCCGGCGACCGGGTGGAGATCTTCCATCCATCGGACCCCGACCGGTACGAGACGTTCACGGTCGGCAGGGTGACCAGCACGTCTATCACGCTGGCGACGGGCCTGCAACACCGTTATCCGCCCGGCTCGCTGCTGCGCGCGGGGCGGCCCGGCGCGTGGGCGGCCTTCACCGGCTCCGATGATGGCTATCTGCGGGCCATTGATCCGCAGACGGGCGCGGCGATCTGGAAGACGAACGCCAACGGCTACCTGGGGGCGGTGCGCGGCACGCCGGTGATTGATGACGCGCGCGCGCGCGTCTACGCCGCCGGCGCCGGCGGGCGGCTGTTCGCCTTCGCGCAGAACGGGCAGTGGCTGTGGGCGTATCCCAGCGTGATGGCGCCGGCCCTCGGCCCCCTCGGCACCGCGCCGGTGCTCGACGACGAGGGCAACATCTACTTCGGCACCGAAGGCGGTTATATCTATAAGGTGACGCCGGACGGCGAGCTGGCCACCAGCTCCGCCGACCCCGCGAAGACCACCAGCTACCCGGTGGCGCCCGACGCCGCGCTCTCGCCCATCGTCGGCGGGCTGGCGCTGTATCGCGCCGGCGCCGGCGCCGATCCGGCGGGCCTGCGCGTCATCGTGCCCACCCGCGCCGGCAAGGTGTACCTCCTCGACGGCAATCTCGCGAAAAAGCTGATCTATCCCGATGACATGGCCGCTCCCAAACCGGCGGTCGGCGCGCTCAGCGCCGCGCCGGCCGTGGGCGCGGACGGCACCATCTACCTCGGCGATCTCACCGGCAGGGTGCACGCGTTCTACGAAGACGCCGGGGGCGCGCTGAAGAGCCGCTGGCAGGTCTCCGCCGCCGATCCCACGCCGATCCTGTTCGCGACGGAAGGCCCGGTGGTCGCCGCCGCCGCGACGGCGGAGGGCGCGCTCTACCTGGCCGACGGCGCGGTGGATGCCGACCCGCTGCTCGGCAAGCGGCTCTACGCCGTGACCGGCAATTACGCCGCCGACCACGCCGCGGCGCTGAAGAGCAAGCAGCTTGACGGCGCGCCGGGCGGCGCGCTGACGCTGGACGCCGCCGGCAACCTGCTGGTGGCCACCGAGGCGGCCTCCGTTTACTGCTTCGCGCCGCTCGCCGGCGACGACGACCCGCTGTGGCGATGGAACGCGGTGACGACCGGCCTCCTGCCGAAGGCGCTGCCGCTGCGCACCGCGCCCGCGCCCTGGCTGGGCGCCCTGGTGATCGCCGGCGGGGATGACGGCAACATCTACGGCATCGGCCCGCGCGGGGAAGTCGCTCCGGCAGACCCGGCGCTCAGCGTCGGCACGCCGGGCGGGCCCTGGCCGCTGGCGCATCGCGACCCGCGCCGCACCGGCGCGGACGCCGAGCGCCGCGCGTCCGAGCCGGGGCCGAAGGAGCCGAGCCTGCGCTGGTACGCGAATCCGGGCGGCCGCCTCTCCGCCGCGCCGGTGGTGACCGACCGCACGCCGGATCAATCCAGCCGCGTGGTGCAGGGCACGCCGGACGGCAAGGTGATCGTTTACGACGCCTCCACCGGCGAAGCCCGCTGGACCGCCGCGCTGGACGGCCAGGGGCCGGTGCGCGGCGCCGCCGCCGTGCATACGGACGGCAGCGTCGCCGTCGGCGCCCTCGACGGCCGCGCCTACCTCTTCGCGGCGGACGGCACGCCGCGCTGGAATACGCGGGCGGCGAACGGCACGCTCTACGGCGGCTTCCACGCCGCGCCCATCCGCGCCGCCAACGGCCGCGTGGCCATCGCGACCGCCGACCGGCTGGACGTCGCCGGCGCCTACGCCGCGCCCGCCGGCACCCCGAACGGCGCCGCCGCGCTGCGGGCCGCGCTGACCGACGTCGATCCCGTGACCGAGGTGACCGGCGGCGCCGGCCTGGAGATCACCTACGACCTGGGCCGCCTGGCCACCATCTCCCGCGTGCGCATCCGCACCGCCAACGGCGGCGAGCTCTCCTTCTTCCGCAATGGCGCCTGGTCGCTCTACGGCTCGTTCAGTGAGGAAGCCGCCCCGCGCTACATCACCGTGGACGCCAATCGCGCCGCCGGCATGGTGCGCTGGACGAACCGCTCCGCCGCCGGCGTCGCGGTGCAGGCCTTCGAGGTGTTCACCGCGGATGGGCCGCGGCTCACCGCCCTCGACACGCTGGTGGATGGCGCCGCCGGCGCCATCCCGTCGAACGGCGCCGTCACCGAGCTGCGGCCGAACGCCGTGCCGACGATCTTCGCGCAGCGCGTGACGTTCACCACGCGCGCGAAGGGCGAGCTGCGCGTCATCGGCCCCGATGACGCCGAGGTGACGGTGGCGAAATACGCGCTGCAGGCGGCGCCGCAGACCTACGAGGTGCCGCTGAATCGCATGGTGAAGGCGGTGCGCTGGGTGCGCGACCCCGCCGATACCAACACCCTCGATCTCTTCGAGCTGTATGGCGCGGGCGGCGGGCGCGTCTACCTCTTCGACGATGCCACCGGCAATCTGCTGCGGCAGTACCCCACCGTGGAGCCGGAGCTCGGACCGGTGACGGCGGCGATGGCCTCCGACGGCGACACCCTCTTTTTGGCCACCGCGAGCGGCGAGGCGCTGGCGCTGCGGCTCACCGACCTGTCGGAACTCTGGCGCACGCCGCTCACCGACCAGGCGCTGGCGCCGGTGACCATCGCCGAAACCGCCGGCGGCGACGCCGAGGTGCTTTTCGTCACCCATGACGGCGCCGTGCGCACGCTGGACACGCTGGGCAATCCCATCCACGCGGCAGCCTGGCGCATCCCCGGCGCGACCTCCAACGCGCCGGCCATCACCACCGAGCTGTCCGGCGGCAAGCGCTGGGCGTACCTGATTAACGACCGCGGGCAGATTTACCGCATCAACCTGAACCTGGCGCCGGGCGCCGGCGGCACGGGCGCGGTGGCGCTGGGCGAGCTGCCCACCGGCGTGAATTCCTCGCCGGCCCTCGATTCCACCGGGCTGCTCTACGTCGGCTCGGAGATGGGCGCCCTCTACTGCCTGGATACCAATGATATTTACGTGCGGCGCTACGTGCTGGGGGTGCCGGAGTACGCCATCGGCATCCGCTGGACCTATTTCCCGGATCGCTCGTCGCTCACCACCGCGCTATTTGAGGACGCCGCGCCGAATAGCCACGCGCTGCGCGTGAACTCCGTCGCCGGCTTCCGCATCGGCGACGCGGTGCAGATCACCCGGCCGGACGGCAGCCTGCCGCAGAGCCTGGGCCGCATCACCGACATCAGTGAGCCGCGCAACCGCACCGCCTTCGCCGGCGTCAGCGGCAGGGCGAAAAACGCCGCCAACGCCGCCGTCCTCGACTTCACCGACGGCGCCACCGTGGCCGCCGTGTGGCCGGAAGGCGCGGCGGTGGGCGGCGTCTGCTACCGCGCCGGCGATCCGGAGGTGAAATACTACGTCACGGCGGTGAACAAGCCGGGGCGGACGATCACGCTCCTCACCCCGGTGGCGTCGGCCAGCACGGTAGAACCGAGAGAGTGGGTCTTCACCGCGACCCAGGCGCCGGACGCCTGGACGCTGCAGCTCCGCACGGTGGACCTGGACGGCGACACCTTCTCCGAGATCGCCGTGGGCGACGACATCTCCGTGCTGCCCTGGTACGACGCGGCGCTCCATGCCGCGCCGTCGCTGCGCCGGCTGGGCACGGTCACGAAAGTGGACCTGACCACCCACACCCTCACGCTGGACAAGCCGATCTCCCTCCTCGGCGCCACCGCCGGGGCGACGAATGCCGCCTCCGGCACGGTCCTCGCCACCCGCCTCGTCGGCACGGCGACGAACGCCGCCGCCAGCGCGACGCTGAACTTCATCCCGCTGCCCGCCGGCGTGGCCGCCGGGCAGCAGTGCTACCTGGTGGATGATCCCACCACCGTCTACACCGTGGGGGCGGTGAATGCCGCGACGCACGTGGTGACGCTCACCGCGCCGGTGCCGGCCGCGCACCTCACCGCGCCGGGCATCTGGGCCTTTAATGCGCTGCCGCCGGGCGTGGCCGCCGGGCAGCCGTGCTACATCACCGAGGAGCCGGACACCGTCTACACAGTGGAGAGCGTCGGCCCCGGCGCCACCGTCACCCTGACCGCGCCGGTGCCGATGGCGCATCCGCTGCACGTGGAGTGGACCTTCGAGACGGCGGCGCGCGCCATCCCCGCCGGCTCGCAGGTCTTCGTCGGCTCCGTCTACGGCATCCTCTACGTGGCCACCCCCACCGCCGACTGGCGCACCGCCGGCGACATCGTGCGCGCCATCCGCGGCGCGGCGGCGCCTATGCGCACCGCCCCCGCCATCGGGCCGGGGCAGATCGCCTACCTCGGCGCGGATGACGGCCTGCTGTACGCCATCGGCCCCGTCGGCCCGGCGGGCTTCCCGCCGCAGCTCCCGGTGCTGCCGCCGCGCACCGACATCTCGCCGTGGTACTCCTTCCACCGCGACAATCAGCGCACCGGCTACGCCGACCGCCGGGGACCGCTCACCAGCGACCTGCGCTGGTACCACAACACCGGCAGCACGCTGGAGAGCTCGCCGGCGCTCGGCTATCCGGATGGTCTCGCCCGGCTGGGCGTGCTCTACGCCGGCACCGCCGACGAGCTGGATCACCGCGGCATCCCCCGGCAGCGCGGCTCGCTGCTCGCGCTGGATGCCTCCAGCGGCCGCCTGCGCTGGCGCTTCAACGATGGCGAGGCGATGGGCAAGATCATCTCCTCGCCCGCCGTCTTCGTCCTCGAGCGCGAGAAGCCGGACGGCGAGATCATCAGGGACGAGCGCGTGGTGGTCGGCACGGTGGACGTGCCCGATTTCTTCTACTCCATCATGACCGACGCGCTGCGCCTCGATGACAAGGGTTTTGAGGAGTACGTCTCCGCCCGCCCGCCCGCGGGACAGCGCATCCTGGCGGGCGATACCATCGTCGGCCTCTACGTCACCCAGCCGGAACGCTTCCGGGCCGGGATGGAAGTCTACATCACCAATGCCGGCACCGGCTCGAATTTCGAGGTGTTCGGCACCATCGGCAGCATCACCGGCGGCCTGCTGCGCCTGAGCAAGGCGTATACCGCGCTGCGCGTCCACGACCTGGCCTCCGAAGTGCACTCGCAGAAGGTCCAGGAAGGTCACGTCTACTGCGTGGACCGCACCGGCGAGCTGCGCTGGAAATACCCGCGCGACGGCGCGCGGGCCTCCGAGCGCCTCGCGCCCGTGCGCTCCTCGCCGGTGGTGGACCCGGCCGGCACGACCTACTTCGGCACCGACGACGGCGTCGTCTACGCGCTGAATCTTGACGGCGAGCTGCTCTGGAAGTACGTGGTGCCGCGCGAGGGCGAGGATGAAGCGGAGATGGAGATCACCTCCTCGCCGACGCTGGACAAGATCGGCAGCCGCCTCTTCGTCGGCGTCAGCGCCCTCGGCGTCAACCGCGGCTACGTGATCGCCCTCGACGCCCTCACCGCCGATGACGCGAATCGCCTGCTGTGGAAGCGCCACCTGTACGTGGACGTGAACGGCAACAACGCCTACGACGCCAACGAACCCGGCCCGGTGACCGCCAGCCCGACCATCGGCACCATTGACGGCAAAGAGGTGCTCTACATCGGCACGGACGATTTCAACGCCGCCGACGGCCTGCAGGGCGCGCTCTTCTGCCTCGACCTGGCGACGGGCGAGAACGCGACCACGCCCGCCGGGGCGGTCATCCCGCCGGCGGTCATCGGCCCGATCCGCAGCACCGCCGCCGTCATCCCGGAGACGAACACGACCGTCTACGGGGTGGTCGCGGTGGCGGGCGGCGGCAACACCATTGACGTGGCGGTGACCGCCGCCCAGCAGCTCCCCATCGCCACCCAGCGCGTGAAGATCCGCGGGGAGAACACCACGCTGGAGCGCGCGCTGGTGACGGTGGCCCAGCAGTCGGAAGACCCGGTGACGAAGACGCGCGTCTACCGCCTGACGCTCGACACCCCGATCAACGGCGCCGAAGCCTATGAGTCGGTGCGCACGCACGAGCAGGCGGTCATCGTCGGCACCCTCGACGACCCGCTCACCGCCACGCAGGGCGACGGCAAGCTCTACGCCTTCACCGAAGACCTGAAGGCGAACCTGTGGAGCTTCCCGACCGGCGGGCCTATCCGCACCTCGCCCGCCATCAGCACGGAAGTGGGGCTGGTGGGCGAGCGCGCGCGCAGCTATACCGCCTACGTGGGCGCGAATGATTTCTTCCTCTACGCGGTCACCTTCTACGGCACCTTCCGCGTCCTGCGCTGGGAGAAGAGCCTGCGCGACCGCGTCTACGCCTCGCCGGCGGTGGGCATGCGCACCGCCGAGCAGGAGTGGGCGCGCGCCATCGTCTACCAGCCCTCGCGCGACAAATATATGTACGCCTTCGGCGATCAGGTGGGGCTGCCGGAGGATGGCCAGCCGCAGGATCCGGACGGGCCTGACGACAACTACATCCCGCCCGAGGACGATGACCGCGACGAGGCGCGGGTGCCCTCCACGGTGATGGTGCAGAAGTCGGTGGAGTACAAAGACGGCGACACGAGCTGGTGGAAGTTCGTCGTCACCGTGCGCAACATCGGCCGCGGCAAGGTCGAGAACCTGAAAATTTACGATATCCTGCCCGCCGAACTGAGCTACCCGCTGGTGGACCAGCCGGGGCCGGATGGGGTGCTGGGCACCGCGGATGATATTCCCGGCGATCCGACCGCCATCCCGTATACCGGGCCGCTGAACCCGGATGAGAAGATGCACGCGCCGGTCAATCTCGGCACGCCGGCGCAGCCGCAGTGGGAGATCATGTGGACGCGGGGCGACGATACCGGCTTCACACTGGATCCGGACAAGGGCGACCCGCACCAGACGACCACCGAATATAAGCGCACCTTCGTCTTCTACAGCCGCGTGCGCCCGTCCGAGCGCACCTACGACTCGATGGGCGTGAAGATGAAGGTCACCACCGTGCCGACGGTGATGGCGAACGACACCGAAGTGGTCACCGACGCCCCGGCGAAGGTGCACATGGGCGATGCCGCCTACGTGCAGATCACCAAGCACCCGGTGCCGGCGGAGAGCGGCGGCAATATCGGGGTGAACCAGGTGCTCGCCCGCGGCATCACCTGGGCAGGCCTGGAGGAGCAGGAGATCGCCGTGCGCAAGGAAACGCCGGTGGCCAACGACTGGACGGACACCTTCATCGTGCGCATGTACTACAACGGCTTCAAGGGTCCGGACCTGCGGCTGGCCGCCAGCGGCGCCGAGCTGCGCGCCTTCTCGCCGTGGAACTACGCGGATCACGAGTCCGGCGTGCCGCTCGCCTTCCAGTTGCCCTACACCTTCAAGACGAACGGCATGCCGGTGGGCGCGCGCCAGATGAAGACCTTCGTCTCGCCGCGCGCGGGCGACAACTACGCCACCTCCGGCGTGCGGCTGCCGCTCATCCCGAACGTGCCGCAGTATAATCAGACGCGCTTCCCCGGCGTGCCGCTCAGCCCGACGGTCATGCCCTACGCCTGGCGCCTCACCATCCAGCAGGGCCGCACCCAGCTCAATCAGAAGATCGGCGAGTGGGGGCCGGAGCTGCCCTTCATGGAGCGCATCGCAGTGGGCACGATCAGCGGCGAAGTGCCCGCTGGCGGGCTGTCGGTGCGGCTGAAGACGACGAACCTGGCCAAGGGCCTGCGCGTGCAGGCGATGAAGCTGCGCCGGCTGCTGTTCGAGAATCCCACCGAGCCGGACGTGGAAGTCTACGTGGTGGATATCACCGAGAATCCGCCGGTGGCGCCGGATGTCAAAGACCTGACGCTCACCTTCGCGCGGGCGCTGCCGGCGAAGATCGAGGACGGCGCCATCCTGCGCGACGAGTGGACCGCCGACCTGGCGGTGCTCAACCCGCTGGCGGTGAGCGGCCTGCAAGGCGATGAGATGAACCTCGGCGCCGAGATGCGCCCCGGCGGCACCGCGTCCGCGGCGACGCTCACGGTGACGAACGCCTCGCGCTGGGACGTGCCGAATCCCTATTCGGCGCGCTACCGCATCCGCGTGATGCCTATTGACCTGCGGCTGCCCGGCAACGCTTTCCGCTGGAACGACGCGCTGGAGGACCCGGCGGTCAATGCCGGATATGCCTTCGGCGCGCCGCCGCGGGCCGGCGCCGTCTGGGACGGCTTCCGCTACGACCCGTACAAAGAGTACCACGTGACGATGACCGGCGCCATGCTCGACCTGCCGGACGGCTCCGCGCTGCGCGCCGGCGAGTCGCTGCGCATGCACGTCACGCGCCGCCTGCCCCCGCATCAGCCGAACGGCGGGTACGGCACATTCTCGGAGCACAAGCTCACGCTGCTCAATGACGGCGCGCGCGTCTTCCTCGATACGAACCTCGACGGCGTCTATCAGGCCGGGGAAGATCTGCTCCTCGAGGACCTGAACGCCAACACGCTGTGGGATGACGGCGAGCGCCTCTTCGTGGACGTTGACGGCAACGGCCTGCCGGGCCACGACGAGCCGGTCTTCGCCCTCGGCGCGTTCGACGTGCGCATCTTCATGGATATGAACGGCAACGGCGTCTGCGATCCGGGCGAGCCGTTCTACGCCTCCGCGGCGGCGACGGACGCCTACACCACCGCGGACGCGCTGCCGGCCAACCCGCTGCGCACCACCGTGGGGGTGGCGATTCAGCCCGCGCTGCGCGTGCCCAGCACCATGCTCGATCTCGGCCGCCAGCCCGCCGGCGCGCTCTACGGCCTGCCGCTGCGCCTGCCCGTCATCGAGAACCCGGGCAACGCGCCGTTGACGAACGTGCAGTTGAGCACGGGCAATACGCTGGCGACCAGCGACAACTACGCCACGCCGCTGCTGAATATGCTGCTGCGCGCGGGCGGCGCCGGCGTGAAGCCCGACCTGACCTTCACCCCGCCCGACACCGTGACGGTGGGGAAGGTGAGCCTGCGCAAGGTCGAGGAGATGCAGCCGCTCATCCTCTCGCACAGTATGCCCGCGGACTGGACGGTGCTGAAGAGCCCGGCGGACGACCGCCGCAATTTTGGCCGGCCCTTCGAGCTGCCGCTGAAGACCGGCTACCGCCAGCCCACCGGCACGTATATGGGCGAGGCGACGATCACCGCCGCCGGCGGCAGCGCCGGCCTGGCCGTCAGCGTGCGGGTGAATGAGCAGCGGACGTCGCAGGTGGTGCCGGGGTTCAGCGCGCCGCCGCCGTTCGATATCCGCTCCGCCGTGCCCTTCGTGCCGGCGGCATACGGCTGGACGAACTACCTGACCGGCGTCGAGCGCTGGCCGACCGCTGCCGTGCTGCCGAAGGTGACGCCGACCGACCGCGATGACCTGGGCATCTGGGTGGCCAGCAATACGCCGGTGGGGAACACGCCGGTGATGCCCGCGCAAGACACCGATACCACGCTCTGGTTCCGGCGCGCGAAGCATCTCATCACCGACCTGGCCGGCGTGGATCTCGCGAACAGCCGCATCGCCATCCCGGTGGCGGACTGGAACAAGGTGCGCCGGCGGAGCGATGCCACCGGCGACCTGGTCATCCTGCGCAAGAAACCCACGGTGGATGACCCGAACCCCAACATCGTCTGGTTCGGCCAGGCGGTGGTGCCGGCGATCGGCCCGGCGGTGCCCGGCGTCATTGACGTGCAGCCGGCGCTGGCCTGGGGCATCCCGAACGAGCAAACGGTGGTGGAGATCCTCGCCCATCCGTGGGTGCCCGTCTTCACCCCGGCGGAGATGGAGGGCATGCGCGCGCTGCTTGATGATCCCGGCAATCCGGGCTTCAAGCCGCTGATTGAGTGCACCACGCCGTCGGTGACGATGGCCTGGTACGACGCGGCCACCCGCCGCATGGTGCTGCGCGAGGACGCGCAGGCCAATCCGTGGCTCATCTGGTCGGTCTCCGCGCTGCGGCGGGTCACCCGCAACGGGCAGCCCAGTTTCCTGCCGGGTTCCTACCTTGCCTACAAGCAGTTCGACCCGGAGAACCCGACGGGCGGGAAGTACTACTGGATCACGCCGCCGGACATGGCGCTCCTCGGCGGGTCGCTGCCGAAAGTGACCGTGCGCGAGAAGCCCACGCTGCTGCCGGTCTCCTGGATGAAGGCCGGGACGCCGCCCATCAACGGGATGGCGCTGTACGAGGGAAGCGCGCCGTCCGAAGCGCGGAAACTCTACTACGCCTTCGCCGGCGCGCAGGCGGAGGAAGTGGTGACCACCGTGGGCGCGGCGTCGGCGGGCGTGGCCCTGGAAGTGGCCAGCACCGCCGACCTGACCGCGGGCATGGTGATCCGCATTGACAATCCGGCGCCGCAGCCGGACAGCTACGCGCGCATCGCGGCGATTGTGGATGCCACGCACGTGACGCTGCAGCAGGCCGCGACCGCCGCCGCCGGCGCCCCCGTGCTGGTGACGAATATCCTGGCCGTGGCCGGCGCGGTGAATCCGGCGGGGACGACAATCCCCGTTGATGCGACCACGGCGCTGTATCCGGGGCAGACGATCGTCGTGGATAACCCGAACAGCGCGGATGCCATCGTCACCGTCACCGGCGTGCAGGCCGGTACGATCACCGTGGATACGCCGGTGCGCGTGGAAGCGAACGCGTATCTCCGCGCCTACTGGACGACGGACGTGCCGCTCGTCGCGCTCAATCACGCGTTCGACGCCGCCGGCGCGGTGAAGGTTTTCGCCGACTCGGTTGGCGGCGCGGCCGAGGCGACGCCGGCGCATCTGAACCTGATTTTCCAGGGGACGGCCGGCGGCAACACCGACTTGTACTACGCGCGGGTGAGGGTGGATCAGCGGCCGGCCGCCGATCCGCGCGGATCGCGCCCGCTGGTCTTGCAGCCGCTCATCCTAGCTGACGCTAACCCGGCGACCGGCGTGGTGACGGAAGCGCTGACGCCGAACAGCGCGACGACGCCGACCTTCTTCACCGGCGGCCGCTACCGCGCCTGGTGGCTGCGCGTGGATGCCGACCCGCGCCAGCTTAAGCTGACGGTGCTCACGAAGGGCGGCGCCACCGACACGGTGACGATGGACGCCTGGGTGGATAAGCCGGCGGCGTGGCCCGCGGACGGCGAACTGGCGGATGTCTTCGGCGCGCTGGATCCCCTCCGCGAGTACACGTTGGAATATAGCCTCAACGGCCGCCGCTACCGGCTCGGCTTCAACCCCTACGTCGGCACGGTGCGCGTCCTTCGCCAGCCGGCGGCGGACGCGACGATCATCAGCGTCAGCATCACCGGCGTGCCGCGCGTGCAGCGCCTCACCGGCCACTACGCGCCGGACGTGCTGCCCATCGTCTCGGTGGAGCGCTGGCGGAGCCTGTATGAGAATCCGCCAGGTACATGGATACCCGATTATGGTCCGGGCGGCTCGCTGGCCGCCGCCCCGCGCGTGTGGCTCTACTGGACGCGCCAGCACGATGACGCGCTGGGACCGCGGGTCTACTACCGCACCTGGCGCATGGTGAACGCGGGCACCGCCGCCACCCCGAACATCGTGCGGCTGGATACCGAGGCGCGCAGCGAGACGAACCCGCAGAACATGGACATGCCGGAGCGCATGCTGCCCATGGAAGTGCTCGCGCCGGACGGCACCGCCACCGTGGTGCGCCAGTCCGCCGGGATCAACTCGCCGGAAGCCGGGCTGTGGGTGCTCACCACCGCCTCCCGCGACCTCTGGCCGCTCTACCCGAACACCGGCGAGAAGGACGTGACCCGCCACGATCTGTTCCTGCAGGTCATCAACGTCCCGGCGCCGGATCGGTGAGGGGGAGGGAAACCACGCGCGACGAGGGGGCGGGCATAATGCCCGCCCCCTCGTCGTGTCACAGCAAATGAGAAAATCGTTCGTAGTCGCGCCGCAGCCTGAGCAAGGCGCGTCGAATTTCTACACCGGATTGCCTATTCGAACGCGCCTTGCTCAGGCTGCGGCGCGACTACGAACGATGGGAACTGCACACCGCCTCTGTTATTTCTACCCGGTGCTTGCCCTTCCTCATCCAACCAACAACAGCAGGCAGAGGCCCGGATGGACCTCTGCCTGAAAAGTCTGACGGAGTTGGGACAGCGTTTAGAGCATGCTGGCGGCGGCGCGCTGGCGTTTGCGCTTCGCTTTCTTTTCGCGATTGATGCGCTCGCGCTCGGCCTTGCCTTTGCGGTCATCCACTTCGCGGGCGATCCCGCCGATCACCTCGCGCTCGAAGGCGCGGTACTTGTCCCGGTTCTGGCACGCTTCGCGCAGCGCGACAATATCAACTTGAGTGCCCATGCGTGTATCTCACTCCTCATTCACTGGCTTCGTGAAGACGGGTTATTCTACCAGCGCCCCGCGCGCGCGTCAAGAGAGAGGCCCAACCGGGCGCCAGCGCCCCGTGATAATCGAACAACAGCATAGCCATACTGCCCCTCGGCCCCTCCCCGGCCCCCTATGCGTCACGCTAGGGTTCGCGTATCCTGCGTACTCGTCATCGTACTCGTATCCCCGCCAGGATACGCGGCTCGACGGAGTCTCGCCCTCCAGGGGATACGAGTACGATGACGATGACGATGACGATGACGAGCTGGCGATCCATGGCCCGATATGCTATACTGGCATCATCGGATTTCCCACCCAGGAGGGCCCGCACATGGAGCACGAGCAGACTGACGCGCTGGAAGCCGCCCGCGCCGCGGGGGCGCTGCCCCCCGACCTCGAAGAGCTGCTGCACAGCAGCGGCCCGCCGGCGCCCCCGCCGATGTCGCGCTTCTGGCGGGGCTACCTGATCGCCTTCGGCGTGGTGCTGCCGGTGCTCACCCTCGCCGTCGAGCTCCTCTTACGCCTCTGCACCGGCGCCTTCTTCGACCCGCTGCCCACGCCGGTGCATATCGCCCTCTACGCCGGCATCGCCGTCTTTTGCCTGCTGCTGCTGCGGGCGGCGGGGGGCGGCGCGCGGCCGCCGCTGTGGGTGCTGGGCGGACTCTACGGCATGGCGCTCGTCACGACAGTGGTGTACACCGTGCAGTTCCTGCCCATTCTGCCCATTTCCCTCCTCGCGGTGCTGCTGCTGGGCATCGGCTTTTGCGGGCTCAGTCCGCTGCTGGCGCTCATCGGCATGGTGTATGCCCGCGCGTACCTGACGAGCATGGCGCGGCAGGAGGAGCATCCGCGCCTGCCCGGTCTGCGCCGGGGGCTGCTGGTGGCGGTGCTGCTGCTGGCGGTCGTCGAGCTGCCGGGCGCCTACACCCAACTGCTCATGCGCCAGGCGCAGGCGGACGCTCCGGCGGCCCGCGCCCAGGCGGTGCGGATGCTGCGGGCGGTGGGCAGCCGCGAGGTGCTGCTGCGCGCCTGCTACGTCCGCTCGGGCACCAATGGCGCGTTCCTCACCGCGGCGCTGGCGGTGATCAGCCCGCTCGGCACGGACGAGGCGCGGGTGCTCTACTACCGGGTGACCGGCCAGCCGTTCAACGCCGCGCCGCTGCCGCGGGAAATGGTGCGCCACCGCGCCGCCTGGGATGCTGAAGGTATGGCGTGGGATGACGCGGTGGGCGGCGCCGCCGTCGCCGGGCGGGTGCGCCACCTGAACCTGACCACCTCGCGCCTGGATGGCTCGGTAGACGCCGACGCCGGCCTCGCCTACCTGGAGTGGACGCAGGAGTTCCACAATACCTCCGGGATGGCGCGCGAGGCGCGGGCGCAGCTCGCGCTGCCGCCGGGCGCCGTCGTCTCGCGGGCGACGCTGTGGGTGAACGGCGAGGAGCGCGAGGCCGCCTTCGCCGCCCGCGGCCGCGCCCGCCAGGCGTATGAGGAGGTGGTGGTGGTACAGCGGCGCGATCCGCTGCTCGTCACCACCTGCGGGCCGGACCGCGTGCTCGTGCAGTGCTTCCCGGTTCCCGCGAATGGCCGCATGAAGATTCGCCTGGGCATCACCGCCCCGCTGCAGGGGGACGGCGCTTTAGTGCTGCCGGCGATCATCGAGCGCAACTACGGCCTGGGCCGCGACCTGCGCCAGCAGCTCTGGGTGGAAGGCGATGCGCCGATGACCACGGCCATCACGGGCGTGAAGGCGGAGCGCGCGGCGAGCGCCTACGCCGTGCGCGGGGCGATGGCGGTGGAGAGCGCGGCGTCCGTCATCCGCGTGCAGCAGCCCCCCGCGAAGCTGGCGTGGACGCCCGACCCCGCGCGGCCGGGAGCGGTGATCGTGCAGCGCCCGGCGCCCGCCCCCTGGAAGCCGGACCGCGTGGTCTTCGTGCTGGACGGCTCCGCCGGCATGCGCGCGGTGGAACAGCACCTGCCGCGGATCATGGACCATTTCCCGGCGGGCATCGAATACGCGGTGGTGGCGGCGACCGATGCCGGCAGCCTCCTCGCCAGGCCGCCGCGGCCACACGCGGCGCTGCACGTGTCGCTGGAGACCGGCATCCAGCGCTGTGAGGGCGGGGTGGATAACCTGCCGGCGCTGCTGCGCGGGCTGGAGCTGGCGGCGGAGGCGACGCGCGGGGCGGTGGTGTGGATTCACGGCGCGCAGCCGCTGGACGGCGATATGTCGGCGCTGACGCAGTGGTGGGAGCGCCGCCCGAATGGCCCGCGCCTCTACGCACTGCAGGTGGCGCCCGGCCCCAATCGCGTGCTGGAAGCCGGCGAGGGCGTCGCCGGCCTCGCCACCGTGGCGTATACCGGCGCTCTTGCGGAAGACCTGAACCGCGTCTATGCGGTCTGGCGAGGACAGCAGCCCACCTGGGTGCGCGAGCGCGTTCCCGGCAAGCGAGCCGGTCCGGGGGAGAAGACCTCGAATCACCTGGCGCGGCTGTGGGCGGCCGACCAGGTGCGCACGTTGCGCGCCACCGGCAAGCTGGCGGATATCGAGATGGCCATCGCCATCGCCGCGCGCTACCACCTGGTCACCCCGGTCACCGGCGCGGTGGTGCTGGAGAACGCCCAGCAGTACAAGGACAATGGCCTGGAGCCGGTGCATGCCGGCTCGGTGCCCACCATCCCGGAGCCGGAGGCGTGGCTGCTGCTGCTCGTCGCGGCGCTGGTGCTGGGGTTTGCCTGGTGGCGAAAGAGGCGCGCGTGCCCCGCCGCCTGACCCCGGCGCTGCTGCTGCTGGCCGCCGCCGCGCTCTGGCCGGTCTGGCTTTGGTATGCCCACCGGCTGCTGGCCGCCCCGGAAGAGCGCGCCGGCCTGCTCGCGCTGGGGGTCGCCGTCCTCTTCTGCTGGCGGACGCCGCCCGCGCCGCTGCCGCGTTGGCCGCTGCTGGTGCCGGCTGTGCTGCTGCTGGCGTATGCCGCCGCCGTGCCGGTCGCGCCGCCGCTGGTGCGGGCCGTCCTCGGCATCACCGCGCTGGTGGCGCTGGTCAGCGCGCTGCGCCTGGGCGCGCGCCTGCATGTCGGCCTCTGGGGGTTGGCGCTGCTGGCGTTGCCCGTGCTGCCCTCGCTGCAGTTTTACCTGGGCTATCCATTGCGGGCGGCGGTGGCGCAGGGGGCGGCGCCGCTGCTGCGCGGGGCGGGCTACTCGGTGCTGCCGGAGGGCGCCTGCCTGCGCTGGGGCGGGGCGCTCGTCGCGGTGGACGCGCCGTGCAGCGGCGTGCGCATGCTGTGGACCGGCCTCTTCCTCGCGCTGGCGCTGGCGGTCTGGCTGCGGCTCTCGCCCGGGCGCACCATTGCCGCGCTGGGCCTGGCGTTCGCCGCCGTGCTCGCCGGCAACGTGCTGCGCGCCGTCGCGCTGTTCTTTCCGGAGGCGGGGGCGCTGCCCCTGCCCGCCTGGGGGCACGCCGGCATCGGCACGGTCAGCTTCCTGCTCGTCGCCGCCGCCATCGCCGGGGGTGTGCTGTGGCTGCACGGGCGGCAACGCCCGCCCGCGTCCGGCACGCGGGTGGCGGAGGGGAGCGGTCTCCCGCGCCCGCGCGCCATCGCCCTGTTCCTGGCCGTATGTGTCGCTGCCGCCGTCATACCCTGTTGGACGCCGCCACGCGCGCCACGCGCGCTCACCGCCTTCCCGGGGTGGCCGGCGGCGCTGGAGGGCACTCCGCTGCGGGCGCTGCCGCTCAGCGCGCGGGAGGCGCGCTTCAGCCGCGACTTCCCCGGGCGGGTGGGCCGCTTCAGCGACGGCCGGCGGGAGTGGATCATCCGCTGGGTGACGACGCCCACGCGCACGCTGCACCCGGCCGCCGACTGCTTCCGCGGCAGCGGCTACCGCCTCACCCCGCTTGCGCTGCACGTGGACGCGGCGGGCCGCCGCTGGGGCGCCTGCCTCGCCGCGCGCGCGGGCGAGCGCCTGCGGGTGCGCGAATGCATCGTGGACGGCGACGGCCGGCACTGGAGCGACGTCTCCGCCTGGTACTGGGCGGCGCTGCTCGATCGCACCCGCGGCCCGTGGTGGGCGTACACCGTCGCCGAGCGCGCGCCATAGTTACCGTTCGACCGTCACGGCATACTGTTCGGCGATACGGATCGTGTCCGTGTTTCCGCCGCGCGTGATGCGCACCGTCAGCCCGCCGTCCGCCTCCGCGGCCTCCACGGCGGTGATCGTCGGCGGCGTGCCGGTCTTCACCGGCTCCAGCGCGACGACGAAGCGGGCGGCGGCGCCCTCGCGGGTGAGCATCACCAACGGCACGCGTTCCAGCACCGAGCTGCCCGGCCCGTCGGCGACGCGCACGCCGGTATCGCGCGCCGCGGCGGCATGCAGATAAGTGGTGACGGCCTCGCCGGCGAACTGCACGGTGATTGCCCCATCCGTCCGGCCCGCGCGCAGATCCTGGAGGTAGATCAGGCCGGGATAGCCGTCTTCCGGCTGCGCCGCCGCTTCGGCGGCGGCGCAGGTGGCGCGGGTGCCCCGGCTGTGGTAGAGCCAGTCGTAGCGGTGCGGGGCGTCGCCGGTCAGGTCGTCCACCACCAGCAGGTAGGCCGGCTGCTGCACCAGCGTGCGCGTGTGTCGGACGCCGGGATATCCCGCGTCGCAGCGGGCGGTGACGGCGGGCACCTCCGGCGCGAAAGCGAGCAGTTTGCCCGCCGCCCCCTGCTGGCTGGCGCGATCCACCACCACCGTGTTGTGGCTCAGCGTGGCGCGGTACCAGTTGCTGTGGATGGCCAGCCGGTAGGCCTGGCTGGCGGCGCGTCCGGGATCCACGCCGAGCTCCCGGTCGTGGCCGTAGAGCACGAAACTCAGCTTATCAAAATGCCCGTGAAAGCCGCCGAACGGCCCGAAGGTGAGCACGGAGACCAGATTCGCCGGCGCGCCGGTGCGCAGGATGGCGTGCCCGGCGCCGGGGAAGGCGGTGCTCGCCAGCGGCGCGGGGCCGCCGGCGCCCGCCGCCGGCCGGCCGAACTGCACGCCGTGGAAAGCCGGGGCCGCCGGCAGCGCCGCCAGCAGCGCCGGGTCGCGGAGCGCGCGGTAGGCCGCCTCCATCTCGAAGCTCTGCACCGCCGAGGTATTCACGTCGTCGCCGAAACGCGGCAGCGCCCCGCCAGGGAGGAGATACTGCGCCGGCAGCGTGAACATGCGCGCGAAGCGCGGATCGCCCCAGAGGTCAACGCCCAGCCGCCGGGCCGCCTCCGCGGTGTGCACCAGCGCGGTGAGGGTGTAGAAGTGGTAGCCCCAACTGTTCTCGTACCACATGCCCTCCGCCGTCACCGAGGCCGCCATCTGGAAGGCGAAGCCGTGGTGCGGATCGGTGAGCGCCTGGCGAATCCACGCCGTCTCGCCGAGCAGCATGCCGCCGGTGATCATCGCCGCGTTGTGCCAGCTCTGCCAATTGCTCTTGCCGGCTTTGTGGCGGTCCAGGTTCTCCAGCAGCGGGCGCAGCAGGCCCTCGCGCACGGCGGCGTGCTCCTCGGCGGTCAGCGTAGCGTATATCAGGTCATACGCCGGGGCGATGCAGGTGGCCGTCAGCGACGCTTCGCCGAGGGTCTGCTCGGAGATGTGGCCGCCGTCAACGCCGTCGGCGCGCTGGCGGTTGTTATGATAGGGATACTGGCGGTAGCGTTCCGCGTAGCCCAGCAGCACCCGCTTGGTGAACGCGGCCATTGTCGCGTCGCCGGTGAGGGCATAGCCCCACGCCGCGTCCAGCGCGCGCCGGAAGTTGCGGCTGTGGGTCGTTTTGAAGAGCACGTCGTCATAGGGCGGGCCGCTGTAGACCGTCAGGCATTTCGGGCACTGGTGGTGGGTGGCGTCCAGCGTGGTGAGGCCCATTTCGCAGGTCGCGCACTGATACCACTGGTTATGCTGCCCGCCGCGCGGGGGGAACTCCAGCGGGGCGGCGGCCGCCGCCTTCGCCCGCGCCACCATCGCGGCCACGGCGTCCCGCGCCGGTCCCGTGCCGGCCAGCGCCGCTTTCAGCCGCGCCAGCTCTTCGGCGTCGCAGGCCAGCCAGGGGTGCGGGCGTGCCGGCAGCGCATACTCCGCCGCCGCCGCGCCTCCGCCGGCGCCGAGGAGGAGCAGCAGCATGATGGACAGCGGTGAACGTGACATGGCAAATTCCTCTCACTGACTAATGCGCGCATTGATATCTTACCTCACCCCCATAGGCGTCACGAGAGGGTTCGCGTCTCCTTGCGTACTCGTCATCGTCGTCGTCATCGTACTCGAAAAAATCGTAAAACGGTTGTGCTGCAGCCGAGCGCGGTGTTACCGCGCGTCGGTCAGTCCGGTGCCGGGATGTACTGGGCCATCACGTTGCCCACTACACCTGGCGATCAGACACGCTGTGAAAAATCGAAGCCTGTATTTCGAGTACGATGACGAGTACGAGTACGATGACGAGTACGATGGCGATGACGAGTACGTAAGGAGACGCGAACTCCGGAAACTCACCCCACCCCTCTCCCCGCGGGGCGGGAACCGCAGGCATCAATGCGCGCAGCAATAAATCTTCGCGAACGCGGCAGGTGAATCCTTCACGCCGCGCACCGTTGACGCGCCCGCCCGCGCAGAGTATCATTAGCGGTCGGAAAAATTCTTGAGCTACGCCGGAGATGCATAGATGGCCGAACAGACGACTGGTCTCACGCTGACCGTGGGCGATTACGTGCGCTTGAAGTCGCGCGCCGCGAATCAGCATCAGTCTTTTCAATTGAACCGTGAAGAGCTGTCCACGCAGTACGAGTCGGTGGACGGCATCATCCTCTCCATCCGCGAGATCGCCACCGGCCGCCTGCTGGCGGAGACAGCCGGCGATCTGGATGGCTACGTGATCGAGCTGCTGAACGAGCGCACCTTCATCCCGCGCTTCGCCTCGCAGCGCAATGCCCCGCGCGGCACCGATCATCCCACGATCGCGCCCGCCTGGGCGCGGCTGCGGCAGGCCCTGCGCCAGGCCGCGGACGGCGGGGTGCTCTACTCCTCCTCGCTGCCTACGCTCTTCACCGAGAGCCCGCTGGCGAAGCTGCTCGACGGCTGGAAGGTGCTGCGCATTCGTTCATGCGACTTCGAGCCGATCGTGCGCCGCGGCCGCGACGACGAGGACGCGTGACGCCGCACACAACTTCCTCCCCGCCCGCGTGTCTAAAAGACTGTTTCGACAGTCTTCGCCGACGCCTCGCGGATCTCGCTCGCGCCTGGCCGCGTTGGATGGCCTAACATGTACTCCCCAGTACACTCTCGGCCATCCGCCTTGCCAGCCACGAGCGATCCTCCGCGATCCGACGACGAATACTTCCGAAACAGTCCCTAATCGGGTGAGAATCACTCGTGTGTTTGCCGGAGGAAGGGTTCACGCCCGTGCGCCGATTCGCCTGGATGATCGTCAGCCTGCTCTGCGCCTGCCTGCTCGCGGGCGCCGCCACGCCCGCGCCCGAGGTCACCATCGCCGAGGTGAAGGGGGGCGGCTTCATCGTGACCAGCCCCGTCTATACCGCGCGCATCGGCGCGGACGGCAACCTGCGCGGGCTGGCGGTGAACGGCGTGGAATTCCTCGACGACCGGGTGACCGGCTCGGCGGGCGCCGCGTTCTTCGTCGAGCGCCCGGTGCCGCTGCCCGCCCTCACCCTCGACGGGTTGACGCTGGTGGCCACCGACGGCGTGTACACCGCCCGCTACGAGTTCTACGAAGGCTTCATCACCCTCACCTTGCGCCAGACCAGCGCGAAAGGCGCCGCCTATACGGTAGTCTGCGCCGCGCAGGTGGCCTACGCCGAGAACCTCGCCTACGCCGGGCTGGCGGCGGCGCCGGCGACCTATGACTGGCCGGACGTGGCGATGAGCGTGCCCACCGGCGAATTCCTCGAGCTGCGCGGCGGCTCGCGCATCTGGGGGCAGGCGCTGGGCCGCCAGGTCTGGGAGCGCAGCGACATCGCGCCGAACAAGGATTACACGCTGCTGCTGGTGCCGGGGCGCGGCGAGCCGCGCACGCCCAGCCTGCCGCAGCTCACCATGCTGACCGCGACCTTCGCGACGCCCGACCAACTGCTCCCCGGCGACGCGCCGGTGGCGATCGCGCTCTTCTTCCAGAATAACGCCCGGCAGCCGATTGCCACCGAGGTGGCGCTGCACGTGACCAGCTCGACCGGCGCCGTGGTCCATAAGACGCGCCTGCCGCTGTCCTGCGCGGCGCACGGCATGGCGACGCTGAACTGGACGGTGACGCCGCCCGCGCCGGATTTTTACGTGCTCACCGCGCGCGCCAACCTGAGCGGGGCGTGGAAGGAGTATGAAACCACCTTCGGCTACGACGCCGCGCGCATCGCCCCGGCGATTACCGCTCCCGCCGACTACGCCGACTACTGGGCGCGCGTCGTCGCGGAGGCGAAGGCCGGCGGGGTGAAGCTGACCCGGCTGGAAGACCGCGGGCGCTCCACCGGCACGGTGATCGTCTACCGCATCGGGCTGCAGGCGGAAGGCTTCACCTGCTTCGGCTGGCTGGCGGCGCCGAAATTCCCCGGGCGATATCCCGGACTGCTGCTCATCCCCGGCGAGCGCGTGCGCACCATCACCCCCAACGCGGCGCTGGCCGACTGCGGCTTCGTGGTGATGACCATCGAACCCACCGGCCAGGCGGTGGATGGTCCGATCAAGCCGCTCATCACCACCGCGTTCACCGCGCTGCATGATCCGGCGGCGGTGGGGCTGCGCGCGGTGACGGTGCGCTACCTGCAGGCGCTGGACGCGCTGGCCACCGTGCCGGAAGCCGACCCGAACCGGCTGGCCGTCACCGGCGTGAGCCTGGGGGGCGCGCTGGCGATGCTGCTGGCCGCGCGGGATGAACGCGTCCAGGCGCTGGCCCCCGACGTGCCCTATTTCTGCTATATCGAACAGGGGAAGCAGGCTGCCATCTGGCCCTATGCCGAGGTGCGGGAATATCTGGAAGCGCATCCGGCACAGCAGGACGCGGTGTGGACCACGCTGCGCTACTTTGACGCCGGCAATGCCGTCGCGCAGCTCACCTGTCCCACGCTCATCAGCGCGGGCATCAACGATACCGTGTCGCGCCCGGCGAACATCTACGGGCTGTACAACCGCCTGCCCGGCCCGAAGGCGCTGAAGCTGTACCTGGCGGGGCACGAAGGCGGCGGCCCCAGCCACTGGGCGGAGAAGGTGAAGTGGCTGGGACAGGTGCTCGGCCCGCCCGCCCCCGCCGCCCCCGCCGCGAAGGCGGACGCCCCGTGAACGAGACGCTGGAGCTGACCAACCCCGGCGTGCTCATCCCGCTGCTGCGGCGCCACGGGTTCTACACCCGCAAGTCACTCGGCCAGCATTTCCTCATCAGCCGCGCCGCGCTGGAGGCCATCATCGCCGCCTGCGCGCTGGATGATGGGCTGCCCGTGCTGGAGATCGGTCCCGGCATCGGCGCCGTCACCCGCGCGCTGGCGGAGCGCGGCGCCGCCGTCACCGCCGTGGAGCTGGATGCCCGCGCCATCGCCGTGCTGGGCGAGACGGTGGGCGGTTTCCCCGCGGTCGCCATCGTGCAGGGCGACATCCTCACGCTGGATGTGGCGGCGCTGCTCGGTGAACGGAGCTGGACGGTGGTCGGCAACTTGCCGTATTACATTACCACGCCGATCATCGCCCGCGTGCTGGAACACGCCGCGCACATCCGCCGCGCCGTCTTCATGGTGCAGCGCGAGGTGGCCGACCGCCTAGCGGCCGCCCCCGGCGGCAAAACCTACGGCGCGCTCTCCGTCTTTGTGCAGGTGTACGCGGCCGTCGAGCGCGTGGCGAAGGTGCCGAAGGGCGCGTTTCTGCCGCCGCCCACCGTGGATTCCGCCGTCGTCCGCCTCACCATGCGCTCGGAGCCGCTGGTGCCCCCGGCGCTGCGGGAGAGCTTTTTCACCCTGGTGCACGCCGCCTTCGGCCAGCGCCGCAAGACGCTGGAAAACGCCCTCGCCAACGCCGGCATCCTCGGCGGGGAGCGCGCCGCCGTCGCCGCCGCCCTCCGCGCCGCCGGCATTGACCCCGGCCGGCGCGGGGAGACGCTGGCGATTGACGAATACCTGCGGCTGGCGGAGCAGGTGATGGCGCGGTAGGCACCCGGCTGTAGATATGGTCACTATTCCGGGGTGCAGGCGGCGCGACGGCGTCTCGTCCGCCAGGCAGGAAGCGCTCCGTATGAAGGCGAAACAGTAGGCTGACCGGGACGACGGTGCGGGAGGTGGCGATGGCGCGCGTACTCATGACACTGCTGGGGGTGGGCTTTCTGGCGCTGGGCGCCTGGGCCGGGTATGCCTGGTGGCCGGCCGTGCTGCCGGTGTTGCAGGCGCTCCTCGTCTTTTTCCTCGTCCTTTTCGGGCTGGCGCTGCTCATCTTCGGGATCAGCGAGATCGCCGGGAGCCGGGCGACGGGACAGCCGGAAGGGGAGACGACGGCGGAGGAGTGAGGTCGCCACGACACGACGATGGGGAGAGGTGACACCCCCTGAGGCGGGGAATACTCCCTGCAGGAGGCTGAGGCGTGCACCTGCTGGCACCGCTCTGGTTGCTGCTGGCGCTGCCGCTGGCGGCGGCGCTGATTATTCTCTACCTGCTCAAGCTGCGGCGGCGCGATTTCGTCGTGCCGTCCGTCTTCCTCTGGGAGCAGGCGCTGCAGGATTTGCAGGCGAACGTGCCGCTGCAGAAACTGCGCAAAAACCTGCTGCTGCTCGTGCAGCTGCTGGTGCTCCTGTTTGCCGTCTTCGCCCTCGGCCGCCCGGCCATGCAGGCGGTGACGCAGGGGGGCAGCAGCGTGGTGCTGGTCATTGACGCCTCCGCCAGCATGCAGAGCGGCGACGTGGCGCCCTCGCGTTTCGCGGCGGCGAAGGCGGAAGGGCGGAAAGCCATCGAGGCGCTGGGCCCGCGCGACAGCATGCTCCTCGTCGCCGTGGGCGGCGGCACCCGCGCCCTCACCCCCTTCACCACCGACAAGCGCGCGCTGCGCGAGGCGCTGAACCGCCTGCGGGTGACGGACGGCCGCGCCGACCTGCGCGGGGCGCTGGACCTGGTGGCGGGCATGGTGCAGGGACGCAAGGAGCGCGAGCCGCCGCGGGTGGTGATCGTCAGCGACGGCGCGGTGCCGCCGGTGGCGCTGCCCGCCAGCTTTGACCTGCCCATCCACTTCATCAAAATCGGCCGGCGCAGCGAGAACGTCGGCATCGTGATGATGGACGTGCGCCGCCGCATCAGCCGCCGCGGCGGTTTTGAAGGACTGCTCTCCATCAAGAATTTCGGCAACACGGCACGGCGCTTCACCCTGGAGCTCACCTTCGAGCAGACGCTGCTGGACGCCCGCGAGCTGACGCTGGGGCCGGGGAAGCAGCGCACGGAAGTGCTGAGCGAGTTCCCGGAGGGCGTGCTGGCGGCCTTGAAAAACGCGGACGGCGTGCTCACCGCGACGATTGCGCTGGACGATGACCTGGCGGTGGACAACGCGGCGCGGGTGCTGCTGCCGAAGACGGACCCGCTGCCGGTGGCGCTGGTCTCCGCCGGCGGCAACCTCTTCCTGGAGACGGCGCTGAAGCTGGACAGCATGGTGCAGGTGACGCGCGGCGGCTTCTTGCCGCCCACGCTGCCGCCGGGCGCGGTGGTCATCGCCGATGGCGTGCCGCTCTCCGCCATCCCGCACGGCGTGTCCGCGCTCATCATCGGCCCGCGCGCGCTCAGCCCCGCCGTGCCCGCGCGCGGCCGGGGGATGGCGACGGCGCCGACGGTGGCCGATTGGGACCGCCGCCATCCGGTGCTGGAGCACGTGGACCTCTCCGGTCTCTATATCTCGCGGGCGATGACGCTGGCGCCCACCGGCGGCGCGCGGGCGCTCATCGAGACGGCGGAGGGGCCCATCGCCCTCGTCGAGGAGAAGCCGGGCCGCCGGGTGATTTATCTCGGCTGGGAGATGCACGACTCCGATTTTCCGCTGCGCGTCGGCTTCCCCATCTTCATCGGCAACTGCGTGGACTGGCTCTCCGGCGGGCGCGCCCGCGCGGAGGGGCTGACCGTGCGCACCGGCCAGGTGGTGCAATTGCCCGCTGCCGCCGGAGAGACGCTGACCCAGCCGGACGGCACGACGGGGCCGCTGGGCGCGGGGGGATTCCGCGCCGCGCTGGCGGGCGTCTACACCGTGAAGGGGAAGGAGGGCACGCGGCGCTTCGTCGCCAACCTCGCCGACGCCGGCGAGAGCAACCTGCTGCCGCACAGCCTCACCTTCGCCGGCCGCGCGGCGAACGTCGTCAGCGGCCCGGTGCGCACCGAGCAGGAGCTGTGGCGCTGGGTGCTGCTGGCCGCGCTGGCGCTGCTCTGCCTGGAATGGTGGGTCTTCCACCGCCGGGTGGGATAGGGCACCGCCGGAGATGTGGTAGAATAAGACCGTTGTCCGCCCCGCCGCGCGGGGCAGCCCCGGCAATTTCGGACCAGGAGGTCACGCACATGCGACGGGTATTCCTCTGGCTCTGCGGCACGCTGCTGCTCACCCTTCCAACCTGTGCCCAGGGTGACGCCTGGCAGGCGGCGATGGACGCCGGGCGGGCGGCGGCATCGGATGAAGCCAGGATCACCGCCTATGCGAAAGCGGTGGAACTGGCGGCGGATTTTGCGGCAGATGATGACCGCGTTCACGCATGCAGCTTAGCGCTGGCGCAGGTGTATGACCGCAACAGCCGCCCCGACGACGCGAACCAGGTCATCAGCAGCCTGCTGGCGCGGCGCATCCGCGCGCTGGGGCTGGCGGACCCGAAGCTGGCGACGACGTATCTCGCCATTGGCGATTACTACCTGTCGTTCGGCAATTTCGACGTCGCGAAACCGCAGTTCGACCGCGCTCTCGCTATCTGCACGAAAGCTTACGGCGAGGGCGACCCGCGCCTGGCCCCCTGCTACACCGGGCTGAGCGAGTATTACCGCCGGAAGAACGATCCGCGCGGGGCAGTGGCGGCGCTGCAGACCGCCATCGCGCTCATCGAGCAGGGCGGCGGCAAGGAGAGCCCCGATCTCGCGAAACCGTTGATGCGGCTGGCAAGCCTGTATCAGAACCTGCGCACCCTCCCGGAAGCGAAAGCCGGCCTCACCAGCAGCGAGGCCGGCATCACGCCCCCGTGGCTTCTCAACATCAGCAGCGGGGCCGGCATCACGCCCCTGTGGCTTCTCGCCCTCCCGGAAGCGGAAGCCGCCCTCACCCGCGCGCTGGCGGTGCTGGAGAAAGCCTATGGCCCCGAGGACGCTCAACTGGTGGAGGCGCTGCAGGCGATGGGCGCCTACTATTGGTACGCAGTACGCAAGCCGGAGCAGGGGCTACCCTACTATCAGCGCGCGCTGGCGATTCAGGAGCAGGCGCTGAAGGCGGATGATCCGCAATTCGCCGCATCGCTGCAGTCGCTTGCCGCGTTGAGTAACACGCTGCGGCGTTTCGATGATGCCGTGCAGTATTACCGTCGCCTGCTCGCCGCGCAGGAGGCAAAGGAACCCGGCGGGCGCAACGCGCTGTATGCGCGGGTGGGACTGGCGACCGCGTTGATACGCGCGAAACAGCCGACGGAAGCGCGCGAGGAGATTGACCGGCTCTTCACCGCGGCGGCGAAGCTCACCGACCGCGACGGTTACTATACGCGGAATGATTTTCATCGGCAAATCGCACAAGCTTACCACCAAGCAGGCGCCTACGCGGAGGCCGACGCTGCATACGGGGCCTGGGCGGAATGCGTCGAGAAGACGCCGGCGCCCGGGCGGGGGGGTGTACGCATGGACCCCCTCGTTGCGATCCTGACCAATTGGGCGGGGTTCTACCGGCAGTTTGGGCGGGAAACCGAGGCCGAAACGCTGCTGCAGCGCATGGCTGATCGGTATGCCGCGCGTGGCACCGTCCCGGATACCGCGCTGGTCGCGCTGGCGGAATGCCTGGTGTCGCAGGGCAAGATCACCGAGGCGGAAGCGCAGCTCACGCGTTCGACGAGTGGTCCCGGCGCCGGCTATCGCCCGATTGCCTGGGCGGAGGCGCTCCTGCCGCTCTATCGCGGGATGGACCTGCTGAACGCCGCCGCGCCGCTGCCGCGGCTCGGCCGCTCGCTGTCGGTGGTCGAGTTGGAGATCGCGTCCCGGCAACCTGGCGCCCCCGCGCGGGAGGCATTTGCCGCCGCCGAACCGCTGTTGCGCGCGGTGAAAACGCACTGGGATGCCGCGCAGCGATCAACCGGTGAGTACAATGCGCACTATACCAATTACTATAACGCGCTGGCGATCAACAGTTACGCGGCGGCGCTCATCATGCAGGGCAAATATGCGGAGGCAACTCCGCTGCTGGCGAAGGCGCGGGAGCTGGCGGAAGCCGCGCAGCCCATCCTGCTGCCGGGTCCGCAGCGAGATATCCGCGTCTCCGGGAATAGCGTTTTCGGCGAACTGGCGCCGTTCCTCATCAACCAGGCCGCTCTGCGCTTCCGCGAGTTGCAGGCGGCGCAGGGGGCGCCGAAGGACGTGCTGGCGGACGTCGTCGCCCCGCTGGAAGCGGCGCTGGCCGAGCGCGCGGCGCTGTATGGAACGTGGAGCCTGCAGTACGGCCGCGTGCTCATCAACCTGGGGGCCGCCTACGCCGCCGCCGGCGAGACGGCGAAGGCGAAGAAGGCATTGTCGGAGGCGACAACGCTCTTCGCCGGGATGCTCGGCGAGGAGGACCCGGCGGTGGCGACCCTCGCCGCGCGGCTGGCAACGCTGCCGTAGCGAAAAATCCCCGCCCCCGGCGGGAAGAATCGCCGGGAGCGGTGTCCAATGGAGTATCACCGCCCGGAGGGGAGTTTTTTCATGGCATCCGCGGAGACCAAACGCGAGATCAAGCAGATGATCGTCGAGCAGCTCTTCCTGCCCATCGCGCCGGAGGAGATCGAAGATACCGCCCCGCTCATGGACACTTACGGCGTGGATTCCGTCGCCCTCTTCTCGCTCATCGTCGGCCTGGAAGCCGTCTACGGCCTCACCATCGAGGAGAGCGAGTTCCGGCTGGCGCTCTTTCAGGACGTGGAATCCATCGCGAACTTCGTGGAGTCGAAGACGCGGGGCGCGTGAGGGGCAATGCACAATGCAGAGTTGAGAATGGAGAATTGAGAATGTGTTGCTCAGTAATTCGGTGACGGCCTCTTTTTTCGGGAGTAGAGCGCAGCGTAACGGACGAAAAAAGCTGGCTGTCACCGAATGACCCTGAGGTTACGCCGCGCTCCTCCGTATCGCCGCTTCCGGCACGAAGGTGAGCGCGGCGGAGTTCATGCAGTAGCGCTGGCCGGTGGGCGGGGGGCCGTCGTCGAAGACGTGGCCGAGATGGGCGTCACAGCGGGCGCATCGCACCTCGGTGCGCGACATCAGGAAGCTGGTATCCGCGGCGGTGGTGATGTTCTCCTCGGCGATGGGCTGGAAAAAGCTCGGCCAGCCGGTGCCGCTTTCGTATTTCGCCTCGCTGCTGAACAGATCCGTGCCGCAGCAGGCGCAGCGATAGATGCCCCGGGCGTGGTGATCCCAGAAGGCGTTGTGAAATGCCGGCTCGGTGCCGTGCTGCCGCGCCACCGCGAACTGCTCCGGCGTGAGCTGCGCCTTCCATTCGAGATCGGATTTGCGGATCTTCTCCACGGTGATCTCCCCGCCGGCCTCGACTGAGTACAGACGAATCATCTCCGCCATGGCAGTGTCCTCCAGAGCGGTTATACCCGGTTGACACCCATCGCGCTATGCTTCCCCCGCCAATTGTCCGCAGGCGCCCCCCACCTCCGCGCCGCGCGATTGGCGCAGGGCGGCCTCCACGCCGCGGGCGCGCAGCGCGCGGACAAAACGGTCGGCGGCGGCGCGGAGATCGGCGCCCGGCGCGGTGGTGAAGCCGGGGGTGGGATTGAGCGGGATGACGTTCACCAGCGTCCGCAGGCCGCGCACCAGGGCGGCCAGCGCGTCGGCGTCGGCGTCGCTATCGTTCCGCCCCGGCGCCACGGTATACTCGAAGGTCACCTTGCGGCCCGTGCGGCGCACGAAGCGGCGGGCGGCGGCCATCAGTGCATCCAGCGGATACTTTTTCGCGATGGGCACCAGGCGCGCGCGGGCGGCCTGGGTGGGGGCGTGCAGCGAGATGGCCAGCCCCACCTGCAGGCCCTCGTCCGCCAGCCGCTCGATGCCCGGCACGATGCCCACAGTGGAGAGGGTGATGCGCCGCTGGCCGAGGTGGAGTCCCAGCGGGTGGTTGAGCAGGCGGATGGAGCGCACCACGGCGTCGTAATTCGCCAGCGGCTCGCCCATGCCCATGTAGACCACGTTGGTGACGTGCCGGCCCGCGGGCAGATCGGCCTGGATGCGGTAGACCTGGTCCACCATCTCCGCGGCGCTCAGGCCGCGCGCAAAACCCGCCTGTCCGGTGGCGCAGAAGCCGCAGCCGAAGGGGCAGCCCACCATGGAAGAGAGACAGACGGTGACGCGGTCCGCTTCGGGGATGCGCACGCTCTCGACGGCGCGGCCGTCCGCCAGCCCGAACAGGTATTTTGCCGTGCCGTCCGGCGCCTCCACCCGCCGGCGCGTCTCCAGCGCGGTGAGCCGGCAGCGGGCGGCCAGCGCCTCGCGCAGCGCCGCCGGCAGCTCGGACAGCGCGGCGAACGACGTGGCCAGCCGCCGATGCATCCCGGCGAAGAGCTGTTTCGCGCGGTAGGCGGGCGCGTCCAGCGCCGCCAGCACCGCCGCCAGCTCGTCCGGGAAGAGCCCTTTCACGTCCACGTTGTCCGGGAAGGCCGATGTGGGCACCGCGGCTCCCTTCACCCGACGCGCGCGGCCTGGACGATCTCCATGGTGATCTCCGCCCAGCGCCACAGCCGCTGCGGCTGATACGCCACCGTGCTGATATCCTTGAAGATGAGCTCCAGCGGGCACCCATGACGGGCGCAGACCTCCACCGTCGTCCGCACGTGCTCGCGCGCGGCCGCTTCATCGAAGCTGGGCCAGGCCAGCAGCGCCGGGTTCGGCTTGCGCGAGTACACGTACGCACCGCGAATCTCCGACGCGCCCAGCTCCTCATCTACCCACGGGCTCATGGAGATTTTTCGCAGGTTCGGAATCTGGCGCACTTCGGCCATCTTGCGGTCCAGCGGGTCGCAGCAGCCGTAATAGACCAGGCCGAAGCGGCGGAAGAGCGGCAGGTTCGGCGTGATCTCGAACTCCGCGAACATCGCCGGCGACACCGTGGAGAACATCTGCGCGAGGCCGAACATCCAGATATCTTTCGTGCGCGGTTTCGCGGGATCAAAGCCCGGCGCGGGCAGCTCGTCCGTGTACGCGCCGGTGCAGTGGATGAGCGACTGGCTGTGGCAGAGCAGGCCCTCGGCTTCCGCCTGATCGAGCATCGTCATATAGCCGCTCACCATGCGCCGCACCAGCTCCGCCATGAATGCCGGGCGGTCTATCAGCGCCAAGCACGCGCCTTCCACGCTCATCCAGGCGCTGATGGGGTCCCAGACGGAGAGATACGGATCGTACCCCTGCTCAACGACGTCGAGGACGCCGTCAAAGAGCGCGTGCGCCACCTCCAGGCGGCGGGCGGTTTCCGCGGCGTCGTGGATGAGCACCGGCGTCCGGAGGCGGTCCAGGTCGGCATCGGACGCGAGCTGGTTCGTATACCCGTGCCCCACCACGCTGTTGGTCGGATCTCCCACCGCGATGCGCTCCTCCGTCTGAATGCCGAAGCCGGTGCTGTGAATCGCCTTCGGCACGCGAATGTACGGCTCCACCACCATATCCACGCGGCAGTGCCGCCACTGGTAGAGCGTGCGGCGCAGGGCGTCTTCATATTCGCGGCAGACGGGATGTTCGCAGCGCGGCGTCAGCTCGTCGTCCACGTTCATCTCGTTCCAGCACACCTGGTCAATGGTGACCATCGGGCGAGCCGGGCGCAGGCCGTTGAGCGCGCGCCACAGCGCGCGCGTCTCGTCCTGCGCGGGGAGGGCGGCGATGTCCGCCACCTCGGCGGCCAGGCTGCGGATGATCTCGCGATCGCGGGTCGTCAGCATGCGGTGATCCTTTATCCAGGGAATGCGGCGGCGCGGGCCGTCGCCGCACGCCATTGTACCATCCGCGGCACGCCGACGCCAGTAGCACGCGTTGGCGCCGCGCGCCGCGATGGTGTTGAAGCCGCGCGACATTGTGCGTCGCGCGTAACGCGCCGGAAATCCGCAATGGGTATAGTACCGTAACCATCGCAACGACCGCGACCACCGAAGGGAAGGGCGCCATGGAAACGCTGGCTCGGTTTCTGGAGGAGTTACAACTTGGCGTGGTGGATGACCCGCATACGAACAGTCGCGTCGCGCTCACCGAAAAGGTGACCGTCTGCCCGGCCTGCCGCAGCCTGCACACCCTGCGGGAGGAGCACGGCCACGTCTTCTGCCTCGCCTGCGCCTGGGCGTTCCGCCAGCGCAAGCGCGCCGTCCGGACGACGCCGGCGGCGTGACCGTATTCGCGCCGCGGCGCGCAGGAATCGGCCCCCCTCCCCGGCGTCACGCCGGGGAGGGGGGCATTCTTGTGCACGCAGGACATGAGGAGCCGCCGCCGATGGCGATTTACGATGACGGTGGCGATTTGGGGTCGGCGTACTCCGGCTTGCCGTCGAGGATGAAAATCAGCAGGCGTTCGCCGCGGGCGGTGCTGATGTCGGTATGCATACTGAGGACGTGGCAGTGGGTGATGCCGTGGATGACGGCTTCCAGCAGCAGGCGGGCGCCTTCCACCAGCTCGGTGCGCATCTGCTTCACCAGCAGGATGCCGCGCGCCGCGCCGGCGCCGCCGACGAGCTGCTTTTCGGCGGGCGTGAGCACGCCCTGCAGGCGTACCAGCACCATATCGTCCACCAGGTAAGTGACGGTTTCGGTCGGCCCGCGCCCCATGTATTCCTTCTCAAAGCGCGTCATCGCCTCGCTGATCTCTGCCTCGAGCTGCCCTTGCGTCTTCATGCGGGTCCATGATACCGGGAAAGGGCAGGTGGGTAAAGGGGAGGGAGCGGGGAAGCGGCCGGGCCGCGCGCGACTGCCGCTGACGATGCGGGGCGCCCGCCCCTTGCCAATTCGGCGGAAATGGTGTCTAATCGGGTGAGATGCGGACAACCACGGCAACCCAACTGGTATACTACGCGGACGCCATTCGCGAGGCGCTGGCGCTGGAGATGCGGCGCGATCCCGCGGTGGTGCTCTTCGGCGAGGATATCGCCCTTTACGGCGGGGCGTTCGGCGTCACCCGCGGCCTGCTGGACGAATTCGGTCCGGAGCGGGTGGTGAATACCCCCATCTCGGAGGGCGGCTTCACCGGCCTGGCCATCGGCGCGGCGCTCACCGGCCTGCGCCCGGTAGTGGAATACATGTTCATGGATTTCATCGCGCTGGCGGCGGATCAGATCGTCAACCACGCGGCGAAATTCCGCGAGATTTACGGCGAGCAGGCGCGCGTGCCC
Source organism: Armatimonadota bacterium (assembly GCA_029553475.1). Lineage (GTDB taxonomy): Bacteria > Armatimonadota > Hebobacteria > CAIYQO01 > CAIYQO01 > JAKIYB01. Next base: position 58,977 of record JAKPKV010000113.1, read on the forward strand.
ATCGTCTTCCGCGCCGCGGGGGGCGCCGGGCGCTCGTATGGCGCCACCCACTCGCAGATGCTCGAAGGGTGGTTCATGCACGTGCCGGGGATGAAGGTCGTGGCGCCCTCCACCGCCGAAGACGCCCGCGGGCTGCTCATCAGCGCCATCCGCGATGACGACCCGGTGCTGGTGGTGGAGCATAAAGACCTGTACAAGGTGCGCATGCCGCTCAGCGCGGAGGCGCGGCCCATCCCCTTCGGCGCGGCGCGGGTGCTGCGCGAGGGGGACGCCGCCACGGTCATCAGCTACTCGAAGGCCGTGCATACCGCCGCGCTGGCCGCCGCGCAACTGGCGCAGGATGACATCCACGTCGAGGTGATTGACGTGCGCTCGCTGAAGCCGTTGGATACCGCGACCATCGCCGCCTCGGTGCGGAAAACCGGCAAAGCGCTCATCGTCACCGAGGCGATGGGCGTCGCCGGCCCCGCCGCCGAGCTCGCGTATCAGGTGATGGCGGGGGCGTTCGAGTATCTGGAGGCCCCCATCGTCCGCCTCACCGCCCGGGAGACGGCCATCCCCTTCGCGCCGCCGCTGGAAGCGGCGGCCGTGCCGGGGGTGGAGGAGGTGGCGCGGGCCGTGCGGGCGCTGGTGGGGTAGTGTGCGCGTGCAGTGTGACGCTGTGTTGTGAAAGCGAGAACGATCGTGTCGCTTGAATCGTACCTGGCCGCGGGCCGGGAGTTTATGCGGAAAGGTGATTACGCCGGGGCGCTGGCGCAGGCGGACGCCGCGCTGGCGGTGGCGGCGGAGTCGTTCGACGCGCTGCAGTTGCGCGGACGGGCGCTCTTTTTGCTGGGACGCGATGCGGACGCGCTGCAGGCGCTGCGGCTGGCGCATGCCGCGTGGCGCCGGCAGTGGCACGCGGAGGAGCCGCCGCCCGACCCGCATGAGGCGTACGACGCGGAGCCGGCGCTGGCGCCGGAGCCGGTGAACCTGGAGGCGCTGGAGACGCTGCTGGCGCTGCACGCGCGCTACCACCTGGATGCCGAGCTGCTGGCGCTGCTGGGCGAGCTGGCGGAAGACGCCGGGCGCTACGAAATCGCCCGCGAGGCCTTCAGCGCGCTCGTCGAGCGGGAGCCGGATCATCTGGACGCCTGGGAAGGGCTGGTCCACGTGCTCTGCCACACCGACCTGGACGCCGCGCTGGAGGCGGTGGAGCGCGCGCTGGGCGCCTTCCCGCGCCACGCGCTCTTCCTCGAATTCCTCGGCTTCATTCACTACCGCCGCCGGCGGTTCCGCGCGGCGCTGCACGCCTATCGCCAGGCGATTAATTGCGGCGCCACGCACCCGGATAATTACGAGGCGGTGGTGCAGTGCTACCTGGCGCTGGGCGAGGGGGAGCGCGCCGTCGAGATGCTGGAAGAGCACGCGCGCCGCGAGCCGCATGATCCGGAGACGCACCGCTTCGCGGTGGAAGTGGCGCTGGGGGGTGGGCAGCCCGAGCTGGCGCTGGAGCACGCGCATCAACTGGTGCGGCTGGAGCCTTCCCGCGCGGAGACGTATTGCTATAAAGCGTGGGTGGAGATGGCGCTGGGCGACTGGGAGGCGGCGTCGCGCACGCTGCGGCTCGGGTTCCACAAAGTGGTGGACGGCGCCTTCGCGCTCTACGAGCTGGTGGATATCCTCATCACCGACGGCGCGCTGGACGAGGCGCTGCGCGTGGCGGAGCTGGCCTGCACGCTGGCGCCGGAGCATCCCGACTCGCTCGCCGCGCGCGGGAAAGTGCTGAAGGAGATGGGGGCGCTGGATGCCGCGCTGGACGCGTTTCGCGCCGCCGCGGCGCTGGCGCCGCGGGATGACGTGTATCAGACCTGGCTGGGCGTGGTGCTCTCCGCGCGGGGCGAGCACCAGGCGGCCATCCGGCAGTTCAACTACGTGCTGGCGCGCCGGCCTGACGACCTGTGGACGCTGGCGAATCGCGGCCTCGCCTTCCTGGACATGCACGTGCCGGAGCGCGCCTACGGCGACTTCACCCGCGGTCTCGAGCTGGATCCGGAGGAAGCCCACCTGTACCTGTGGCGGGCGGGCGCGCTGGCGCGGCTGGGCGACCTCGACGGCGCGCTGCGCGATCTGCGCCAAGCGCTGGACCTCAGCGACGACCTGTTTGCGGAGCTGGAGCACGAGCCGTTGCTCGATCCGCTGCGCGACGACCCGCGCTACCGCGCCCTGCTCGATCCTGACGGCGAGGAGTGATCGCGATGCGTGAGGCCCCCCCCGGCCCGCTCAGCGTGCTGGCCCGCGTCCCACTGGCCGCGGTGCAGCGCGGCGGCGCGCTGCTGGCGGACCTGCAGGCGGACAAACCGGCGGCGACGGAGCTCTTCACCGCCGGCGCCGGCACGTCCCGCGCGGACCGCGCCGCCCTCGCCGACATCCTCGTTGACCAGCAGGCGCGCTGGGGCGCGGGAGAGGCGGCGCTGGCGCAGGCCCGCCGTCTCGCCGACCCGGCGACGCCGGTGGTGACCGTCGGGCAGCAGCCGGGGCTGCTCACCGGCCCGCTGTACACGATCTACAAAGCGCTGACCGCCCTCACCCTCGCGCGGCGGCACGGCGGGGTACCCGTTTTTTGGGTGGGCGCCGATGATGACGACCGCGCGGAGATTGACCACTGCGGGCTGTGGGATGCCGGCGAGGCGCTGCATCCCATTCACTACCCCTGCGACGCCGGCGCGCCGGGTATGCTGGTGGGCGATCTGCCCGCCGGCGACGCCGCGGAGGCGGTGCTGGCGGGGGCGCTGCCGCTGCTGCGCGATCTCCCCCACGGCGCGGCGGCGGAGGGGCTGCTGCGCGCGACGCTGGCGGGCAGCGCTGACCTGGGCGCGTGGTTCGCGCGGCTGCTTGCGCGACTGTTCGCGCGCTGGGGGCTGGTGCTCTGCGACCCGCGCGATCCCGCGCTGCGCCGGCTGGCGCTGCCGGTGCTGCGCGCGGAGCTGGCGCGGCCGCTGGAGACGACCCGCCGGCTGCGGGAGCGCGCCGCGGAATTACGCCGGCGCGGGTATCCCCCGGCGCTCACCAAGCCTGAACACGTGGTCAATCTCTTCCGCTATGACGGGCATCGCCAGCGCATCAGCTTCACCGACGGCGCCTATGCGATTGACGGCGTCCGCGTCGCGCCGGCGGCGCTGCGGGCGGCGGTGGACGACGATCCCGGCGGCTTCGTGCCGAACGCGGTCCTGCGCCCGGTGGTGCAGGAGTATCTCTTCGGCAGCCTCGCCTTCGTCGCCGGACCGCATGAGGCGGAGTACTGGGCGGAGCTGGCGCCGGTCTTCGCGGCGCTGGACGTGCGCATGCCCGCCGTCGTCATCCGCGCCGGCGCCACGCTGGTCCCGCGCCGCCATGCCCGCCGCCTGCGCCAGTGGGAGATCGCGCCGCTCGACCTCCTCGTCGCGTATGACCGGCTGCGCCTGACGCTGCTGGACGCCGCGGGGCCCGACGCGGTGCGCGAGGCCTTCGCCCTGAGCCGCGCGGAGCTCGGGCGCGTCGCCGCGCGCCTCGCCCAGGCCGTCGCCGGCGTGGAGCCGACCCTCGCCGCCGCCGCCGCCGCCGCGCACCAGCGCATGGCACACGAGCTCGAACGCCTGGAGCGGAAAACGCGGAAGGCCATCGAACGCGGCGACGACGACCTCACCGCCCGCCTCGCCGCAACCCGCGAAGCGCTCTTCCCGCACGGCGGATTGCAGGAACGGGCGCTCAACGTCTGTTCGCTCATCGGACGATACGGGGAAGGGATCATCGCGCAATTGGTCGAGTTGCTTGACGGGGAGGAAGGTCAGCATCTCTTCGTCGAAATATAGAAATATAGGCTGGACGATTCCAGCTCTGGGCGGGCGAGCGTCCTCTACACGATGAATCGAAAACGACACGCGATGTGCGACAGCCGGCGTCGTCCCGCACCGCGCCGGGATCGCCCGCCCGAGGAGGAGACCAGCATCATGTCTGCATCAGAAACGCTGCCATACCCGATCCACCCGTCCATCCTCGCCTTCGACTTCTCCCGCGTCGCCGACGAGGTGCGGGCGCTGGACGCCGCGGGGGCGGACGCGTTTCATTTTGACGTGATGGACGGCCACTTCGTGCCGAATCTCACCTTCGGGCCGATGGTGCCGCGCGCGTTGCGCTCGGTGACGGCGCGGGCGTTTCACGCGCATCTGATGGTCTATCATCCGGATGCCTACCTCTCGCAGATGGCGGAGGCGGGGGTGCGGCGGCTCTACGCGCACCCGGAATCCACCCCGCATATCCACCGCACGCTGGGCGCCATTCGCGCCGCGGGGATGGAGGCGGGCGTGTCCATCAATCCCGGCACGCCCGTCGAGGCGCTGGAGCCGCTGCTGGAGATGGCCGACGCCGTGCTGGTGATGTCGGTGAATCCCGGTTTCGGCGGGCAGGCGTTCCTGCCCATCACCTATCGCCGCCTGGGCCAGTTGCGCGCGCTGATGGCGCGGCTGGGGGTCTCGCCGGCGGTGGCGGTGGACGGCGGGGTGGACGGCGGCAACATCGCCGCGCTGACGCGGGCGGGGATGACCGAGGCGGTGGTCGGCACGGCGCTTTTTGCGGAGGGCGACCCGGCGGCGGCGATGCGCGCCATCGCGGGGGCGGCATGGGGCGGATAGATCTGCACCTGCATACCACCTACTCCGACGGCACGTGGACGCCCGAGGCGCTGGTGGCGGATGCCGCCGCGCGCGGGGTGACGCTCATCGCCGTCACCGATCACGACGACATCGGCGGCATCGCGCCGGCGCGGGCGGCGGGCGCAACGCTGGGCGTGCGCGTGCTCAGCGGGGTGGAGATCAATACCGAGGTCGGGCGCGAGCAGATCCACATCCTCGGCTATGGTTTCCCGCCCGAGGCGCCCGCGTTGCGTGACGCGCTGGCGGCGCTGCGCCATGCCCGGCTCGTGCGCCTGCGGGCGATGCTGGGGCGGCTGGCGGCGCTGGGCTACCCGCTGGATGAAGCGCGCGTGCTCGCCATCGCCGGCCATGGCTCGGCCGGGCGGCCGCACCTGGCGCGGGCGCTGGCGGAAGCCGGGCACGTGGCGGCGCCCCGCGAGGCGTTCGACCGCCTCATCGGCAATCGCGGGCCGGCCTACGTGCCGCGCGCGCCCTACCGGCCGGAGGCGGCCGTCGCGCTCATCCACCAGGCGGGGGGCATCGCGTCGCTGGCGCATCCCGGCAAGCTGGGGGACCCGGTGCGCATCATCAACATGCTGGCGGACGCGGGGTTGGACGCGCTGGAAGCCTATCACAGCGACCACGCGCCGGCGGTGACGGCGCGCATGCTGCGCTACGCCGCGCACTTCCGCCTGCTGGTGACCGGCGGCACGGACAGCCACGGCCCGGACGGCCCGCGGGTGGTTCCCGTGGGCGCGGTGGCGGTGCCGGATGCGGTCGGGGACCGCCTGCTGCGGGTGCTGGAACGCATATGACCGAGACTTTCCATACTGCGCTGCAACAGATTGCCGCCCGTGTGCGCGCCATTTTCGCCGATGACGCGCTGCGGCCGGCTTTCGCGCCGGAGACGCTGCTGGAGGCGTCGCTGGCCTATCCCAGCGCGGGCGGGAAGGCGTTGCGGCCCGCGCTGCTGGCGTGGTGCTGCCGGATGCTGGACGGGCCGGAAGACGCCGCCGTGCGCGCCGGGGCGGCGGTGGAGCTCTACCACACCTATACGCTGGTGCATGACGACGTGATTGACCGCGACCCGCTGCGCCGCGGGCAGCCGAGCGTGCATGCGCGCATGGCGGGCGTGGGGCGCGCGCGGTTCCGGCTCGATGGCGACGACGCGGCGCATTATGGCCTGTCCATGGCGATTCTCGCCGGCGATTGCCTGCACTGCTGGGCGGTGAAGCTGCTGGCGACGCTGCCGGCGCTGGGGACAGACCCGGCGGTGGCGCTGCGGCTGGTGGAGCGCCTGCAAGGGCTGGTGGGGCCGGCCATCGTGGAGGGAGAAGCGCGCGATATCCAACTGCCGTTCACGCCCGTCGCCGAGGTGACGGAAGACGAAATGCTGCAGGTGGTACGCACGAAAACCGCCGCCCTCTTCGCCTACTGCGGCTGGGCGGGTGGTCTGCTGGCGCGCGGCGCGGAGGATGACGCGGTGCGGGCGCTGGCCGCCTTCGCTGAATACGCGGGGATTGCCTTTCAACTGCAGGATGACGTGCTGGGCCTCATTGCCGATGAGGCGACGCTGGGCAAACCGGTGGGCAACGACCTGCGCGAGGGGAAACGCACCCTCATCCTCGCGCTGGGCTGGGCGCGGGCGCGGGAGAGCGAGCGCGCCGCGCTCGCCGCCGTGCTGGGCAACCAGCAGGCCGGCTCCGCGGAGATCGCCGCCGCCACCGCGCTGCTGCGGCGGTTGGGCGCCATTGCCGACGTCCAGGCGCTGGCCGCCCGCTACCTCGATGAGGCGCTGGGACACCTCGCCGCGCTGCCCCCGTCCCCCGCGCTGGCGCTCTTGCGCGAGCTGGCCGCCCGCATGGTCACCCGCGAAAAGTAACCGTTTGTCTGATGTATCTGACATGGCTCCTCTCTTGTGTGCGTTACGATAACATGAGCGAGCATCGCGTGCGTGGACATGTCTCGTCGAAGCGCCACCGCGTCAACGCGCGGCGGGCGTGATGCTTCCTGGCGGCACAGGACGCGGAATGGAGCATCGGGTGTCTGTTCGCATCACAACTCTCTGCATTCTCCTGGGCACGCTTCTCGGCCTGACCGCCGTCATTGGCGTGGGGGCCTATCACTTCACGCGCACGCGTGCCACGGACCTGGAAGATTATCAGATGCGCCGCGCGCTGTTGTGGGTCGAGCAGGCGTGGGAACAGCGGACGGATAGCTTGTGCACGATCGCGCGCGACTGGGGCGCATGGGATACCGCCTATCGCTTCGTCACGGCGGGGGACCCCCTGTTTGTCCGCGAAAACTTCACCGCGCTGACGCTGGCGTCGCTGCAGGTGACCCACGTCGCGCTCTTCGACCGCGCCGGCGCGCTGCGCGCACGCTACGGCGCCCCGCTGCCGCCGGAGATGCTGGTGTTGGCGCGCACGACGGCGGGCGCGGCGTGCCATGGCCTCCTGCGGACGGCGGACGACGTGCTGCTGGTCGCCGCCAGTCCCATTCTGCGCAGTGACGGCAGCGGGCCCGTCGCCGGCACGCTGGTGATGACGCGGACGTTGAGCGTCGAGCATCCGGCGCGCACATGGCGCTTCCCCGAGATCACCGTCGCCGCGCGGCGCTGGGATGACGCGCGGGCGCTGTCCGGCTTCACGCGCGCCGCGCCGGCATTGACGCAACAGGCGGCGATGACGTGCTTCCCCCTGTCCGCGCGCACCATGGTGGGCTTCCTGCGCCAGGATGACCTGTTGGGGCATCCCGCGCTGGTGCTGCGCGTGGAGCGCGATCGCGCGCAATATCACCGCGATATGCACCTTTTCTGGCTGCGCATGCTGGTGATCTTCGCCCTCTGCCTGCTGGGCAGCCTGCTGGCGGTGATCCTGCTGGACCGGTTGGTGCTGTCGCGGTTGACGCGCCTGCACGGGCAAATGCGGGTGATTGCCGCGGAGCGCAACTTCGCGGCGCGGGTCATGGTGAGCGGCCGGGATGAAGTGGCCGGCCTGGCATCCGGGGTGAATGACATGCTGGAGGCCCTGCAGCAGGCGGAGGCGGCGGCCGTGGCGCGCGAGCACGCCTTCCTCGTCACCGCGTTCGATACCTTGCCGTTCCCGATGGCGATCGTCACCCCCGACTATGAGATTGTCTACGGCAACACCGCCATGCGGCGGATGCTGTCCCGCCTGCCGGATCACGACCTGTGCACGGTCACGTTTCTTGATCCGGTGACGCGCACGGTGATTCCGCTGGACCGGCAGCCGATGGCGCGCGCGCTGGCGGGCGAGGCGTATCCCTCGACGGAAGCGGTCATCGAGATCGGCGAGGATGACTGGCTGCACATCCTGGCGATGGCCGGCTGCGTGCAGTGGGGAAGCGAGCCGGCGGCGGTGGTCATCGCGATTCAGGATATCACCGAGCTGAAACACGCCGACAAGGAGAAAGATGAGTTCCTCGCCGTGCTCTCGCACGAGCTGATGACCCCGCTGACCAGCATTCTGGGCTGGGCGGAGATGGCCGCCGCCCGCCCGGACGCCGTGCCGCCGGCGCAACTGCTCGGGGTGGTGCTGCGCAATGCCCGGCGGCAAAAGCGCCTGGTGGATGATCTGCTGGACATGTCGCGCCTGATGCACCGCAAGCTGGCGCTGGAGCCGGCGCCGCTGGACCTGCGGAAGGTGACGGAAGAATGCGTCGAGAACCTGGCCCAGGATTGCCGGGCGCGCGGCGTGGACGTCACCCTGACCTGGGACGCGGAGACGCTGCCGGTGCACGGCGATGGCATCCGCCTGCAGCAGGCCATCGGCAATCTGCTGCATAACGCGATGAAATTCACCGAGGCCGGCGGCCGCGTGACGATCAGCGGGCGCCGCGAGGGCGCCGGCGTCGTGCTGACGATCCGGGACACCGGGCGCGGGATTCCGCCCGACGAGTTGAAACGGCTCTTCACCCCCTTCCGGCAGGTGGAGCGGTCGGAGGAACACGGCGGTCTCGGACTGGGCCTGGCGCTGGTGAAAGGCATCATCGAGCTGCACGGGGGGCAGGTCACCGCCATGAGCCCCGGCGAAGGCGCCGGCAGCACCTTCACCCTGACCCTGCCGCGGCATGATCCCGCGCCGACGGAGGCGGCCGCCGCGGGCTATCGCGGTGCCGCTCACGCGCGGTAGAGGGCGCGCGCCGCGATATACTCCCGCACCGCCGCCGGCACAAGGTAGCGAATAGAGCGTCCTTCTCGGACCCGGGCGCGTAAATCCGTGGAGGAGATGAGGAGGCCGGGGGCCTCCAGCGGGGTGATGCGGCCGGCGGTGGGGAGGGCGGCGAGGTGGGAGAGATCGTAGCCGGGGCGGGTGATGGCGGCCACCGTCGCCTGCGCCAGGATGCCTTCCGGGTCGCGCCAGCGGTGGAACTCCAGCGCCATGTCGGCGCCGAGGAGGAGGGTGAAGTCAGCCTCGGGATACTGCGCGCGCAGCGCGCGCAGCGTCTCCACCGTGTAGGAGCGGCCGGGCCGGTCAATCTCGAGGCGCGAGACGGCGAACGCGGGGTTGTCGGCCACCGCCAGCTCCGCCATGCGCCGGCGGTCCTCGGCGTCGGCGCGCCCCCGCGGCTTGTGCGGCGGCGCGCCGGTGGGGATGAACAGCACGCGCGCCAATCCCAGCCGCTCCCGCGCCTCCTCGGCGATCGCCAGGTGGCCGAAGTGGATCGGATCGAAGGTACCGCCCAGGATGCCCCACTGCGCGCGCATGCCAAGAGAAATGCGACGTCCGCCGGCGAAATCCTGCCGGCGCATGCGGCCGCGAGTCTGGACGTTGAAAACCCCGCATGACATCGGGGCCGACGCGCGTCGCGCCGTATCGAGCCGGAATCCTGGAGGGCGAGACTCCGTCGAGCCGCGTGCGTCGGGACTGTGGACGCCTCTTCACCGACCGGTGACCGGGTGCGCCGGTGGGTATATGTGGTGGCGGCGCTGTGCGGTGTTATCACAAAGAGAAGAAGAAAGGAAGACGCGAAGGTTGGTGGGAGAGGGGTGAGGTGACGCGCGGGAGGTATGGGGAGAGGCGCGAGCGGCCCCTCCGCGCGCGGCACGACGGAGTCTCGCCCGCCAGGATTCGGCGCGACGCCTCCGCGCCCCCCTACATCCGCAGCAGGCGCTGGATGCGTTCCTCGATGGGCGGGTGGGTGCTGAAAAGATTATTCAGGCTGCCGCCTTTCAGCGGATTGGCGAAGTAGAGGTGGGCGGTGGCCTTGTTGGCGACTTCCAGCGGCTCGCGGTCGCCGCCGATGACCGCCAGCGCGCCCGCCAGTCCGTCCGGGTAGCGCGTCAGCTTGATGGCGTGCGCGTCCGCCAGGTATTCGCGCGTGCGCGAGACGGCGAGCCGCATCACCTGCGCGATAATGGGGGAGAGGAACAGGGCGAGGAGCGCGATGAGCAAGAGGATGGGATGGCCGCCTTCGCGGCTGCCGCCGCGGCGCCGGCCGCCGTACAACAGCGAGCGCATCACCCAGTCGCTGAGCAGCACGATCATCCCCACCAGCACCGCGGCGACGGTGGAGAGCAGGATATCGCGGTTCACCACGTGGCTGAGCTCGTGCGCCAGCACGCCCTCCAACTGGTAGCGGTCCAGCTTCTCCACCAGTCCGGTAGTCACCGCGATGGCGCTGTGCGCGGGGTCGCGCCCGGTGGCGAACGCGTTCGGCGCGCTGTCCTCGATGATGTACAGCTTCGGGATGGTGTACAGCCCCGCGGCCAGGCACAGGCCCTCCAGCGTGTGCACCAGGAAGGGGTATTCCTCTTGCGTCACCGGCCGCGCCCGCGACAGGGAGAGCACCAGCTTGTCCGAGTTGTAATAGCTGGCATAGCTGAGGACGAAGGCCACCACCGCCGCGGCAATGGCGAGGATGATGGCGTATTCCGGCGAGCCGAGAGCATACCCCGCCGCCCATACCGCGGCGACGATGAACAGGCTGAAAAAAAACATCAGCCAGATCGTCCCGGCCCGGTTCGCCGAGATCTGGTCCTCAAAAATCCATTGCGCGGCCGGCGGCGGGGGCGTATATGCGCCGGACGGATCAATCTGCCGCGGATTGTCGAGCGCCATGATGCTGGTCCTCAACGCTATTATCGCACGCACGGGCGCACAGACGCAAAGGCGCGCGTGTTATTCGACCATCGCCGCCACCGTGTCGGCCAACCGGGGCAGGTCCTTCACCGTTGCCGTGCCGCCGGGGGCGGCCCATGGCGCCTCCTGCGTGCTGGGGAACGCGCCGCTTTCCAGGAAGCGCGCCATGACGGCATCAATGTCGGCGATTTCCAGCACGGCGCCCAGGCGCTCGTGGCGCTCATGGCGCAGGGCGTCATCGGGTATGCGGCTGACGCGTCCCGCGGCCAGGTAGGCGAGATCGTTCAAGTGCACGAAGGGGCGGCAGTCCGCCAGCGTCGTCACCGGGCGGGGCCGCTCCTCGCGCACGTAGGCGAAGTAGGCGCGGAAATTTTCGTCCAGGTGGCGGAAGCCGGCCAGGCGCTCCGTCTCCTCGCGGCCGTCCGTCCAGCGAATGGTGAAATCGCGGTACTGGCCCGCCGCGGGCGTCCAGCCCATGCTGGTGGTGAGGACGGCGTTGTCGCAGACCACGTCTTCATAGTCGCGGGCGTCGCCCATGCAGGCGTGGGTCATCGCCAGGCGCACGATCGGCCCATGCGCGGTCTCGGCCTCCACGAACAGGGTATCCGTACCCTGAATGGGGTGGGCGCGGTAGAGTTCGGCGCGCTCCGCGGTGATGGGCGCCCAGGCGTCCGGCGCGTCGCCGGCCCAGTAGAGGGCGTTGTGCGCCAGGTGGGCCATGGCGTTGCCCATCGGCGAGTCCAGCACCAGCGTGCCGTCCAGCAGCAGCCGGCCCGCCCAGCTCGCGCGGGTATAGTAGGTGCTGCCGCGCGGCCAGCGGCCGAAGACGCGCACCGCGCGCACCGCGCCGAACTCGCCGGCGACCAGCCGCGCTTTCAGCGCCCGCCGCGGCGGCTCGACGATGAAGTTGAAGCCGACATTGGTCAGTTTCGGCGCGAGTTTCTCCGCGCGCAGCATGGACGCCAGCTCCGCGTAGTTCAGCGTGGGCGGCTTCTCCAGGTAGACCGCCAGCCCGCGCCGGCAGGCCGCACGGTGCATGGGGGCGTGCAGCGGCACCGGGGTGGGGATGGTGACGATGTCCAGTTCGTCACCGAAGGCGGCCAGCATCGCGCGGTAGTCGCGGAAGAGGCGCACGCCGCGCTCCGCGAAGCGCAGCGCGTCCCAGCGCTCGGTGAACGCGTCCATTGCCGGGTCACAGGTGCAGACCAGGCGGCATTCGCCCCGCGTTTCCAGCCGCAGGATGGCGTCGTGGTGCTCGCCGGCGAAGCCGCCCATGCCGACGATGGCGATACGAAGCGGGGATGCTGTCATGGTTCGTGCTCGTTTCTCCGGATTCACCGCTCCCCCGGCCCCTCCCCTGAATGAGGAGGGGGGAGAAGAGGAAGTATGGCTATTACTTCTGGCACGATGTCTCCCCTCCCTTCCCAGCGGAGGGGCCGGGGGAGCGGTGCATTACAGCGCGATGCGCGTGCCCCGGTCCGCCGCGTCCCGCGCGCGCAGCGCGACGGCGGTGACGGCGAAGGCATCGTCGGTGGTGACCAGCGGCGCGTGTGCCGGGTCACGGACCGCCTGGACGAAGTCGGCGAAGAGGCCGAACGGCGGCGTAGCCAACTCGACGGGATGCTCGCCGTCGGCGGTCAGCACCTGCAGCGCGCCGTCGCGGATTTCCAGCACGCCCCGGGTGCCGACCAGCCGCAGGCGGTCGTCGCCGTGACCGGGCGCGCCGGCGGGGCGCAGGTAATCAAAGCTCATCACCGCGCTGCCGTCGTTGTCCAGCGTGAACTGGCAGGTGGCGAAATTTTCCAGCTCGGGATACGCGTCGGCGCCACGGTTGCCATGATGCGCGGCCACGGCGGTGTAGCGCCGCCCGCTGACGTAGGCGAACCAGTCAATGGCATGGATGCCCACCCAGGGGATGAGCCCGCCGACGGTGGCGCGGCGGGTGTAGAAATCGGGACGCGTGCCCAGCTTATATGACTTCTGCGCGTAACCGGCCACCACCTCGCCGAGCACGCCGGCGGCGACTGACCGGCGGGCCGTATAAAAGGGGGGAGCGTAACGGGCGTCGAGCATCATGCCGAGGGGCCGGCCGCTCGATTGCTGCCCCCCGCGGAGGGTGTCCAGCTCGTGCAGCGTCAGCGCCAGCGGCTTCTCGCAGAAGACGGCGCAGCCGTGCCGCAGGCCGGCGAGGCTGACCGCGGCGTGACGATAAAAGTGGGGAGTGACGGCCAGCAGGTCAAGCCCGGCGTCGGCCAGCATGGCGGTATAGTCGTCATACGCGCGCGCCCCGGCGGCTTCCGGCGCGGCGCGTAGCGCGGCGAGGTCTTCATCCGGCCCCCCCGGCGCGACCGCGACGAGGCGCACCTGATCCGCCAGCGCGCCCAGCGCGCCGAGCACGTATCCCACGTGCCCGCTGCAGCCGACGATGCCAAGGCGAAGAGGAGCAGGCATATACCACCATCCATATCACACACACCGACCCCCCACGCTACCGCCGGGAGAGAGAGGCAGGGGGGCGCGGGCGATTAGAACTGCACCCGCGGCACATTGCGCTCGGCCGGCACGTCGAGCTCAAAATATTCCTCCGGGGCGAAGCCGCCGCTGGTGGCGACGATGGACGCCGGGAAGGAGAGCCGCAGCGCGTTATACACGGCCACCACGTCGTTGTAGTGCTGACGGGCGAAGGCGATCTTGTTTTCCGTGCCGGTCAGCTCTTCTTGCAGTTGGATGAAGTTGGCGCTGGCCTTCAGATCGGGATAGGCTTCCACGGCGATCATCAGGCCGCGCAGGGCGCCGGAGAGGGTGCCTTCCGCCTGCAGGCGCTCCGGCATGCTGCCGGCGGAGAGGGCGGCGGCGCGCGCCTGCGTCACCGCTTCCAGCGTGCCGCGCTCGTGCTGCAGGTAACCCTTCACCGTCTCCACCAGGTTCGGGATCAGGTCATGCCGCCGCTTGAGCTGCACGTCAATCTGACTCCAGGAGTTGCGGATCTGCTCGCGCAGCGCGACCAGCCGATTATAGGTGGCGATCCACCACAGGGCGATGACCACCAACAGCACGATCAGCACGAGGAGAATGACGCCGGTGACGGCTCCGAGCATGGTGAAAGTCCTCCTTTAGAGACTGTGCGAGCAGTCTCTTACTGTTCCAGCGCATACCGCGTGCCGCGTTGAGGGCCGGCACCGTTTCATTCTACCCCGACTTCTCCGGCGTGTCGAGGGGGGGATGACCCTCCAGCGAGGCCGGCGTCTCTTCGCACGGCGGGGCGCCGGCCAGCTCGGCGGGGGAGTGATGGATGACGGGCTTTTTCCAGCGCCCGCTCCAGTAATAGCCCAGGCTGAGCAGCATGGCGACGGCGAAGCTGATGGACAGCGCATACCAGATCCCCACTTCGCTCTCCAGCCGCCGGGAGAGGTAGCCCGCCAGCCACACGCGCACGCCCCACACGCTGATGAGCGAGATGATGGTGGTGGCGACGGTGTGGCCGGCGCCGTTGATGATGCCGTGGCTGATGAACATGATGGCGAAGAAGATGTAGCTGGCGCCGACGATGCGCAGGTATTTCTCGCCTTCGGCAATCACCTCGGCATTGGTGGTGAAGATGCGCAGCAGGAGGCCGGGCACGCCGACCGCCACCAGGGAGACGAGGATGGTGATGCCGCCGCTGAGCAGGATGCCCCACCAGAAGAGCTGGCGCACGCGGCCGAATTGGCCGGCGCCGATATTCTGTCCCGCCAGGCTGGTGACGGCGATGTTGAGCGACATCGCCGGGAAGAAGGCGAGCTGATCAATCCGTCCGGCGAAACCGAAGGCGGCGATGACCGTCTTGCCGAACCCGTTGACGAAGCCGGTGACGAAAAAGAGGCCGAGGGAGACGAGCATCTGCTGGATGGCGGCGGGGATGCCGATTTTCAGCAGCAGCAGCGCGGTGGCGCCGTGCACGCGCAGGCGGCGCCAGTCCGGCGTGACGATGTGCCGGCGCCGCTGCAGGAAGATGATGAGCGCGACGACGGCGATGATCTGCGCGATGACGGACGCGATGGCGGCGCCGTTGAGCCCGAGGCGCGGCGCGCCGAAGAGGCCGCGGATGAGGATGGGGTCCAGCGCGCCGTTGATGAGCACGGTGACGGCCTGGAACCAGAGCGGGGTGGTGGAGTCGCCCACGCCGCGCAGCAGCGCGGCAAGGAGGAAGAAGGCAAAGGCGAAGGGCATGGTGAGCATGAAGATGCGCAGGTAGCCGGTCGCCAGCGCCGCCACTTCCGGCGGCGCGCCCATCAGCCGCAGCAAATCGGGGATGAACAGGAAGCCGAGGGCGGCGAGGAGGACGCTGATGCCGCAGACCAGCACCACCGAGGTGCGCACCACTTCTCGCACGCCCGTCAGGTTCTTGGCGCCGATATATTGCGCCACCAGGATGTTGGAGGCGGTGGTGAGGCCGGCGGCGACGGGGATGAGCACGAAGATGACGGGGAAGCTGTTAGCGATGGCGGCCTGGGCGGCGGTGGGCAGGTAATGGCCCACCCAGATGGCATTGACGAAGCTGTAGGCGAACTGCAGCACGTTGCCGATGAGCATGGGCAGCGAAAAGGCGATCAGCAGGCGGGGGATGCTGCCAACGGTCAGGTCGCGTCCATGCCGGGTCACGGCGGGGGTGGGGGCGTGTTCGTCGGAATCGTGCGTCACGTGCCCGATTGTAGCACAGCGCGGAGAATGGTTCAACGCGCCGGCAGCGGCTCCGCGGTGAGGAAGATCGGCACCGGCACGCCGTCTTTGATCACTGGCTGGCGGTGACCCATCACCGCCAGTTGGGCGGACGGGCCGCCGTCCAGGTTCAGCGCGTCCACGCAGCCGAACTGCGATTGCAGGCAGGCCGCCCACTGCGCCATGGTGAAGGAGCCGGCGCTGATGGCGAAGATGACCCGGCCGTCTTTATCAATCCCGACGCCGGCGCGCCGCGCGATGGGCAGCTCGGGGAAGGTATTCACTGTCCCTTTCATCACCAGCAGCGGACCGCACTGCACGCCCTGGGTCGCGTCTTGCGGGTAGTCGCGCGTGTTGGTGATGATGCGCGCCTTCCCCTTGTGGATGAGGAACTGCCCCCAGGGTTGCAGCCGCGACCGGCTGGGGATGGTGGCGCGCGAGGCCGTTTTCCCGTCAGTGATGACCAGCCCGATGGGATTCAGGCTTTCATCGAAGAAGTTGGCGTTGATGGCCGCGCCGCCCGCCGGACAGACGTCGGAGGCCATCGCCCCGGCGCCCTTCACCCCGCGGTGGGCATCCACCGCGCGGATGCGGCAGCGCGGGCTCACGCGCGCCGCCGTCACCGTCACCTTGCCGTAGACGCCCGGATACTCGACCGCGCAGCGCTCGATGCCCGGCGCCGCCGTCCCCCAGCGCGGCTCCGAGCGCGCGCCGCGCGTCCCGAACACCACGGCGATGAGGAGCACCACCACGATCCCGATCCAGAAAGCCATCCCGCGCATGGCGCTATTATACCGGAGACGGCGCGCGCGTGCACAGCGGGAGCGGAAGGTTGCGGGGGCGTGCGGCGTGCAACGCCGCGGCCCCGGTGATGCTATGCTCGAAGGCGGTGCTCTGACTACGGCCGGGGCGGCGCCACTCCCCCCTTCGCCCACGCTATGGGGGACAAGCCGGTGCCCTGCGTGGCGCATGACCAACAGGCGGAGGCTCTTTTCGAAGGAGATGCGTCGGTGTTGTTCACCGCAGAGGTCGCAGAGCGCGCAGAGGAGTTATGGATCGGGCTCTCGCCCGGAGGGACGTGCGGTGATCCCGATGCCATCGGGACCGTGGTGTCCTCCTGGCGGAGACACCACCGTGGAGTGCGACTCCGCGCTCCCGGTGCCGGCGGTGTATCACCCCGCCCACCATGCTCTTTTGCGAAATGCGGGGTGATACCGCTGTTACCCCGAAGCGGGGAGCAGGGGCCGGGCGATCTTCTCCTGTCACGGTACAGGCGGCAGTATAGCATACTTGTGTTCTTTTGTCAAGCAGGTGTTTGCTTTCCGGCGCGGGAGGGACAGACTCCGCATGGCAGGGCTGAACGGTGCCCGACACGGGGCAGCAGCGATGCGTCTGGGTGCGTATCCGGCCATGCGCAGGCAGTCCCAGCGGGAACTGTGGATTGCAAATCCGCGGTCCCAGTGATGTATTTGCGGTGGGGGGCGATGGCTACGGCCGGGGCGTCGCCACCCCCCTTCGCTAAAGCTTCCCCCTTCGCTAAAGCTCCCCCCTCCGCTCAAGCTATCAGTACGCCCGGTGCGCGCCTTTGACCTCACGTTGCTGTTGCGACGGTTGGTGAAGCGTGCGGACGGCGAGATGAGCCCGGTGTATGCTGCACCGGGCTCATCCGTGGGACAGGATCGCGGCGCGATGCTCCTGCGTGCTCGCTCATGAGCGCGCCCCACGACTGTCCGTACCCCCTTAACTGGTGGGCGTCGCTGACTTCACTTTACTGGGCGCGGTATCGCCCGCCGCATACGTGCCGGAGACCCGGAAGTCATACGGCTTACCGCCCGTCAGGCCGGTCACGCCCACGGTCAATGTCCCGGCGGCCAACACGTCGCCGAAGGGGGCCCACGCCTCATCAGCGGACAGGCGATAGGCCACGCGGTACCCGGTTGCGCCAGGCGATGCCTCCCAGGTCAGCGTCACCTGGCCGGCCCCCGCCACCGCCGACACTAGCACCGGCGCGGGGGGCGCTTCCTGCTTGATGTCTCCCGTACCGTTCCACAGACCGTCATCAACGCGACCGTTGCCATCAGCATCATCGAGGTCCTTGGCTTTCATCCACCGGACATGCCCGTCGGCGAACAGCACGTTGACCCCATTGTTATGGCGCGGGTCGGGTATCACGCGTTTCCCGTCGGCGGTGGCCGGCTGGTACGGATGGGCGACGCGGCCGTCCGGCGCATCCGTGGTGGCGGGATCGTTATCGGCGACGATCACAAAACGCGTCGAGCTTGGCTGGTACGCGGCGCCGCTGGAGGTGGTTTGCCCATAGAACCCCTGATACTCCACCGTGCGGCCATTGAACCAGTCGGCGCCGGCATCCACGCTCGGGACGCCGGGTTTCCCGGGATTCTGATAGATGCCGCGTATCGGCGGCGCGGGAATCGGGGGGTCGAGCGCGTAGGCGCTGGCCTGGCCGGTGTTCCTCCCAGAGCTGTCGGCCACGACAATCGTCTTCCCCGGATTCGTGATTTCGATCCGGCCGCGAATCCCCAGCGGAAACGTGCGGCCGTTGCCCAGGAACTGATAGTTGTAGCCGTACCGCTGCGAGTCGCCCTCGGAGCGTTTCTCCGCGCTGGGGCATTGGAACAGGCGGTCTAAATCGCCGGCTGTTGATTTTTGGCCCGTATAGGGGTACAGCAGATCACACCAACGCTCGGTGGGATCATCGTCGGCCTTGTACCCGTTGTTCGAGTTGGGCGGATAGGCGCCGTTGTCATCCACGTACATGGCCATGGCGAGGCCGATCTGGCGCAAGTTGTTGAGGCAGGACGTCTGTCGTGCCTTCTCGCGAATTTTCCCGAACGCGGGAAAGAGCATCGCGGCGAGGATCGCGATCACCGCGATGACGACCAGGAGCTCGATCAGCGTGAAGCCGCGTCGAGCCGAACGTAACGCTAACATCGGTATGTTGGTCCTTTCGTGGTACCGGATGGTGTTGGTGTGCGCGGCGATGGCCGGTACCAGAATCCATCGCCGCAGTGACGCGTGCGCGACATGCGCGCTAGCACACGTGCCGTCGGAGCCTCGCCCCGGGGCGCAGGCCGGGCGGGCCGTCGGCGTCAGGCCAGGGTTTCATGGCATCGTCATGCCTCCGCGGCGGCGGCGCGCGTAATCGAGCAGCAGCAACGCCAACCGGATCAGGGCCATGATGACGACGAGCAGGGTGACGAGAAGCGACGTGCCCGGAAGCGGCGGCTCCAGGGTGCGACTCCAGGTGATCCAGTCGCCGATTTTTCCAAACAGCAGGTAATGCAGCACCGCCAGGCCGAATGCCGGATAGACGAGGCGCCGGATGGCCTCCCGCCAGCGCGCTCCCCCGTGCAACAGCGCGTGACTGGCGATGATGCCGAAGGCCAGCAGGGCCAGCGCGCCGACCAATATCGAGGGCCAATGCGCCAGCAGCCAGTCCCCGGACGTGCGGAGCAGCGATGTCAACGCGTGCAAGACCATCAAACCGAACGCTACCGTGCCGAACGGGCGGCGATAGGCCGGCCATCCGGCGCCGCGCCGGCGGGCCAGCGGCTCCCAGAGGAGCAGCAGACCCACCAACAGCACGGCGGCCAACCCCAAACATTTGCTGCCCAGGGCGGCGATATCCTGATCGTGCGGCAGGAAGGGGTTCCAAATATTCCGCCGCACGAGGTGATAGTAGAGCAATCCCGCCCACAGCAGCAGCGCCATCGCCGCGGTCATGACCCAGGGTCTGTATCCCCACCTCCGTGCCGTCAGCTGCGCATGCGTGGGTGGACGATCATGAGAGGCCATGCAGACTCCTTGTTATGTGTGAGGGCTAATATTTTTATTACCTCAGGCGTATGTGGAACTTAATTGATACTAAGTTAGCAGCATATATCGCCCCTGTCAAGCCCTCTTTGTCGCGGGCCGTCACGTTGTCGCTGGCCCGGCAAACGGTCGCGCGACGGACTGGGGGGAAGCCGGGGCAGCGGAGCGAGCGGCGGGAAGCGGGGGATCACGCGCGGGGTACCCGCTGACGCTGACCCTGCCCCCCGGTGTGACTTGAGGGTTCACGCAAGAACTGTGAGACCGCACTGATGCTTCCCGCCGCGACGCTCCCCTCTCCCCCCGGCCCCTCCCCTAAGCGGCTTAGCTGCACGGCTAAGTACCGGTTCGGAGGGCGAACGGTTACACTGCTGTAAGACGTTCTGCATATTGCACCATCGCCTGGAGTTTACGCCAGCCGCGCCA
>JAKPKV010000117.1 GCA_029553475.1 Armatimonadota bacterium
CCGGCGTCACCTGCGGCCGGTTGAGCGTGATGAAGAGGATGACCATGTCGCGGTACTTGAGCCCGGCGGCGGCCTCGATCACCTCGCGCGGCGCGGCGGGGGAAAGGCCCCGCACAATGTCCGTAATCGGCATGGTGCCGATCACGTGCGAAGGCGCGAAGGCCTCCTCGCGCCCGTCGCGGCGGCAGACGACCGACCGGATGCGCCGCCCCTCGTGTTCCAGCCGGACCACGGGCGAGTTCAGCTCAATCGAACCCGGCGGCAGCGTGGCCGCCATCGCCTCCGGAATGCGTCCGAAACCGAGCTTCGGGTACAGAAAACGGCTCGCCAGCGTCGCCGGCGCGTTCCGGTTCCGGAAGAGCATGTTCTTCACCGCCTCGCGGAAGGAAAGCCCCTTGATGCGCTGCGCCGCGAAGTCCGCGCCCAGCTCATGGCAGGGAATCCCCCACACCTTCTCGCTGTACGGCTTGAAGTAGATCTCGTACAGGCGTCGTCCGAAGCGGCTGACCACCCAGTCCTCAAAGCTGTTCTCCGGCGGCGTGCGGAAGAGCTGCTTGACGCGCTCCCATCCGTAACTGCCCGCCACGCCCAGCGACGTCACCGGTCCCAGCGCCGACAGCGCGTTGAAGAAGCTCAGCGGATAGTCCGCGAACTTGCCCCGGATGTAGATGCGGCTCTGCCGGGGCACGGTGATGATTTCGCCCGGCAGCAGCGCGTCCACCAGGTCCAGCACCTCGCGGTTCCGCGTGTAGAAGCGGTGTCCGCCCAGGTCGAAGCGAAACCCGTCGAACTGCACCGTGCGCGAAGCCCCGCCGATGAAGGGGTCCGCCTCGAAGAGGCGCACCGGCGCCCCGCTCTGATTCAGCTTCCACGCCGCCGTCAGACCCGTCAGGCCCGCGCCCAGTACCGCCACGGGGGTTTCGATCTTGCTCACGTTGACTCCAGAACCAGAGACTCAGGGCCGTTGCGTCACACGCGTCGCATACTCCGCGCACGTCATCGCCCGCGCCGCGCGCGGCGTCAGGGCCGATTCCAGCAACCGCCACGCCGGTTCCCCCGCGTTACGCCTCAGCGCCCAGCGCAGCGGCGGACGCAACACGCGCGCCAGCGCCGGATCGGCCAGCTCGTGCAGGTGCAGGAACATGATCGCGCCGTCCGCCGGCGTCAACCAGCCGCCGGCCGGCGCCAGCAGGCGCAGGTAGGTCAGGTTGAACGGGAACCACCCGCACCGCAGCGTTGTCACCGGCAGCTCAACCACCGTCCCGTGGCGCTCCGCCCGCCAGCGCGAAGGCCGCGCATTGCGCGGCGAGGGCGCCACCGCGCCGCACGACGAATCGTACGCATACCCCGCCGCCGACACCC
>JAKPKV010000138.1 GCA_029553475.1 Armatimonadota bacterium
CAGCCGCGTGCGCACGAAGGCGATGGTCTGCACGCCCTCCTGCACCAGCGCGGCCATCAGGTGCACCGCCTCGCCCAACGGGCTCCTCCGGTCGCCGCCCACCCGCCAGGAGTCCGGATTGCCGCGCGCCGCCGTCTCCAGCGGGGGCGGGTTCCACAGCACGAACTGTTTCGGCCCGCGCGGCGAGCCATCGGTATTCACCAGCGACATCGGCACGCCGGTGATGCGCTCGGCGTGCTCGCGCGGATTGGCGATGGTCGCCGAACAGCAGATGAATTGCGGATCGGCGCCATAATGCCGGCAGATGCGCTGCAGCCGCCGCAGCACGTTCGCCAGGTGCGAGCCGAAGACGCCCCGGTAGGCGTGCACCTCGTCAATCACCACGTACTTCAGGTGGGTGAAGAAGCGGTTCCAGCGCGCGTGCCCCGGCAGGATGCCCTGGTGCAGCATGTCGGGATTCGTCAGCAGCACGTTCGCCCCGTCGCGCAGCTTGCGCCGCAGGTTCTGCGGGGTGTCGCCGTCGTAGGCGCCCGCCAGGAATTTGACCCCGTGTTCGGCGGACTGAAACGCGCCCACCCCGCGCAACTGGTCCTGGGTCAGCGCTTTCGTCGGGAAGAGATAGAGCGCCGTCGCCAGCGGGTCATCAATGAGCGTCTCCACCACCGGGATGTTGTAGCAGAGCGTCTTGCCGCTGGCCGTGCCGGTGACGATGACGATGGACTCCCCGTCGCGCACCCGCCGCACCGCCTCCGCCTGGTGGCTGTAGAGCAGCGCGATCCCCTGCCGCGCCAGCGCATCGCGCACCGCCGGATGCAGCGGCACCTCGTCAAACACCGGCGCGCGCTCCGGCAGCACCTGCACATGCACCATTTGGCGCTGAAAGAAGTCGCGATGCTGCAAACGTGTGATGAAGGTTGATGCGTCCATAATTGTTTCCGTAAAACAGCCCCGCACGTTGGTAGTGCGCCACGCAGCGGAGCGGAGTGGCGCCGCAGGGTGGAGGCATCGGCCGGCGCGGCGCCACTCCGCTCCGCTGCGTGGCGCACGACCAACAGCCTGGTGCTCTACTCACTTCCAATCCCACCCTTTGCCGTAATTCGCCACGGGGAATCCCACCCAGAGTTCCTCGAGCCACTGTTGCCCATGTTCTTCAAGGTATAAGCGCCAGCTAGACCAGGGCCATACCGACATGGTGTCAACATACCCATGCTTCACCGGGTTGAAATGGATGTAATTCACCGTTGTCCAGAAGTGCCGCTCATCGCGAATGCGCCGGTCGCTGTAGCGGTACCAGACTCGCCGCCCGCGCGCATCCTGCTGCCCATTAACCTTCGTGGCGAGATCGCTGTGCTTCTTTCGCAGTATTTCACTCACGATGGCAAGGTCAAGGGCATGCAGTAAGACATGGTAATGCGTCGGCTGGAAGACGTATGCGTGATATTCCACGCTCCCTTCGACCAACGCGGAAAGAATCTCCTCCTGCAGCCACGAGAGCAATTTCGGTCCATCAACAATCGATTTATGCTCAAAACACGCGGCGGTAATGAGAAAGTTGGCTTCAACCTGCATCCCGTGCGGCGGCGAATGCCGGGGATATCCCTGCTCCTTCCGACACAGTACCCCCCACTCCCGTTCCTCCGCCGTCATCCGTCGGTAATCATACAGAGGAATCTCCTTTTCCCACATAATACAGAGCCGCACGTTGGTAGTGCGCCACGCAGCGGAGCGGAGTGGCGCCGCAGGGTGGAGGCATCGGCCGGCGCGGCGCCACTCCGCTCCGCTGCGTGGCGCACTACCAACAGCCGGCACGATATTATGCTTCCGCAGCTTCTTTAACCCGCCGGAGCCACTCCGCCAACTCCGGCACCTGGCAATGCGCGTTCAACCCGCTCGGGTTCGGCAGCACCCAGATCGTGGTATCGCCGATGCGCTCAGGCTGGGGGCCGAGGACGGCGTGCGGGCGGTCGAAGGCCGTGCGGTAGGCGGTGACGCCGAGCACGGCGAGCACCCGCGGCTGGTAGCGCAGCACCTTCTCCGCCAGCAGCGCTTTGCCGGCGATGAGTTCCGCGTCCGCCAGGTCCGCGGCGGCGGCGGTGGCGCGGGCGGCGACGTTGGTGATGCCGTAGCCGAGCGCCAAGAGCTCCCGCTCGTCATCGGGCGAGAAGCGGCGCGGCGTCAGCCCCGCCCGCGCCATCGCCGGCCAGAAGCGATTGCCCGGCCGCGCGAAGTGATGCCCCACCGCCGCCGTATAAAGTCCCGGATTGATGCCGCAAAAGAGCACCTGCAGACCGGAAGCGATGACATCCGGCACGGTGGTGTTGACCGCCTGCCTGATCTCGTCAGGGGTGGGTGTGCGCATGCGCGCAAAACTCCTCCGCCGCCTGCTGGGCCAGCGCGTCCGCCCGCTCGTTGCCGGGAGTGCCGGCGTGGCCGCGGGTCCACTGCCAGGTCAGCGTTCCGACGTGAGCACTTGCCAGCGCGTCGAGCTCCTGCCACAGGTCTTTATTCAGCACCGGCTGGCGCTGGGCGGTCAGCCAGCCCTTCGCCTTCCAACTGGTGATCCAGCCGGTGATGCCCTTCACCACGTACTGGCTGTCCGTCACGATCCGGATATCGCCGCGCGGCACCGCCTTCAGCGCGCTGATGACGGCGATGAGCTCCATGCGGTTGTTGGTGGTGTCGCGAAACGCCCGCACGAACTCCTTCACAATCGCCCCGCCCGGCGTGGTGATGACCACCGCCGCCGCCCCGGGACCGGGATTGCGCTTGCAGGAGCCGTCGGCGTAGATGATGAATTGCGTTGTCTCTGTCATTCGTTCTCCCGCTGCTTCTTCAACTTCCGCGCCCGCGCCGCCAGCGAATCACCCATTGCTACCGGTTTCCCCGGCGTGCCGGGAAAGGCGGTCGGCGGCAGCGCGCCGGCGCCGGTTTTCATGCCCGGCGGGGCCGGGTTGGGCGGCAGGGGCTCCGCTTCCAGCCGCTGGGCGATGCGCTTGCGCAGCTCGCGGCCGAAATCCCGCCGGCGGTCGCCGCGCCGGGCCACGTCGGGCTCCGGCAGCGTTTCCGCGCACTCGACCCGCGCCGGCGCCGTCTCCACTTTGGGCTCGATGGGGTGCAGCACCTGCGGTTCGCGCATGCGTTCCAGCCGGCGGCGCAGGTTAGCGTCCAGCCGCAGCCGCTCCGCCTCCGCGCTGTCCGTCATCGCCAGCGTATCCGCCTCTTCCAGATTCGTCCCGTCGCCCAGCAATCCCTCCAGAATCATGATCGCCGCCGCCTTGTTCGGGATCGCGGCCTCGCCGCGCTCAGGATTCCACACCAGCTCGCCGCGCAGGGGCTTCCCGGTGCAGCAGGGACAGCCTTCCGCGCAGGGGCAGGCTTTGATCGCCGCCAGCACCGCCGGCAGCAGGCGAGGCAATTGCTCGTAGGCCTTCTCGGTGAAGCCCAGCCCGCGCGGGTAGCGCTCGTAAATGAAGACGGCCTGCCACGGCGAGTTGACGCTGCCCACGGTGTGCGAGAAATCGAGCGTGTCGCAGGTGATGAAGAGCGGCAGCAGCATGCGCGCCGCATACCCCACCCCGCGCAGGCCGTTGAAGGCGTCTAGCCCCGCCGCGCGCACGCGCGCCATCAACGCCTCCGGCGGCACGATCCAGACCGCCATCGTCTCCAGAGAGAAGCTGGGCAAGTCCACCGCATGGCGCGAGAGGGCGTCCAGCTCGTAGAAGCGCACTTTTTCATACCCCCAGTTGTGAAAGTGCGCGGTCACCTCGCCCCAGTATGCCCGCCCGGCGCCGAAGGGTTTTTCCCGCAGGCACTGGTCAATGTGGTGGATATCGGTGCCGCCCAGCGGCTGGGTGTAATAATCCACCTCCACCCGCTTGACACGGGCGATGTTGCGCTCCAGGTCCAGCGTCAGCACCTGCCAGGTGTCGCCGGCATGTAGATAGATTGCCCCGGGATGCAGCAGCGGCGAGGCGTCGAATTTGTCCAGCGCGCCGAGGATCTTCCCGCTGTCAACGTCCTCGATCACCACGTTGGCATCCGAGTAGCTGCGCAGCGAGATCTCCGCTTGCGGTAATTCACGCGCGGCGTGATACCAGCGCCCGTCAATGCGGCGCACCTTCTGGTTCTGTTCCAGCACCTCCAGCGCCGTCAGCGCGTATGCGCCGAACCGCCCAACCTCCGCGTCGGGCAGCGCCAGCTCGTGCGTCGCGCAGCGGAGATGCCCGGTCACCACGAAGGGATTGTCCGGGTCCAGTGCCGCTTCCTCAACCGGACGGGCAAAGAGATACTCCGGATGGCTCATCACGTACTGGTTCGCCGGGGTATCGAGGCCGACCAGCACCACCAGCGCGTCGTCCGTTGCCCGCCCGGCGCGTCCCGCCTGCTGAAAAAAGGCCGCCAGCGTGCCGGGGTAACCGACGAGGATGCTGGCGTCCAATCCGCCGATGTTGATGCCCAACTCCAGCGCTTTCGTGGTGCTGACGCCGAGGAGCTCGCCGTTAAAGAGCCTGCGCTCGATCTCCCGCCGCTCCTCCGGCAGATAGCCGCCGCGATACGGCGCGAGCGCGCCCAGCAGATGCGGCGCCGTCTCTCGCAGGCGCGCGCTCACGTAGCGATGGATCATCTCCGCGGTCATCTTCGCCTTGCTGAAGGTGATGGTGCGCACGCCGTTCGCGACCAGCAGCGCCATCAGCGCGTGCGCTTCCACGTTCGCGCTGCGCCGGCCGCGCCAGGCCCGTGCGCGCTCGCGCGGCGGGTTCCAGAGGACGTAGGTGCGCTTGCCGTGCGGGCCGCCGTCCTCGTCAACGAGCGTCACGTCGCGCCCGGTCACTGCCCGGCTCAACTCCCGCGGATTGCCGACCGTCGCCGAGCAGGCCAGGTATTGCGGCCGCGCCCCATAATGCGCGCACAGCCGCTCCAGCCGCCGCAGCACGTTCGCCATGTTGGAACCGAAGATGCCGCTGTAGACGTGCAGCTCATCCAGCACCACCACCCGCAGCCGGGCGAGGAAGGACGCCCACCGGGCGTGCCGCGGCAGGATGCCCGCGTGCAGCATGTCGGGGTTGGTGAGGATGAGGTTGGCGCCGTCACGCAGTTGTCGCCGGGTAGCGGACGGCGTGTCGCCGTCGTAGACCCCCGCCGGCACCTCCGGCAGCCCCGCCGCCTCGAGCGCGGCATGGAGCCCCCGGAACTGGTCCTGGCAGAGCGCCTTCGTGGGGAAAAGCAGCAACGCGGTGGCCGCGGGGTCATCGAGCACCCGCTCGATGATCGGAATCTGGTAGCACAGCGATTTCCCCGAGGCCGTGCCCGTCGCCACCAGCACATCCGCCCCGTTGCGCGCGGCGGTGATCGCCGTTGTTTGATGGCTGTAGAGTTGCGTAATGCCCCGCGCCGCCAGCATCCGCCGCACGGGCTCCGATACGTCAAGCTCCCCATGCCGCGCCGCGCTTGCCGCGATTTCGTGCACATAGACGATCTGATCGCGGTAGTCAGGACTGTGCCGTATGTCGTTCAGGAAAACGGTGAAATCCATGCGGATGGAGTGAGTAGTAATCAGTAATTAGTGAGTAGTAATCAGTGAATCTATCATCGTCAGCGATTGCCGCATAAGAAGCCGCATCCTCGCGGACTTCCATTGACCGTTGCTGGCAAAATCGCGGAGCTTGCTCGATGATGCCATTCAACACGTTGCCGATCTCTTCGAGCAGCCGCAGGAGAGAATCAGCCTGTGTCTCGGTGATATAGCGCATACCCCAGCTTGCTCATAACTCTTCCCTTCTGAAAAAATCACTGTTTATTAACCGGCAACTCCCCCCCAAATACCTGGTACTGATTACTCCTCACTGATTACTCCTCACTTCCTACTCGGCCGGCAATTTCACCATCAACTCCGCCAGCGTCACCAGGTCCATGAGATTATGCCGGATAATTTGCGCCATCTGCACGGCGTGGCCGGTGCGGACGAAGGCGTGATAGGCTTCGGGTATCGCCGCGCCGGGGATATCGCCCACGCGCGGGGGACGGCCGCAGACGCGCTGCTCCAGCGTTTGCAGCTTGCAGTTCGGCAGGTGGCTCTTCCAGGCGCGGCGGCACTCGTGCAGCAGATCGAGGTGGGCGGCGCCCAGCGCGCAGGGGATGCCGCAGGCGGCGGCGCGGGTGCGCACGTAGGGCAGGTCAAAGCTTTTCCCGTTGAAGGACACAAACAGCCGCTTCTCACAGGCGAGGTCGAGGAAAAGGGCGGTGACCGTCGCCTCCTCGCCGTAGTGCCGCGCGAGATACTGGCGAATGACGAAGTCGCCGCCGTCCCACACCATCGCGCCGATGAGGAAGAGCGGCGAATGCGCCAGCCCGGTGGTCTCCAGGTCCACGAAAAGGATCTCGTCCGGCATGATGCCTTCCGCGCCACAGCGTGCCAGCAGCCGCGCGCGCAGCGCCTCGCCGCGGACGGCCGCGGGGAAGGCGCGACGCAGCGGCATCCAGTGCGCGCCGAAGGCGTCCAGCTCGGTGAGGATGGTATAGGCCGTGCCGTAGGGCGCGCGCGCCGTTTCGATGCCGGGAATCGCGTCTTCCAGCGAGAGCGGCGCGTTCGACGGCGCCGGGCGCGGCCGCGCGGGCGCCACCTCGCGCCGGGAGACGATCGGCGCGGGCGGCGGCGCGGCAGGCGCGAGCTCCGCCGGCGGTTGATATCGCAGCGGTCCCCCATTCAACGCTTCCAGCCGTTTCATAATATCTCGCGAGGCGCCCACACGCCTATTATAGCGAACGTCTGCTCCATTGTCGCGGGGGCACGGCATCTTTTTTCACCAGCAGTCACCGGCACGGGGCGCACGGCCTCTTGCATCGCCCGCGCGCGCGCGGTATGCTAGGGAAGAAGAGTCTTTTGCTCGTGTTGACCACCGGTCCGAAGGGGGATGGCATGGCGGAGTTTCCGCGCACCATGGTCGGGGGCGTTTCGCTGCCCCGGTTAATCTGCGGCAGCAACTGGATGCTGGGATTCTCTCACACCAGCAAGGCCAAAGACCGCTTCATCAAAGAGCTCTTTGATACGCCCGGCAAAGCGGCGGACGTCATCGAGGTTTTCGCCCGCGCCGGCTGCAATGCCTATATGAGCGGCGCCAGCGAGTTCGTCTCGCTGGCGCTCCGCGAGGTCGAGCAGCGCACCGGCGTGCCGATGCTGTGGGTCGCCACCCCGCATTGGGACCCGGTGGGCGATTTCGACGCGTGGAAGCGCACGGTGGAGCAGGCCAGGGCCTGGGGCGCCACCTTCTGCTATCCGCACATGTGTACCACCGACCCGCGCGTGGACCGGGCGAACGAGCGCCTGGCGCCGGACCTGTGCGCGCTGCTGCGCATCGTGCGCGAACAGGGCTTGATCCCCGGCTTGAGCACGCACATGCCCGAGGCGATCACCTGCGCGGACGCCTGCGGCGCCGATGTGGAGAGCTACGTGCAGCCGTACAACGCCGCCGGTTTCCTCTGCCAGGTGGAGACGGACTGGATTCAGCAGGTCATCCACCAGGCGAAAAAGCCGGTGATGACCATCAAGCCGCTGGCGGCCGGCCGCCTGCTGCCGCCCACCGGGCTGGCGTTCGCGTGGAGCACCATCCGCGACTGCGACATGGTGACCATCGGCACGATGAGCACCTACGAAGCGGAAGAGGTGATCGAGATCAGCCTGGCGCTGCTGGAACAGCGCGCCGCCCACGTCGAGCTGCAATTCACCCGCAGCAAGAAGACGCTGACCATGGACTGAGCTCCGGCCTCCTACCGCCGTTTGGGCGCAAAGCGGACCGCCGTCGAGCCGGTTCCCTGGAGGGCGAGACTCCGTCGAGCCGCGCGCGGAGGAGCCGGGCGCGCCGGCAGGCATCCGCGGGGACGGAGCGGTGCGGTTTCATCACGAAGTCAGGGAGACGGGAAGACGCGAAGGTTGGTCAGCACGGGCAATCGTCATCGTCATCGTACTCGTCATCGTACTCGACCATCTCCCCCGCCACTTTGCCCTCCAGGGGACCGGCTCGACGGAGTCTCGCCCTCCAGGGTGCGGCGCGACAGAGTCCCGCCCGCCAGCAGACCGGCTCGACGGGGTGTGAAGCGCCCGCGGCGAGCGGTCACGCCGTGGCGTTCAACGCCTGGTCAAGGTCCGCGATGATATCCTCCACCGCTTCGATGCCCACCGAGAGGCGGACGAAATCGGCGCTGACGCCGCAGGCGACCAATTCCTCTTCATTCAACTGGGAGTGGGTGGTGCTGGCGGGATGAATCACCAGCGTTTTCGCGTCGCCGACATTGGCGAGGTGCGAGGCGAGCTTCACGTTGCGAATGAATGTCTTGCCCGCCTCCAGGCCGCCGGTGATGCCGAAACCGATCATGCCGCCCGCGCCATCGGGAAGGTAGCGCCGCGTCAGCGCGTGGGTCGGGTGCTCCTCCAGGCCCGGATACAGCACCCAGCTCACTCGCGGGTGTGTCCGCAGGAAGCGCGCCACCGCCAGCGCGTTGTCGCTGTGCCGGGGCATGCGCAGGTGCAGCGTCTCCACCCCCTGCAGCAGCAGGAAGCTGTTGAAGGGCGAGATGGCCGGCCCCATGTCGCGCAGGCTGCTCACCCGCGCCTTCAAGATATAGCTGAGCGATTTCAGCGGCTCCGGCAGGCTCCACCAGACCAGGTCGTGGTAGCTGGCGTCCGGCTCGGTGAACATCGGGAATTTTCCGCTGCCCCAGTCGAATTTGCCGCTGTCCACGATGACGCCGCCGATGGAGGTGCCGTGACCGCCCAGATATTTCGTCGCCGAATGGACGACGATGTCGGCCCCCCACTCCAGCGGGCGGCAGAGGTACGGCGAGGGGAAGGTGTTGTCCACCACCAGCGGAATTTGGTTCGCGTGGGCGATCTCCGCCAGCGCTTCCAGCGGCGCCACGTCGAGCCGCGGATTGCCGATCGTTTCGGTGTAGATGGCCTTCGTATTCGCATCCACCAGACTCGCCACGTTTGCCGGGTCCGCCTGATCGGCGAAGCGCACCTCAATGCCGAATTTCGCGAAGGTGTAGCGAAACAGCGTATACGAGCCGCCATACAACGATGACGACGAGACGATGTTGTCCCCCGCGTTGGCGATGGTGAGCAGCGCCAGCATCTCCGCCGCCTGGCCGGAGGCCACCGCCAGCGCCGCCGCCCCGCCTTCCAGCAGCGCGACGCGCTTCTCGAACACATCGGTGGTCGGATTCATCAGGCGGGTGTAGATGTTGCCGAATTGCTGCAGGCCGAAAAGCGCCGCCGCGTGCTCCGGACTGTCGAAGACATAGGACGTCGTCTGGTAAATGGGCACCGCCCGCGATCCGGTGGTCGGGTCCGCTTCCTGGCCGCCGTGCAGGGCCAGCGTCTCACGCCGATACTGGTCAGTCATCTTCGTCTCCTCTGCTCACTCCCCACCGCCGGGGATGGCGCCGACGGGCGCCGCGCATACCGCTGTGGCTCGCCAGCGGGCGCGCGGGCGCCCCTCCATACCCGTGTATTCTTATCGGGATGCATGAATTATGCCACTACCCCGTGCGGTTGTCAAGCGGCGATACCGAAAAAAATCGCTCACGCCCCAGCGGGAAGCGCGACCGTCAGCGTCTGCCCCGGCTCCAGGGTCACCACCGTTCGCCCAGTCGTATCTCATCAGACACCCGCGCGGTGATCCAGTTGCCGTCGCGCCCGCCGGGCGGTTATACTGGGCATATGCCGGACGCCCTGCTCCACATCACCGTGAAACCGAAGGCGCCGCGCGCCGGGGTGACGCGCGGGACGGACGGGGTGCGGGTGCGGGTCACCGCGCCGCCGGCGGCGGGCGCGGCCAACGCGGCGGTGATCGAGACGCTGGCGAAAGCCCTCGGCGTGCCGAAGTCGCGGCTGGCCATCATCGCCGGCGCCACCGGACGCGTGAAACGCGTGACCGTGGCCGGTCTTTCCCAGGAGGAGCTCGATGCGCGGATCGCCCAGCTTCCCGCGACGGATTAATGCAGCCCGGTGCTATCTGGTGTTCGCTATCCTCGGCGTCATCGGCTACTTCTGGTGGCAATCCCAGCCGAAGAGCTATCGCCTGATCGCCTCCTCGGATACGGCCGCCGTCACCCTCATTCCCTGCAAAGACGGCTACCTGACGCAGGAAAAGAGCGCCTGGGTGCTGCGCGCGTGGGAGACCGGCAAAGAGCGCTGGCGGGTGAAGAGGCCGGCATACCATCTCCCGACCGGCACGAACGAGGTCTGGAGCATCGGCCAGCAGGGGGATGTCTTTGCCCTGATCACTCCCACGAAAGATGGCGCCGTGCTGCGCTGTTGGAAAAATGGGCAGCCTACCTTCACCCAACGCTTTTCCGCCTGGAGGGCCTCCCTGCGCGTGCTCAACCCGGATTCCCGACCAGGAGTTCGGGACCTGGCGGACTCCTTACGCGCGCGCGTGCTCAACGACGGCCGCGTCATCGCCTGGGCGGAACAGCCGCCGCGCTGCCCGGCGGCGGTGGTACGGGGCGGATCACTCATCGCCCGCGGCACGCTGCCGTTTCGCAAGGGTCACTCCACCTTCGTCGCGCCGGACGGGCAATTCGCCGCCGTCACCAATGGCGTGGCGACGGTCTACGCGCCACTCGCCATCACCGATGGTCAGCTCACGGCAGCGGAGACCCGCATCGCCGGGTGCAATTTCACCAATGGAAAAACGCCGCCCTATTATGAAGAAGCGGACCTGCTCGCCGCCGGGCAGGGCTTGACGGAATCCGGCGCGATCTTCGATGCGAGCGGGCCGAAGCCGTCCGACGGCTGGGAGGCCGACACCGTCACCCCCGGCGGCGTCTATCTGCTGCAGACGAAAGGCCCGCGTTCGCGCGTCTACGCCCCCTCCACCGGCGAGCAGTGGTCCTACTACGCGGGCGAGGATAACCGCGGCGGCGACGCCACCATGGACGGGCGCTACGCGCTGTCCTATTTCACCCCCGATTTTGCGCCGCAGGCGGCGCGCCTGCTGCAGTGGCTCTCGCGGATTCCCGGCGTCGGCGAGGCGCTGCCCGACCCGTATACCGGCCACGCCGGCCTGTACGAACGGCCCGGCCGCCTGCGCGCCCTGCTGCGCATTGACCTGGAGCGCTGGTGGCCCGGCCACGATGTCGGCAGCTACTGGTGGTTCCCCTCTCCTGACGGCCGCGCCATCGCCATTAATCTCGAGAGTTACGGCGGCGGTGCCCGCTGCCTGCTGTTCCGCTGGTGAATTGTCTACTTTCTGTACGCATCACGTCGGGGAAAGCGGCGAAAAACGCCCGTCGCGCCGGCAGGAGCCATTCGCCACGATGGCGAATGGAGAGAGGCAACGGAGGGATCCGCCCCGTGCCCAGATACCGGCGGGACGAATTAGAGTTATTTCACCAGGCATACCTGACGGGCCGCCAGCTCGCCGACGCCGGCGCGCTGGAGGATGCCATCGCCTGCTTTGACAAGGTGCTGGGCAAGCTGCCGCGCCGCGACCGCCGACGCGCGTATCGCATCGCCGATACCCGCGCCCCCCGCGGCGCCGATTTGCTGGCCCTCCCCGCCGTCTTTCGCGACGCCCTGCTGGCGAAAGCCTACTGCTTGAATGAGCTGGGCCGTTTTGACGACGCGTTCGCCGTGCTGGAGCGCGCGCTGGAGCTGGACCCGGAAAATCCGCGCGTGTATGCCGAGCTGGGCTTCACCCACGGCGCGCGCGAGGACCTGGAGCCCGCGCGCCTGGCGTATCGCCACGCGCTGGAACTGGAGCCGGAAAATCCGGAATACCTGCGCGCGCTGGCGCATTTCGCCATCCTCGAGGACGATTTCTCCGCCGCCCGCGCCTACGCGCAGCGCGCGCTGGCCCTTGACGCCGCCTTCGTGCCCTGCCTGCAACAGCTCGGCTTCATCGCCTATCGTGAGGGAAAGCTGAAGGATGCGGTGCGCGTGCTGCGCCAGGCGCATGAGTTGGCGTCGGACGACCGCGAGGTGGTGCTGCCGCTGGCCGGCATCCTGCGCGAGAGCGGCGAACCGCGCGAAGCGCTCGCGCTGCTCACCGCGTATCTCTCCGCGCATCCTGACGATGATGAAGCGCTGGGCCTGATGACCGAGGTCCTGCAGCATGACGCCTTCGGCGAGGAAGTCATCCCGCATGCGCTGCGCATGCTCGAGCGCGACCCGGACAACGTGCCCGCCCTCGACCTGCTCGGCTGGGGCTACTACCGTCAGGGGCAGTTGAAAGCGGCGCTGGCCATCGTGAACCGACTCATCGCGCTGGACCCGCGGCAGCCGCATCACCGCTTCAAACAGGCGATTCTCCTGCAGGCCGCCGGCGATTTTCCCGGCGCGATGGCCGCGTTCATGCGCGTGATGCACCTCGACACCCCGAGCGAGCTGAAAGCGATGGCCGACGACGCGATGGCCAGCCTCGACCGCGCCCAGCTCGAGCACCTGCTCACCCGCCTGCGGCTGGACCCCGTCTTCCGCGAACAGCTGCAGCAGGCCCCGGAAGCCGCCCTGCACCAGGCCGGCTACCTGCTCAGCCCCCTCGGCCTGCAGATGCTCCTCGCCCTCGACCTCTCCGAAGACGGCGCCGGGCTGCCACTGCCGCCGAACCCGACGGTGCATTGAGCGCGACCTCATCGCGCCTCAAAGGCCTGGATGTGCGCCGTCGGCGCGCCCCAGGTGGCTTCCGGCACCAGGCGTAGCGCCGAGGCGGTCACCGACAGCGGCACGCGCACCAGCCGCTGCGTATTGCTCTGCGTCGCGTAGACCACCCGCCACCGCCCGTCCCCCTCCCGCGCTTCCAGGCGGAAGGCTTTCACCAGCGTTTCCGGCGGGGCCAGCGGCGGGGCATCCCGGTAATACAGGGCCGGCATGTGCAGGCCATGCTCCGTCAGGTCGCTGTCAAAGACCAGCCGCGCCTCGGTGAGCGCGGCCGGCGCGCCATAGCGATACTCGACCCAGCCGCCCGGCGCGCAGCGCCAGCCGTTATCCGCCGCGCCCACCGGACGATCCACGCCGTTGCGCAGCGGCTCAGGATCACCGGCAGAGGCGGCCAACGTCGCCGCGCGGGCGAGCGCGCTCACCGCCCGCGCAACGCCCGGCAGGTAGCAGTCGTCGTCCAGGAGCATCTGCTGCAGCGCCTCCGTGCGCCCCGCGCTCACCTGGCGCGGGGTGAGGCCGTCGCGCGCGGCGATGGCGGCCGCCGTGCCCGCCGCCTGGCCGAGGATGGCGCAGGTGGCCATCACGCGGGTGGAGCTCATCGCGGCGTGGGTCGCGCTGATATTGCGCCCGGCGAAGAACAGGTTCTCGATATTCCGCGAATAGAGACAGCGATACGGGATGCCGTACGGTGACGGGGCCGGATGGAAGATCGTCGGCGGGCCGGGATGGCGGAAACCCGCCGGGTGATGGTCGTCCATGCTCCAGCCGCCGTAGGCGACGATATCCGAGAAGGGACCGCCGGCGCGCACGTCATGCTGGGTGAGGAGGTGGTCGCCGACGTAGCGCCGGCTCTCGCGCTTGCCGGGGAGGAAGCCGACCCACTCCACCCGCCAGTGCTCCGCGCCGTGGTCGCCGCGGTTCTTGATATGGTCAATGACGCCGAAGGCGATGCGCAGCAGCTCGTCGCGCAGCTCCTCGGTGTCGTGGATGGCGTCGTCCTCGCCGCCGAGCTCCAGCCACCAGAAGTTGGTGTCCCCCATGTTGTGCCCGCGGTGGGGCAGGTCGTCATCGGAGAGATAGGTATACGCCCAGCTCGGCGGAATGAATGGCTGCGGGGTATCCATCTGCCGCATCTGCACGAGGCAGGTCATCCCCATGGTGCGGCGGTCGGCCTCGTCCGGCGCGATGTCTTCGCCGAATTCGGCGCGCGCCTCGCGGCCCAGGCGAAATTCGGCGCCGGTGAGCGGGGCGAGGATGCTGTCGCCGGAGCAATCGGCGAAGAGGCGCGCCTTCACGGTGTGCCAGGTCTCCGTGGTGAGCTGCCAGCCCGTCACCGCGGCGATGCGCGCGCCGTCCATCGCCGCCGCGTTCGCGGAGCAGTTCAGCAGCAGCGTCAGGTTGGGCTGGAAGCGCGCGAGCCCATAGAGGACGCTGTCCCACAGCGCGTAGACGTACTGCGGATTGCGCGCGGCGTTGGCGAGGCGAATCTCCTCGATGATGCCGGTCTCGCGCATGTGCGGCCCGTGGGCGCCGCAGACGTGCATGCGGATTTCGCTGGACGCGTTGCCGCCCAGCACCGGGCGGTCGTGCAGCAGCGCGACGCGGGCGCCGCGGCGGGCGGCGGCCACGGCGGCGCAGAGGCCGGCCAGGCCGCCGCCAACCACGCAGAAGTCAACATCATGGGATACCGTGCGCATGGCATCACGCTCCAGAGAGGGTCACGGGCAGGCGTATGATACCACAACCCGACCGGCGGTGACTATGCGCGCCCCCATGACACGGCCGCCCCGGCGATGCGCCGGGGCGGCCGTTCACGGTGTGTGTGCAGGCGACGACGTTACCGGCGGCCCTGGCGCTTCAGGCCCTGGCGCGCGGCCCGCGCCTCGTCCTTCGTCACTTTGCCGTCGCCGTCCGTATCCAGGCGGGCGAAGGCTTTGTCCAGCGCGCTGTTGACTTCCTCCTTCGTCACGACGCCGTTCTGGTCGGCGTCCAGACGGGCGAAGAATTTGCCGGTATGCTTGCCGGCGAATTTACGGCCTTTCGCGCAGGCGGCCGCGGCCTCCTCCTTCGTCACTTTGCCGTCTGTATTCGCATCCAGGCGGTCGAAGAGGCGCGCGGCGCGGGCGGGCATCTCGTCGCGGGTGATGACGCCATCCTTGTTGGCATCCAGGCGCGCGAACAGTTCACCCTTCCGCGCTTTCGCCTTCTCGCGCAGCGCGGCCGCGGCCTGCTCGGCCTCGGCTTTCGTCACCTGGCCGTCGCCGTCCGCATCCACCTTCGCGAAGAGCGCCAGCGCGCGCTGGCCGAATTGGTCGCGGGTGACGGCGCCGTCGCCGTTCCGATCACCCTGCGCGGCGAGACCGGCGCGCGCCGCCTTGCCGCCGTCGGCAAACACGACGCCGGTGAGCATCACGCCACCCAGCGCGACGAGTCCCAGTACGGGGAGCAGATATTTCAGCAATTTCACTGCGGTACCCTCCATTCTATGGTGCTGTATCCGTCCATACGCAACTCCCAAACAGAAAGTTGCATGCCACGGGAGCGTACCCGCGATATTTCCGGGATAACCGCGTCACGGATTGACCAGCACCACGTCCCGATACGGCGGCAGTGTCACGGTTTTCGTGTTGCCGTTGGGCAGCGTGAGGACACCGTCCGCCGCCGATTCGCCCAGGTTCAGCAGCACGTAGACTTTTCGCGCGGGATCGGCGGCGAGGAAGAGCGGCTGTGGCGGCACGCAGGCCGCGGCGACCTTGCCCACCGACACGTGCCCTTCGCGTCCGATGGCCGCGCGCGATGACGCGAACGGCGCGGGGGCGTAGGCTGCGTCGTTGAACTCGCGCCGTCGAAAGACCTCCGCCCGGCGGTCATAGGTCGCTCGCATCACGCCGTCGGGTGTGGTGACCGTCACCGCGCGCAGGTCGCCATCCTGCCGTTCGTCGAGTTGAATTTTGGCGACGTGCCTGCGGAAGGCGGCGAAGGACCGGAAGCGTCGGGTATCCCCCGCTTCGAGATACACCCCGTTGCGCGCGTAGGTCCACTCCTTCATCGAACGCCGCTCCCCCCGGTAATTGAGGAAGCTGATCTGCAGATACCGCGTCGCGGTGCGGCGGATTTCCAGCGCGGACGGCGCCCCCAGGGCGTCATTGCCGGGCAACGGCAGCAGCGCCAGGT
The DNA here is from genome assembly GCA_029553475.1 of Armatimonadota bacterium. Classification (GTDB taxonomy): domain Bacteria; phylum Armatimonadota; class Hebobacteria; order CAIYQO01; family CAIYQO01; genus JAKIYB01. The sequence goes on from JAKPKV010000138.1 coordinate 15,833, forward strand.
AAAAGCGGCCGTCCTTCAGCAGCACCGGCGTGCGGTGCGTGAAGGTTGCCGGCAGCGCCGTCACCTTTTCATCGCCGACATACACTTCGTCCACGCCGTCGCCGCCGAGTTCCGTGGCGAAGAAGCTCAATCCCAAGCGGGTGGTTTCCGGCACCAGCCGGTCGGGATGGGCGAAAAGGATGGCGCGATTCTCGTGCTGATACGCGAATTTGCGCCCCTCGTTCCAGAGGACGTACCCCGGCGATGTCTTGCCGAAGACGGATTCGTTGTCGCCGCCTTCCACCAGCGCGTCATGGTGCATCATGCGGAAGAAGCCGTTCTTGAAATCGCCCAACCCGCGCACCGGCGTCTTCACCGACCAGGAGAGCCACGGCGTTTCGGCATGCGCGCCGTTGTGGAAGACGTAGCTGGCGGAGCCGAAGGTATAGACGGGCGTCTGGTAGACATCCACGTTGATATCACCCTCGGGGTATTCGGTGCCCAGTCCGCGCCGGTCAACGACTTTCGGCACGTGCGAGGTCATACGCAGCGTCCACGGATAGTTCCGGTCGGCGAGAAACATCCCCAGCCAGGCCGGGAAATAGATCTCCTGCACCGCCGCCTGCATCATGTGACTGCTGGCACCGACCATGCTGGGAAACCTCCATAGGTGCGCCAGATCCAGATACGGCGGCTCCGGCAAGTAGGGATACAGCAGCGCTTTGATGGCCGACGGCCCGCCGTAGACATCCTGGTGGTAGCCGCGCTGCCAGGGGCCGGACACCTGCGTCGTGGGCGGATGATACGCGGTCAGCGACTGCGCCAGCAGCACGACCTGCATGGCGCGCGCCATGTCGCGGAACTCGGCGTCCTTCGCGTGCGCGGAAATCGCCGCCAGGCCGGCGAAGGACGGACCGTAATACGTCGGCGTGTTGTATTCGAGGATGGTGCCGTACCGGCGAATCTGTTCAAGCGCCAGCTTTAACGCGTATTTCCCGCGCGCCAGGCGCGGCGCATCGCCGAGGATCTCTCCCGCCAGGCCGACCCCCGCCGCGGCGCAGAAGCCCCAATTGCCGCCGGCGTAGCCGATGTCGCAGCAGCCCCACAGCCGTTCACCGGGTTCAGACATCTTTTCGATTTCCTTCAACAGGCGCGCGCGGGTGGCATCCGGCAGCGTGTCGCGATAGCGAAACCAGATTTCCATCACCGCCGGTCCCTGGAAGATGCCATACTGCTTCTCCCATGGCCCGAGTTGCGCCATCGCTTCCACCGCCCGCTTCACCTCCGCCTCGCGAGCCAGGGCGAAGAGGTAGAGCGTATTCGCGGTGGCGTCCCCCAGCGGATTGGGGACGTTCGCCGGGTAAGTCGGCGCGGGCACATCGAACGGACGTCCGTACTGCAATAGCCAGCGGCGCCCCCAGTCGAGAAGCTGCCGCTTGCGCGCCGCCCGCTCCGTGTCCGTCGGCAGCGCATACGGCAGCGGCGGCGCGGCCATCACCGCCGTGCCACAGAACGCGAACAGCGCCAGCATGAGGATCAACATACGCATGATAGCACCTCCACACCAGCGATTCGACGGAATGGGCGCGCTTCCTGTTACCGGATATCTGCTCCCATCGTCTTCGGAAAAATCGCATTCCCTTCTCGCCTGGCGGGTGAGGCTCCGTCGAGCCGCGCGGAGGAACCGTATAGCGCAAGACCACAGACGGCGGCCCGTGGCATCCGGCCAATGGTCTTGCCCAGACTTTTTACTGGCACTTGTTCATGGGGCATACGGGGGCACACGGGGTGAGTTTGGGACCAAAAACGTCTCACCCCGCCTCTCGCAAATTAGCGTGGCGCGCGGGGTGATGCGCATCCTGCCCCGCGTGGAGCGCGGCTAGGAAAGGGGATGCACCATCCGCGGCGAACAGCTATCAGCGGGAAAGGACGGCAAGGTGATGGCAATCAACGCGGAATTCGTGATGAGTGCGATGGAGCCGGAGCAGTTTCCGAAGGAGCGGCTGCCGGAGATCGCCATGGTGGGGCGGTCCAACGTCGGCAAATCGTCGCTGATCAACCGCCTGTTGGGCAAGCCGGGGCTGGCGCGCACCTCCAACACGCCGGGGCGCACGCAATCGCTGAATTTCTTCCGCGTGAAACCCGACGACGTCAAGCGGCACGAATTCTTCCTGGTGGATATGCCCGGCTACGGCCACGCCCAGGTGAGCCAGGCGCGGCGGAAAAGCTGGGGGCGGCTCATCGAAGCCTATCTGTCCAACCGGGAAATGCTCCGCGGCATCGTCCACCTCATTGATATGCGCCACCCCCCGCAGCCGCTGGATTTTCAGATGTCGGAATGGCTGCGGCATTACCAGCACCACTTCCTCGTGGTGGGCACGAAATCCGACAAGATCGCGAAGACGAAGGTGCCCGACCACCTGCTGCGCATCGCCGAACAGCTCGACATAGACAGCCGCGACACCCTCGCCTTCTCCGCGCAGACCGGCCTGGGCCGCGACGCGCTGTGGCGCTGGATTATCGAAACGGTGGAAGAAGCGCGCAAAGCCACGTAAGTTTCAGCATGTCAACTTGTACGCGCGCGTCGTGCCGGGACATTTCCGTCTTTCCAAACCGGGCGATGTCTCCGGCAGGAGAATCGGCGCGGGGCGGTGAAGTAGCCCTGCGGCCCGCTGCGTGGCGGGCCTTGCCATCCCGGTGTTGGAGAAGGACATGTTCTATTCGGATTCCGTGCGCGCGGCGGGCGAGACCGCGGCGAAAAAAGTGGCGTATCTGCGGCAGAGCCCGCTGGGGTATTTGGTGGCGGCGATGCTGGCGGGGGCGTACGTGGGGGTGGGCGCCTTCCTGGCGTTCATGGTGGGCGGCGAGGCGTCCACGGTGCTCGCGGACGGCACGCGCGTGGGGCTGCCCTGGCAGAAGGCGATCATGGGCGCCTCCTTCGTGGTCGCCCTGTCGCTGGTGGTCTTCGCCGGCTCCGAGCTCTTCACCGGCAACAACATGGTGATGGCCATCGGCTGGCGGATGCGGAAGAACTCCTTCGGCCAGCTCCTCGCCATCTGGTGCTACTCCTGGTTCGGCAACCTGCTGGGCTGCCTGGTGCTGGCGCTGCTGCTGGTGACGGCCGGCACGCTCAACAGCGATCCCCAGTTCTGGCTGGTGCAGAAGATCGCCTACGCGAAGACCACGGCGCCCGTGCTGCCGCTCCTGGTGAAAGGCATCCTCTGCAACTGGCTCGTCTGCCTGGGCGTGTGGTGCACCTACCGCATGAAGTCCGAAGCGGGCAAGCTCATCATGATCTTCTGGTGCCTGTATGCCTTCGTCGCCTGCGGGTTCGAGCACTCGGTGGCGAATATGACCCTCCTGTCCGTCGCCTTCCTCCAGCCCGGCAGCATCATCACCCTTGCCGGCGCCGGCTATAACCTGCTCTGGTCCTCGCTGGGCAACGCCATCGGCGGCGCCTTGTTCGTCGGCCTCGCGTATTGGGCCGCGTCTACGGACATCACCACCGAGGCGGCGGCGGCGAAAATGCCCGCCAACGTCTAGCGGACGCGCCGCGCGCCGCGCATAGCCGCTCCCCGCGCGGGAATACCAACCGGGGGAGAGGCCGATGGCAACGAATTACGAAGTCGCCCGCATCTTCCTGGAGATGGCGGAGGCGCTGGAGCTGCAGGGGCAGGACCCGTACCGCATCCGCGCGTATCAGCGCGCCGCGCGCACCATCCTCGCGCTGGAGGAGCCGCTGGCGGCGATACGCGCGCGCGGGGAGTTGATGGCGCTGCCGGGCATCGGCGCGCGCATGGCGGAAAAAATCGAGGAAATCCTCGCCACCGGCCATCTGCGCGCCCACGATGAGCTGGTGGAAGCGTTTCCCCCCGGCGTGATGGCGATCATGCGCGTGCCGGGCGTCGGCCCGCGCACCGCCCAGCGCCTCTATCGCGAGCTGGGCATCGCCAGCGTGGAGGCGCTGGAGCAGGCGGCGCAGGACGGGCGCATCCGCCGGCTGCGCGGCTTCGGCGAAAAAACGGAGGCGAATATCCTGCGCGCCATTGAACGTGGCCGCCTGCTGCGCGCCCGCATCCCGCTGGCCCGCGCCTATCCCCTCGCCCAGCAGATTATCGCGCACCTGCGCACGGCGGCGCCCATACGCGAGATCGCGGCGGCGGGCAGCCTGCGCCGCATGAAGGAGGATATCGGCGACATTGATATCCTCGTCACCGCGGACCGGCCCGCCGAAGTGATGCAGGCGGCGACCAGGCTGCCTGGCGTCACGGAGGTGCTGCTCAGCGGCCCCACCAAAACCACCATTGTCACCGACATCGGCCTGCAGGTGGACGTGCGCGCCGTCGAGCCGGAGCATTTCGGCGCCGCGCTGCAATATTTCACCGGCTCCACGGCGCACAATATCAAGCTGCGCACCCTCGCCGTCCGCATGGGCTACAAGGTGAGCGAATACGGCATCTTTCGCGCCGATACCGGCGCGCGCGTGGGCGGCCGCCACGAGGAGGATATCTATCGCACGCTGGGCCTCCGCATGTATCCGCCGGAATTGCGCGAGGACCGGGGAGAAATCGAGCGGGGCCAGCGCGGGGAGATGCCCGACTTCGTGGAGGAAGCGGATATCCGCGGCGACCTGCACGTCCACTCCGACTGGAGCGACGGCCGCGCCGCCATCCGCGAGATGGCGCTCGCGGCGCGGGCACGGGGGTATGAGTACCTCGCCATCACCGACCACTCCATCGGCCGGGGCATCGCGCACGGCCTGAGCCCGGAGCGGCTGCGCCAGCAGATTCGCGCGGTGCGCCGGCTGAACGATGAGCTCCCCGGCATCACCGTGCTCATCGGCAGCGAGGTGGATATCCGGCGCGACGGCACGCTGGATTTTCCCAATGACCTGCTGGCGGAGCTCGACCTGTGCATCGGCTCGGTGCATTCCGCGTTCGGATTGACCGAGGCGGAGCAGACGGAGCGGCTGCTCCGCGCCCTGCGCAATCCGTACCTGGACATCATCGGCCATCCCCGCGGACGCCTCATCGGCGCGCGCGATCCCCTCCGCCTAGACATGCGGCGGGTGATGGAAGCCGCGCGCGAGGAGGGCGCCGCCATGGAGGTCAACGCCTGGCCGGAGCGGCTGGACCTGAATGACGCCGATGTCCTGCTCGCCCGGGAGATCGGGGTGCCGCTGGTCATCAATACCGACGCCCACGCGCCGGAGCATTTTGCCCTCATCTTCTACGGCATCGCCACCGCGCGGCGCGGCTGGGCGGAACCGGAAGACGTGCTCAATACGCTGCCGCTGCGCGCGCTGCTGCCGCGGCTGCGGCGGCATCAGTGGCGGAAGGCGGCGTAACCTCTCCAACCGCCGCGACGGCGCCGACGGGTTCGTTGCGTTTTCGCCGGATGTGTCGTACAATGAGCGCGGCGCGGAGGTGTACCATGTCTACCGAGCTCGAGGCGATTCCGCTCCTGACGCTGCCGGCGGTGCTCTTCCCCGGCACGTTCCTGCCGATAGCGCTGCATGAGCACGGCCAGCGCGCGCTGCTGAGCGCATGCACGGAATCGTCGCGCCGCCTCGGCGTGGTCTATGCCCATCCTGACGCTGCCGGCGCGCCGTTGTCGCCCCCCAGCTCCGTCGGCTGCCTGGCGTCCGTCGCCTTCCTGCTGCATCAGAACGAGCAGCCCATGCACGCCATCCTCTTTGGCGAACACCGGATCCGGTTGACCGAGATCAGCCAGCAGGCCCCCTACCCTCTCGGCTGTGCGGCGATGATGGATGAGCTCGACGGCGTGAACGCGCAACAGCGCACGCGACAGGCGGGGCGCGTTTTTCAGCAGTACCTCTCCCTCATCCGCCAGCGGTATCAGGCGGACATCACCCATGTCCCGCTGCCCGATGATCCGACGGCGGCGTCCTACCTGCTGGCGTCCGCGCTCTACGTATCGGTGGAGACGAAGCAGCATTGGCTGGAATCCGCCACCGCCGCGCTGCGGCTGGAGGCCGAGCTCGCTTACTTGACCGACGAGTGCGAACGCCTCACCACCTTCCTCACCCTCACCCGCGGCCAGCGCCACGCCTACACCCTCCCCGATTACGAGCACCTCGCCGGGATGATCTCGTTGAATTGACGCGCGCGCCCACCGGGGCCGCGGATTTTCAATCCGCACGCTTTCCCCGCACGCGCGTCCCCGCTCCCGCTCGCCCGTACTCCGGGCGAGCGCCAGTGTCGGCGACAGCAACGGGGTGCTTTTATGGTATAATGCGCGAGACGCCCACCGGGGCGTGGAGGTATCTCCGGGAAGGATCACCGTGGCATTTCTGAACGCATTATTCGACAAAACGAAGCGGGAAGTCGCCCAGGCGCGCAAGACCGTTGACCGCATCAACGCCTTCCGTCCGCAGATCGCCGCGTTGAGCGACGCGGCGCTGCGGGCGAAAACGGACGAATTTCGCGCGCGCATCGCGCGGGAGCTGGAGCCGTGTGCCGCGCTGCCGAAGGAAGAGCGCACGCACGCCGAAGACGCCGCGCTGCGCCGCGTCCTCGACGCGCTACTGCCGGAAGCCTTCGCGGTGGTGCGCGAAGCCGCCTGGCGCGTGCTGGGCCGCCGGCAGTATCGCTTCTGGATTCGCAAGCCGGGCGTGGACGGCGGCGGCACGAGCGCGATGGACGAGTTGATCGTCGCCGAAGCGGACCGCGACGCCACGGAAGCGCGGCTGCGCCAGGATGGCCGCATCATCGAGAGCATCGAACGCTACATGGAGCCGTTCGACGTGCAGATGATCGGCGGCATCATCCTCCACCGCGGCATGATCGCGGAGATGAAAACTGGTGAAGGGAAAACGCTGGTCGCCGCGGCGCCGCTCTACCTGAACGGCCTCGCCGGCCGCGGCGCACACCTCGTCACCGTCAACGATTACCTGGTGCGCTACCAGGGCACGCTGATGGGACAGTTGTACCACTTCCTCGGCCTCAGCACGGCGGTGATTCAGGCTAGCCGCGGCGACGGAAAACTGCCCGCCTACCTCTTCACCCCCGGCTATGAGGAACCGGACGGCTATGCCGACCTGCGCCCGGTGACGCGCCACGAAGCCTATCGCGCCGACATCCTCTACACCACGAATAACGAAGTCGGCTTCGACTACCTGCGCGACAACATCACCATGGACATGGAGAGCCTGTCCCAGCGCGAGCTGCACTACGCCATCGTGGACGAGGTGGACTCCATCCTGGTGGACGAGGCGCGCACGCCGCTCATCATCTCCGGTCCCGGCGCCAAGGCCAGCGACCTGTACGTGAAGGTGGACCGCGTCATGAAGACGCTGCGCGCCGAGCTCGACTACCTGGTGGATGAGAAGTCGAAGAACGCCTCGCTGACCGAGGACGGCATAGAGCGCGTGGAACACGCCCTCGGGCTGGACAACCTCGCCGACCCGGCGAACCTGGAAATCTTCCAGCACGTGCAGGCGTCGCTGAAGGCGAATGCCTGCTACCATCGCGACCGCGACTACATCGTGCGCGAAGGCGAAGTCATCATCGTGGACGAATTCACCGGCCGGTTGATGTTCGGGCGCCGCTTCTCCGAAGGTCTGCACCAGGCGATTGAAGCCAAAGAAGGGGTGAAGATCGAGCGCGAGAGCCAGACGTGGGCGACGATCACCTTCCAGAACTTCTTCCGCCTGTACGCCAAACTCGCCGGCATGACCGGGACCGCGAAGACGGAAGAGCAAGAATTCATCAAGATCTACGCCCTGCCGGTGGCGGTCATCCCCACCCATCGCCCGGTGGCGCGCGCGGACCACGCCGACGTCGTGTACAAGACGGAAGAGGCGAAATTCCGCGGCATCATCGGCGAAATCCTGCGCTGCGAAAGCCGCCAGCAGCCGGTGCTGGTCGGCACGCGCTCCATCGAAGTGTCCGAGCGCATCAGCGAACGCCTGAAAGCCGACCTGCTGCAGGCCTTCGCGCTGGCGTCCATCCTCTACCGCCACCTGCGCGAGATGCGCGCGCCCAACGAGCGCCAGCGGGCGGAGTTCGCCGCGCTGCTGACGCTGCGCGCCGGCGACGTGCGCCGCGAGCGCGAGCACCTCGCCATCGCGCTGGAGAAGAAACAGCTCGCGACCAGCGTGAAGTCATTCCGCCTGGTACAGCCGGAGGAAATCCGCCAGCTCGAGATGCGCCTGGAGCGCGCGGAAACGCTGGAAGCGGATATCGCGGCGCTGCACGAGAAGATCAAGACCGGCGCGCCGCTCACCGACGCGGACGCCCGCCGGCTGGCGGAAGTGGTCTGTTTCCAGCGGCTGGAGGACGTGCGCGTCGAGCGCCTGGCCAAGCTGATGGAGCTCTGCGGCTTGCCGGCGAAAGCCGCCGACCCGGCAAACGTGACTGTGCTGGCCGACTTCATCGGCCTCACCACCGACCTCGACCGGCTGGGCGACCTCCTCGCCTGCGGCATTCCGCATCGGGTGTTGAACGCGAAGTACCATGAATCGGAAGCGCACATCATCGCCCAGGCCGGCCGCCCCGGCGCGGTGACTATCGCCACCAACATGGCGGGCCGCGGCGTGGACATCATGCTCGGCGGCAACCCGAATGAGCTGGTGGAGAGCATCCTCGGCGAGCGGGAGATCGCCTCGGAGGAGGCGACGGAGGAACAGCGGACGGCCGCCCTTGCCGAAGCCCGCGCCCGCTGCCGGCGCGACCGCGAGCTGGTGGTGTCGCGCGGCGGGCTGGCGATCGTCGGCACCGAGCGCCATGAAAGCCGCCGTATTGACAACCAGTTGCGCGGCCGCTCCGGCCGCCAGGGCGACCCCGGCTCTTCGCGCTTCTACGTGTCGCTGCAGGACGAGCTGATGCGCCTCTTCGGCCCGGAACGCTTCAACCTGCTGCACACCCAGTGGGAGGAGAGCGAGCAGATCGCCTCCGGCATGATCTCCGGGCTCATCGAGCGCGCGCAGCGGAAGGTGGAAGGGCATAACTTCGAAATCCGCCAGCACGTGTTGAAATACGACGAGGTGATGAACCTGCAGCGCAAGGTCATCTACGAGCAGCGCCGCCGCGTGCTGGACGGCGATGATATGCGCGCCACCGTGCTGTCCGCGATTGACGCGACGGTGTCCCGCCACGTCGAGAAATACGCGGGGGAGGCGCCGCGCGATCAGTGGGACCTGCAGACGCTGGGCGCGGAGCTCTTGCAGATCAGCCCGGAGCTGCCGCTCTTCTTCGCGCCCGAAGAGATGCGCGGCGGCCCGTCCAGCCCGCTGCTGGATGCCATGTATCGCCGGCAAATCTGGGAGCATTATCTGCAGGGGCTGGGGCAGTATGCCATCAGCGCCGACCTGAAAGACGGCATCATGGCGCACCTGATGCAGGCGTATGAGCTGCGCGAAGCCGGACTGGGCGACGAGACGATGCGCATGCTGGAGCGCCTGGTGATCATGCGCATCATTGACACCCGCTGGGTGGCGCACCTGGATGCCATGGATTTTCTGCGCGACGGCATCGGCCTGCGCGGCTACGCCCAGCAGGACCCGCTCATCGCCTTCACCAACGAAGCCTACGAGATGTGGCGGCAGCTGGTGGACGTGGAAATCCCGGAGGATATCGCGCGGAGCGTGCTGCGGGTGCGGCTGGTGAGCGAAGAAGAAGAGCATCGTCGCTCCTCGCAAAACCGCCCGCTGGGCACGAACCGCAGCGACGAAGGCCCGTCCGCCGGCGATCGCGTCGCCCACGTCCGCGTGGGCCGCAACGACCCCTGTCCCTGCGGCAGCGGCATGAAATACAAGATGTGCTGCGGCGGGAAACGGTAAACCAGCGCGGCCGTGTCGCGGAGGGGAACGCGAGGCGCGCTACACCTCGACGGCCATCACGACCGCGCGCCCGGCGGGACATTCCGTCCGGAAGGGGCAGAACTCGCACTGGCGGCCCGGCGAGGGGGCGAAGGCGCCGTGCCGGATGCCCTCCCCCACCCCGCGCAGCAGCGTGCGCAGCGCCGCGGTGAACTCATCGGTGACGCGCCGCTGGTTGACCGCGCGCGCCGGGGTATCCTCGTCCAGATAGATCACCGCGACGTCCGCCACCGCGATGCGCATCGCCGCCCCGATGCCCAGCGCGTAGAGGCCCACCTGCCGCAAGTGCCGCGGTGAAGAGCGCCCGGTTTTATAGTCGAGAATCCACCACCCATCCTCATCGCGCGCGAGCACGTCAATGATGCCGGTGTAGAGCACGTCGCCTTCGCGCGCCAGGAAGCGCTGCTCGCGATGGCACTCCGACGCGCGGGTCAGGCGATGATACATCTCCAGCGCGGACAACCGCGACAGGCAGCGGTGCAGGCTGTGCTCCTCGGCGGGGGTGATGGCGCGCGCGCGCGCCGCTCCCAGCATGGGCAGCAGGGAAGGAAGCTGCCCGGCCAACGGCGCGTCGAACGCGGCGCGCTGCAGCACGGCGTGCAGCAGTGTGCCGAATTCCGTGCCGTCGGTCCGCTCCCGCTCGTCGTCGTCTCCCTCGTCCTCCGCTTCCAGCACCGGCGGCAGCGCGCCGCGCGTCGCGTGCGCGCGATGCAGCAGGTAGCGGAACCAGTATTGCCGCGGGCAGGCCGCGTAATCGAGCGCGCGATTGACGCCGATGCGCAGCGGCAGGTCGCGCCGCGCCGGCCGCAGCGGGGCGAAGCGCGCGATGACGGACGGGAAATCGTCCGGTCCCGCCGGGATGGGCAGCGCCAGGCCGGCGTGAAGCTGCGCCGCGCAGGCTTCCCATACCGAGGCCGCCGGCGCGTACGCGGCGGGCAGCGCCGCGAGCGCGTTCATCGCCTCTTCCGTCCACACGCGCACCGGATACGCCACGCCGTCAACCGTCAGCGCGCGGATATCCCCATCAGCCGTCACGCCGGCTTTCTCCAGCATCGCGGTCAACAGCCCCAGGTAGGTCGGCGGCATCACGTTCTTTTTCGTGAAGCCGGAACAGATGAGGTGCTCGCGGGCGCGGGTCATCGCGACGTAGAGGAGGCGCTCCGCCTCGCGCGCGTCCTCCGCGTCGAGGGTGTCCCGCATCGTCAGATAGCCCGCGGGGTCGCACATTTCGTCTTCGGGCGTGGGCACCTGGCAGGCAATGCCGACGCCGGGCTGGTAGATCACGCGCTCGCGCTGGCGATGCGCGGTCGCCTTGCCCCAGCCGCCATCGGCGAGGAAGACCACCGGCGCCTCCAGCCCCTTCGCGGCGTGGATCGTCATCAGCCGCACGGTGCGGCTCTTCTCGGCGTCCAGCGGCGCCGACGCCTCACGCGGCGCGACATCCTGCAGGTGGGCCAGGTGACGGCGGAAATCCGCCAGGTCAAACAGCCCCGATTTCTGGAAGGCGGCGGCCACCTCGCGCAGCTTGCGCAGGTTGGCGCAGCGCTGTTCGCCATCATCGCCGGCGAGCAGGCAGATGGCATACCCGGTACGGTCGAGGATGAGGTCGAGCAGGTCCAGCGGCTGGCCGGCGGGCGCCATCGCCTGTAGCTCGCCGAGGAAGGCGCGGAACGCGAGCAGGCGCTCGCGGTCACGCGCCGCGAGGCGCGGGATGCGCTCCAGCCGCTCGATGGCTTCCCACAGGCGCCCGCACGCGCGCGGGAGCGCGGGACGCAGTTCACCATCCTCCGTCTCCTCCTCGTCGGCGAAGAAGGGGGCGGCATGGCTGAGCCAGTAGAGCGCGTCATCGCTGACGGCCACCAGCGGCGAGCGCAGCACCACCGTCAGTGAAAAATCGTCCAGCGGATTTTCCACGGCGCGCAGCAGGTGGATGATGTCCTGCACCTCGCGCGCCTGGTAAAAGCCCCGGCCGCTCACCACGTAGACGGGCACGCCGGCGGCGCGCAGCCGCCCGGCGTACAGCGGGATTTCCGCTGAGCTGCGGAAGAGGACGAGGATATCGCCGGCATGCGCATCCCGCCCGTCGTGCGTGTCGGCGTCCTCGACGCGCAGCGCCGGCTCGCCATACCGGCCGGTCACCTGCAGGATGCGGCGGGCGATCCAATCCGCTTCCCGCGTGCGCAGCGTATCCGCGCCCTCGCCGCTCGCCGTCCAGAAGGCGATCTCCAAGGACGGTATGGCCTTGTCGGGAGCAGTCGTATCGGGTGACCGCAAGGGCTGAAAGGTGAATTCGTCATCCCGGCGTTCCGGGAAGACGGGCCATAGGGCGGCGAAAAGGCCGTTGATCGGCTGCAGCACGTCCGGGCGCGCACGATAATTCGTGCGCAGCGCCAGCCGCGCCTCGCCGTCGCCGGCCAGTCGCGCCTCGTAGTCGAGAAAGACGCGCACGTCGCTGCCGATGAAGCGGTAGATGGACTGCTTCACGTCGCCCACCGCGAAAAGGCCGCCGCTCTCCCCGCACACCGCGGAAATGATGCTGAACTGGAGCGGATTGGTATCCTGGAACTCGTCCACCATCACGTGGGCGAAGCGCCCCCGGCAGCGCCGCGCGACGCCGGATTCCTCATCCAGCAGCAGCACGCGCGCGCGCAGCAGCAAGTCCTCGAAGTCGAGCAATCCCTCGGCGTCCTTCGCCGCGCGATAGGCGGCATCAAAGCGGCCGATCAGGTACGCCATCGCCAGCAGGTAGGGCCGCGCCACGCCATCCAGCCGGGCGCCCAGCCAGCGCCCGTAGGCGCCTTTCACCGCCTCGCGCAGCGCTTTGGCGACCCCGCCCGTCGGCCCGCCGGCGGGGGTGAGGCTTTTCGACAATGCTTCCGCGCGATAATAGTGATCCCAGAAGCGCTCCGGCTCCCAGGGTGGCGCCAGCAGCGGGAGCACTTCCGTCTCGAAGGTTTTTCGCGCGCGGGCCAGCGCCTGCATCCACGCCGACGTGCCCGGACAGGCCAGCAGCGCCGCCATCGCCTGCTGTACGGCCGCCGCGGCGTCCGCCGCGTCCGCGTCCGGCACGGGGGTCATGGTTGCCGCCGCATACCCATGCGTGCGCCCGGTGCTATACGTCGCGAGCAGCGCGCCGCGCAGCGTCTCCTGGGGCATATCGAGCAGCAGGCGGCTCACCTCGTCGCGGCTCTCCTCGTCGCTCCACGCCGCCTCCAGCACGTCCTCCAGCACTTTTTCCCGCAGGGTGACCGCCAGCGCGTCGTCGAGCAGGCGGAAATTCGGGTCAATGCCCGCCTGCAGCGCGTGCTCGCGCAGCAGGCGCTCGCAAAAGCTGTGGATGGTGCCGATGGGCGCGCGGCCCAGCGCCCGGCGCGCGGCCTCGCGCCCCAGGCGCAGCAGCTCGCCGGCAATGCGCTCACGCATCTCCTGCGCGGCCTTGCGCGTGAAGGTGAGGGTGAGGATGTTGTCCACCGTCAGCGACGGGTGCTGTTCCAGCAGGTAGAGATAGCGCGCGGTGAGCACCCGCGTCTTCCCCGACCCCGCGCCGGCGGAGACGAGGATCCGGCGCGCGGGGTCGGTGGCGGCGCGCAATTGCTCCGGGTCCAGCGAATGCAGCATCTCCAGCGTCACGGCGGTTACCTCATTCATCAACGCATCCGTCTAGATCAGCGCGCCGGACGTGCGCCTGCGCGAGATGATCGGTCGGACTGCCGGCATCATGCCGGCACGCGACCCGGACGGTCGCGAGGACCAGCGGCCGGCTGGAAGCCGGCGGTCCGACGGCCGGTCAGCGAACACTGTGCGCAAATCCAACGCCGTCTTTATGATCCAGTTCGCCGCCCGCCGCCGGCGCGCCTGCTGAGCGGGCTCTTTCACCGCCGGCGTCTTCCCGTCAATCGTCAGCCGCGCGGCCCGCCGGCAGGTATTCGCTCCGGCCCCGCCTAATTGAGCAGAAAAGATCCACCGGAGGCTGCCCATGCGCATGCTCCTGCTCATCTCCGCGTTCCTTGCCGTTGCCGGCACTGCCGCCGATCCGGTTACCGCCTTCTCGACCAGCGTGACGGCAAACGGCGCCGCCTTCGCGGTGAGCGGCGTCAAGGTAAATCTCGGCGACCCCCGCGTCGCGCTGCGCGTGGGCATCGCGCGGGACCTGGTCGGCCACACCGAGGCGCTGGGCGCTCTCGCCAAGCGGGCCGGCGCCGTCGCGGCCATCAACGGCTCCTTCTTCGATGCGTACACCCGCGACGCGCTGAAGAACCCGGATATGTCGCTCATCAGCAACGGGCAGCTCATCTTCAAGAGCAACATCGGCAGCGTGCTCGGCTTCGGCGCGGACAACAGGCCGGCGATCTTCACCCCGCGCTATCGGCTGGTCGGCACGCTGACCCACGCGAACGGGCGCGCCGAGAGCTGGTTCGCCTACTGGATGAACCGCAAGCCCACCGCCGCGACCAGCGTGACGCTGTTCACCCGCCACTGGGGGCCGACGATTGACGCCGCCGGGGGCACGCTGGTGGTGGTGCGCGAGGGCGTGGTGGCCGACCTCACCGCCGCGACGACCGCCATTCCGGCGGACGGCTTCATCATCCAGGTGCGCGGCGAGGCGGGCCTGCTGCGGCGCTTCCAGGTGGGGGACCGCGTGGCCTTCGCGCCGGAGACCACCTATCTCGGCGCCGGCAGCGGCGAGGGCGTGCGGGAAGGTCTCGGCGCCGGCCCGCGCGTGCTGATGGCGGGCAAGCCCATCTTCAATCCGTCGAGCGAGGGCTTCAGCGACCCGAAAATCCTCGAACGCGCCGGCGCGCGTTCCGCCGCCGGCTACACCGCCGACCGCCTGCTCTATCTCATCACCGTGAAGAGCGCCCGCGTGCGCGACCTCGGTGGGATACTGCAAGCGCTGGGCTGCGTGGAAGGCATGAATCTCGACGGCGGCGCCTCCAGCGGCCTCTGGTACCGCGGCCAATACCTGACGGCGCCGGGACGCGATATCAGCAACGCGCTGCTGGTGATGGTGAAGTGAGGGGGGGGTGTTCGCATGTTATCGCTGTTGAGGCCATTGCCGCTGCTGGCGGATGATGCGCCGGCGGGGAGATTGGCGCGGCGGGTGCTGGAGGCCGACGCGCCCGACGGGTGGGCGCCGACGGGGATTGACCGGACGGCGTACCTGGACCTGATGGAGCTCATCGTGCGGGCGGCGGCGGGGTGGCAGGACGCGCGGGGGGCGATCATTGATCCGGTGGCGGGCGCCGAATGCGGGCAAACTTCGCCGCGCTTCGCCGCGCCCGGCGCGATCTTGCTCGCCTTCGGCCGCGTGCCGGAGCTGCGCCCGTCCGTCGAACGCGCGATGAGCTGGGCGTGCCGGCGGTTGGCCGATGGTGCGGCGCAGTCGCCGGATTTCTGGATGCGGGAGCTGATGACCGCCTACCTGTGCCTGGCGCCACGCACCGCCTCCGCGCTGACCGCGCAATGGGCGGCGGACCTGCGGCGGGTGAATCCCGAGCAGACGTACGTCGCGGTGAAGCCGGATGGACGGGGGCTGGAGACGCTGCACAACTGGACGGTCTACGCCATCGCCGGCGAGTGGCTGCGCGAGGCGGCGGGCCTGTGCGGCCCGGGTGCGGGGATCTGCGGGCGCGCGTTCGTCGAAAAATACCTGCCGCCGCAGCTCGCACATTTCTCGCCGGAGGGGATGTACCGCGATCCCGGCGACCCCATCACCTACGACATCACCACCCGGCTGCAGGCGGCAATTCCCCTCGCCTTCGGGTATGGGGGCCCGGCCAGCGCCGAGCTGCACGCGC
Organism: Armatimonadota bacterium; assembly: GCA_029553475.1. Classification (GTDB taxonomy): domain Bacteria; phylum Armatimonadota; class Hebobacteria; order CAIYQO01; family CAIYQO01; genus JAKIYB01. Next base: position 31,451 of record JAKPKV010000138.1, read on the forward strand.
TGTTGCAGCGGGCGGCGCTGGCGATGCTGCTCTGGATGACGCCCGATGGCTATGTGCCGTACGGCGGACGCTCCAGCCAGTTCCACTTTCAGGAGGCGATCATCGCCGCGCTGTGCGAGTTGGAGGCACGGCGCTATCGCACGGATGACCCGCGGCTGGCGGGGGCGTTCAAGCGGCAGGCGCACCGCTCGATGCTGGCGGTGCGGCGCTGGCTGGCGGAGATGCAACCCTTCCGCCACATCAAGAACGGTTTTCCCCCCGCGGACGAGTTCGGCCGCGACCCGTATGGGCACTATTCGGTCTACAGCCTGCTCTGCGCGTCCTTCTTCGGGCTGGCGGCGCTGTTCGCGGATGACGGCATCGCCGAGGCGCCCTGCCCGGCGGAGATCGGCGGTTTCCTCTTCACGCTGCCGGACGCCTTCCACAAAGTGTTCGCCACCTGCGCCGGCACGCACGTCGAAATTGACCTGCGCGCCGACGCAAAATACGATGCCACCGGCCTCGGGCGCTTCACCGTCACCGGCGCGCCGCTGGAGCTGGGGCCGGGGATGCCCTGTACCGCCACGCCCGGCTACGTGCTGCCGGAACGCTATCGGAATGGCGTGTCGCTGGCCCTCGGCCCCGCCTGGCCGGAAGGCGAGGGCTGGCAGACGCTGGCCGCGCTGTCGGAGGGCCTGGAAGCCGCCTGCACGGTGGAGCGGGAAACGCCGGAGGAGACGGCTTTCCGCGTCACATATCGCCATGAAGACACCGCCATAACCGAGGCGTATACGCTGGCGGAGGGGCGGCTGGGCATTGTGAGCGCGGTGAGGAAGGGTGACCGTGCGGTTGAACGGATACGCTTTCAGGTGCCGCTGCTGCACACCGACGGCGCGGCGGCGTCGGTCATCACGCACGCGCCGGGGTGCGTGCGCGTCGCCTACCGGGGCGCGATGCTGACCGTGCAATACGACCCGGCATATCGGGCGTGGATTGACGAAACCCCGGTGGCGAACCGTAACGGCGTCTACCAAACGCTGGTGCTGGAAGTGCCGGGGCACGAGATAACGGTTGAACTGCGGCTGGAGGCGGGTATAGCTGAGCCAGCAGCGTAATCACGGGGGAGGCGGCGATGGATGAACCGGTTGTCGAGCAGCGGGAGCCAGCGGGAGAGGCGACCCCGGCGCCGGCGAAGCCGTGGTATCTGCGCGAGATACGTCCTGACCGGCGCGTCTTCGGCATCGGGCGGCCGGTGCGCATCTTCATGGTCATCACCATCCCGCTCATCCTCCTCTACTCCGTCACGTGCAAGCCGCTCTGGTGCCTGGGCTGGCGTTATCCCTTCTACGCGATGAGCAATTTCATGCCGGTGCGGTCCGCCTCCGGGCAGTGGCACCCCGGCGCCGCGTGGATCCGTGCGAAAGATATCCGCATCTACAGCGAGGGCGCCGTCGGCGCGGCGAAGCAACTGGTCGCGGTGCGCGACATGCAGGGGCTGGTGGACGAGCTGGGGCTGGACATCACCGTCACCGCGCACGCCATGCCGGAGGACGCCCGCCGCGACCTGGACGCGGCGACGGTGAAGCAGGAGGGCAAATACCGGCTGGATTTTCAGCGGCTCATGGCTTTACGCCTGGAGCATCGCGGCCAGCGCTACGCGGAGATCTTCCTCACCGGCATGGAGTTCGCCGACAACCCGATCATCCAGGGCAAGGCGCTTTGCGGCGCCGGGCTGGTGGCGCTGCGCATGGGCCGCACCGACAATGTGGTCCGCCACGAAGGCGCGCACCTGCTGGGTTACGACAAACACGACGACTTCCCCTACTACATCGTCGGCTACCGGGAGAGCTGGCTGCCGGAAGCGCGCGACACGATGATGATGTTCAGCAGTACCGCGAACCGCGCGCTGTCGCCGCGCGCGAAAGATGCGCTGCATCATCTGTGGATCGGGCTGGAGAAACGGCACGGGGTGCGATATTTCAAACGGTGAGCGCGCGCGGGCAGGATTTCGATGGCGCCGCGCGAATTGTCCCCGTATGGATACACGCATCACGCTGGGGCGCAGCGGGCTCTCGGTGAGTCCGATTTGTTACGGATCGTGGCAGCTCTCGCCGCGCTTCTGGGGAGCGGGGCCGGAGGAGGAGTTCATCGCCGCCATGCGGCGGGCGGTGGAGGTGGGAATCACCTTCTTCGACACCGCGGACGCCTACGGCGACGGGCTATCCGAGACGGTGATGGGCAAGGCGCTGCAGGGGATGCGCGACCGGGTGGTCATCGCCACCAAGGCGTATCACCATTTCTTCCCCGACGGCCGGCGCTACCCCGATCTCTCCGGCGCCTACCTCATCGAGGCGTGCGAGGCCAGCCTGCGGCGGCTGCGCACGGACTATCTTGATCTCTACCAGTGCCATGCCTTCGACCCCATCACCCCGCTGGAGGAGACGGCGGCGGCGCTGGAGCGGCTGAAAGAGCAGGGCAAAATCCGCGCCTACGGGGTGAGCAATTTTTCCGCGGCGCAGCTTCGGCTGGCGCGGCAGTACGGCGACTTCGCCACCATCCAGCCGGATTACGACCTGCTCAACACGCACATCGAGGCCGACCTGCTCCCCTACTGCCGGGCGGAGAATATCGGCGTGCTCGTCTACAGCCCACTGCACCGCGGCCTGCTCACCGGCAAATACACCGGCGCGGAGACCTTCAGCGACCTGCGCAAAAACAACCCCGACTTCCAGGGCGAGCGCTTCACCGACCTCGCCGCGCGCGTCGCAGGCCTGCGCCCGCTGGCGGAGCGGCACAGCTGCAGCATCGTGCAGCTCGTCCTCGCCGCCACCCTCATGCACACCGCCGTCCACGTCGCCATCGTCGGCATCAAGACCGCCGAACAGATCGAAGACGCCGCCGGCGCCATGCGGGTGATGTTGAGCCGCGAGGAGTATTACACGGTACGGCGCGCGCTGCAGCAGACGTACGGGATGGGGTTTCCCTTCGTGTGAAGCTCCAAATTCGCGTTCCGCTCGCCGAATCAGGAAGCATATCTTTCGGTAAAGGAGTCATGCGGTGTCTACAGAGCAATTTCCCCTCGGGGTGAATGTCCGCGCGTTCGGGGCGAAGGGTGACGACGCCGCGGATGATACGCCAGCGATTCAGCGGGCCATTGATGCGGCGGCGGAGGCGGGCGAGGCGGTGTGGTTCCCGCCAGGGCAGTATCGCTGCGGCATGCTGCGGATGCGCGACCACGTGACGCTGGCCGGTCGGCCGACCTGGAGCTATCGCCGGCATGGGACAACCGTGCTGCGCCTACACGACGCGGCGGCGCCGTGCCTAGTAAACCTGTGCGGCGCCATCGGCGCGCGGGTCTCCGGGCTGGCGCTGGACGGCGGGAATCTGGGCGAGGGGGCGCATGGCATCTATCTGAACGGCGAGGGGCACACGGAAGAGGATACGCTGGTCATCGAGCACTGCCGGGTGTCGGGGTTTTCGGGCGATGGGGCGCGGCTGGAGAATGTGTGGGGCTTCACCGTGCGGCACAACCTGTTTCACTGCAACGGCGGCGACGGGGTGTGCATCACGCATTGGGATGGCTGGGTGCACGACAACATCATGATCGCCAACCGCCAATTCGGCTTCGCCGCCCGCGGCGCCAACGCGGCGGTGACGCTCACCGGCAACCGCATCGAGTGGAATTACCTCGGCGGCATCCTGCTGGAGAGCGGCACGCACTACAACGTCACCGGCAATTTCATTGACCGCTCCGGTGGGCCGGGTTTGGTGCTCATCGGCGCGCCGGATGCCGCGGACGCCCGCTGGCTGCCGGGCACGGTCGCCATCACCGGCAATATCTTCAATCGCAGCGGCGCGCGCGTTGATCCCGGCACGCCGGAGAGCTGCCACCTGCGCCTCGAACACGCCTGGGGCGTCGCCTGCACCGGCAACGTCTGCTGCTATGGCACGAATGACGACGGCGGCGGGCAGCCCTCACCCAGTTACGGCTTCGTGCTCCGCGACCTGCGCCACTGCGCCATCACCGGCAATACGCTCAACAACGCCGCGCTGCGCGAGCTCATCGTTGACCAGGGCGAGCATGAGGGGACGGTGATTCGGGATAATCCGGGGTGTGTGGTGGTGGTGTAAGACATAGGGACGCCTCCGGTGTCCCCGGTAAATCCATCGTCGGGAACGCCCGCCTGCCTGCCCCGATGAAATCGTGGGTGGCGTTCCCAGGAGCGGCAATTGACAATTGTCAATTGTAGTGGGTCGTCACGTTGTCGTTCGCGTATCAGGACAACCGTCTGTAGCGCGCGCTCGTTGGCATGGCAAGGTACATCGTTCGGTATGCCCAGCGCATGGACAACTGGAACAACACCGCGGCGTAAACAGGAAGCAGAACACACCTGAACACGCCTCGGAAATACCGGAGTTATGTCCGGACTAGCCTCTTGAACGATCAATCAATTTTTGGAAGTGGATCACCGATAATGGCTAACACTGGTGGTGAAGTAACGAGATATATGTCTTTTGGGTTTTCTCTTGGTATACTATTATCAACAGTGACAATTATCCGTAGCGCAATTGTTGTTAGCAAATGTGTTTCTGGCTTATAAATCTTCCACGACTCTGGCCTGCTGATCGCATATTTCACGTTAACAATATATGTGTCACCAGGTTTGATATATGTACTGGTGACATTATTCGCATGTGGTCCATCTATTGCTGTTCTCGAAGATGTTCCAATATTCTTCTCCATAGATGGGGAAAAATAGAATCCCTCCAGATTCATCTCTGATATACCAATTTGGTGTTCAGACTTGTTCGTAATTTTTACGGTTAACTCAGTTTGCTGCCCGTAAATGCATGGGGTTGTCGGTGGGACTAGTTCAACGCTCACCGGGAACTGTTTAATTAATTCAACGAATTTATCTTCCTCATCAACTGATCGTAGCATAGGGTCTCCAGCATAGTATAGTGTATAAAGATCCCGACTCTTTTGAAGGAAGAATAACAATCGTACACCGGCATATATCCGACCTTTTTCTTTCGATGCCATGGGCAAACTCGTCACATTCACATGTGTTATCGGAAGTCCTTTCAGAACCTTTTCCACTCTGACGATAGCAATATCAGTCGGCAGAAGTACGGTATTCTGACTATTAGTCTTTTCTCGGCTCATTACTTCTTCTACGACTCCAACAATAATTAGATCTGATAAGCCAATTCTTTCTGCATCAGTTATCGTTCTCATCTGTGAATTAACACTATTTGCGAACAATAAAACAAAGAGAATCGTCACAGGCATTGATTTCACAGCACACCTCCGAATGATGAGTTGCATTGTAGGCAATATAGAGATCCCACGCCACACTTGGAAATCGTTTATCGGGGGACACCCGGACATCGGTCTGCGGCCTGAAGAGGCGCGCACGGCCGATGCTCTGATTTGACGCTAACGATGGTTCCCCCCCAATCGTGACCAGTGTCGGAGCGATCGACGCTTTCCTGTTATCCCACAATCCGACGGCGAGCGCTGCTTTGGCATGGGCAGAATCGGGCGGCCACACCCCCCAGCAGACATAGTCGTGAAGCGTTTGTACGTCTTGCGCGTTTGATCTATATAGGGCGCACTCGTTTGCATTTCCGCGCACAGCCTGCGGCGCATCGTCACCGCGGCAATAGAGACGAAGGACCGCATCATCGGTCGAGGTTCTATCACCATGCACGGGCGCGTTCGGTCCCGCGAAGATGACCTGCAGCACCATTTTCGGTGGTATTGGCGGTAAGTCCGGTGGAAAGATATAGACCTGTTCCTGCTTATCGACAAGGCACCATCCCGCGATAGAAACGGATGTATCACCATAGCAGTATAGCTCAACCCATGTTAGGTCATATTGATTGGTCGGATTGGGGTGAATTTCCGTGATGCCGATGAGGGGGGCGCGTCACCGTGCACCGGCACGCCGGCGATCATGCCCAGCAGCAGGAGGACGCCTCCGAGATACCGATCCCAGCACCGGTGCCACATACCGTGCCCCCATTTGGATGGTACAGGCGAGCCAATGATTACTTCGGTAGATATGTTATCATGCCTCCGACCAAACTGTCTATCCGAGCGATAGCACCTTTTCACCACCCGGTCACGGCGACGTACGCCGCGGCAAAGCTGATTCGCCCGATCAAGCTGGAGGGTATACCGGGCATTGAAGCGCTCGGCAACGGTGCGCCCTGTGTAGAGGCGGGCGCGGGCGTCCCACCCGATGCGAAGCCTCAATCTCCCGCCAACGCGTCACCGTAATAGCTCATAGTGCCAATTGTAGCGGGTCGTCACGTTGTACCTTGTGCTGTATTGAGCCCTCGGTAGTCTGCGCCCTCCGCGGCGCGGGTGACCACAAGGCGGCACCGTATCCGACAACACCAGCATCGGACACCAGCCTTCGCTAAAGCTTCGGCTGGCAAACGGTGGAGCAATGCGTCACCACGCGCCGCGGAGGGCGCAGACTACCGAGGGCTCAATACAGCACAAGGTACAACGTGACGACCCGCTACGATTACTGATCACTACGCCCTTCTCACTACGCCCTCACCAGCCCCTCCAGCACGCCGACCGCCTCCGCCACCAGCGCCCGTGCAGCCGCTTCCGCCGGGGCTTCGGCGGTGACGCGGATGATGGGTTCGGTGTTGGAGCCGCGGGCCTGGAGCCAGCGGTCGGGCCAGAGGATTTTCAGGCCATCGGTGAGGTCTACGGTTTCCGCCGCGTAGCGGTCCTGCAGCGCGCGCAGGGCGGGGGCGATGTCACGGGCGGGGCAATCGAGTTTCGCCTTGACGAGGGCATAGGTGGGAATCCGCGCGCGCATGGCGCTGATGGAGCCGCCGTCCAGCGCCAGCGCCTCCAGGATGAGCGCCATGCCGACGAAACTGTCGCGGCAGGGATTGATGGCGGGCACGATGACCCCGCCGTTCCCCTCGCCGCCGATGGCCGCCTGGTGGCGCGCCATGCCCTCCACCACGTTCACCTCGCCCACGCGGGTGCGCACCACCGGGCAGGCGCAGGCGGCGGCCACGTCGTCAATCATGCGGCTGGTGGAGACGTTCACCACTACCGGGCCGGGGGTGCGGCGCAGCACATGGCGCACGGCCAGCGCCAGCGTGCACTCCTCGCCGAGGGGCGCGCCGGTTTCGTCCACGATGGCCAGCCGGTCGGCGTCGGCGTCCTGCGCGAAGCCGATCTCCGCGTCCGCCAGCTTCACCACGCGGCACAGCTCGACGATATGCTCCGGCGTCGGCTCCGGATCGCGCGGGAACGGCTCGTCGGGATTCGTGTAATATTCCATCACGTCGCAGCCCAACGCGCGCAGGAAGGCGGGGGTGGCCAGCGAGGCGGCGCCGTTGCAGCAGTCCACCGCCACGCGGAATTTTCGGCGGCGAATCGCGGCCACGTCCACCGCCCGCAGAATCGCCTCGCGGTGGCGGCGCAGGGTGGTGTCATCGCGACGCACGGTGCCGATGTCGTCCGCCAACGCGCGCGTATAGACCCCCTGGTGGTAGAGGTCCACCAGCTCCGCCGCCTGGTTGGGGCGCAGGATGATGCCGTCCGGCCCAAAAAATTTCAGCGCGTTCCACTGGATGGGGTTATGGCTGGCGGTGACGCAGATGCCGCCGAAGGCGTGCGCCTCGCGCACGTGCAACTGCAGCGCCGGCACCGGCACGATGCCCACGTCCACCGGCGTGCAGCCCGCGCCCAGCAGCCCGGCGATGACCGCCTGCTTCACCATCTCGCGCGAGGGCCGGCTGTCGGTGCCGACGAGAATCGGCCCCGCCCCCGCGTAGGTGCCGAACGCCCCGGCGAAGGAGGCGACGAGCCGCGGGGTGAGCGAATCGCCCACGATGCCGCGCACGCCGGAGATGCCGATTTTGAGCGATAAGGGTTTGCGCATGATGTTCCTTTTTTTCACCGCGGAGGACGCGGAGCGCGCGGAGGCGCTCGTGTTATCTGCCCGCGGTCACGAACGCCGCCTGATTCGCGAAGGTCATGGCGTTTTCGAACATTTCCTCGGCCCGTTCTTCGGTATCAGCTTCCGCGACGATGCGCACCAGCGGTTCGGTGTTGGAGGCGCGGACGTGAATCCAGCCGTTGTGCCAGGCGGCGCGCACGCCTTCAGTGAGGTCGAGCCGCGCGCGCTGGTAGTGCTCGTGAAAGCCTTCCAGCACGTGGTAGACCAGGTTGGGCGGACACGCGACCGTGCCCTTGCGCATGGCCGAGCGCGGCAGGCGGCCGGCCAGCGCGGCCAGCGATTCATCGGAGGCGGCCATCGCCTCCAGCACCAGGCCGAGGGTGAGGAAGGCATCAAAGGTGGCGGCGGCGGGCAGCAGCGCGACGCCGCCGCTCCCTTCGCCGGCCAGCGCCGCGCGCTCGGCCAGCGCGCGCCCCATCACATGCCCTTCGCCGATCATCGTGCGGATCACCGGCTGCCCGGCGGCGTCCGCCGCCGCCTCCACCATGCGGCTGGTGGAGAGGTTCGTCACCACCGGACCGGGTTGGCGGGAGAGCACGTGCGCGGCGACCAGCGGCAGCGTATGCTCCTCGGTGAGCGGCTCGCCATCGGCGGTGACGAAGCCGATGCGGTCGCCGTCAATGTTGATGGCCGCGCCCAGGTCTACCGTCAGGTGCTTCATCAGCGCGGCAAGCTGGCGCATATTCGCCGCGGTGGGCGCGGGGGCGTGGGCGAAGACGCCGTCCGGCTCCTCATTCAGCGGAATGAGGGCGCATCCCAACTCTTCCAGCAGGCGCGCGACCACCGGCAGACCGGCGCCGTTGCAGAAATCTACCGCCACGCGAAAACGGCGCGCGCGGATCGCCGCGACATCCAGCGCGGCGAGGAGGCGCGCCAGGTAGCGCGGGAGCAGGTCGTCCGGCGCCGGCTCCCAGCCGCGCAGGCCGTCCCACGGCACGCGAATGAAGTCGCGGGCGTGGTAGATATCGAGCAGCTCCTCGGTGTTCACCGCGTTGAGCAGCGCGCCGTCGGGACCGAGGAATTTGAAGGCGTTCCAGCGGGCGTCATTGTGGCTGCCGGTGATGGACAGCCCGCCGGCCGCGCCGAGCGCGCGCACGGCGAAGGAGACGAGCGGCGTGGGCGCGACCCCCAGATCGAGTACATGGCAGCCGGCGGCGAGCAGGCTGGAGAGCGCCGCCGCGCGCAGCATCGCTGACGAGCGCCGGGTGTCCCGCCCGATGACCACCGTCCCGCCGTCGCAATAGGCGCCGAACGCGCTGGCGAAATCCACCAGCAGCTCCGGCGTCAGCGATTCTCCCACCACCCCGCGCACCGACGACGTGCCGATCTTCAACTGCCGCATGGCCACCTCCCGGAAAGAGTATTGTACGCGTTCCGAGACGCCGGCGGCAATTCCGCCGGCGAGGGTGAAACGCTTTAGCGGAAAATTTTCCAAAAAAGACCTCGTCAGCATACCCCGCTCGCGCGGCCCCGCGCGGCGGCGGGGCGCGCCCCTTCAGCCGGCCGCGGGAGAGCGGCCGTATCTCCGCCCCGCGTCACACATCGCCCGGATATTTTCTACCGGGATGCCGTCGTGGAGCGAGTGGTCGGAGGCGAGGATGTAGCCGCCGCCGGGAGCGGCGATGGCGACGGCCTCGCGCACTTCCGCCTCCACGTCGGCCGGGGCGCCGTACGGCAGCGTGCGCGACGAGTCAATGTTGCCGACGAGGCAGATGCGGTCGCCATACTGCGCTTTCACGCGGGCGAGCTCCATGCCGGCGGTGCGCTGCAGCGGGTGCAGGGCGTCAATGCCCAGCTCGATGAGGTCGTCAAGGTAGTCGTAGATGTGGCCGCAGGAATGCAGCAGCACCGGCAGGCCGCAGCGTTTGATGTGGCTGATGATGGCGCCGAGCGCGGGCTTGATAATGTCGCGGAAGTGGCCGGGGGCGATGAGGCCGGCGCAACTGCTGCCCAGGTCCTCGCTCACCGCCATGCCGTCCACCCCGGCCTCAGCCATGCGCGTGACGGCGGGGAGGGCGAAATCCACGGCATATTGCACGACGGCGGTGAGGAAATCGGGATCGTCATACAGCGCGAGGCAGATGGCCTCGTAGCCGATGAGCATCCACGCGGCGCTGAGCGGTCCCCCTACCCCGCCGAGGATGAACACCTCGTCATCGCCGAGGGCGCGGTTCATGGCGATGGCGGTCTCGATTTCGTCCATGCGTCCCGGCGCCAGCGGGTCGGGCGGCGTATAGCCGGCCAGCGCCGCGCGGTCGGGCAGCGGGTAGGCGATGGGCGCGTCAATGGGCCAGGACGCCTCATTCACCGCGAAGGTGGTGCCCCACTCGTCCTTGTAGACGTTCTCCCCCAGCGTCTCCGGCGTCCACCCGGCGAACGCCCCGAAGGGAATCCACACCCCATCCAGCCCCAGCGCCCGCGTCAGCGCCATCGCGTCCCGCGCGTTATACGACGCCGGCGTCCGCCCGATAAGCTCGGTGAAGAGCGGCCGCTGGAAGAGGAAGTCGAACATCGGCACCCGGTCCACCGGCTGCCGCAGCATCGCGGCGCGGAAACGCTGCTTCGGGGTCATGGCGTACCTCCTGCGATGTTCTGGTAGTCCGCGCCCTCCGTGGCGCGTGTTATCGAGATACGATACCGTGAACGTCAACACTGTCGCCGAGAACGTCCACCATCCACGGCACAGTAGTGTGCAGCGGTCACGCGCGCTACGTATTCATGCGGTCGCGCGCGCCGCGGAGGGCGCGGACTACGTATTAGGACCGGCGCATCGCCGGCCGGTGTATTGTCTCACCGTTACCGCAGCTTCTCAATAATCGCCTCCGCCATCTGGCTGGTGCCGACGGCGGTGGGGTCGTCGCGGCGCGGTTTCATGTCGTAGGTGACCGATGTGCCCTCGGCCAGCACGGCCGCCACGGCGGCCTCCAGGCGGTCGGCGGCGTCGCGCTCGCCCAGATAGCGCAGCATGAGCATGCCGGAGAGGATGAGGGCGGTGGGGTTCACCTTGTTCTGGCCCTTGTATTTCGGCGCGGAGCCGTGGGTGGCCTCGAACACCGCGCCCTTCTCGCCGATGTTCGCGCCGGGGGCGACGCCCAGGCCGCCGACCAGGCCGGCGCCGAGGTCGCTGATGATGTCGCCGTAGAGGTTCGGCAGCACCAGCACGTCGCTCTCCTCAGGCCGCTGCACCAGGCGCATGCAGAGGGCATCCACCAGCACCTCGTCATACTCCACCCGGCCCTTGTAGTCCGCCGCCACGTCCTGCGCCACCCGGTAGAAGAGGCCGTCGGTATATTTCATGATGTTGGCCTTGGCGATGGCGCTCACCTTCTTGCGGCCGTTCTGCACGGCGTAGTCGAAGGCGTATTGCACGATGCGCCGGGTGCCGCTGACACTGATGGGCTTGATGGAAATGGCGCTATCCGGGCGGATTTTCCCGCCGGCCATGTCAATGATGCGCCGCGCGTCGTCGGTGCCGAGGTCATACTCGACGCCGGCGTAGAGGTCTTCGGTATTCTCGCGAACGATGACGATATCCACGCCGCTGTAGCGCGAGCGCACGCCGGCATAGCTCTTGCAGGGGCGCACGCAGGCGTACAGGTCCAGCGCCTTGCGCAGGGCGACGTTCACGCTGCGAAAACCGCTGCCGATGGGGGTGGTGATGGGCGCTTTCAGCGCCACGCCGTTCCGGCGCACGGATTCGATGGTCTCGTCGGGGAGCGGGGTACCGAGCTGCGCCATGATATCCACGCCCGCGTGGGCGATTTCCCAGTCAATCTTCACGCCGGTGGCGTCAATGACGCGGCGGGTGGCTTCGGCCAGCTCGGGGCCGGTGCCATCGCCCGGAATCAGTGTGACAGTGTAGGGCATGATCTCCTCCAATACGCGCGCCGCCCAAGCACGCGGGTCGGTCACGGTGATGCGGGGAATATTTCGCTGTAACGCGGACCGGTTCCTTTTCGTAGAGTAGTATTAGCAGGGATAATCCCGGCGCTGTCGTATTTCTGTAGAGCAGGACCTGGAACCTTTGCCGGTATGGTTCCGTCATACCATTCGGGTTGCGAGCCCGATAATCAGGAGGATATCCTCATGCGCGTATGTCGCTGGCTACTTGGCGTGCTGGTGCTGTTCGTCGGACTCTCCGGCTTCGCCCAGCCCATCCCCGATCCCCCGGAAAAAGACCTGTGCGTGCTGCAGGGCGCGGTGAAGTTCACCGACGGCACGCCGTTTGCCGGCGCAACCGTCTCCGTGCGCGTAGACGGCAAAGATATCATGCCCCGCCCGGTGACGGACAAGGACGGCACCTACACCACCGCGGTGCCCGCCGGGTCGGCGACCATCTCCGTGATCGGCATCAGCAAGCAGGCGAAGCTTGACGTCGGCAAAGTGAACACGGTAGATTTTGCGTTCGAAAAAGAAGGCGTGGTCGCGACCGTCTCCTACGCGGACGGGGAGCTGGTCCCGAATGTGAATATGAACGGGCGCTTTCGCCGGGAGAATAAGACATCGGCTAGCCTGTCCTTCGTCGCGCTGGGGGGCGGGCGCTACTGGTTCCGCGGCATCCCCAAAGACGCGCAAGAGATCGCCATCCTCGCACGGGTGTACGTGAACAGTGAGCAGTATCTGCTGCAGCGGTGGAACCTTGCCGAGCTGCAGCCGATGCAGGCGGTGTCGTTCGTCGTCGAGCGGCCCGCCCCGCTGCGGGTGCTGGTGCTGGACGCCGACGCGAAACCGCTCGTCAACGCCACCATCACCGGCACCATCAGCTATGAGGGCGACCAACCACCCTTTTGGGAAGACGAGCGTACTCCGGCAGCGGCGCGCCGCCGGCAGCCGCTGGGCAACCGGCAGACGAGCGCGGACGGCCTGCTGGATTTGGGCTCCTGGGCGGCGCGCGACTACGAGCTGACCCTGCGCGCGGGCACCATGGCCGGCCCGGCGAGAGCCATCGCCGTGAAGGCGGATATGGAGACGGTGCGCTATGCGCTGGATTTGAAGCCGCGCATGATCACGCAGACCATCTTCAACGCCGACGGCACCGCGCAGCCGAATACCCCGGTGACGCTGGGGTACTGCTGGATGAAGCAGGTGACCTACCTGGACGCCACCACGGACGCGAAAGGCCAGGTGGTCTGGAAAGACGTGCCGCCGGTCGAGGCGGTCGTCTGGGGCAAAGGCGTGCCGCCGGGCATGCTGCCGCCGGGCGCCACCACGGTGACGACGCCGCTGCCCGCGCCCCCCACCGAGCCGAATCCACGCTCGCGGAACCTGCGCGTCAAGCTGACGAATCTCGGCGACACGCCCAGCCGGGTTCTCTACTACTTCACCTCGAGCAGCAACTCGGGGCTGAACTCGAGCGAGTATAATTATCGGCCGAATCCCAATAATCCGACCTACATTAGCGTCTACGTGGAATTCCGCGAAGCCGCGCCGCCATTCACCCTGATCGCCATGACGAAATCAACGGCAACGCCGCTCGTCGCCACCCTCGCCAACGTCTACCTCCCTCCGCTGGATGAGAACGAGCAAAACGAGCTTACTTTGAGCTTCCGCGCCGGCACGGCGCTGAAAGGCCGGTTCCTGACGAAAGCCGGGCCGATCAAGGGGTTAAGCCAGTTCCGCGTGATGCCGGTGACGTTGGAGGCGGAGTTTGACGGCCTGCTCACCGAGGAGATGCAGCGGCGCGCGGGACTGATGCAGCCGTCGCTCACCGCCGACGGCGCCTTCGCGGTGGCGTTGCCCGGTCCCGGCACCTACCGGCTGGTGGTAGACCTGTATGACGAATCCGCGCCCGCCTTGCCTGAATTGTTGGTGGCGGTGCCGGCGGGCGGCAAAGCGGTAGACATTACCCTGCCCGACCCGATGCTCACCGTGCCGGCGGGCACCGTGCTGAACTGGCTGACGCGCCATTATCCCGCGCAGCCGCGGCAACTGGCGGTGGCCGCCCACGCGAACCCGGCGCCGGTGTTCGCCCCGCGTGAGGCGCTCCTCGGCCTCTGGTTCCGTCCCAGCCCGGATAAGCTGGTCTTCTGGAACGGGCAAGAACGCAAGCAGACCGTACTCGACTTGCGCGCGGTCCGGGTGAACATGCTGGACACCCAGGGCAACCCGCTCACGTCGAATTATGCCTACTCGCTGCTGCCGCTGCTGCCGGCCGGCAACTACGGCTACTCAAACAACCCACTGCTGGCGCGCGGCGTGTCCGAAGCGCAACCCTCTCCGATCTCCGCGGATAACAACTATTGTCCGGCGCTCTGGACGGGCCAATACCTGCTCGCAATGGGCAGCTACGGCAACAATTTCCAGCGCTTCATCCCGGTGGATGTCACGCCGGAAACGCCGGCGGAGATCACCGTAAAGCTGTCGCCCCCTCCCCGGCAGCTCATGCAAACCCGTTCCGTGAACCTGCGCTACACGAAAGGCAACGTGGACGAGATGCGCCGCAACGCCGCGGAAAACGTGGGCATCTACTTCGATACCACCCCCACGCAGGAGCCAATACAGGGCATCGGCAGCTATGCGCTGCGCCCGGATAGCGGCGGCACGCAGGTGCCGATGAACGCGAAGACCATCAGCCTGGTCTGGCAGGGCGTGGGCGTCATCCGCGACGTGCCGCTGCCGGCATACAACGCGAACCAGCAGGGCGTGGTGGACCTGCCCGCCTTCGACCCCGGCACCACCATCTCCGGGAAGATCCTGATGGCGGACGGCAAACCGTTCGCGAAGCGGCAGATCGCCGCCACCCTGAACTCCGCGTGGTCGCAGCGCGTCACCACGGACGACGCCGGCGCGTTCAGCATCGCCGGCGTCCTCCCCGGCGTCTTTTTGATCATGGTGGAAAACGAATGGCCGCGCGCGGGCTGGACGCTGAACGTACCGGAACAAGGCTTGAAGGATATCACCCTGCAGATGAACTCGCGCCCCATCCGCCTGCAGGGCTTGCCCGGCGGCGGTGAATTCAGCCAGGTGTGGTGGTTCCCCGACGCGGGTGAGCCGACGCGCCTGCCCATGCGCTACGGCGACTGTGCCATTTACGATCTTGCCGCCGGCTCCGGCATGATCTGGGCGGTGGACGGCGCGCAGGGCGAGGCGCGCTACGAACGCATCGCCCTGCGGCCCGGCGAGCTCAACCTGCACCGTTCGAACTCCAATCTCGCGTCCGGCCCGTCACTCGGCATCAGCTTCCCGCTCGACCCGGAGATCGGCACGCCGGGACCAGTGACGCTCATCGGCCTGGAGCAGCGCGCGATGATCAAGGTGCGCTTCCCCACGATGCGCTGGCAAGCCTCCACGCTGCTCAACCGGGTAGTGGGACAGATCAACGCCGTGCCGCCGGGCAAGTATCGGGTGATCGTCGAGACGCCCACCGGCATTACCGAAGCCACCGTCACCGTCACCGGTGACGGCGGGCTGGTGGAGATGACTTTCCCAAAAGCGGCGGTCGGCGCGGCGGTCGCGCCGGCGCTCGCGCCGGCGGGTGTCGAGCAGATTGCCGGACCGGTCGAGGAATTGCTGGCAGTCGAGGGATTGCGCGCCATTGAAGTGCCGGCCGAGGGGTGGCGCGTATTGGCGGCGGATTGACCGGATATCCCTATTCCGCCAGCGGCAAGCTGGCGGAGGCGTCCAGGTCCTGCTCGCTGAATTCCCCGCGCAGGGCGCGAAAATAGCCGGCGGCGGCGATCATCGCGGCATTATCGGTGCAGAGCACGCGCGGCGGCAGCGAGACGGGGATGCCGTCGCGCGCGGCGCGGGCTTCCGCCAGCGCGCGCAGGCGGCTGTTGGCCGCCACCCCGCCGGCGAGCACCACCTGCGCCGGGGCCAGCAGGTCGGCGGCGGCGAAGAGTTTTTCCACCAGCACGGTCATGATCGCCTCCTGAAAGCTGGCGGCGATATCCGCGACCGGCGCCCGCTCACCGGCCCCCGTCTTCCGCAGGTACTGCGCCAACGCCGTCTTCAGGCCGCTGAAGCTGAAATCATGCGTGCCGGGCAGCAGCGCGCGTGGGAAGGCAATCGCCCGCGGGTCGCCCTCCCGGCTCAGCCAATCAATGGCCGGTCCGCCGGGATAGCCCAGGTCGAGCAGACGCGCGGCTTTGTCCAGCGCCTCGCCGGGCGCGTCGTCGCGGGTGCGGCCGAGGATGCGGTAGTCGCCGTGGTCCTGCATCCACACCAGGTGGGCGTGCCCGCCGGAGACCACCAATACCAACGCGGGCAGCATCGGCTCCGGGCGGGGGTCGTCAGGCAGGCGGATCCAGTTCGCGTACAGATGCCCCTCCAGATGATTCACGCCGATGAGCGGCAGGTCGTGCACGTAGGCAAAGGCTTTCGCCCCGATCAATCCCACCACCAGCGAGCCGATGAGCCCCGGTCCGTGCGTCACCGCCACCGCCGTCAGGTCGGCGGGCGCCACCCCCGCAGTCTCCAGCGCCGCGGTGCAGACCGGGAGCAGATACTCCAACTGCTTGCGCGAGGCGATCTCCGGCACAATGCCGCCGTATGCTTTGTGGAACTGCTCTGACGAGCTGACCACGTTGGCCAGCATCACCCGGCCATCCGCCACCACCGCCGCCGCCGTTTCATCGCAACTGCTCTCGACACCCAGCATCAACATCGTCATCACCGCGCCATTGTAGCAGGTAATCGCGCCGCCGTCAGCGTGCGGCGGCGGCGCGGCGCTGGATGATAATGATTATAAAAAAATTTTCCCCCGTCCCCCTTTTCCCTCTTGCGCGCGGGCTCACTATATGATACTATACCCGTGTCATATACGGAGCAAGCCGTAGGACGGGACGGGACGGAGCCATGATAACACGCGAAACCGATTATGCGATACGTGCCATGCTGTATCTGGCCCATCATGCCGGGGACGGGGCCATCTCGGCCGCGACGGTGGCGGAAGCGATGGATATCCCCTATCGTTTCCTGCGGCGGATTCTGTCGCGGTTGGTGGGCACAAATCTGTTGGTGAGCACCCGCGGCAAGCAGGGCGGGCTGCGGTTGGCGCGCGACCCGGAGGAGGTCTCCCTGCTCGATGTCGTGGAGGCGATGGACCCGGAGGTGATCACATTGAACTCCTGCGTGTTGAAATCCGCGCTGTGCGCGCGTTCAGCCTATTGCGCGGTGCATGACGAGCTCTGCCGCATCCAGATTTATGTCAATGCCGAGCTCGGCGCGATCTCGCTGGCCAAGCTGGTCGAGCACGAGAGCGGCCGGAATGACGATTTACCCCACACCATCTAAAAGGAGAAACCCCATGGGAACATTAGTGACACACGCGGCGCCGACCTTCACCGCCCAGGCGGTGCTGGCGGACGGGACAATCGGCGAGGTCTCGCTGGCGGCGTATCGCGGGAAGACCGTGGTCCTGTTTTTCTATCCGCTGGACTTCACCTTCGTCTGCCCGTCGGAAATCCTCGCGTTTGACCGCATGGTGGAGGAATTCCGCCAGCGGAACACCGAGATCATCGGCGTCTCGGTGGATTCCGTCTACACGCATTACGCGTGGCGCGACACGCCGGTGGACAGAGGCGGCATCGGCCCTATCCGCTTCCCGCTGGTCGCCGACCTGGACAAAAACATCGCCCGCGCCTACGACGTGCTGCTGAACGAGCAGGTAGCGCTGCGCGGCCTGTTCCTCATTGACACCCACGGCGTGGTGCGCCACCAGCTCATCAATGATCTGCCGCTGGGCCGCAGCGTGGACGAAGCCCTGCGCATGGTGGACGCCCTGCACTTCACCGAGCAGCACGGCGAAGTCTGCCCGGCGAACTGGAAAGAGGGCGACGAAGGCATGACGGCGACCGCCGACGGCGTCGCGACCTACCTGGGCAAGCGCTACGCGAAGAAATAAGGAGGCGGCGATGGCTGAACTCACCGTGGATATCTGTCCGGAAACCGGCATCTGCTCCATTGGCCGCGGCGGCACCGACAAGGTGGACCTGATGCCCGACGAAGTGACCGGCGTGCGCGAGGCGGAGCATCTTTCCGCCGTGCAGGCGGTCATCGCGGAAGCGGACCCCGCCTTCGCCGCCGCGCTGAGTACGGACGAGCTGGCGACCATCAAACGCCGCCTCGCGTGAACGTCTTGCGAGGAGAGAGTGACCGACGGCGCGCCGCACGTCCCCCGCGGCGCGCCGTCAGACGCTGCTGCGAGAGGACTTCCCCCACCCCGCGCCGAACCCTGACCCCGGGAGGACGCGCTCATGACCACGGAGGACCCCCGCGCGACGCGGGCGGACGATGCCCCGGCGAAGGTCTCCTTTTTCGAGCTCAACCCGAAGAAAATTGGCCGCAAGCGCCTGATCCGCACGCTGGCGTTCGCGCTGCTGATCGTCTGCGTCAGCGTCACCCCGCTCTGGCGGCTGGGGTGGTACCTGCCGATCTACTCGGCGAAGTGTTTCTTCCCCACCTTTGATACGCGCCACCGTCCCCGCGCCGCCTGGCATTGGGTGGATGGCCGCGAGATTCGCCTCTATGCCGGTCCGGGGGTAGACGCCGGCCGTACGCGCGAAGTGGCGGCCGGCGTGCGCGCGATGGTGGAGGATATCGGCCTCGATTTCACGGTGAAGGTGCTGCCGCTGCCCGATGACATCCGCGCCGCCTACGACGCCAGCCTGGAGCCGTTCACCATCCGCGGCGAGCGCGTGCAGGCGCTGGATTTCGGCAAGCTGGAGAGCCGGCTCATCGAGCTGCGCGCGGGCGACCCGCACGCCGACCTGCTCATTTCCCGCGCGCCCCTTTCCGGCCGCATGACCTGGTGGGCGCACGGCATGGCCTCCTTCACCAGCGGCGTGGGGGTCTTCAACGAGGCGAACCTGAGCTTTCACCTGGGGAAGCACGAGACCGGCCACCTGCTCGGCTATCTCTTCCACGACGACCTGCCGCTCTTCGTCCTCGGCTACCCGTGGGAAGGCCTCCCCGGCCGCCGCGATACGCTGATGGTGCTGCTGAGCACCAACGATGACCTCTCCCCGCGCGCCCGCGACGCGCTGCGCTACTTCTGGCGCGGATTGGAAGCCCGGTCCGGGAAGACGTTTTTGCGGTGATCAGCACTGAATCTGCACGTGCATGATTTTTGACGCCGGCTGATAAAAGACGTAGAGGGTGCCCTCGTCGGCGAAGCAGAGGTGCTCGTCGGCGAAGGGGAGGTTTTCGCCCTCGTGTCCCGTCATCACCGTCACATCGCGGACGGAGGGGATGGCGCAGACGAAGCGCATCACCAACGCGCTGCGCGGGCAGACGGGGATGGCGGGCTGCTGATGCCACAGCGGCACGCCGCCGATAGGCACGTCCTCGCGGTAGGGCCCGCCGACGGAGAAGCGCACCTCGTCAAAAAGCACTTCCTCCCACCCGGACTCGTTGATCTCCAGCCAGTCGTCGGAGAAGGTGTCCGGATTGATGATGACCGGGCGCAGCGGATCGGTGAAGTCGAGGAAGATGCCCTCGTTATACTCATACAGCGGGAAGAGCAGCGGCACCTGGGCCAGCCCCATCCAGGCGAAGAAGGGATCGCCGCCGTCGAGCAGGCCGAGGAACTGGAAGGTGGTTTCCATCGCGTCGTGCGTGGGCAGCATCAAGCCCTGCGGCGGGATGCCGCCCAGCCGGTGCGGGCCTTTGGGGTCGCGCCGCATGAAGAAGATGCGGCGGATGGGCCACTTGATATTGGTGATGCGCAGGTCGCCGGCGATTTTCGTCGCCTCGCCGTCCCGGTGGCGATAGAGGTCATAGATATCCGGCTCCACCTCGCGCATCTCCATGGTGGTGGCGATGCCGTTCAGATAGCGAAAACTCTCCACGTCAATCGCCTGGGTGCGGACGAAGCGGTTCATGCTGTCCGGATTGCCCAATTCAAATTGATCGCCGGCGAAATAGAAACTGCGACTGGCCTGCTCCATGACATCTCCCATACGAGAACAATGCCCACTTTTCCGCTAACTTAAAAATCCTTTGACTAACCGGGTGATCTCCTCCGCTTCGAGCAGAAAAGCATCGTGCCCATAGGAAGACCGCAGCTCCATGAAGCTGACATCCACGCCGTTCCAGCGCAGCGCGCGCACGATATCCTTCGACTCGGCGGTGGTGAAGAGCCAGTCGGAGCTGAAAGACAGCACCAGGAAGCGCGCGGTCGCCGGCTCCAGCGCCTGCGCCAGCGCGTCGTACCCGGCGCCCATATCGAAGTAGTCCATCGCTTTGGTGATGTAGAGATACGAGTTGGCGTCAAATCGCTTCACGAAGGAGTCGCCCTGGTACTGCAGGTACGTCTCCACCGAGAATTCCGGATCGAAATCCCAGGTATAGGCGTCGGCGTCGCGCAGTTGGCGGCCGAATTTCTCGTGCATGGACTGCTCGGACAGGTAGGTGATATGCCCCACCATGCGCGCCACCGCCAGCCCGCTGGCCGGGATTTTCCCGGTGCCGTAGTAGTGGCCGTTCTGCCAGTTCGGATCGCTCATAATGGCCGCGCGGCCCACCGCGTCAAAGGCGATGCTCTGCGCGGAGAGGCGGTGCGTGGTGGCGATGGGGATGCAGCGTGCGACGCAGTCGGGATAGGCCACCGCCCAGCGCAGCGCCTGCATGCCGCCCATCGAGCCGCCGCTCACGGCGTACCAGCGCGGGATCGCCAGGTGGTCCATCAGCAGCTTTTGCGCGTTCACCATATCGCCGATGGTGATGACCGGGAAATCGGTGGCATAGGGCTGCCCGGTGGCGGGATTGATGCTGCTCGGGCCGGTGCTGCCCATGCAGCCGCCGATGACATTCGCGCAGACGACGAAGAAACGCGCGGTGTCAAAGGCCTTGCCCGGCCCCACCATCTCATCCCACCAGCCGGGTTTGGGACGCGGCTTCCGGAGGTCATCGGCGTGATACCCGGCGGCATGGGCATCGCCCGACAGCGCGTGCAAGAGCAGGATGGCGTTATCGCGGGCGTCGTTCAACGCGCCGTAGGCTTCATAGGCGAGCGTGAACGGCCCGAGGGTCTGCCCGGATTCCAGCGGCAGCAGACCGTCGCAGTGGAAATACCGTGTCTCCACCACGCCGACGGATCGTTCATCTATGCGTATCTGCGTCTCTTCCGCCATCCCGCGTATCTCCGTATTCGATTATAAGTATATACGAAACGCCGGGGGAAGGCGAGAGGGAACTGCCGGAGAAAAAGTGGCGGGCGCGGAAGGGAATGCCCGCCTCGCCGAGAAAACAACGAGCGGACATCTTCATATCAGGAGCATCGCATGCGTGAACCTCGCGCCGTCGTCATCGGCTACGGCTTTGCCGGCAGGTCGTTCCACAGTTATCTCATCGGCATCACGCCGGGCCTGCGCCTGCACGGCGTCGCCTCGCGCGATGCGGCGACCCGCGCGCGCATCGTCGCCGAACGCAGCTGCCGGGCGTATGCCTCCTTTGACGCGGTGCTGGACGATCCCGAGGTGGACCTGGTGGTCCTCGCCACCCCGAACAGCACGCACTGCGCGCTGGCGATACAGGCGCTGCACGCCGGCAAGCACGTGGTGACGGACAAGGTGATGTGCCTGACGCTGGACGAGTGCGACCGCATGATCGCCGCCGCCGCGGAGAGCGGGAAGCTGTTGAGCGTCTTCCAGAACCGCCGCTGGGACGGCGACTTCCTCACCCTCAAGTCGCTCATCGCCGACGGGCGGCTGGGCGAGCCGCGCTGGATCGAGATGGCCTGGCAGGGTTTTGGCGCCTGGGGCGGCTGGCGCGGGCAGGCGGCGATGGGCGGCGGCAAGCTCTACGATCTCGGCGCCCACCTCATTGACCAACTGGTGCTGCTCTTCCCACAGCCCATCGCGCGCGTCTACTGCCGCCTGCACCACGACCTGGCCGTCACCGATACCGAGAGCCAGGCGATGGTGGTCATCGAGTTCGCCGGCGGCGCCACCGCCGTCTGCGACACCTCCAGCCTGGCGGCCATCCAGAAGCCGCGCATCCATGCCTTCGGCACCGGCGGCACCTTCATCAAGTACGGCGTGGACCCGCAGGAAGCCGCCATGATCGCCGGGCGCATTGACGAGGCGGCGGAAGACCCGGCGCGCTACGGGCGCTACAGCGACGGCAAGACGGAGACGGCCGTCCCCACCCTGCCCGGCCGCTGGCGCACCTATTACGAGAATATCCGCGATGTCCTCACCGGCGCCGCCCAGCCGCTGGTGACGCTGGCGGAAGTCCGCCGCGCCATCGCCGTGCTCGACGCAGCATTCCAGTCCGCGCGCGCGGGGAGGGTGGTCGAGGTGAACCGGTAGCGCACGTTCCGGCGGTCACCTCTCCCCCCGGCCCCCTCCCCTAAGCGGGGAGGGGGAGTGAGTTGAGATGCGAAAATGTGTTGTCTTCTCTCTCCGTTTCTCCCCCTCCCATGTAGGGGAGGGGATCGGGGGGAGAGGTGACCGCCGGAACGTGAATTCGTCATCCATAATATGGGTCCAGGGGACACAACCTTTTCCCCCGGCTATTGTCCGAACTATACGGTGCCGCGGACCGCGGCCATTGAAAGGAGCCTCTTCATGGCATTGCCCCCGGTTGGCGCGCAGTTGCTCGTCTTCGGCGCAAAGTACAACCTCAACACCGACACCGATCTCATCCTCGACTGCGTGGCGCGGGCGGGGTACGCGGGCGTGGAAGGCGCGGCGAAGGACCACGCGCGCTACCGCCGGCAGTTGGATGAGCGCGGCCTGCGCTTCGGCGCCACCCATACCGGCGTGGGCGCGCTGCGCGACGTGACGCCGCTGGTGCAGATGCTGGAGACGCTCGGCGGCGCGGACGTGAACATCTCCGGCCTGCTCACCTGGGAAGGGCGCACGCTAGAAGATTATCGCGGCGCCATCGCCATCATGAACGAGGCGGGCCGCCGGCTGCGCGACGCCGGCATCCACCTGCACTACCACAACCACGATTTCGAGTTCGAAAAGGTGGACGGCGAGAAGACGGGCATGGACCTGCTCCTCGACGGGCTGGATTTCGACGCGGTAGACCTGTGCGTGGACGTCGCCTGGGTGCTGCGCGGCGGCGCCGATCCGGCGACTTTTCTGCGCGCGCACAGGGACAGCATCGGCTTCCTCCACTTCAAAGACCACGACGGCGAGCAGTGGAGCGAGCTGGGACGCGGCCAGGTGGACTACGCGGGCGTGATGGCCGTCCTCCCCGAACTCACCGGCGCCCGCTGGGTGATGATCGAGCAGGACAGCACGCGGATGGACCCCTGCGACAGCGCGGCCATCAGCCGCGCGTATCTGCGCGAGACGTTTGGGTATTAAACGAAAGTCACCCCCGTCAGCGGCCCCTCCCCGCGCCTTCAGGTCACCGGGGGAGGGCCGGGGAGGGGGAGCGGTTATCATTCTCACACAAGGGAGCAGTACATGAGCAGCAACAAGCGCGCCGCCGTCATTGGCATCGGCGGCATCGGCAAGTGGCACGGGCAGATGATGCGCGACACGAAGCGCATTGACGTGGTCGCCGTCTGCGACGCGAACGCGGCGATGGAAGCCGCCGCCGAGGAGCACTTTCCCGGCGCGGCGTTCTACACCGACTACGTGACTATGCTGGCGAAAGAGCCGCTGGACCTGGTGGCGGTAGTCACCCCGCACAATCTGCACGCGCCCATCGCCATCGCCGCGCTGGAGGCGGGCGCCAGCGTCATCGTCGAGAAGCCGATGGCCACCAGCTACGCCGACTGCGCCGCGATGATGGCGGCGGCGGAGCGCGGCGGGCGTTTCCTCACCGTCTTTCACAACCGCCGCCTGGATGGCTGGTATCTCTCGGCGAAGCGCGTCATCGAAGACGGCCTGCTCGGCAACCTCTTCGAGATCAACATCGGCATCAACTTCCGCCCCGGCCCCAATACCTGGCGCGGGTGGAAGGCCACCAACGGCGGCCTGATGTTCGACTGGGGCGCGCACCTGGTGGACTACGCGCTGCATTTCGCCGACAGCCCGGTGCGCGGCGTCTCCGGCTACTTCTACCGCAACCCGGCGCTCGACCCCGGCCTGAATGAAGATCACGGCAGCATCCGCCTCTTCTTCGAGAGCGGCGCCATCGCCAACGTGACGAACTACGGCACCAACCGCGCCGAGGTGCGCCGCTATCACCTCGTCGGCGACCGCGGCGCGCTGGTGGATGACTGGAACTGGGGCGAAGCGGACAGCATGACCGTCTACACCGCGCTCTCCGGCGGTCAGCCGGTCACCATGACCGTCCCCTACGCGAAGACGGTCCCGCAGAAGTATTACGACAACATCGCCGCTGCCCTCTACGGCGAAGAGCCGGTGATGGTCAGCGCGGCGAGCTCCGCGCGCATCATTGACATCTTCTGCACCGCCGAGCGCAGCCATGCCCAGGGCGGCGCGGTGCTGCCGTTGGAAGGCGCGGGCGTGAAGGCATAGAACGTCACGGAACAGGGGCGAGTGAGCAGGGATGTTCACTCGCCCATTATCGCATCAGCGTGTTCGACATCGGGCACGGCTCGAATTGCGCGACGCCGTGGCAGGCGCAGCCGGCGCAGGCTTTCACGATGGTGGGATCGTGGGTGGGCTCGATGCATTCGCCGGGACGGACGGTGAGGAAGCGCTCCTCATCCCAGGCGCCGTCCAGGAAGTCATACATGAGCCGCGGGTCGCCCTGCACTTCGTCGTACTGCCAACCGAGGTAGTCGGCGCAGGCTTTGGTGTAGGCGCGGTCGTGGTCAGCGGTGGGCAGGTCCCAGTTGATGTAGGTCGCCCAGTGATACTCCTTGTACCACCCCTGCTCCATCTCCATCAGGTAGTCGGCGTTATCCTCGCCGTACTGTTCGGCGTAGTGCGCCCGCGTCAGCGCGTAGCGATCCGGGCCGGGCTGCATGGTGCGCTCGATCCAGCCGGAGCTGTACCAGTAAATGCCGCGGTGGCTGGCAAAATAGTCGCTGTACGCCTGCATGGAGCCGAGGAGGAGGGTGATGCAGTCGTGACCGCGGGGGATGACCAGCGGCACGCGGTGCGCGGTGATGCCCACCACGCCATTGCTGCACAACGCATAGCCGAGGAGGATGGCGTCGTATTTCGGCGCCGGCAGCTCCTGCGTATTCTCCGCTTCCACGTACTCCGGCCCCCGGTCCAGCCGGTCCACCTCCCGCTGCACGCGGGCGCGCAACTCGGCTGGGGTGTTATGGAGCCCCTGCGGCAGCATCACGAAGTCCAACACCGCCGAGGAGCGGGCGGCAGCCAGGCAGGCTTCGCGGAAGAGCACGTCACAGCCGATGAACGCGTAGCGCACGAGGTGCTCCTATTCCGCCGCATCGGCCGTCGGCGGCTTCTCCGGCACGGTATACGGGCATGGCCAGTCAATCGCCTGATCGAAATGCGGCGGATAAATGAACCAGGAGCCGTCCTTCAAATGGCGGAAGCGCAGGGTGACCGGCACCACGGCGCACGGGCCATATTTGTTGCGCACCGTTTCGTATGCCCCTTGCGGCTTCACCATGGATGCCGGGAGTGCCATGTACAGGTTGATCTTCACGGATTCCAGCTTGCCGGTGTCCGTGGGCCAGGGCTGGCCCGTCACGTCGGTGATCGTCCAGCCGTAGAGGCGGTGGGCGAACATCACGTCGAAATATTTTTCATCCAACTCGGCCAGCGGGTAAAACGCATTTTGCAGTCGCGTGCGGTCCTGCTGCTGCACCGCATGCAGCAGCGCCCCGATATGCCCGCGCACGGCTAGGTTCTGGAGCGCGGACGGCAGCACCAACGCAAGGGCGATCACCAGCAGCACGATGCCGGCGGCGAGCCATTTACCATGACGAGGTTTCATGATGGCGTGTCTCCTCACTGCGCATCCCATCAGGCGGGTTGCCGCGGTCGGCGCGGTGAATGGTATAATACGCAACCGGCGCGGCATTTCCTGCCGGCCCGGCACAATTCTCCCTGTACCCAGGCAGCCGGGCGCATAATCGCGCGGACAGCCGCGGTCAAACAGGAAAGCGTGTTTCGGCGGCGAAGTAAGGCGAAGTAAGGGGTACGTCGCAGCGGATCTACCGTCCGACATGTTTACGAAGGAGCAGTGATGAGAACAACATACACGGGTCATCTCGTAGCTGATGGGCTGCGATTCGGCATCGTCGTCAGCCGTTTCAACGATCTGATCACCGGTCGGCTGTTGTCCGGCGCGGAAGACGCGCTCACCCGCCACGGCTGCGATCTCGACACCCAGGTGGACCTGGCTTACGTGCCGGGCACCTTCGAGATGCCGCTGGTGGCGCGCAAGATGGCGGAATCGGGCAACTACCAGGCGGTCATCTGCCTGGGCGCGGTGATTCGCGGCTCCACGCCGCACTTCGAGTATGTCGCGGCCGAAGTGTCGAAGGGCGTGGCGCAGGTGGCGCTGCAGACGGGCGTGCCGTGCATTTTCGGCGTGCTCACCACCGACACCATCGAGCAGGCGGTGGAGCGCGCCGGCACCAAGGCGGGCAACAAGGGCTGGGACGCGGCCGTCGCCGCCATTGAGATGGCCAATCTCATCCGATCTCTGGAGGCTTAGCGCACAATGGACGCACAGCATGAATTTCAGGCGCGCTCCCCGCGCCGCGGGCCGTCAATGGCCGCGGTCGTCTTCACGGCGCTCCTTTTCGGACTCGTCGCCGGTTTTGGCGGTACGGTGCTGGCCTTCTGGGCCATGCAGCATAACTACCTGTCGCAGCTGGGCCTCACGCTGCCCGGCGGCAACAGCGGCGAGCCGGCGTTGGTCATTTCCCCGCCGAGCGGCGGCGGAGGGCACCCCGATTTCGTGCGCGTCGCCGACATGCTCGACGAGTCGGTGGTCTTCATCAACACCACGAATGAAGTCCCCGTGCCGACGTGGTTCGGCGGGGTAGATACCCAGGTGCGCAAAGGGATGGGCACCGGCATCATCGTCTCCGCGGAGGGATATATTCTCACCAACTACCACGTGGCGGGCGACGCCGACCGCGTGGCCGTGACGGTGATGCACCAGAGCGGAAAGAAGGAATATCCCGCGAAAATCATCGGCGGGGACGCGCAGTTGGACCTGGCGGTGCTGAAGATCGAAGCCGCTGGCTTGCGCGCGGCGCGCTTCGGCGATTCCGACGCCCTGAAGCCGGGGGAGTGGGTGATGGCCATCGGCAACCCGTATGGCTTCGAGCATACGGTCTCCGTCGGGGTGGTCAGCGCACTGGGCCGCTACCTGGACACCGGCGCCGCCACGCGCATGCGCGACCTCATCCAGACCGACGCCGCCATCAACCCCGGCAACAGCGGCGGCCCGCTGGTGAATATGCGCGGCGAGGTGATCGGCATCAACACCGCCGTCTACGTGGGCGGCGGGGGCGGCGGCCCGCAGGCGAACAGCATCGGCTTCGCCATCCCCAGCAACCGCGCGAAGAAGGCGGTGGAGCAGATTCGCAAGACGGGCCGCGTGCAATACCCCTACCTCGGCGTCGGCTTCATTGACATCACCGAGGAGATGCGCCGGGAGCTGCACCTGCCGGTGAAGCAGGGCGCGGTGGTGAACAAAGTCTATCCGGGCAGCCCGGCGGAGAAAGCCGGCATCAAGCAAGGCGACGTCGTGGTGAAAGCCGACGGCAAAGCGCTCTTCGGCACAGACGCGCTGGGCAGCGCCATTGCGAAGAAGAGCGTGGGCGACACCCTGTCCCTGGAGCTCCGCCGTTGGGATGAACACGCGGCGCAATGGGACACGAAGTCCGTCCAGGCGAAAATCGCCGACGCCCCCAAGGCATTCCTGCGCTCCATGCAGGGCGGCGAGGAGCAACCCCAGGAAGCGCAGCGGCAACCGCGCGCCCTCCCGTTCCCGTTCGGGTTCTGACATGACGGACGACAGCGCCCCCGCGCCGCGGGCGCGGGGCGCTGTCTTTGCTGTACCCATCCCCGCCTCTTGCATCCCGCCCCCGCTTCCGGTATCCTGCACGCGATGCATCCGTATTTCGGACGGACGGAACTCCTCATCGGCGCGGCGGGGCTGCGGCGCCTGCGGGCGGCGCGGGTGGCGGTGTTCGGCATGGGCGGCGTCGGCTCCTACGCGGTGGAGGCGCTGGCGCGCAGCGGCATCGGCTACCTGCGGCTGGTGGATTTCGATCGCGTGGGGCCGAGCAACTTCAACCGCCAGCTCTACGCGTTGCAGAGCACCGCGGGCCAGCCGAAGGTGGCGGTGGCGGCGGCGCGGATTCAGGATATCAATCCGGCGGCGGCAGTGGACCCGCGCGAGGCTTTCTTCCACGCCGACAGCGCGGACGCGCTGCTGGCGCCGCCGCTGGATTTCGTCATTGACGCCATTGACAGCTTGGGGCCCAAATGCGAGCTGCTGGCGCAGTGCGTCGAACGCGGCCTGCCGGTCATCACCGCCCTGGGCGCCGCCGCCCGCACGGACCCCACCGCGCTGCGGCTGGGCGCCATCTGGGACACGGCGGGCTGCCCGCTGGCGCGCAAGGTGCGCCACGCGCTGCGCAAGCGCGGCATCACCGCGCCCATCCCCGCCGTCTACTCGGTGGAGCCCCCGCGCGACACCTTCGACCCCGACGAGCTGGGCGAGCAATCCGAAGACGCCTACCGCCGCGGCCGCCGGCGGCGCATCCTCCCCAGCATGGGCATGCTCCCCGGCATGGTTGGCCTGCTGGCGGCGAATTACGTGGTCCAACGGTTGGGCGCGCCGGCTGGCGAAGCCGCCACTCGCCGCTAACCCGCGCATCTGCTATACTGCCCCTGTCTATGCCATTGCCCTTCCGACTCGGCACCACCTCCCATATTTATGACGATGATCTCGTCGGCAACGTGCGCCGGCTGGGGCCGCTGGTGGATGATATCGAGCTGGTGCTTTTTGACACCGAGACACACGGCGCCAATATCCCCGATGCCGCCGCCGTCGCCGAGTTGAACCGGCTGGCGATGGAGCATCGCCTCACCTATACCGTCCACCTGCCGATGGACCTCTGGCCGGAGCATGACTCGCTGAAGAAGGCGGCCCGCGCCATCGCGGCGACGCGCGCCCTGCACCCCTACGCCTATATCGCCCACCTCGACGGGCGCGCGCTGCCCCCTTCCCCCACCCCGCGGAACACGGCTGAATGGGTGCGGAAATCCGGGGACGCGCTGGACGCGGTCATCGCCGGGGTCGGCGACCCGGCGCGCATCTGCGTGGAGAATCTGGAGCGCTGGGATCCGTCGCTGTTCGATGATCTCGTGCGGGCGCGCGGCCTCGGGCGCTGCGTGGATATCGGCCATCTGTGGCTGACGGATGCCGCCGCCGCGCCAGCCTACCTCGGCACGCACCTTGCCGGCGCCGCCGTCCTCCACCTGCACGGCGTCGCAGAGCGCGACCACGTTTCACTGGCATACGCGCCCGCCGATGACCTGCGGGCCATCAGCGCGTTGTTGTCTGGCTTTCGCTACCCCGGCGTGGTGACGCTGGAGGTCTTTTCGGAGGCGGACTTCCTCGGCTCGCTGCGCGTGCTGGAGCGCTGCTTCCGGGCAGGCGAACCTTGACGCATCCTCCGGCGGCTGGTACTATCCTGCAGAAACTGTTCCGGACACGCACGCGGGAAGACGGTGCGACGCCGTCGCTGACGCGCAACTGTGACTACCAGCCTACCGGGTAGAAGCCAGGAAACCGTGCTGTCCGCGGCACGCCGATTACGCCTCGCGCGATACGGGGTTGGCGCTGTGACGCTGGAGGCCACAGCCCCGATTCTCCGCGTGGGATCGGGATATTTTCTATGCCCAGCCGCCTGTCCATCATCATACTCGTCCTCCTCGTCACCGTGGCGGTGCTGCCCGGCCTGCTGTGGATCTCCGGCACGATGCGCCTGAGCGCTGACCGCCGGCGCATCAGCGCGACCGCCGCCTTCCCGATGACGGTCACCGACGTGCGCGCGATGAAGATCACCCTCCCCACCCCGCCGAAGCGCATCGTCTCCCTGGCGCCGAACAACACGGAAATCCTTTTTGCCATCGGCGCCGGCGACCGCGTGGTGGCCGACACCAGCTACTGCGACTACCCGCCGGAAGCGGCGGCGCTGCCGAAGGTGGGCGGCTACCTGGACCCAAACGTGGAGAAAGTGCTGGCGCTGGAGCCCGACCTGGTGCTCGCGACCCGCGGCACCAGCCGCGAGCTTCTCGACCGCATGACGGCGCTGAAGCTGCCGGTGATCTGCCTGGACCCCGCATCGCTGCCGGAGATGCTCGACGCCGTGCGCTTCATCGGCCGGGTGACGGACGCCGCCCCCGCCGCGGCAGCGCTGGCGGCGCGCCTGGAGGCGCGATACCGGGCGGTGACGGCGACAGTCGCGGCGCTGCCGGAAGCCCGGCGACCGTCCGTCCTCTTCCTCTTCAGCCTGGACGAACTCTATTCCGTGGGACCGGGCAGCCACATTGACGCGATGATCACCGACGCCGGCGGGCGCAATATCGCCGCGGCGGCGGCGGCCCCCTGGCCGCAGCTCTCGATGGAACGCGTGCTGGCCGACGACCCTGAGGTTATCGTCGTGGGAACCGGCGGCGCGATGAGCGCGACGCTGACGGATGCCGCCGCACTGCAGCACCTGCGCGCCGACCGCCGCTGGCGCGGCGTGCGCGCGGTGAAGACCGGCCGCGTGGCGGCGCTGGACGGCGACGACATGACCCTGCCCGCGCCGCGCATGGTAGACGGGTTGGAGGCGTTGGCGCGCGCGCTGCATCCGACGCTGTTTTCGACGGACGCGCCGCCATGACCGCTCCAATCTTAGAGGCCCGATCGCTGGTGGGCGGCTACGATGAGCGCCCGGTGCTGCGTGGGGTGAGTTTCGCGCTGGCGCCGGGCGAGTTTCTCGGCGTCATCGGCCCGAACGGTTCGGGCAAGAGCACGCTCATCAAGGCGCTCACCGGCCTGCTGCCGCTGCGGGACGGCGACGTACGGCTTGCGGGGACGCCCGTCGCCGCCTATCCCCCGCGCGAGCTGGCGCGACGGGTGGCGGTAGTGCCGCAAAGCAGCCATCCCGCCTTCGCCTTCACCGTGCGCGAAGTCGTGGAGATGGGGCGCCACCCGTACCTGGGCCGCTTCGCCGTGCCCGGCGTCGAGGATCGCGAGGCGGTCGAGGAAGCATTGGCCCTCACCGACCTGCTCGAGCTGCGGCACCGCCCGGTGGACCAGCTGAGCGGCGGTGAATTCCAGCGGGTGACTATCGCCCGCGCGCTGGCACAGCGACCGCGGGTGCTGCTGCTGGACGAGCCCACCGCGCACCTGGATATCGGCCATCAACTGGCGATTTTCGATCTGCTCGCGCGGCTGCATGTCGAGCGGGACCTGGCGGTGCTCTGCGTCTCACACGACCTCAACCTGGCGGCCGAATATTGCCGGCGCCTGCTGCTCTTGTCCACCGGCACCGTCTACGCCGAAGGCTCGCCGACCGCGGTCATCACCCAGGACAACCTGCTGGGCGTGTACGGGACGCTGGTGCGGGTGGCGGCCAATCCGCACAGCGGGCAGCCGATCGTGCTCATCAACCGCGGCCTCCCGCCGGAGGAGCAGGAGGAGGAAGAGGGATGACAAGGGAACGCTTGCGCGCGCGAGCGGGCTCCGTGCTGTTTGTCCTCGCCCTCGCCCTCCTCGCCAGCGCCGTCATCTCCGCCGGCATCGGCCAGGTGCGCATCGCGCCGGGCGACATCCTGCGCGCGCTGGGGCAGTGGCCGTTCGGCGACGCGCCGACCGACGCCATCACCAGCATCATCTGGTTCGAGCGCCTGCCGCGCATCGCGCTGGCGCTGCTCGCCGGCGGCGCGCTGGCGGTGGCCGGGGTGGTGATGCAAGCGCTCTTCCATAACCCGATGGCCGACCCCTATATCGTTGGCGTCTCCTCGGGCGCGGCGCTGGGCGCGGTGCTGGCCATCTCCCTCAACCTGCCGCTGGCGCTTTTTGGCTTCAGCCCGATCGTCACCTTCGCCTTCCTGGGGGCGCTGGGCGTCACCGCGCTGGTCTACGGCATGGCGCACCGCCCCGGGCGCGTGCCCATCACCACGCTGCTGCTCACCGGCATCGCCGTGGGCAGCCTGCTGCAGGCGGTCACCGCCTTCCTGCTGCTCAGCCAGAGCCACGTGGAGCTGCGGGTGGCGACGAGCTGGCTGATGGGCGGGCTGGCGCGGGGAAGCTGGGCGGAGATCGGCGCGGTGCTGCCCGGCACGCTGGCGGCGCTGGCCCTCACCCTCTGCTGGCAGCGCGACCTGAACGCGCTGGCGCTGGGGGACGACACCGCCCACCACCTGGGCATTCACCTGGGGCGCACGCGCGCGCTGCTGCTGCTGCTCGCCTCGCTGCTGGCGGCGGGCGCGGTGGCGGTCAGCGGCATCATCGCCTTCGTCGGGCTGATTGTGCCGCATCTCATGCGGCTCATCGTCGGCCCGAACCACCGCCGGCTGCTCCCCGCCGCCCTCCTCGGCGGCGGCCTGCTGCTGCTCTGGGCGGACGTCCTCGCCCGCACCCTCCTCAACGGCGCGGAGCTGCCCATCGGCATCGTCACCAGCATCCTCGGCGCGCCGTTCTTCCTCTTCCTGCTGCACCACCGCCCAAAGGCGTCGTAAACGGCGCTGCGCCCTCAGCAACTGTGTGCAAAGTAGGCGCTCGCGGGTGCTGCTCGCGCCTAGCGGCGTTGGAGTTCCTGGCATGGAGGTCTCCGACCCATCATCCTGATGGCTCTCCCCGATACACTCTCGGAACTCCGCCGTGCCAGCCACGACCATCCCGCCGCGATCCGACAACGCCTACTTTGCACACAGTTTCTCACGCCACCCCGGCCACGGCATCGTCACGGGCGACGATGGCGGTCACCGTCGGCGGCTGCAGCAGGCAGGCGGCATCGCGAACCTCCGCAACCGTGACGCCTTCGAGGCGTTCCAGCAGACGCGCGCTGTAATCCGGCCCCAGGCCGTTAATATGGTTGACGGCAATATCCAGGCAATGCTGGCTGGTGGTTTCGTGCGAGAGGACATACGCCCCGCGCAGACGCCCTTTGGCGAAGTGCAGCTCGTCCGGCGTGATGGGCGTTTCGCGCATGATGGCGATCTGTTCGGCGAAGCCCTGCCGCGCGCGCGCGATATTCTCCGGTGAGGTGCCGATGGAGACGATCACCTCGCCGGCATCGCGCATCGGAATATACTGGCTGCTCACCGAATAGGCCAGCCCCTGCCGGTCGCGGAGGTTCACGAAGAGCCGATTGCTGAGCCCCCCACCCCCGAAGATGGTATTCATCACCGTCATCGCCGCCTGCGCCGCGGCGCCGAGCCGCGGCGCGTACCACCCCTGGTACACCTGCGCCTGCTGGGCGTCGGGCCGCGCGGCGGTCACCAGGCGGTCTGCCTCCACCGGCGTCGGGGGAGCGGTGGAAGCGGGCGCTCCCCCGCTCGGGAGGTCGCCGAATGTCTCCGCCAGCCGTTCGCGCATCTCGTCCACGGCGAAATCCCCGACGACCGTCACATTCATCCGGGACGCGCGCAGTTCGCTCCCGTACCACGCCCGCACCAATTCCTCGCTCAACTGCCCCATCGTCTCCAGGAAACGCAGACCGCTATTGCCGTAGGGATGGGTGGCAAACAGCGTGCTCACCAGCAGGCTGTTGGCCAGCGCCGCCGGCATATCCTGTGATGAACGCACCTCCCCCTCCAGTTTTTCCAGCTCCCGCGGGTAGTCGCGGAAGGTGGAGTGCAGCAGCACGTCCCGCAGCACATCCAGCACCGCCGGGAGTGCCGTATTCAGGAAGACGGCGAGGAGCACCGTGCAGTCCGCGCGGCTCATCTCATGCAGGTCTATGGCGCGCTCGTCCAGCTCGCGGGCGATCTGCTCGGCGGTGCGGCGCGCGGTGCCTTTGAGCAACAGGCGGCTGGCGAGCTTACCCACGCCGGCCACCGGCTCCTCGCGCACGCCGCCGTCAATCGTCACCGCCAGCGCCATGCGCGGGGTTTCCGGCATGGGCGCCAGCAGCAGCGGCAACCCGTTCGTCAGTGTGGATGTCTGGATCTCCATTCCGTTCTCTTCTCTACCTGCTATGGACCGAGGAGCACCGCGCAGGCATGGTCGGGATTCAGATACTCGGCAGCCAGCCGCCCTAATTCGTCCGGCGTCAGGCTGTGCAGGATGGGCAGATATGCGGTGTAGCCGGCGGGTGAGCGCAGCAGTGTGAAGGAGTCCGCCAGCGCGTAGGACAGGCCGGCGGCGGTTTCGGCCTTCACCGCGAATTGCGCTTCCAGGCAGGTGACGGCTTTGCGCACTTCGGCGTCCGTGGGCGGCTCATGCTGCAGCAGGCGCACCTGCTCGACGAGGGCGTCATGCGCGGGCTGCAGCGCGTCGGGGCGCACGATGCCATAGGCGATGAGGTTGCTGCTGTCGCGCAGCGTCCAGTGCGTGCTGCCGGCGTCAATGAAGGGGGTATTCGGCAACTGCTCTACCAGGCGCTGATGGATACGGCTGCTCAACCCTTCGCCGAGGATGAGACTCAGCACGTCCAGCCCGATGGTGGCGCGCAGGCTCCGCGCCGAGGGGCAGAGAAAGCCCAGCGCCACGTAGCCGACGTTGAGCGGCATCGTCAGCCGCCGCGCGCAGGGCGTTGCCGGCGGCGCGTCCGCGGGAAATTGCGGGTGATGGGGCGCTGCCGCGGGGGCGAAACGGAAGGCGCGCGCGACATCGCGCACGGTCTCTTCGGGCGGCAGGTCGCCGGTGAGAATCGTCACCATATTGCCGGGGTGATACCAGTGGCGGTAGTACGCGCGGATGGTGTCGGCGGGCACGGTGGCAATCACCTCCGCCGTGCCGATCACCTCACGCCGGTACGGATGCGTGGGATACAGCATTTCCCCCAGGGTGGCGATGACTTGCCGCCAGGGATTGTCTTTCCCCATCTTGATTTCTTCGATGACGACCAGGCGCTCGCGTTTCTCCGCCGGCTCCGTAGATGGATCGAACGGCGGCCCGATCTCCTCCTCTGGCAGCAGCGCATCGGTGAGCATATCGGCATGCAGCTCGAGGGCCAAGCGATAGGACTCCCCCGCGGCGCCTTTCGGCAGCGTCACGAAATACTGCGTGATATCTTTGGCGGTACTGGCGTTCACCCGTCCGCCGATGCCCTCCAGCAGGCGGTCGAAGGTGCCGGCGGGAAAGCGCGCGGTCCCTTTGAACATCAGGTGCTCGAGGAAATGGGAGATGCCGGCGTTCTCGACCGTTTCCTCTACCGAGCCGACATAGACCACGGTATGCAGATGCACGACCTCGCCGGGCTTTTGCACCACCACCACCTGCTGCCCGCTCTCCAGCGTCGCCCACGTGGCGGGATGATGCAGATAGGGCAAGCTCACGGCATCCATTTTCACGATCTCCACCATGCCATCCCTTCGCTCACAGCCTCATCTGTACCATCTTTCCGCAGGCGCGCGGCATTCCCTTTCACGCCGCCACTACAAGCTTTCCGGCCCGGCATCCAGATCGGTCAACTCATTGATCGCCTGTACCATCATGGAGACATAGGTCATGGTCGCGCCGCCCCCCAGCGTGGCGGCGACCATGCCGATCTCTATCATCTCCTCTTTCGCGATGCCCATGGCCAGCGCGCGCTGCACGTGGTATGGCACGCAATAGGGGCACTTGGAGAAGACGGAGACCGCCAGCGCGGCCAGTTCTTTCGTGCGGGCATCCACCCGGCCGGCGGCCAGGGCCTGCTCGTGAAAGCGCACGTATGCCTCGAAAGCCTGCGGGCAGGCGTCGCGAATCTCCGGGTTCGTCTCCCGCAGTCGCTGGATAAATTCACGCGGATCAAATCCCATGGCGAAAACCTCCTGCCGGTAGTCTACGGCATCCGGCGCGCGCCGTGCCGGGATTCCGCTGACTCGTCGAGGCATTTGTCGCAATAGCGGTGCAAACGGGAGCGCAATGTGCGAGAAGGCTATCCACAGGTTTATCCACACCCCCGCATAATAAGGGCGAAGGGGTTTGCAGAGGATGGTGAATGCCCTTCCGGTGAACCGATCCTCCGACAGGATGCCGGAGCGGGGGACTCAGTGCAGGAGTTCAGGACGAAAGCGCCGCGCACAGGAGGGGAGAGTCCTCCAGCCCACAGCGCCCGGGTGGATGCCCGGGCGCTGTGTGTTTGGTCACCGACGAGGTGTTTACACGTATTCGCCTTCGCGTGACAGGTAGTCGTAGATCGGGAAGCGGTCGCAGAGCGCGATCACCGCGTCTTTGATCCGCGCGCGCAGGGCGGCATCGTCCGGCTGCTCTAGCATGTCGGCGATCCAGGTGGCGATTTGCGCCATCTCCGCTTCGCCCATGCCGCGCGAGGTGAGCGCCGGCGAACCGGGACGAATGCCGGAGCCCTGCGTGGGCGGCTGGGCATCGTAAGGAATGGTGTTGAAATTCGTGATGATGTTCGCCTCACGCAGGATATCGGCCGCGCGTTTGCCGGTGAGCCCCTGTTTTGACACGTCCACCAGCATCAGGTGCGTGTCCGTGCCGCCGGAGACCAGGCGAAAACCGCGCGCAAGGAAGGTCTCCGCGAGCGCGCGCGCGTTGCGGATGACCTGGCGCTGGTAGGCTTTGAACTCCGGCGTCATCGCTTCCTTGAACATCACCGCTTTCGCGGCGATGACGTGCATGAGCGGACCGGCCTGCACCCCGGGGAAGACCGCTTTGTCAATGGCCTTCGCCAGTT
Organism: Armatimonadota bacterium; assembly: GCA_029553475.1. Lineage (GTDB taxonomy): Bacteria > Armatimonadota > Hebobacteria > CAIYQO01 > CAIYQO01 > JAKIYB01. The sequence goes on from JAKPKV010000138.1 coordinate 68,096, forward strand.
CCCGGCGGCAGAGGATGATGGCGCCGCGCGGGCCGCGCAGCGTCTTATGTGTGGTGCTGGTAATCACGTCGGCATACGGCGCCGGGCTGGGATGCTCGCCGGCGGCGACGAGCCCGGCGATGTGGGCGATGTCGGCCAGCAGATAGGCGCCCACGCTGTCGGCGATGGCGCGGAATCGCGCGAAATCGAGGGTGCGCGGGTAGGCGCTGGCGCCGACCAGCAGCAGTTTCGGCTTGAACTCGCGGGCGAATTCCGCCAGGCGGTCGTAATCAATCTGCTCGGTGCCGCAATCCACGCCGTAGGGCACGAAGCGATAGGTGCGGCCGGAGAAATTCGCGCGATTGCCGTGCGACAGGTGGCCGCCCTGGTCCAGCGCCATCGCCAAGACGGTGTCGCCGGGTTCCAGCAGCGCGTAGTAGACGGCCATATTCGCCTGCGTGCCGCTCACCGGCTGCACGTTCGCGTGGTCCACCCCAAACAGCGCTTTCGCGCGCGCGATCGCCAGCGTTTCCACCTGGTCCACGAATTCGCAGCCGTGATAATACCGCGCGCCGGGGTACCCTTCTGCGTACTTATTGGTCATGATGGAGCCGGTGGCGGCCATCACCGCGCGGCTGGCATAATTCTCCGAGGGAATCATGATCAGCGTGTGCTGCTGGCGGTCCAATTCACGGTCGAGGATGTCGGCGACGTCGGGGTCTACCTGTCTGAGTAACTGCTCCATGAGGGTTCCTTTCACGTCGGGCTATTGTACCACGTCACCCATGCGGCGACAATTCCCGACTCGGCAAGGTGAACGCAAAGCTTGTGAGCTTCCTTTCGACCGGCGCTCCCCTCCCCTGAGTGGGGAGGGGGGCGGGGGGAGAGGGGAGCGCCGCGGTGGGAAGCATCAGTGCTGTCTCACAGTTTTTGCGTGCACCCACTCGGCAAGGAATCGGAGGCGGCGTGTCGAAGAGACATGCAAGGAGCGCAACTATGGCATTACCTTTTCTCTTCGTCATCGGCGACAGCATCTCGCTGGGCTATGGGCCGCATCTGGACACCTTCGCGCGCGACCAGTACCGCTACGCGCGCAAAAGCGGCGAGGAAGCCTGGCTGCCGGAGGCCGTCCGCGCGCAGGGGGCGAACGGCGGCGATTCCACCGCCGTGCTGAGGTATCTGGACGCGATGGCCGCCGCGGACGTCCCGCGCCCGGACGTACTATTGCTGAACTGCGGGCTGCACGATATCCGCCATGACCCGGCGACGGGCGCGAAGCAGGTGCCGCCGGAGACGTATGCGGCGAACCTCGCGCGCATCCTCCCGCTGGCGCGCGGGCTGTGCGGCCGGCTGATCTGGGTGCGGACCACCGACGTGGATGAAGCGATGCATAACATTGATACGCGCCCATTCTATCGCTTCAACCGCGACATTGACGCGTATAATGCCCTCGCCGACGACCTGATGCGCGCGGCGGGGGTGGAGATCGCCGACCTGCGCGGCTTCACCGCCGCCATTCCCGGCGAGATCTACCGCGACGGCGTGCATTTCCTCGATCACGTCTGCGCGCTGCAGGGGGCCTTCCTGGCGGGATACCTCCAGCGCGCGCCCGCGGCAATGCCCCGCCCCGTATGAGCCGAGCGTTCCTTAATTTATAATATCAGCCGGAGGGGCCGTCAACCGCACGCGTCACACGCTCCCCCAGGGGCAATCACCTGTCCGATGGCCGGGCCGCCGCACCGCCGTACACACCGCATCAGGGGTTCGCATTCCAGCCGTACTGCACCCCATCGGTCAGCGGTGCGCCGTCTTTTTCCGCCAGCCGGAGGATGAAGCCCCAGCCGCCGTCGTGGCTGCAGACTTTCAGCAATAGCGTATTCACGCCTTTCTTCAGGGTGATGGGCACCCGGTCGTTATCGAGATTGACGCCACGAAAGACGCGGTTGGCGTGCACCAGTTTCCCGTTCAGCCAGATCTGGATCGTATCATCGCTGCCGACCAGCAGCAAGGCTTCCCGGTCACGGTCGGAAACCACCCGCGTATAGGCATAGGCGCACCGGTCTTCGCCGGGCGGATACCGGGAGTATAGGTCAATGGGACCCGGCCCGAGCGGGGGATCACCGGGCTTGCTGGTGCGCTGCCAGGTGACTTTCGCGTCCTTGTCCCCGGAATACGTCGCGGCCAGGTCCACCCCGCGTTCGGGGGGATAGATGGCATCGTATCCATCGCAGGTCTTGCCCTGGCTGGGAAATGGCCCAGCCAGGTACCAATCTTGGATGCAGCTGGCGATGATCGCCGCCATGGTCGGTTTTTCCGCCAGCGCTTGCGGTGCGGTGTACTCAACCACGAGGACGTTCCAGAAGCGCACTTCCGGCACGATGACGGTGATGGCATCGCCCGCCGTATGCGCGGCCAGCCGCTCATGATGGGCATCCGGCACCGGGCACAGGTTCCACACGCCGGTGAGCTGGGCGCCGGCGGGCAGCGTGATGGTGACGGGCAGCTTACGCAGCGGCGGCAGCGTCCGCTGGGCCAGGTTCGTGAAGAGCTGATAGTCCGGGGCAATATTCAGCACATGGATGACCAGCCGGCGGCGCTGCCCGTCCAGGGTCATCGTGTGGGCCAGCGCCTCCCATTGGAACGGTTGGGCGCCATTGCCGAAGCGGATCACGGACCCCGGATCTGCCAGCTCGCGCATCCGGTTATCCCACAGGTACTCGCTGTAGCGCAATGCGAAGCGCGGATGCTGGCCGATGGCGCGCTCGGGCGGATAATAATAGGGATGCGCGCCGGTCGCCAGCAGCACGGATGAAACCACGACGTCATCAATGGGGGTCGCCATCGTCGGCTGATTCGGCTGCGGCGCCGGCAGGCGGTAAATCGGACCGATATGCCCGCCGGACGGCCAGACGATGCTGCGGTTATAACAGATTTCCGCCAGGTAATCCTGCAGCTTCGGATAATCCTCCAGGCGAATATATTCCAGCATGGCCATGCCGCCGCCGTCATACATCGCCGCCAGCGCCCCGACCTTCGCATCGGCGCCGGGAAACGTATTATAGCCGAACTGGAAGCCGGGCACGGCGGCGGTCACCAGGTCGCGCGTTTTTCTGGTCGCCCACTTCGTCCAGGGTGTGCTATAGTACGAATCATAGCGCACCCCGTCCCATCCGAATTGTCTGTGGCTGGCAATGAGTTCGTTCGCGTGCAGCGCGATGGCCTCGGCGGTGACTTCCGGCTCCTGGATGAGCGTGGTCTCGCACCATTGCTGCATCGGCGCGACCTTCTTCTCCTCCATCAACCGCCAGAATTCCAGGTAGTCCGAGGCATACTGGACATTGGCACTGAACCACTCCGGATGTTGACGTAGCGTTTCGAATCCCGCCCCGCCATCAGTGCCCCACAGGTTGGCATACACGGTGCCGACCATGCCGCGCGCATGCAGCGCCGCCAGCAGGTTCCGCGTGCCGCTGATGGAGTGGGTATACTGGGTTTGTCCGCTGAAAAAATCTTCGAGCTCCGGGGTGAAATCGCTGAAATCGCACGGCGCCCAGAAGAAGCACTCGCAGCCCGTTTGTCCGGTCTCGCGCCAGCCCTGTGCCCAGGCATCCGCCACCGCCGGGTCCTTCCAGGTGCGCCCGTGATTGATCGCCTGTGCCCCGAGCATCGCCACCTCGAAGAAATTGTTCGTCACCCCGACGACGATACGTCCAGCGGCGATGCGCCCATCCTCCACCGTGGCGCTGGCCGTCACCTCGGCGCCCCAGCGCAGCCCCGTCGTGCTGAAAGGCGCCGACCACGTCGTGCTGCCGCCCGCGGGCACCGCCAGTTTCCTGGCCGCGAGTTCCTGCCGTCCCTCCACCCCGAAGCATAACGCCGCGGTGAAGGTGGCCATGACCGGCGTATCCGCGACATTGGTCAGCGTGATGGTCGCCGTTCCCTCCTCGCCGGGCTTATACACCATCTTGTCGGTGTGCACCGTCAGACGCAACGGGCTGAGCCGTTCGAGATGCACGCCGCAGACCGCCAGGTTATAGGGCAGCTTCGGCAAATCGGCCATGCTGATGCTGCCGTCGGCGGCCGGGGTGGGACGGTTGACCAGATCGGCGGGGAGTATGTCGTTCGCCTCCGGGTCGTCGTCGTTCGCCATCCGCGCGGCTGTCTTGTGCTGTTTGCGCACAGCCGCCGGCACCCGCCAGGTGATGGCGTAGGCGTGGTCACGCTGTCCCGGGGTGACGAGAAAATCTACGGGCACGTCAACAAACTCATCCGGCATGGCAAATATCAGGGGATTGACCGGGTGGTCGTCGCCATTCACCGTGATGGTCACCTCGACCCCCTGGCTGAAGGCGTCGCCCAGCGGGGCACGGGCCAGCAGCACGTGCAGGCGGTACTGGCCGGGGTCCAGCGCGTCCTCCGGGACCCCGGCCAGCAGCTTACCCTCGGTGTCGACTTCCGTGTCAACGGCGAAACAGCGGCCAGCCGCCAGTGCGCGGGTGATGAAGGCGTTTGACGCGGCCGCATTCGCCACCAGCGGTGCCGGTTCGCCGCGTGCCACCCCGGCGAGCATGACCAACAGCCATACCAGCAGGCCGATATCCCGTGTCATCCCCCTCCACGCACCCGACATGGCGATACCCTCGATGACGCTCCGCCCCCGTCACGGCACAGTGCCGGATGTTACCGCACGGTCGCGGCGATAGTCGGCGTGAACTGGCGTGTCCAGACGGGCACAAAGACCTGGTCGGTCAGCGTGAGCACATGCTTCCCGGCCGGCACGGCGACGGCGATGAGATGCGTATTGGCATACGTGCCCCAGCCACTACTCGGGTAATCCGTCCAGCAGGCCATCCACTCCTGGCCATCAATGCGGTATTGCGGCCGCCACATCCACGCGGGCTTGTTGATATAGAGCACGCGCGCACGCCCGTCGGTGGCGATACGCAGGGTCTGCCCATCCAGCTGCGCGGTGAAGGGCCCCTCCCCACGGACGATAACTTGCTCGCCAAGGTCAGCGCGCTGTTCCGCCTTGACATCGGTATCTCGCACCGCCGTGACCCCCGCCCGCAGGTCGGCGATCTTCACCGTCCGCTCGAACGGACCGGCGCCTTCGAAAATGCACCCCTTATACCCAATGCGGCCATTCCCGCTCGTCATGCAGAAGACGACGTGATCCGGGAAGATGCGCACCGCTCCTGCCTTGCCGGTGAAGACCACCCCCTCCTGCTCGATCGCCAGCGGCGTCTCGCTGACGAAGACATAGTCGGTCGCGTCGGGCGTGATGACTTTCATGGCGCCCTCCGCCAGTGTCGCCACCCGCGGCACCGCTTCGGTGTTTTTATGGGGATAGACGAGGTAGAAGTACTCCGCACCGGGCTCCGCCATCGCTTCCACGGTGGTCTTCTGCTCATTGGTGGCGAGTTTCGGGAATTGGTCACCATTCAGGCCCAGGCGGCCCCCCTGCCAGTAGGTCCAGGTCATGCGGATGCGGATGGGCAGCGGCTCGCCGGCGAACCAGAAGTGCGTGCCCGCGCCATAATGGGTCTTCATCTCCAGGTGGTTGCCGGTGATCGTGGGCATTTGTGCCTCCGGCACCAGCTTGTTCTGCGGGACCTGTGCCGGATCAAAGCCTTTGCCGTCCACGCTGATCAGTTCAGCGCCATCCAGGTTCATCCAGGTCCACCAGGTCGGACGCCCCTCTCCGCCGGGGAAGGTGTCGCGCATCACGAAATAGGTCGCGCCGTCCGGATTCGGGCTCTTCAGGAAGAGGATCTGCCGGTTCCAGGCCATCGCGCCGCGCCCATCTTTGAACACCTCCGGTGGGTAGTAGCGGCTGGCCATGGCGTAATCCGCATGCGGGCCGCACCCATAATCCGCCAGCGCGCTATCCACGCGTCCTTCGATCTCGCGCTGGTGGTACGCGCCCACTTTCACCTGGTTATGGTAAATGGTGTTCTTTTCATTGCCGGCGCCGCCGTAGTACTGGTATCCCGTGCCCGGAGACAGCGGCGCGCCTTTGCCATAGAGAATGGTATTCAGCGGATCGCCATCCCAGTGTCCCCAGTTGATGCCGGCGCGGAAAAGCATCGCCGTTTCATTCGGCGTATTGAAGTGCGCGCGGAAGACCACCCCGTACGTCGGAATCACGGTGGTCGTCAGATCGGCGGGCTTTGCCGTGATGTCCGGCAGGTAGCGCAGCACCTGTCCCGCGTGGTTGCCGGAAAGTCCGTTCAATGGCTCCGTCGGCCAGCACAGCGTGTGGATGGACAGCATGCGGGCGGCCAACGCCGGATCTGCGCGCTCCACCGTGCGCAGCGAGATGCCGAAGTAGCTCTCCAGCATATTGGCGCTGTTGCCCATCCCGGGGATGAACCGGCGGCCGTCAATGCGCGGATCGGGCATGGTCAGGTTCGCCAGATACGCGACGTTCAGCGCCAGATACGCGGCGAGGTCCGGACCACCGGTGTTCCGGATGATGGTGGTCGCGTCATCCAGGAAGCGCGCCGGCCCATACAACTGGTAGGTGGGGCATTCCAGATTGGCGCCGTCAACGGCGAAGTGGGTGCCCAGTTTCATCCGCACAAAGTCGGTGACGCTGTCCATCCAATATTGATACTGCGGATGGTCGGGCAGCAGGCTGGCGTAATACGCCAGCGCGCAGGTGCGATTGATGGACATGTTGTTGTTGCCCAAATGCACGCCGGCCCCGCGTGGGTTGAAATCAGGATTCGAGAGCAGATACGCCATAAACGCGAGCGTCCGCCGCAGATCACGGCGCACGTCCGCCGGGAGATCAGGGCAGGCGAGCGCGCTGTCCGCCGCTTGCGCACAGCCGCCGAACATCTGCGACTGGCGATAGTGCGACCACCCGGACACATACCAGTTGCCCAGATAACTCATCGAGCTGAACGTGCCCGTGATCGCCGCCTGCGCCTGGGCGACGGCATGCTCGGTCTTGCCGCTGAAGACATAGTAACCTGCCAGCATCTCGCCATCGGGATGCTGCGCCAGCAGCGGCTTCAGCCGCGCGATATCCGCCTTGGTATACCAGGCACGCGGGTACGCCGTTGCCGGCGTCTTCTCCGGCCAGTCGAGCACCCATTCCTTGTAGGTATCCAGGCCGATATACCCGACGCGCTCCTGCAGCGATTCCGGGTGGGCGCTGAAATCCAACGCCCACTGGCGGCGGCCATAACTGGGGGCCAGGCCGGAATCATGCTCGTGCGTGGAGAACGGCGAGATATCGTCGGTGGTTTCCGCGTACCAGGTGACCGGGCGCACGCTGATCGGCAAGGCGACCACGACGCCGCTCCGCGGGTGGTGCCAGACGGTGAGGACCATCGCGCGCCGCCAGTTACCCGCATGCAGCGGGACGACCGCGACGCGGGCATCCGGCAGTTGATCGTTCTCGGCCGCGCCGCGCAGCTCGACGCCGCCGATGAGGCCGCCGAAGCGCACGGCGGGGCCGATCTTCTCCAGGAGCACCATGCCCGGCTCGGGCAGCGGCGGCAGCGGGGTGGCGCCATCACCTCCCACCGGCGCCGGCGGATTCGTGCCGTCCTTCAGCTTCGGCGCCAGGTATTGGGCCAGCGGCGCGCGCTGGATACTGCCCCCGGCAATGCCGAAGGTGGCGGCCGCCATGCCCTTCTGCACTTCGAGCAGCAGGAAATCCTGTCCGGGCGTGATGCTGCCAAAATCAAACTCTTCGATGACTTCAGCCCGCGGCAACCCGTGGCTCACGACGATGCGGCACACATACTCGCCTTTGGGGACGAACTGGTAGCGCGCCTCGTATTCTACGCAGACCGGGCCGCGCTTGACCAACGCGAACCGGTACGCGCTCACCTGACGGTCGGTGAGCAGCCGGGATCCCCCCATCCACGGGCTATCGCCGTGCCGCCATCCCTGCAGGGGCGCCGGCACCCCGGCGGCGGCGACCGGCGCCGCCAGGGTCCGCTCCGCCGGCTTCGGCACGCGCACGGCCAGCCAGGCATTGGCCAGGACGAGCTGGTCTCCCTCGGTGGACACGCGCAGCGACGACAGCGCCGGATCGGGCGTGCCGGGCGCCAGCGTATAGGTCGCGCTGCCCCCCTTGGGCAGCGCGGCGACGAACGAGAGGATGCCATCATCAATCTGACTCGGCACTTCCGTGCCGGCGGCATCCTTCAGCACCACTTTCCCGGCGGGAAAGGCGGCGGGATCGGCGCGATAGTGCAGTACTTCGGCATCCCAATCGCGATAGCCGTGATCAACCAGCGTGATTTTGCCATCGCGGGGCACGCGCATCTGTGCCGACGCCAGCATGGCGCAGCCGAGCAGGGTCACCAGCATCATGAGAAACGCAGCGCGAGACATGTGGACAACTCCTTTACGGGCGATAACGCGCGAACACACGCCCTGGGGGCGCCGAGACGTGCCCCCAGGGCGCGCGGACAGTGATGTCGCGCTCAGTCGAACAGGACCACGGTCAGGCCAACGACGTGGCCCGGGTTTGGCGTTGAGAAGCGGATCTTCACCTCTCCACCCTCCGGTGAGCTGCCGGCAAAGGTCATGCGGCCGACCAGCACCGTGTTTGTCACGCCGGCGGCCACCGGGTTATAACCTTTGTAGGTCGTCGTCACGCGCGGCGTCGTCGCGGCGAAGCTGTCATACCCCGCAAGCGTGTAGTTGCGACTCAAGGACTCAGCGTGCATGGCGACACCGATCGTCACGGTATGCACGGTATCGTCTTTCACCAGCAGGCGCATTTCGGCGCCCGCCGCATTCCTGCCTTCCGTCTTCCCGCACGCCAAGATGCCGAGCTGATTGATGCCACGGATCGTCATATCGCCGCCCGCCCAACCTCTCACGGCGTTGGTATTGGCTTTGATTTTCCACGGGGGGGCGCTCGTTTTGGGTTGCCACCAGCTTTCATTTTGCGACGGGGCGGTCTCACCGGGCAGCAGCGGCATGACATTCAGCGTCGAGGCATCCATCCATTGCGGGGCTAATTTGAAGAACCCGAACGTCAAGTCGTCATAGTTCCAGAATCCCTCGGTGCCATAGGGCGTCAGGTCAACCACCGCCTGATCAATGTTGCTTAACGGCTTGACCATCAGCCAGGGTTTACCGTCAACGCCGGTCAGGAGCCATCCCTTATCGCGGATGGCGTCGCCGATACTCCCATCGGCGTTCGCGGGCACGTATTCCACATGACCGTCCGCGAGCGTGCACACCGCGCCAGTATTATGGCGCGCGGCGACGCACAGGTTATTGTCAGCGGTATTGCGCGCGATGCAGGAATTCGGATTCGATGCGAGATATGTGCCGTCTCTGTCCACCGACAGGTCGGCAAGGAGCAGGGTAATGGCAGTCTCCTTGATATCGCCGAGGGCGGTATCGAACAGATGGATATTGAACCCGTATTCCGGCCGGTCGTTATTGCCCTTCAAGTCTTCACTGGGGCAATCGTAGATGGTGGGTTCATTATATGACTTGAGATAGGTCGCCCAGGAACGCTTTTCCGAATCGGGCGGGAACGCCTCGCCATTATCCTGGGCGCACATCAGCAGCGCGATGGCAATCTGGCGCTGGTTGCTGAGGCAGGTGCTCGTGCGTGCCTTTTCGCGTGCTTTCGCAAACACGGGAAAGAGGATCGCCGCCAGGATAGCGATAATCGCGATCACCACGAGCAGCTCGATGAGGGTAAATGCGCGTATACGACTTTTCATAGCAAACCTCCTGATAGCCCTGCACGGGTCGGGGCACCGAGCGATGTCCCGTCCACCGTGATCATTTCACGCAGTAGAACTCCACCTCGCCGATGGCACAGGACCAAACTGTCGGCGAGCTGACCTGCTCGATCTGTATGGCAATGTCTTCACCGGCGGTGGGCGGCACGGCATATTCGACCCATCCCGCAACCGCGGTGAATTTCGGATCGCCCATATTTGTGCCCTGCCAGCTTCCGGTCCCCGTCTTGGCACGGGACTCAACGCGGAGCTTCAGTTTGCTGGAGTCGAAATTCATACTCTCGAGGAACCCTGTTTGTCCACAGTTCCAGATACGCAATTTCGTCAACAGCGCCGACGGCTTCAGGCCTGTCACCTCAACACGCAACGGAGTGAGGTGTGAATAATTTTGCCGACGATAGATGACGAAATTCACGGGATAACCGGACGTTGGCGTTGCGCCATCTACCAGATTCCAGCCGAGCGCGTTGTACCAGTATCCCCCCCATTCGGTGGCACAATTTCCACTTTGATACGGGCAAGACGTAGAATGCCCCGCCGCATTATGCAGCCTGAGTTTTCCACCGGTGTATCCTGAATCGGCGTTAATGTTTATCGCATCCGGTCCTTCTCCGGTGTCAGTGCCCGGCGAAAACGTTAGCAAGGTGCCATCACCGACTACAATGGTGATGCCGTTATTCTGCAGTGCGGTAATTCTGGTTGTGCCCGCCGGGACGGAGACCGTCTGCACTGAGCCATCAACGAGCGCGGCAATCAGCGTATTGTTGTGGCGGTCATCAAAGCAGGCTTCTATGGCGCTGATCTGAATGGCGAAGTTCCCTTTCATGTGGGGGCGGCTCAAATCGGTCACCATCAGCGTCTGCGCCGGCTTCGAGATTTTCCCCAGCGCACGATCGAACAGGAAGCAATTGAATCCGTACTCCGGCTTGGTGTTATTCCCTTTGCCGGAGAGCGTCGGACAGTCATACAGACTGGGTTCGTTATAGGCGGCCAGCCTGGCCGACCAGGACTGCGAGCCCGTGTCGGGGAAAAATTTCTCGTTGTTATCCTGCGTATACATCTGGATTGCCAGGGCTATCTGGCGCTGGTTATTCAGGCAGGACGTCTGTCGCGCCTTCTCGCGGGCCTTCGCAAACACCGGGAACAGGATCGCGGCGAGGATGGCGATGATCGCGATCACCACCAGCAGCTCGATGAGGGTAAACCCTCGTTTCACAGTGGACATACACACCTCCTTCACGAAATCATGCATTGGGATCAGGCGATTATTTCCATGAGACGATCAGGCTGCAGGGCATCTGGCAGCCGGGCGTCTCGGTTTGGGATGCATCCTCACTCCTTCGTCATCCGCTGTCCGTCGGCGGCCAGTTGGCCGGGGGCCGGGAGGATCAGCGTCGCCTGACCGTCACGGATCTGGATGACCCCGGCGGTCCCGGTGAACGTCGTGTCGCCGTCCGCATAGGTGAACGGGGCTGCGGCCAGGAAGACATAATCGGTGCCGCGAAGATGTTCGACTTTCACCCCTTTGCCGCCCGCCAGGGCCGTGATCCGCGGCGCAGCCTCGGTCTTCAAGCGCGGATAGAGCACGGCGCTCACTGCCGCGCCATCGGGCAGGGTGGCGATGACGCCGGTCTGCGTGAGCGTCTGCATGCCGGGATACCCATCCGCACCCAGCCCGAAGGTTTTCACGCTGTAATCCTCCGTTGTCAGCGCCATGCCGGGCGGCTGCAGGAAGAACAGATCGGTATCCACATCCTCTGTACCGACGATCAGCGCCTGCTGGGGCGACAAACGGACGGCCTGCGCCGTGCACCACAACCGCCAGGTCGCCGCCACCGGCTCCTTCAGGCTATCGGCCATGATGAAGTAGTTGGGGGCCAGCGGGTCGGCATCTTTGATGAAGAGGATCTGCCGCGTCCACCCGCCGGCCACGCCGCGCACATAGTCCGCTTGCGGCGCGGGCGCGAAGCGCTCGATCTGCATGATGCCGCCGGTGATGGGCGACTCCACCATGCTGTGGTCATGCATGGGCGCCTGGCCGAAATAGCCGAAATCATCCGCCACGATCCGGCCCTTGCCCCAGAGGGTGATGCTGCCGGAATCGTAGTCGTAGTGGTCGTGGTTCGTGCCGGCGATGAGATAGAGCTGCGTTTCGCGGTCCGTGGGGAAGCCGCTGCGCAGGATGACCCCCGTCTTCGGGAACAGCTCGCTGCCATACGCCGGCGCTTTAGCCGGCAGGGTGGCATCGTACAATACGCTGCGGTAGCCGCCGGTGCTGTGGCCGGAGCCGCCAATGCCCGCGTAGGTGGCCGAGCGGTGCTGCTGCCACATCCACTGCATCTCGGCGGCGAATTGCGGGTCGCGCTCCTTCCAGAGCGTGGCGAAGATGCCGAATTCACCGGTCGGCTCGAACAGCCAGGTGTTGCCGATGGGCGGCAGATGGCGGAATCCGCCCGTGCGCGCATCCGGCGGCGTGGAGATCTTGGCAAACCACTCGATAATCCGGCGCATCTTCGGCGAGAAGAGCGTCTCGTCGCCGCTGCTATTATAGGCCATGAGCAGGCCACCGAGAATGAAGTCGTACGACACCATGGCGTAGTGCGGCGCTTCCAGCCAGCCGCCATTGTCATCCGACCATTCATGCATCTGCCGCACCAACTCGGTCATGCCGGCTTTCCGCCAGTCCGCCGCACGCGGATGCGAAGACAGCAGGCTGCCGGCGGCCAGCCGGTAGGCGGCCACCATGGTGGTCATATTGGCCGTGCCGGCATAGCCACGCTCGGGAGACCAGTATTCCGGCCGACTGATGGCGTAGCCCACAAAGGCCAGTTGTGCCCGCAGGCGCTGGCGCTCCTCCGGGGTGCCTTCGCCGTCGCGCAAGGCCGTGTCGGCGAACATCAAGGCTTCGATCACGACCCGCGACTGCATGTGTGGGGCGCTGCCATAGGGCAGCCCGCCCTGGTTCAAGAACACGTGGATGCACTCCCGCGCATACTGCAAGGCTTTTTCCATGCTGTAGGGGTGCCCTTGCATCGGCGCGAGGTAGCGTTCAAGCATCGGTTTGGTGATGAGCATGCGCGGATGCGTTTCCGCGCTGGCATCCCACTCCAGCACGTATTCCTTCACCATATCCAGCGGGAAGTGCCCATATTTAATGAGATAGCGGTAGGGGAGCGGCGACGCCGCATTCGGCTTGGGGTCCCGCGCTTCCACCAGGCAGGGTTCGGCGGGCAGCGTCATGTACATCCACTTGCGCCGGCCGACCTTCAGCGGGAAGTCCAGGTGCACCCCCTGCGCGTCGCACTGTACCGACTGCCGGTGCCACGCGCGTTTCTCGGCCGGCACCGACGGGTCAACCCACGCGCCGGCCTCGCGGGCGGCGACCGCCAGCAGGTCGTCGCTGCCGTCATGATAGAGGCCGAAATAGTTGCCCTGCCGCATGGACTCCTGCCAGCGCAGCCACGGCTCCAGCCGGTAGACCTCGCCGGGCGCGAGCGTCCAGGTGCAGTTGCGCCCGTAATACGTCTCACCGGTTGACATGCCAGACCGGTAGAGCAAGGTATCCGGATTAAGCTGCCGCTGCAGGTCCAGGGAGAAAGTGACCGCGGGGCCGTCAATGGCGGACGCTTCATCAATCAGCACCACCGGTTCCCCGGCGTACAGGCGAATGCGCAGCGACCAGGTCGCTGTTGGGCCGAACGCCGCCTGGCACACCACCTCGGCGTAGACCGGGCCGCGGGCGAGGATTTTCACGGCATACGCCGTGACCGGCGTTTTGGTGATCACGCGGGAACCGCCCACCCAGGCGCCCGACGGCAGGCGCACCGCGCTGATCGGCCCCCGGTCCGCGGCCAGCGTCTTCGCCAGCCGAATGCCGGTTTGCGCGTTCGTCAGCTCGACCGCATCAGCCGTCTCAACGATGCGCAGATCGGTTGTCCGATTGGCTGTGCCGGGCGCCAGGCGGAACTCGCGCACGGCATACGCCGGCAGATCCGTTTGGAAGGCGATCCGGAGATCGTGGGCCGTGGCGCCGTAGATCAGTTGATACGGGATGGCGGTGCCGTTCGCCCCGCGCAGCGCCTGTCCGCTTTTCGCCTGGCGCGCCTGCGCCGCCGTCAGCGAAAACGTGACGGGCTCACGCTGCCAGTCATGCCCCAGCCAGTCGCGCAGCCGAAAATCCGGCGCTGGTGAGGCCGCCGACAGACCGCTACAGACCAGGGTCAAGAGGACCAGACTCGCACATGCATGCCTGAGCCACCTCATTGGCTGCCCTCCCCTTCGGGTGTCGCCCCAAACTAATGCGCTTCAGCTCTCGCGCAGAAGACCGTCCGGGCACTGTGCCAGATGAAAATCTTCCTTTTCACCGTACTAATACGCTTTAGTTCATCGCCGGTGTGACCGGCGTGAACGACGTGCTGTGGGATGGATAGCTGTGGGGCAGTGCAAGTTGCACGCCGTACACCACTACAGCGAGGGGGGTCGTGCAGCATGATGGGGAGCGGAGACCGTGTTACAGGTCGGCCATCCCGATCATGCGACTGCTACCCTGCCTACTCTCGCCGCAGACTGCCAGCGTGTTGTCAGTAGAACCCCACCGTATAGTGCGAACCTTCACCAGTCGGGATGCGGTGCAGGCATCATCACGACTGTTCGCCATTGCGATGGCCGCGCCGACGCCCCTGGCAGTTTGCGCGAACATCATTTGTCGCCTATGGTACCATCCCCAAGGGGCTTTGTCAAGCCTCGAGGCCAAGATTTCTCCAGAAAACCAAGCGTTTGTCACGAGCTAAATCGAATCAGTTCAGCATATCGCGCGTATGGCAACCGCCCCACGGCCCCCGCCAGCCGGCACGCATCGGTTGGCCTTGGCGACTGTTTCGGACGTAGGCGTCGGAGATGTTGCCGCAGCCGATCATGCCGACCCGCAGCGGCGTCACCACCTCCGGTGCGCGCGCGTGCAGAGCAGATGATGCGGTGTCTACTGGCGTCATACTGCGCCTCCCTCGCAGGCGTGCCGTCGGTGCGCCACAGGAGTGTACGCCGCCGGGCTGATGGCGGTAAAGGGCATCTTCTTGCCGACTGTAGCGTATTAGTGTAATATTTTTTCATCGGAATTGCCACCTGCCTCCGATACCGTGTCCCCACCCGGCAGACCACGCAGCGCGCCTGGGCGGGGAGACATCGTCACCGACGCGAGAAAGCCCATCACCGGTGTGATGGGCAACGCGAACGAAAGAGTGTTGTCACGATGAGCAATATCCCGGAGCCCCCCATTCGTATCACGCAGCTGGTCACCCCGGCGATGGCTGACGCGCTGCAGGCGGCAGCCCCCGCGCAATGGGAGCAGATCATCACGTCCGCGCTGCATACGCAGATCGCTACGCTGCCGTCCTTTTACCGGGGCGGGCACGCGCCCGCCCCCTTGACCACCGATGAGCTGCAACGGGCTGACGACCTGTGCGCCTATCGGATGCCGCTCGTCAATGGCACGGCCCGCGACATGGGGCTGCCGTATGACTGGTACTTCGGGGCGAGTGACGGCCACATCGGGGAGCGTGCCCCGTGGTATATCGTCCAGCGCATCGACTTTTCCAGCACGCTGGTGCGGGCCTTTCGGCAGACGGGCGATCGGCGCTATCTCGACGCCCTGCGCAACTACTATCTCGACTACGTCGCACAGTACTGGGTGGATGGCCCGCACCTCCCGCCGCGCGACAACTGGCTGTGCACCGCCGCCCGCTGCGGCGAGATCAGCACGTCGCTGACCGACCCGGAGGTGTTGACCGCATTCTCGGGCGCCGATTTCTTGGCCATCTTCCGCGCCGTTGACCACATGCTCACCGGGCTCATCCCGAATCTGGCGCTGGGCAGCAACTGGCGCGTGCACGAGCTGGCGAGTATACTGCGCGTGGCGTTGAGCTTCCCCTTCCTGCGCCAGGCCGAACGCTGGCAGGCGCTGGCGGTCAATGGGCTCAACGAAGAGTTCGCGATCCAGATTCGGGATGACGGCTCGCATGAGGAGCTGGCCATCCATTACGGCGCCGGCACCTGGCTGGCCTTCGCGGCATTGCACGCCCTCGCGGCCCAGCGTCCGGACATTGGGCTGCGCTTCGATCCGGACAAAATGGAGCGCGCGCTGGTGTATGTCCTCAGCGCCTGCAAACCTTTCGGGCTGGCTGCGGCGATTGGCGACGACTACGGGAGCCGCACGCCGGCGATGTTGGATGGCGTCTCGGCGCCCCATCGCCAGGGGACCCCGCCGGCATGGGACCGCATGGTGCGGCAGGGGGCAGCATGGCTGGCCCGTGCCGGCGACAGCCCCACCGCCGCCTTCATCCTGCACGGCACGCCCGAACCCGCCTGGCAGAGCCGGCACCATCGGAACAGCGGATACCTGTTCCTGCGCGACGGCTGGCAGCCCGAGGCGCTGTACGCCGGCCTGAATATGGGGTATTACGCCAATTGCCACTGTCACTACGGCTTGCTCGGGCTGGAGATCGCGGGGCTCGGGCGTGAATTCATCGTTGATCCCGGCTGCAGCGCGCTCGATGCGCGCGAGATCAATCAGAACTTTGCCCGCACCCGCGCCCATAGCACGCTGTGTGTGGATGGGCTGGATCAGCAGGTGGCCGCGCCGGTGACCCCGAGTCGCCTGGTCCTGGGCGCGCAGTACGATTTTGCCGTGGGCGTCTATAAGGGCGGCTACGTTGCCGGCAATCCCTTCGGCCCTGGCTGCACCTCCGCCGGGCGCTTCACGTCCGCGTTCTCCGGCACGCACTTCCGCCATCTCCTCTTTGTGAAAGGCAGCTACTGGATGCTGTTCGATGCGCTCACCACGCAGCCGGGGCATTGCGCGGAAACGCGCTTGCAGTTTCTGCCCACCGCGATAACGGCGCTGCCACAGGGGGGCTACTCGACCGGCTGGGCAGCGGCGAATCTGGCGCTGCTGCCTTTGCAGTGGGATGGCTGGACGCATGACGTGGTCCAGGGCATGACGGATCCCATTGAAGGCTGGATGCCCGGCCCGCAGAAAACGCTGCTGCCAGCGCCGGTGTACAAAGCGACCTGTCCTACCGGGGATGGCCCATGCTGGCATGGCTCACTGCTCTTCCCGTACCCCGGCGCCACCCCACCCGCCCTGACGATTACGGCGTTGGTAACCGATGCCGGCTTTGGGTACCGTATTGATGCGCCCGCGTTCACCGATTACCTGTTCCTGTCCAATTCCTGGAACCCGCGCGACATCGTGCTGGATGCCATCCGCACTGACGCGCCGTGTCTCCACCTGCGCCTGGTGGATGGGCAGCCCACCCAGGCATTCACCTGCGAGGGGACGTATCTGACCGTGAACGGCACGCGCATGTTCGCGGCGCCCGGCACCATGCTGGCGCGCGAATGGACAAACGGCGCGCATGGCCCGGCGATCCGGACCTATCAGCCCCGCTGGCAGGGGTGATGGGCGTGGCGGTGCAGTGCGCACTGCCAGGAGGATCGGGACGAGAGGGTGCGAATCTGCAGTAGTGAGTGACCGAGGGCTACCGCGCCGTGCCGCATGCCGCCGTCGGCCGGCACGGTACAGGAGGGGGAAGACCCATGAAAATGTCAGAGATTGCCCGTCACCTCGGGGTTTCCCAGGCGACCGTCTCGCTGACCTTAAATGGCAATGGCGACAAGTACAAAATCTCGCCGGAGACGCAGGCGCGGATATTGGAATACGTCGAATCGGTCGGCTACGTCCCGGACGCGGACGCCGTGCGCATGGTGCGCGGCAACGTGCGGCAGGTGGCCGTGGTCATTCATCGCGACACCGAACTCCTCACCGAATTGCAGCGGGCATTCTTTTTCGACTTCATCAAGCTGATCCATGATGCAGGCGTTCCGGTGCTCATCCAGTCCATCACCGAGGGGACCGCCTACGAGGCGTTCCGCACCATCGCCGGGAAGAAGATCAACGATATCGTCGTCATCGGTTTCGCCACCGCCGAAGTCTGTGAACGCTGCCCCGCCATCCTCCCCCTCATTCGCACGCGCAAGCTCATCTTCGTGGACTATTACTTCAACGACTGGTCACCGCCGTGCCTGGACGTGGCCCAATCCATCCGCATCGGCTTTGATCGCCGGCAGGTGGTGCTGGAGCTGCTGCACCTGTTCTCCCGCCACCAGCATCAGACGATCGCCGTCGCGCATGACTTGCGCTTCTTCCTGCCAAAGCCGCTCCCAGCCGATCTGCCGTTCGCCATTCATATCGTATCAGCCGACTACACCGTCCATGATGCTTTCGAGCGAGGCAAAGAGCTCGCGCACACGATGGTTGCGCTCTATCACCAGCAGGGGTGCACAACGTTCGCCGCGCGCGATGACATGTTGGCGATAGGGTTGATTGCCGGTTTGCGCGACGCCGGCCTGCGCGTGCCGGACGATATCTCTATCTCGGGATTTGATAACCTGCCGGCATCGGCCACCTGCGCGGTGCCGCTGACCACCATTGCCGTGCCCATGCCCGAGATGCTGGACACCGTCGGGCAGCATCTGTTGTCGGAGACGAACCTTGACGGCGACATCCTCATTCCCGGGCACATCATTGAACGGGCCTCGGTTGGGGAGGCCCGGCGCACAGCCGCCGCCTGAAAAAACAGGCTCTCGCACGCTGTCGCCGGATACGGGGGGTGTTCGGTCAACGACCTCGCGTTCCGCCTCCTTCCGTCCACACATTACCACGAACGGAATCTCCTGCCTGTTGGCGTATTTGAGTTGCCGGTGTCATTTCACCGGGGTCGGGATACACCTCGGTGATGATAGAGGGACAGCTTCCAAACAGATGTTTATCGAGCAGTACCCCCGTGATTCAGCGCACGGCGGCTAGATCACGGCGACGGAACCGCGTTTGCGCAAGGCCATCGGGTGTGCAATGCCGCATGAATGCGGAATCCAGCCACGCAGTGGCGAGAAGCGATTCGCCACGGGTCGCAGGAGGCGACCCGTGGAACAGACGCCGCACACGTACCAGCGCGGACAGGGATGTCGGCGCCAGCATCGCAGGATGCGAAGCAGAGGTGGGCCCGGAAAGCGATGGCATCGCGCAAACGCGGTTCAGCCGGCGCGATCTAGGGCGGCGGTCACCGCCGCGAGAAATCCTGCAAGCGGTTGACCCTTCACAAACCAGGCATGCGCGTGGCAGAGCGCGGCAATATGCGCCACGCCGGGTTCTGCGCTGATCAGCAGGGTGGCGAGGCACGGGTAGACGCTTCGCGCATAGCTGATGAGGAGATTGCCCTGGATGTCCGGCAAATGATAATCCGTGATCAGCAGATCATGGCACGCGGTCTGTAATGCCGCTTTGGCGCACTGCCCATCCTCAACAGCGTTCACGGTATAGCCGGTCTGTGCGAGGACGATTCGCAACAATTCCCGCACGTCCGCATCATCTTCGACCAAAAGTACTCGCTGTGTACGCTGGTTCACCCTGCGCTCCTTGCTCTGATCGTGCGATGCCGAGGTCAGTGCCTGCGCATGGCGCTCGCTTCCACGATCTGCTGGTTCAAGGAAGTCAGGGCGGGTGATTGCCGCTTCATCTATCAGTCTCCTTGCACACATCATCGTCTACGGTGCCGCGATGGGGCATCAACGTGAGTGCTAAGCATATACCTCAGGACAAGCAATCGCTCGGTCTGCCGACAGACGACTTGACTCATTGCGCACGAAGGCGTACTCTGACTGTCGAAAACCAGCAGTTCATGGAAGTCAATTTTTCGCCTGTTCCTGTCGCGCCCGATCCGGTGGCACTCCCCGCCAGCGATACTCCCGCTCTCTCCCTCCAGCCGGTCATTGACCAAGCGCGAAAATTCTTTCAGCAGACCACCGCCTCCAATACCCGGCAATCATATCAGAGTGATTGGCGCGCCTTCGAGGCCTGGTGTCACGCCCATGGATTGATCGCATTACCCGCGTCACCGGAAGCGGTCGCCTGCTACTTGACCGCCTGCGCCATGCGGGGCTTGAAGATGGCCACGGTACGCCGTCACCTGTCCGCCATCAATGCCGTCCACAAGGAACAGGGATGTGAATCGCCGACGCGGAGTACCGCCGTGCGCGGCGTGATGAGCGGCATGCGACGCACCCTCGGCGCCCCGACCACCCCGGTGGACGCCCTGCTCACCGAGGATATGTGCCGGATCGTGACGGCGTTGCCGGCCACGCTCCAGGGGGTACGGGATGCCGCCCTCCTGCTGGTCGGGTTCGCCGGCGCCTTCCGCCGCTCCGAGCTGGTGGCGCTGGAGCTGGCGGACCTGCATCTCCGCGACGAGGGCTATCTCATCCTGCTCCGCCGGAGCAAAACGGATCAGGTGGGGCAGGGACGCTGGGTCGGCATCCCGTATGGCGAGCACGCGGAAACCTGTCCGGTCTTGGCGCTGCAACGCTGGGTGGCGGCCGCCGGCCTGACCGAGGGGGCGGTGTTCCGCGGGATCAATCGGCATGGCAAGCTGGCGTCGGCGCGCCTCTCGAAACGGGCCGTCGCCGATATCGTCAAGCGCGCCGCCGCGGCCGCGGGGCTCGATCCCACGCGCTATTCCGGCCACAGCCTGCGCAGCGGGCATTGCACCAGCGCGGCCCGCGCCGGGGTGTCGGAACGGGTGATCATGCTGCAGACCGGGCATAAATCAGAGCGCGCCGTGCGGAAATACATTCGGGTATGCAGCGCCTTCACCGAGAACTCCGCCAAGGCACTGGGCTTGTAGGCCGCGTCCTCTTGCTGTGCCGTGTCGCAGACCCTTGCCCAGTCCCATCGGTCCGCAGGAGGTGCCGTGAGGGCGAAGCGCGAGCGGGTGTTGACACTGTTGCGGGGTCACAGGCGTTTTCTTCACTGCACCACGGCGGGCGAAACGGTATATAATGTCCGCGGCTGTTCAACCGCCGTCGCGGTCTAGCATCGGGAAGGGAGGATCATGATGGGCATCCGTGTGAGCATCGTGCTGGCGCTGGTACTGGTGGGGGTAGTGTATAGCTGGCAGCTGGCCGCGCAGGAGACGCCGGCGCCCGCGCCCACGACAGTGACGCTGCCGGCGGCCCAGGACACCAACCCGCTCACGCTGGAGCAGGCTCTCCGGCAGCGCCGCTCGGCGCGCGCGTATGGGGCCGCCCCGCTCACCCTGGCGCAGGTGTCGCAGCTGCTGTGGGCGGCGCAGGGGATTACCGAGCCGAACAAAGGGCTGCGCACCGCGCCCTCGGCGATGGCGTCCTACCCGCTGCGCGTCTATCTCATCGCCGGCCACGTGACCGGACTGCCCGCGGGGGCGTACCGCTATGTCCCGCGCGGGCACACGCTGGAGCTGGTGACCCCCGGCGACCAGCGCACAAACGCCGGCGCCCAGCCGCAGATGCAACACGCCGCCGCCCTGATCATCTACGCCGCCGATACGACCGCGATCGCGCAGCGCACCAACGAACAACTGGCGCGCCAGTGGGCGGCCATCGAGATCGGCCATTCGGCGCAAAACGTGCTGCTGGAAGAAGTGGCCCTCGGCCTGGTCGGCGTCCCCATGGGGGGCTACGACGCCGCGAAACTGAAGCCCGTGTTGAAACTGCCGGAGACGGAAGAGCTGTATTACGTGGTCTCAGCCGGCACGAAGCCCTGACGGCGTCGGGGCAGCAGGTGATGGAGGCGTGGGGGGAGACGCCGTCAGTGCCGGGACGGGGCGGCTACTCGCGCACATACTGCTCGATGACGGCCAGAAACGCGTCGCCATACTCCTCCAGTTTACGTTCCCCCACGCCGCTGATGCCGCGCAGTTGCTCGCGCGAGAGCGGGCGCAGTTCGGCCATCTCCAGCAGCGTCTTATCGTGGAAGATGACATACGGCGGCACTTTGTGCAGGGCGGCGAGCTCGCGGCGGGCGGCGCGGAGCAGCTCGAAGAGTTCGTTGGAGGCCGGATCATTCCCCAGGCGCGCGGCCGCCTCGGCGCGCGCGGCCTTTTTGCGCGCTGGCGTGCTCCGCGCCGGGAGCGGGTCTTTGCGCAGCGAGACCATCCGCGTATTCTGCAGCACCTGCACGCTCTCGGCGGTCAGCTTCAGGCTGCCGTGGTGCTCCATATCGACGGACAGCAGCCCGGCGGCGACGAGCTGGCGGAAGACCGACGCCCACTCGCGCTCGGAGAGTTCCAGGCCGTTGCCGAAGGCCGAGAGGTGCTGGTGGCGGAACTTGCGCACCTTCTCCGTGTCGTGCCCGCGGAGGACATCGGTGAGGTGGCCCACGCCGAAGAGCTGCCGCGTCTGGCGGACCACGTAGAGCGCCTTGCGCGCGGCCAGCGTGCCGTCCCAGGTCTCCACCGGCGTCAGGCAGGTATCGCAGTTGCCGCAGGGCGCGGGCAATTCATCGCCAAAATATTGCAGCAGCACCTGGCGCCGGCATCCCGCCGTCTCGCACAGCCCCAGCAGCACGGTGAGCTTGCGGTGCTCCAGTCGTTTGTGCAGGTCGTCGGCCTCGGAGCCGGCGATCATCTGCCGGTGGATAGCCACATCCGCCAGCCCGTACGCCATCCACGCGTCGGCGGGCAGGCCGTCGCGGCCCGCGCGCCCGGTCTCCTGATAATACGCCTCGATGCTCTTGGGAAGATCGAGATGGGCGACGAAACGGACGTCCGGCTTGTCGATGCCCATGCCGAAGGCGATGGTGGCGACCATGATCACGCCGTCTTCGCGCAGGAAGCGCTCCTGATGCCGTTCCCGCGTCCGTGCATCCAACCCGGCGTGATACGGCAGGGCGACCAATCCCTGCTCCAGCAGCCAGCCGGCGATCTCCTCCGTCTTTTTCCGCGAGAGGCAGTAGACGATGCCGGCGTCGCCGGGGTGCTCCGCGGTGATGAAGCGATGGAGCTGCTGGCGCGGCGAGTCTTTGAGCACGATGCGGTAGCGGATATTCGGGCGGTCGAAGCTGCTGACGAAGATGCGCGCGTCCTGCAGGTGGAGCCGCTCGACGATCTCCCGGCGCGTGGGCGCATCCGCGGTCGCCGTCAGCGCCATGCGGGGGATACCGGGGAAGCGTTCGTGCAGCGCAGAGAGCTGCAGATACTCCGGGCGGAAATCATGCCCCCACTGCGAGACGCAATGCGCCTCATCAATGGCAAAGAGCGCCAGCGGGCAGTCGGCCAGCATCTCGAGCGTATCCTCCAGCATCAGCCGTTCGGGCGCCATGTAGAGGAGATCCAGCTCGCCGGTACGCAACTGCGCTTTCACCGCCCGGCGTTGTGCGCCGGTGAGGGCCGAATTGAGCATCGCGGCCCGGACCCCCAGGGCTTTCAACGCGGTGACTTGATCCTGCATGAGCGCGATGAGCGGCGAGACGACGATACCGACGCCGGGTCTGAGCATCGCCGGCAGCTGGTAGCACAGCGATTTCCCGCCACCCGTCGGCATGAGCACGAAGGCGTCGCCGCCGGCGGTGACGTGCTGGATAATCGCTTCTTGCGGGCCGCGGAAGGCGGCGTAGCCGTAGACGCGGCGCAACAGCGCCTGCGCCGCTCCCGGTACGTATGCACTGGTTACCATTTGATTTCCATCATGAGCAGATACCCGGCACGGTCAATGCCGAAAAGATCGGCGCGCTTCTGGGTGACCGTCATCACGCTGGGCATCACCGATGGAGTAGTATTCTCCTCCCGGTGCAGAGATTCCTACCTGTTGGGCTATCGGGAGGCAACGGCTCGCGAGTCGCGTACCGAATCGCCAGGGTCGCCAACCGCCGGCGGCATCGTAGAACGACTGGATCACTTGTCTATCCCTCGGGTGGGCATTATACTAGGGTCATACGGTATGTTGAAGGAAGGTGAACCATGAAGAAGTTAACCAGACAACAAATCGTTGATGCCGCGGTGGCAAACGGACTGGAGCCGGCCGCGCTTCGCGCCGTGATCGCCGTCGAAAGCGGCGGGAGCGGCTACATCGCTGACGGTCGCGTGAAGATCCTCTTCGAGCGCCACGTCCTGTGGAAGCGACTCCACACTCGCGGCATAGATCCACGCCCACTGGCGGAAGCCTTGCCGGGGCTTTGTGGCTCTCGCTGGGATCCCACCACCTATCCGTATGGCAAAAGTGGCGCCAACCAATACACCCGCATACAGCACGTGCTCGACTGGGCCAGCGCGAACGATCCGGCGCATTGGGAGAGCTACAAGAAGGCGGCGTACGAAGCGTGCTCATGGGGGCTCTTCCAGATGATGGGCTATCATTATCAGGCATGCGGATATGCGAACGTCTACACGCTAAAGCATGCGTTCGAGGAGAGTGAAGCCAATCAGCTTGCCGCCATTCTCACCTGGATGGGGGGCAACGGACTGCTCACCAAGCTAGAGCAGAAGCAGTGGCGTGCCTTCGTGCGTGGCTACAACGGCTCCGGACAAGTTGATCACTACACGGAGAAGCTGCTGGCAGCCTACGAGCGTGCGAAGACAGGGGGGACGTGATGCGCATTCACAAGTAACAGCTCACTGCCCCAGACACTACCGGCGGTATTCTATCCTGATCTCTATCGGTTGGTCTGGCACAGGCATAAAGCGCCAGAAGACGGTGGTTGCACGATCCTGCTTCACTGAATCTACCGGGGGATGCGCGGCAAGGAGTTCCCCTCCACACGGCAGTCGTACTCCCTGGATGATGATGGTGGCATCTCGCTGTGCCCCAAGTCCCAGTTGCTGTGAGAATCGCCATCGTCCGTCGGCGACCTTGATTGCCTTGCGGGGCAATGCCGGACGATCTTCGCTCATGTGCATGATCACCATGCCGTCAAAACAATCTCCCGGCATGACGGGAGTAGGAAGATGGGCCACATAGACCAGGCGCGTCGGATCTTGCTCCCAGGGTTTCGCCTCAAGCGCCACCACTTCTCCTTGAAATGCTGCGAAGTCCGAGATACTTCCCGTAGCATTGATCATCGTAAACTCCGTCAGGGGCCGCTCCGTCATGTTTCTCATTCGTCCCCAGGTATAATACGTCGCAGCACCATCTTCGTCTAACTCGACCAGGTAGAATAATAAGAAGTCCCCTGCAACCTGATTGAGCGATGACATCACCTCCTGCAGCTGCTGTAGCTCCCGCCGCGCTTCTTCACTCTCCTTCAACTGTGCTTTCACGGCTTCGAGTTGATCTGCCGACAAGGCACCATAAAGATACTCGAGTAATTGGATGCCATTCACCTTGTGATGCATGCTCCTTGGCTCCTTTCGGGCTGCGCCGAGTTGCTGCCGCAGCCGACGGATCGCCGTCCAAACACGTTGTCTGGCGGTTCCAACCGGGCAATGGCAGCGCTCTGCGATTTGCTGGTAGGAGAATTCACCGAAATGCCGTAGGATGAGCGCTGTCTGTAGATGCGGCGGTAATGCATGAATCGCCTCGCGGACGACGAACGTCTCCACATGCACCGATGATCCCGCCCATGAGGATGTGTCGCCCACGACTGTTTCATCGATGATTGCCGCACCCCGCTGTTTGCGGAGATGCGAATAAAAGACATTCTTAGCAATAGTGACCAGCCACGCATGCAGATCGCCTCCGCGATAGGTATGCCAACCGGCCTGTACACGAAGATACGTGTCTTGAAGCAGGTCATCTGCGACATCAATATCACGCGTCCAGGTAATCAGCAACCGCCGAAGCGTTGTCCTGTATTCATCCCAAGGTATAACTTGGGGATGATTAACTTCTGTCTGAGCTGATGGCTTCACGGTCATTCTTCCCCTCCGCATGGTAGACGCAGCAGATGAGCATAACGTTCAGGAGCACACAGGAATTTTTCATGGGGTCTCCATTGCAGAGAGTATACTCCTCATGAGTAGTCGTGTATTGCGTGAACACCATGGCTCCTTCCACCCAAGGCGATTTCGAACCGCCACGCGGAATGTTCCTGGTCTGCTGTGGTAAATAAGTCACCACACGCATGCTTGCGGCCATAACCGCCAATAGCACCCATATAGAATTTTGAGCGTAAAAACCTCTCTCTGACCAGAGAGGCACCAACTCTGAAAATAGCCGTGGTCGCCCCGATAAATCGGGGCCACGGCAATCAGAGAGAAAGAGCGCAAAGAGAGATGGGCGGCAGGGTATCGGCGGGGATGAAAACCACGGATCTAGCGGTTTGAGCGTGCGTGACGGACGGATTTCGGCAAGAGAGAGGCGTTATACGAAAGAGAAGTGGTGGACGATATTATCCCATACTCGAACCATCTCGCTGGTTCTCGAATCCGTGATGACGCTATTGGATATTCGCAACGAAGTATTGTATAATGAAAGCTGTGCGTAAGCTTCTTCTCACGACAAACGGAGTGCTGTGTGAACGAGGTAACCCTGGTCCAACCGTATAAAGCTGAATGGCCATATTGGTTCGCGCGGGTGAAGGCATTCGTGGAACCTGCATTGGCGGAGATCTCATATACAATCGAGCACATCGGGAGTACTGCTGTCCCGGGATGACCGCGAAACCGATTATCGATATTATTGTTGTGGTAGAACGGTCGTTGTTCCCACAGGTTAGAGGCCGCCTTGCAACAATAGGCTATATACATCAGGGAAACCTGGGGATTCTGGATCGTGAGGCATTCATACAGATCGATCCACAGCGCAAACAATCCTTGCCACCTCACCATTTCTATGTCTGCATCACCGGTGCCGTGGCTTTGCGTGGACAACGTAGTTTTCGTGATTTCATGCGCACACATCCAGATTGGGTGACTAGGTTATCTGCACACAAAGTAGCATTGTGCAAGCAATTTCACAATGATCGCCAGGCCTATATCGCTGGAAAATCAGCGATGGTACGTGAGATTACCGCCTTAGCCATCGCAAGCGAACAAGCCGCAGTTACATAAGTCTCATTTGAGCAAGGAGATGTCATGCCTGAAGAAGATCGTACAACAGTGTTAAGTGAGACACGCCGCATCTGGGACACCATCGCCGAATGGTGGGACGATAAAATCGGTGATGGCAACGACTTTCAACAGGTGCTGCTTGAGCCGACAACCGAACGCTTGTTAGGAGATATCTCCGGACAGGTGATCTTGGATGTTGGGTGCGGTGCTGGACGCTTTGCACGCCGTATGGCAGAGTTGGGGGCCAGCGTTGTGGCGTTTGATTTTAGCGAACGGTTTATCAATCGTGCGCAGCAGCGCACACCTTCGGGGATGCCCATCGAATACCAGGTGGCTGATGGTACCGATTATCACCGATTACTCGAATTCGGGGAAAGTCGCTTTGATCACGCTGTCGCGACCATGAATCTGATGGATATGATAGAAATAGACCCCCTATTTCGTGCACTCGCATCTCTTCTCAAGCCCAATGGCCATTTTATCTGCACAATCATGCACCCATGTTTTCAACCACCGGGTATGGCAAAGTACGCTGAATTATCCGAGAGTGACGGAAAGTTCATTAAGCAAAATGGCGTGAAAATTCCCCACTACCTAACACCTATCGCTTATCGAGGAACCGGAATTGTTGGGCAGGCAGAAACGCAATATTACTTCCACCGTCCACTGTCGATCTACATGCAGACGGCTCTTGCAGCAGGGTTTGTACTGGATGGATTGGAAGAACCATCATTTCCACCAGCCAATGTGAAGCCTGGTGGACTGCGTTGGGATGATATGCCCGAAATTCCTCCCGTACTCGCCATGCGATTTCGCCGGAATGGCTAATAGCCGTGGTCGTCGTAAATAAAGACCACAGTAATCAGAGAGAAACCGCGCAAAGAGAGGGGATTTGCGGGGTATCGGCGTGGGCAAAAGACCACGGGTCTGCCGCTGTGAACTTACGTGAAAGGCGGATTTCCGGCCAGAGAGAGGCGTTTACGCAAGAGATATGGTGGTGGAATGTAGACTCATCCCAAACCCTCTCTAAATAGTTCGAATACCCCTTGGGAACATCAGAAATTCGGGAACCTAAGCTGTTGATTGCATTTGCGGTTATTATACTTATTCAGTTTTCTCTGTGATCACCGTCCAATTTGAATATCGCTGTTGTGTGCCATTATTATCCCAGTATCCTTCATAGATATGACGAGATACCGTTCGAAAACCCTCTAATAATTGTTCGAAATCTTGTTCATCAGCAAAATAGTGGATATCGCCAGGAGTCATTGATTTCGTACAAAGGAATGTGTGGGGGGCTACTTGTTCACCATGCCCATACTTTCCATCCCGTCGTGTAGGGCAGGTAAAGAAAAACACCCCTCCGCACTTCAGCAGGGAGTGTACGTACGAAATTGCACGAGCGAAATCCTCACGGTATCCGTGGTAGATAACATTATAGCTGAGAACGATATCGTACTCCGGTTGAGAGGTTTCATCATCCAGGATGTCACATATTTTCGTCTTCACGCATACGCCGACTTCGGCCGCCCATCGATCGAGATGCTTTATCGCTGTCGAGGCCACATCTGTTGCCGTGACCTGGAAGCCTGCGAGTGCAAAGGCAATCGCATGTCTGCCAAGACCGCAGCCAAGGTCCAATACTTTCGGCCTTTGCGCGACAGACTGCATGTCTATGAATTGTAACACTTCCTGTGCAGGACGCTTCCACCATTCATGGTTAACAGTGTCTGACCAAAATGACTCCCATATTGGATTCGGCATCTATTTTCCCCATATCGCTGCACTCGTCCAGTACCTGGTCGTACTGAATTCAATTCTCGTTGATCATTAAGCAATCCTTCTCATTCACGTGTTCTCAAGTAGTGAAATTCGCCGTTGCACGTGAGAACATACAGCCGACCCCTCCAAGTCGATTTCAAACCGAGACGACCACGGCCCGTGGTCGTCGAGCGTAAAGAGAGAGAAAAATTGCCAAAAGCCGTGGTCGTCTCGGATGAAGACCACGGCTTTCAGAGAGAATGGGCGCAAAGCGAGAGATTTTGGTGGCTGGCGCGGGGTGACAAGACCACGGGTCTGCCGATTTGAGCGTGCGTGACCGACGGATTTCCGGCAAGAACGAGGCGTTTACAAGAGGAACTTGGTGGGGGGCCGAATCCCCGAACTGGTTATTAGGCCAATCAGCCGCTTTCCCACCCGGTGACTGTTGATTTTCCGCAGCTTAATTTGTAGATTCGTCGGGCCGGGGGCCGAATCCTCGAACTGGCTGTTAGCCAATCAGCCACTACTCCGCCAGGTCACTGTTATTTTTCATGGGAAGGGGCGAATCTCCACCATTTTCTCACTCAAAGCCCCGACCGTCACGCTTTCGCAAGCGTATACGTTTCTCCTGCCGCAGTGGGAATTGCCAGCACGTCGCCGGAATAGGTCATGGTTTCGCCGTTGGCAGTCACGCCCAGCGGCTCTTCACCCCAGGGATTGGCCAGTAAAAAAATGCCGCCGTGAGGGCTCTCCACGGTTAAATCAGTCACTGTACCGCTTTTGCGGGTGGCGCTTACCAGAAAGGCTCCGTCAGTGCGCATGCCGGTGAAGGACACCTCTCGCCACCGCGCCGGCACTCCGGCAAAGATAAAGTTTACGCCCTGTCGGGTGTGCAACAACATCTCCTGCACGGCGGCAGCGGCGGCCATGCCGGCATCCATCTGCATTATTTCCTTCTTTGGATCCGGTTCGCCGAAATACCCTCCACCGTAAAAGAGCGTTAATCCGGGCACATGCGCATCGTGCAGCGTGCCGTGGCCTTCATTGGTAAAGACACGCTCCCACACCTCCAGCATAAATTCCGCCGCCTCGCCCCTGCCGCAATGCGAATGGACCATCGATACCCAGGGGACACACCAGCCTGACCATAAGCACGGCCCCCGTAAGATCCACCGCTGCAGGCTGTCCTGCAGGATCGAATGCCAGGAGGGATCGCTAATATCGAAGATATCGAACGGCATGATGCCCGCGAGATGAGCGTGATGCCGGTGGCTTTCCTGTAATTCCACTCCCTCCCAAATGGCGATATGCGTACCGCCGTCATTCGTAATAAGGCAGGCTTTGGGCAACTTTTCGCGAATTTCCGCCCACTGCGGCTCGGGAGTCACCCCCAGCACCGCAGATGCCTTGATCAGATCATCAGCCAGGCTGTGGATGCACGCGAGTTGGAAGTTGGCATTGCGTCCCCAGGGCGAGCGCGAGCCGACGGCATGGTATTCGGGGGATACACTGATCGGCAAACTGTAGGCGTTGCCGTCACGTTCAAGCATGCCTTCATAGACGCGCATGGCGCCTGCCATGAACGGATAGGCCGTATTGCGAAGGAAGTCGGTGTCCAACGTATACCGGTAATAGCGATACATCATCTGCGCGACCCAGCCGGTGCAGCCGTGGTCGAGCGAGCCCGCCCAAAAACCGCCTATGCAGGGTGGCGGGCACGCCAGCAGGATTGGTCAGGCCGGCGAATTTATACATGCCGTAATCATAGATGAACTGAAGGCGTTCATTCGGCACTTTCACATTGGGTACCGCCTTCCAGTAAGCTTCCCACCAGGCCGTGGCGCGTTCGTGGAATTTGCGAGCCTCCTCGGCGGTCGCGGCGTCGAGGGTAGTGCGAGCGAGCGCCTCTGCACTATCTGCATCTTCGCCGATGACGGCAGTGAGATATAACTCCCGTCCCTGCGCCTGACATCCCACGCACAGAGGAGGGTCGGCAGGACGCGTTTGCACCCAACCCAAAAGCTCGCTGGTATCGAGCATGTGCGGCGCGGCAAAGGAAACCTCTGCTAGGTATTCTCCCACGTATTCCCAGGTGGGCACGCGGTGGATGGCGGGAGCCTCCAGTGCCGCGGGACATTCAATGCACACCACCGGCGCCTGCATATCCATATACAGATACAGC
Organism: Armatimonadota bacterium; assembly: GCA_029553475.1. GTDB lineage: Bacteria > Armatimonadota > Hebobacteria > CAIYQO01 > CAIYQO01 > JAKIYB01. The sequence goes on from JAKPKV010000138.1 coordinate 98,602, forward strand.
TGATAACTTTTCCCCGCTTTAGAGAGCGTGACGGTGATCACCCCCTCGCGAACTGCGATTGCTCCGCGCTCAAGAACGGCGTCGGCGCCGAAGTCCAGTTCAAAGCGCCCGATGGGAAGCACAGTGGGGTATGGCGGCTCTCCGGATTTGCGCTCGGGGGTGGTAAAAAGTGTGCGCAGTTTCTCCTGGTCACCCGCTTCTAGACATGCCTTAATATTGCTGAAGGACATCTGGTCGTTCCAGTGAATGCCGCCGCGATGATCCCAAAAATCGGCGCGCCCATCCCAGACTGTGCGCTAGGGTTTAAGCGCGATGCTCAACAGGCCCTGTACCGAGGACGTAGCCAAGGTTGCTGTCGTCGTGCCATACGCTCCTGCGGTGGCTTTCACGCCGTTCGCCATACCAAAGCCGCCCCCGTTGCCGCTGGAAGTGTTGTTATCCGCACGTTCGGTGAGGCTGGTTAGCCCGACGTTGGCCCAGCTTCCCGTCTGCGCCGTGGTGGTATCCGTCCCATTGGCCACCAGCAGCACCACCAGGGTGTTGGGCACCGTTGTCGTCGCCCCGGGAATGGACACCGCGGTGCTCGCACTGACGGCGACGCCGCCCGCCGTGACATCCCACGGATTCCCCGTGCCGGTCACCCCGCGGAAGGTGATAATCCGGGCGATCTGGTGATCGCCCGAGTCCGCGACTGTCGGGGTGGCCTCGGACGAGGAGGTGGCCCGCTTCCAATATACCGCCAACCGGGTGGCCGCCGTGCCCCCCGCTGTGCCGGTGCCTTGCAGCGAGCCGGTGACTTCGACAAAGCCGGCCGGCACCGACAGCGAGATCGCCTGGTTGGCAGATTCGACCACCAGCAGGGCCACATCACCCGCCTGGTGCGCGGGCCACGTCGGGGTGATAGCGCCGGTGCCGCTCACCGCGGTGCCCGCCGTCTGAAAGGTGGGTGCCGGCGGCGCAGTGACGGTGATGTTCACCGTGCCGATGGCCGAGCCCCCACGACCGTC
>JAKPKV010000147.1 GCA_029553475.1 Armatimonadota bacterium
GCCTCGATCTGCGCGGCGTCGTTGGCGGCGCGTCGCGCCGTTTCGCGCCGCTGTTTGAGTGCCACCACGGGGCGCAGCCGGTCGCGCTGTTCGGCGCGGGCCTTGGCGAGTTCGATCATGTTGCCGCGACCGGCATCAGAGCCGTGCGCGGTGGCGGGCATGTACGCCGCCGCGCCGACCCATTCGCCGGCCGGGCGGCACACCAGCGCGACTCCGCGCGAGAAGGGGTTGATCCAGACATCAAGCTGATCGCCCGGGCGCAGGTATGTCTCGCGCCCGACCTCATCCACGCACCGCGCGGAGTACAGCAACGCCTCGCCGCTGAACTCATCAACAGCCGTGAACTGGCGGCGCGGGGAGACCGTGACGCGCTGTGCAGTTTCAGGCCCCAGTATGCGCGTGGCCGTGAATGGCGACCACCGCTTGAGCTGCCGACCTGCGGTCGCCGTCAACCACGCTTCAACCGGAGACATGCGCACCGGCATGGACCGCGCTGCCAGCGTGGCCAGCAACCGCTCCTCTAGCTCGGGATCTCCGGCGGCCAGATCACGCGCCGCCGCTCCGAGATCAACCGTCGCGCCGCCGACCTCGACCATCGGGCGGATGAACCCGCATCCCTCCCAGCCCTCCAGCGCGTGGCCGCGTCGGCCGTTCATGCGGGCGATCACCTCGCGCACAGCCGCATCCAGCTCTGAATAGGTGAGCGCGTGTGTACGCGCACGCGCGAGGGCTTCGACTGCGCCGGGGCACTCGCGAGCGAGCAGTTCGGAGCAGGCTTTTATCAACGCGCGATCCTCGGCCTCCCAGCCCTGCTGATCTTGAGGCGCGTTGTCCCAGTCTTTGCCTGACGGCGCGGGTAGCGTCGCCATTTCGTTGTGGAGCAGGTTCCAAGCGGACTCGAGCATCGCCTTATGCGTCGGACGCCCGCGCCCGCGCTCGCGGAACATGCCCTTTAGAATCGGTGCGCCGCTGGTGCTGGAGCGCCTCACGCGCAACCACGGCTCGCCGTCTGGACGTGTGCCGAGGATGTTGTTGATGCGATCCTCTTCATCCGGCGACATGCCGGCGGTGCCGTGCTCCAGCAACATGGTGACGCCCTCGGCTGGATCAATGCCGAGGCCGCAGAAAATGTGCGCGTCGATATAGCGGCGCTTGAGGCCGTCCAGCTTTGCCGACGTGCCGTCCTCGCGTTTTCTGACCGGCACAAGACCCCACGACACCATGTTGGCGGTGTACACGTCGAGCACCCCGAGGCCGACCGGACGGCGCGGTTCGCGTTCGCCGGGGAACCAGCAGAATGCGTCGAGCGTCACATCGTCCATCGTGATCACCTGCATCGGGCGCAGCCCCACGCGCGTGTGCGGGATGGATGGGTTGGACGCTTGCATTGCGTGGACGCCGATGGCCGCGCCCTTCCACACATCCTCATCCG
>JAKPKV010000167.1 GCA_029553475.1 Armatimonadota bacterium
GGAATCCGCCACCGCCATACGCGCGGAAACGCTGCTGCACCAGGCGCTGGATGCTATTCGGCAGCGGATCCCGCGGCGCTAGCGGCACGCTGCGCTTCCCACCAGGCGATGGTGCGGCGCAGGCCGTCTTCGAAGTCGACCTCCGCCCGCCAGTGCAGCCACTCCGCCGCGCGGGAGACGTCCAGGCAGCGGCGCGGCTGGCCATTGGGTTTCGCGGTGTCCCACACGATCTCACCCGGATAGCCGACCAAACGGGCGATCAGCTCGGCCAAGTCCCGGATGGCGATTTCGCGGCCGCTGCCCAGGTTGATCGGCTCCGTGCCGTCATACCGTTCGGCGGCCTGCACGATGCCGCGGGCGCAATCGTCGCTGTACAGGAATTCCCGCGTCTGCGACCCGTCGCCCCATAAAGTCACGGTGGGGGCGCCCGCCTCGCGGGCATCGATCATTTTCCGGATCATCGCGGGAATGACGTGGCTGCTTGCCGGGTCAAAATTGTCGTGCGGCCCGTATAAGTTCACCGGCAGCAGGTAAATGCCATGAAAGTCGTATTCCTGCCGGTAGGCCTGCAGCTGCACGAGCATCATCTTCTTCGCCAGGCCGTAAGGAGCATTGGTCTCCTCCGGGTAGCCGTCCCACAGCGCTTCCTCGCGGAAAGGCACCGGGGTGTATTTGGGGTAGGCGCAGATGGTGCCGACGGCGACGAACTTCCGCACGCCGGCCCGCCGCGAGGCTTCGATCAACTGCACGCCCATCATCAGGTTGTCATAAAAAAAGCTGCCGGGGTGCCGCTGGTTGGCGCCGATGCCGCCCACCACCGCCGCCAGGTGGATGATGATCTCCGGCCGGGCATCCTCCAGGCAACGGCGGATGCCGTCGGCGGTGCGCAGGTCGTAGTCGGCGCGGCGCGGCACGAAGAGCTCGCGGGCGCCGCGGCGCCGCAGCTCCGCCGTCACGGCGGTGCCCAGAAATCCCGAGCCGCCGGTCACGCATACGCGCGCAGTGGTCCAATCGATCATACCGCCACCAGCTCCCGGGACACGCGCGCCAGGTCGGCGTCCACCATCATCCCGACCAGCTCCTCGAAGCTGACCTTCGGCTCCCAGCCCAGCCGCGTGCGCGCCTTCGTGGAGTCGCCCACCAACCGCGCGACCTCCGCGGGCCGATAGTAGGCGGGATCCACCACCACGTGATCGCGGTAATCCAGGCCGGCGTAGCGGAACGCCACCTCGCACAAGTCGCGCACGGTATGCTCCACGCCGGTAGCCAGCACGTAATCATCCGGCTCCGGCTGCTGGAGCATCATCCACATGCCGCGCGCCGAATCGCCGGCGAACCCCCAGTCGCGTTTGGCTTCCAGATTGCCCATGCGCAGCTCGCGGGCCAGGCCGTATTTGATGCGCGCCACGCCGTCCGTCACCTTGCGGGTGACGAACTGCAGGCCGCGCCGCGGCGATTCATGATTGAACAGGATACCGTTGCTGGCATGCAGGCCGTAGGCTTCGCGATAATTCACCACGATGAAAAAGGCATAGACTTTCGCCACCCCGTACGGCGAACGCGGGTGGAAGGGGGTCGTCTCCGTTTGCGGCACCTCGCGCACCTTGCCGTACATCTCCGAGGTCGAGGCCTGGTAGACGCGAATATCCGGCTTCACCCGGCGGACCGCTTCCAACAAGCGGGTGACGGCCAGCCCGTTGAACTGGGCGGTCAGCAGCGGCTGGGTGAAGGAGACGGGCACGAACGACTGCGCGGCCAGATTATACAATTCGTCCGGGGCCACCTGCTCCACCACGTTGAACAGGCTGAATTCGTCCAGCAGATCGCCTTCGATCAGGTGAAGATCCCGACGGATATGCTCGATCCGCGCGTAATTTTCCAGCGATAACCGGCGGACCATGCCGAAGACTTCATAGCCTTTTTCCAGCAGAAACTCCGCCAGGTAGGATCCATCCTGTCCGGTCACGCCGGTGATGAGCGCACGTTGTGCCATCATTCCGTATCCTTTGCCGCGTCATTTGGGTGTGATAATACGGGCCATCGCCGTGTTGTATCTTTCCACATTCTCAAGCATATCGCAGGATGGGCGCCGGCGAAACATCGCGGGGCGCTCCGCGATGGGCCGCGCCGTGCGGCGAGCGGGAGCGGCGATGCCGCGTCACCCGCCGATCAGGTCGCGCGCGCGGGCCAGCGCGGCCGGGAGCTGCTCGGGTTGCTTGGCGCCGGCCTGGGCGAAGTCGGGGCGGCCGCCGC
>JAKPKV010000172.1 GCA_029553475.1 Armatimonadota bacterium
CGGCGCCGGCGGCGGCCAGCGCGACCGTGACGACGACGCACCCCACGCCGCGCCGCCTGCCGGGCCTGTTCCCCGAGGGCCGCCGCCGCGCGGTGGCGGAGCTGCGCTTCGACGGCATCACCTTCACGCGCCAGACGGCGAATTACTCGGTGGGCGTGGACCCGCGCATCTACCTGGCCGCGAAACCGCCGGTGTCGCCCCGCTTCGTCGCCGACGCGCTGGCGCCCGTGCTGGACATGTCGTCGGACAACGTGCTGGCGCGGCTGCGCTATCGCCCGCGCTTCGTCTGGCTCAAGCGCGGCATGCCGGAGGAGATGCTGGAAGGCGTCAAGCGCCTGCAGGGCACCATGTGGGTGGTGGAGCCGGGCCGCGTACTCGCCGACTATCCGGAGCATTCCACGCCGGACAAGGCGATGCGCAGCGCGGTGGAGCAGCTCGAGTACGTGCTCAACACGGTGCAGTTTGGCAAAGGCAAGCCGCGGGTGATTACCGGCGACGCGGTACGCGCGGCGCTGCGGCCCGATGCCCCCGCCGGCGCCCTGTACCGGGGCAATGCCTCGGTGAAGGTGGCGCGCTACATGTTTTACAAGCCCATCCCCGGGGTGATGTATGGGCTGCCCGGCATCAACGTGCAGCAGGAACGCCGCCGCTACTATCCCTATGGCGCGCTGGCCTCCGCCTCGCTGGGGCTGGTGAAGTACGGCCCGACGGGCGCCTACGGCGTCTTTGGCCTGGAAGCCACCCAGGACGCGGTGCTGCGCGGCACGGACGGCGAGGAAGAGAAGGAGATTGATGCCCGCCAGGTGACCATTCCCGAGCGCCGCTGGCGGCGAGAGCCGCAGCACGGCCGCGATGTCATGCTCACCCTCGACCTCGCCATTCAACAGGCGGCGGAGCGCGAGCTGGCGAAAGCGGTCGCGACCCATCGGGCGAAAGGCGGCACCTGCATCGTCACCGATCCCGCCACCGGCGAGGTGCTGGCGCTGGCCGTCACCCCCTCCTGGGACGCCAACGCGCCCGGCGCCAGCCGCATGGAGCTGGTGAACCACGCCATCAGCAACGTGTACGAGCCGGGCTCCACCTTCAAACTGGTGGCGACGCTGGGCGCGCTGGAAGACGGCAAAGCGGCGGATAAGCAGATCATCACGCGCTGCACCGGCAGCCTGAATGTCGGACCAGGCCGGCCCATCGGCGAGGCGCACAACGCCCATGGCCCCACCGATCCGGGCCGCTTGCTGGAAGTCTCCTGCAATATCGCCGCCGCCACGTTGGCGCTGCGCCTGGGCGCGGATGATTTCCTCAAATGGTGCAAGGCGCTCGGCTTCAGCACGCGCACCGGCATCGAGCTCGCCGGCGAAGCCCGCGGCCGCCTGAACGCGGAAGAGCTGCATACACGGCCCACGCTGGCGCGCATGGGGTTTGGACAGAGCCTGAACGTCACCCCGCTGCAGATGGTCACCGCCTACGCCGCGGTGGCGAACGGCGGCGAGTGGATCCAACCGCACCTGGTGAAAGGCACGGTGGACGCCACCGGGCAGGTGGTTGAACACACCGTGCCGCGCCGGCGGGTCTGCTCGGCGGAGACGGCGGCGCTGCTGCGCGGCTACCTGGAGCGCGTGGTGGCCGGCGAGCACGGCACCGGCGGCCGGGCGGAGATTCCCGGCTATCGCGTGGCCGGCAAAACGGGCACCGCGCAAAAAGCGCTGGGCGGCGGCCGCCGCGGCTACAGCGGCTACGTCGGCTCCTTCGTCGGCTTCGCGCCGGCGGACAATCCCCGGCTGGCCATCGTGGTGGTCATTGACGAGCCGACCGCCGGCCACTACGGCGGGACCGTCGCCGGCCCCGTCTTCCGCGAAGTGGCGCGTTACGCGCTGGAATACCTGAACGTCACCCCCAGCACCCCGCCGGCGGCATCGCCCGCCGCGCGGTAAGCAGGCGCGCGGTCATCGCGCAGCATCCGGGCGGGCGATCCCGATGCCATCGGGATCGCCCGCCCAGTTTTCGGCATACGTGTGCTGCTGTACACGCATGCGGTTATTCCGCCAGCACGCTCTGAAAGGCCGCCGTGGAGAGGTAGCGGTCGCCGCTGTCCGGGAAGACGACGACGATGGTCTGGCCGGCATGCTCCGGGCGCGCCGCGAGCTGCGCGGCGGCCCAGGCGGCGGCGCCGGACGACAGCCCGACGAAGAGGCCTTCCTCGCGCGCCAGCCGCAGCGTGGTCTCGATGGCGGCCTCGTTCGGCACGGCGATCACCTCGTCGAGCAGCGCGCGGTCCAGCACCTCCGGCACGAAGCCCGCCCCGATCCCCTGGATGGGATGCGGGCCTTTGCGCCCTTCGGAGAGCATCGGCGAGGCCGCCGGCTCCACCGCCACCAGCCGCACGGCCGGCTTCAACTCCTTCAACAGGCCGCCGGCGCCGGTGATGGTGCCGCCGGTGCCCACGCCGGCGACGAAGAGATCCACCGTGCCGTCGGTATCGCGCCAGATTTCGGCGCCGGTGGTGAGGCGGTGAATCGCCGGGTTGGCGGGATTGGCGAACTGCTGTAGCAGCAGGTAGCGCACGTCCGCCGCCGCCAGCGCCGCCGCCCGCGCCACCGCGCCGGGCATGCCCTCGGCCGCCGGCGTGAGGATCAGCTCGGCGCCCAGCAGCTTCAGCACCTGCCGGCGCTCCAGACTCATGGACTCCGGCATCACCAGCGTCAGCCGATACCCGCGCGCCGCCGCCACCCAGGCCAGCGCGATGCCGGTGTTGCCGCTGGTCGGCTCGATGAGGATGGTCTCGGGCGTGATGGCGCCCGCCCGTTCGGCGGCGTCAATCATCGCCACGCCGATGCGGTCTTTCACGCTGTTGGCGGGGTGATACATCTCCAGTTTTGCCAGCACCAGCGCGGTGTCGCCGGCGACGCGGTTCAGGCGCACCAGCGGGGTGCGGCCGATCAGTTGCGTGGCATCGAGCGCGTAATTCATCGTCATCTCCTTCATCCCGGCGCCGATCATCTCGGCCGGGCCGTCAAATCGCATACATCAATACCGGCGCCGCGCATTTCGCGCGCTGGCGCTCGGCCAGGCTCGCGAGCGTCATGCTCTGGAAAAAGGCCGTCAGCGTCTTGCCGGCGTCATCCCACACGTCGCACAGGGCGCAGACCTCGGGTTGCCCGCAGCAGCCTGCGCCCGATGGACAGTCTACCAGCTCGAGCGGCCCTTCCAGCACCGCGATGATTTCGGCGACGGTGATGTCCCGCGGCTCGCGCGCGAGGGCGTACCCGCCATGCGCGCCGCGGGTGGCGCTCACCAGCCCCGCCTTGCGGAGCAGCACCATCAACTGCTCCAGGTAGGTGGCGGGCAGGTGCTGGCGGTCGGCGATCTCGCGCACCATCACCGGCCCCTGGCCGACGGCCAGCGCCAGCTCCAGCATCGCCCGCATCCCGTATGTCGAACGGGTGGAAAGTTTCATGCTCTCGCCTCCTATCGTGGGCGTCCGCCGCGCGGGACGCCGTTTGCCCGGCCGCTCCGCGCGGGTATCGTGACAGGGAAACCGGTCGCGCTCGCGAATCCCTATTATACCGGTCTGGTGAATCAGCTATGAACAGTATACGCCACGCGGTCCGCGTTGTCAAGTCGCTCTTGCCCGCCACGGTGCCGCTGCTGCTGGCGGCGCTGGCGCTGCTGCCGCGCCTGGCGTGGGGGCAGGAGGACGACCTTGGCTACCCGAACGTCTACGCCACCGTCGCCCAGGTGGTGAAGACGCTCATGCACTCCGCCGCCTACCTCCTGGTCTACGCCGCCGCCCTCACCCTCACGCTGAAGTCGCTCAACCGTTTCTTCGAGTTCGACGCGCTGCTGCTGACGTGGATCGGCGCGCTCTGGCTGGGGGGCATGGCGGCGAACGCCCTCGCCTACGCGGTGGCGGGGTCGGCGCGCCCGTGGCTGGCTGCGCTGGTGGCGCTGCCGCTCATCTTCGGCTGGACGCTGTTTCTCTGCACTCGGAGCTGGGCGGATCTGCTGCTGGCGGGCGCGCTGCGCGTGGCGGTGGTGACGGCGCTGGTCTGCGCCCCGTATTTCGGCCCGACGTGGCATGTCGGGGTGCGCTGATGGGCGCGGCGTCCGACAACCCGACCATGCGCCGCCCCTCTTCGGCAATCGCGTCCCGTTTGAACCGGCGGAAGCAGGGGTATCTCGTTTGAGGCGGAATTGAAGAGGCAGGGAGCCGGCCGCGGGCGCGGCCGCGATAGTGGAGCGCGGTGACGGCACACGAGTTATCCGAGTCAGCAGATCAGATTCAACCCTTCCTCGCCGAGGCGCACGCGCAGCGGCGGCGCGGGGAGTATGACGAGGCGATCACCCTCTGTACCCGCGTGCTGCGCCACGACCCGGAAAACCCGGACGCGCTGGCGCTGCTGGGCGACATCTACCGCGAGCTGGGCAACTACCGCGAGGCGCTGGGCTGGTATCAACTGGCCGTGCAGCACAGCCCGGATCGTCCGGCGATGCAGCGGCGGCTTGACGAAATGATCGAGCGCGTCTTCCCCGGCACGGGGGGGGGCGCGCCGCTGCCGCTGGCGCCGTCGGGACGGCCCGCGCGCCGCCCCGGCGCGTCGCGCGACGGCCTGGTACGCCTGCTGGCGCGGCTGCAGCCCATCCACGTGGTCATCGCGTTCGCCGTGCTGGCGATGCTGGGGATGGGCATCGTGATGATCGCCGGCGCCGGCCGCTCCGCCGCTCCGCCGCCGCGGCCCACGCCCCCGGCGACGGAGACGAGCGAAACCGGCAGCGCGGTGGTGATGCCGCCCTCGACGAATCCGCCGGTGATGACCCCGCCGCCCGACCGCGTGGAAGCGAACGAGGAGACGGAACCGGCGCCCCGCCCGCGCCCCGCGCCCACACCCACGCCACCCGCCACGACGCCCGTCACCCCTCCTGGCGCCATCACCCCGCCGGCCACCGAAATGGCGGCGCCGCCGGCGGCGCCCGCGCTCTCCTCGGAGGCGCTGGAGCAACAGACGCAGCAGCTCAAGACGGTGCTCGACGCGGTTTCCACCACCGCCAAGCTGCAGATCACCGTCACCGCCGTGCTGCTCGACCCGCGTACCGGCGACCTGCGCATTGACTACACCATTCCGCGCATGGTCAATCCCGCGGAGACGAAGAAGGGGCTGCTCTACGCCGGCTTCCAGCTCATCTGGGCCAGCCTGCGCGTGAGCACGCATCCGCGCACCTTCACTCTGCGCGGCTCCGCCTATCTCGCCGATAACCGCGCGGTGACCACCGCTCTCCTCGCCGATGTCACCTGGCAACAGATGGAAGGTGCCCGCAGCGTCACCGATTACACCACCATCCAGCGCTACCTCACCAACCCCTGGTGGCGCGACGACCTGACGGACGTGGCCCTGTAATCGTCATCGTCCGTGCGGCGGTCAACGGGGTCTCGCCCGCCAGGAGGTCCCGGCGGCGGCCCCGGTTTGCGATCCGATGGCCGCGACCGGACGCCCGCTACATCGCCGTGCGCCCCTCCATCGCGCGCAGAATCGTCATCTGGTCGGCGTAGTCGAGGTCGCCGCCGACGGGCAGGCCGAGGGCGATGCGGCTGACGGCCAGACCCAGCGGCTTCAGGAGGCGCGCGAGGTACAGCGCGGTGGCGTCGCCTTCCACGGTGGGGTTCGTCGCCAGCACTACCTCGCGCACGCCGTCCTCCGCCAGCCGCGCCAGCAGCTCGCGCACGCGCAGGCTGTCCGGCCCGATGCCGTCCATCGGCGAAATCAGCCCGCCGAGGACGTGGTAGACGCCGCGGTACTCGCCGGCGTTCTCCAGCGCCATCAGGTCGCGCACGTCGGCGACCACGGTGAGAAGGCCATGGTCGCGGGTGGGATCGTCGCAGACGGGGCAGCGCGCCTCCTCGGCGAGGTTGAAACAGTGGTCGCACTGCCGCACGGCGTCGCGCGCCTCCACGATGGCGGTCACCAGCCGCTCCGCCTCCTCGCCGGGCAGCCGCAGCAGGTGCAGCGCCAGCCGCTGGGCGGATTTCGGCCCGATGCCGGGCAGCGCGGCGAGGGCATCAATCAAGCGTTGTAAGGGTCGGGCGTAGAGTAACATGCTTTTCCGTGTTTCCTGTGCTCGGCGTGATGCATTCGGGGTGCGTGACGAGGCTATTATACCCGATTTTGCCGGGCGGGAACGCGCGCTGCGCGAGCGCGACGTGCCGGTGGTGAGGACACCGGCGGTCCGAGGGGCGCGCGGAGGACACCGGCGGGCCCAGGAGTTACCAGCGCAGCACCGACGCGCCCCAGGTGAGGCCGCCGCCGAAGGCGACGAAGACCACCACGTCGCCTTCATGCAGGCGGCCCTGCTCGTAGGCGTCGTTGAGGGCGAGGGGGATGGAGCCGCCGCTGGTATTGCCGTATTCGTGCAGGTTGATGACCCAGCGGTCCTCCGGGATGCCTAGGCGCTTGGCGGCGCCGTCAATGATGCGGATATTCGCCTGATGCGGCACGATCAGGTCCACGTCGGCGGCGGTGAGGCCGGCGCGGCTGAGCGCTTCCAGCACCGCTTCCTCCAGCGCGCGCACGGCGAAGCGGAACACCTCGTTGCCGCTCATCTTGACGTAGTGGTCGCGGGCGTCAACCGTCTCATGAGAGGCGGGCTTGCGCGTCATGCCGCCGGGGATGTAGAGCATCTCGCAGCCGCCGCCGTCCGCGCGCAGATAGCTGGCGAGGAGGCCGCGGCCGGCGGGCACCGGCTGCAGCACCGCCGCGCCGGCGCCGTCGCCGAAGAGCACGCAGGTGCTGCGATCGGTGTAGTCCGTCACCTTGGACAGCGTATCAGCGCCGATGACCAGCGCGTTGCGGAACTGCCCGGTGGCGATGGACGGCGCGATGACGTTGATGGCGTAAATGAAGCCGCTGCAGGCGGCGGCCAGGTCGAAGGCGGCGGCGCGCGTCGCGCCCAGCGCGTGCTGAATGGTGCAGGCGGTGGCCGGCAGCAGGTAATCCGGGGTGAAGGTGGCCATCACCACGATGTCCAGCGCGTCCGGCGCCAGCCCGGCGCGTTCCAGCGCCTGGCGGGCGGCGGGCAGCGCGATGTCCGAGGTGGCGGTGGCGGCGTCCGCGATGTGGCGGTTGCTGATGCCGCTGCGCGTGCGAATCCATTCGTCGGAGGTCTCCACCATCTGTTCGAGGTCGTGGTTGGTGAGGACGCCCGGCGGCGCGTAGCCGCCGACGCCGGTGATGCCGACGGAGACGAGAGTATCCATGCGTGTGACCGTTTCTCCGCGCGCGGCGCGGGTGGTGCGCGTGTTATGATTGGGCGCCGCAGGGCAGCGACGGGGGGCGGGCGGCGAGATGTCCCCGCGCGGCGCGGGCGGCGACGCCGATGGCGTTCTGAATGGCGGTGGCGTTGGAGCGGCCGTGGCTGATCACCACCACGCCATTGACGCCGAGCAGCAGCGCGCCGCCGTACTCGGCGTAATCGAAGCGCTTCTTCACCGCCTTGAAGGCCGGGCGCAGCAGCAGCGCGCCCAGTTTACTCACCCAGCCCTTGAGCAACTGCTCTTTGATCAGTTCGCCGAAGAGCTCGCCAAATCCTTCCCCCGCCTTCAGCATCAGGTTGCCGACGAAGCCGTCGCACACCACCACGTCCACGTGGCCGCGCACCACCTCCTTCGGCTCCACGTTGCCGATGAAGTGCAGATCGCACGCGCTGAGGAGCTTGTGCGCCGCCTTCGTCAGTTCGTCCCCCTTGGTGGGCTCCTCGCCGATGCTCAGCAGGCCCACCCGCGGGCGGTCGTCCGGCAGGTCGAGGGCGATGGGCGCGTAGAGCGCGCCCATCTGGGCGAACTGCACCAGGTTGTGCGGTTTGCAGTCGGTGGTGGCGCCGGCGTCGAGCAGCAGGCAGCGCCCCGTCGCGGTGGGCATCAGCGTGGCGATGGCCGGACGATCCACGCCCGCAATCGGCTCCAGGATCATCACCGCCGCCGCCATCATCGCGCCGGAGTTGCCGGCGGAGATGACGGCGTGCGCGGCGCCGGACTTCACCAGGTTCATGCTGACGACGATGGAGGAGTCCGTCTTGCGCTTCACCGCTTTCGCCGGCGAATCGCACATCTCCACCACTTGCGAGGCGTGCTGAATGCTCAGATTGCGCGGCGGCGTGCCGTGCGCGCTGAGGCAGGGGCGGACGGCGGCATCGTCGCCGACGAGGATGACATCCACGTCCGGCAATGCCACCGCCGCGGCCAGCGCCCCGGCGACGACCGCCTGTGGAGCCTGGTCGCCGCCCATGGCGTCAACCGCGACAGTAATGCGTGACAATGGTGAAGCTTCGTTGTGCACGAGTCCGTATCAGCCCTCGCGGCTCATCGCCAGCACCTGGCGGTGCTCGGGCCCATACGTGCCGCAGGTCGGGCACACGTGGTGCGACAGGTGCACGCCGTCACAGTCCGGCTTGCTGCACTTCACCAGCGTCGGCGGCGTCAGTTTCCAGTTGGCGCGGCGATGGTCGCGGCGCGCGTTCGAAAATTTCCGTTTCGGATTTGGCACGTTCGTCTCCTCGGGCCCGCCCGGCGTCTCCGCGCGCGGCGGGCCGGGGTGGGCGGGTTCAGCGTTCTCGGCGTTTTTCCAACAACTGTCGCAGCGCCGCCATCCGCGGGTTGACGCCCGCTGGCGGGCAGGCGCAGGCGCGCTCATTCAGATTCTGCCCGCAATGCGGGCAGAGCCCCTGGCAGTCATCCTGGCACAGCGGCTTCACCGGCAGCGCGAGCAGGATGCTCTGCCGCAGCAGCTCATCCAGGTTCAGGTCCAGCGTCCCCGGGAAGAAGAGCTGCACGTCCGGCTCGTCTTCGTCGGTCTCGAGCGCCAGCGCCTGTCCGCCCGGCGCCGGGGGCTGCACCACGAAATCTTCCTGAAACTCCGCGTGAACGGGCTGCCGGTAGACGCCGCCGCAGCGGGCACACACCAGCTCGATCTCCGTATCCACCGCCCCTTCCAGCAGCAGCACCCGCCCGGTGCTGCTCACGATGATCTTGCCGCGCACGGGCGCCGTCAGCGTCATGCCCTCGACGTGCCGCAGCGTCAGGTCAATCGGTTCTTCGGCGTACGAGCCGGGATTCCGCGCAATATCCGAAAGGTCCAGTTTCACGGTCCCGTTCCTTTCCGGGCGCCGCATGCGCCCCTATGCGCAGGATACCCGCCTCTCGGGCCCATCGTGGCGCAAAGACGCGCCGCCGCGGCTCGCCAGACCCAAAAAACGGGCCGGACGACAGCGTGACGTCCTGCCCGAAGGTTATATATGCCACATCGGACGAAATTTGTCAAGGAACGGTCTGTCGTGGCGGGCGCCGGCTCACGTGCCCTCTGCCGATCCCTGGTCGGGCGCGCTGCCGGCGTTCTCGACGAGCGGCTTGAACAGCCCCTGCCGTTCCGCTTCCTCGAACACCTGATAGAGCAGCTCGCGCAGGTGTTCCTTCCAGGCGGCGGACTCATCGGCCACCGCCTCCTCGATGAGCAGCGCGCGGGGCGTCTGCTGCTCGATGAAGGTATCAAACAGCGTGGCGGTATAGTAAATATAGTGGTCCACGAGCGAGAAGATGCCGTACGCCGGCGGCGTGCAGCGCCCATACATCTGCCGGTGGGCGGCGTTGGCATCCACCAGCAGCTTGATGATGTCCCGGTAATCCTCGGCCTGCAGATTCGGCTCGCCGCACTCCGGGCACACCGTCACCGGCGTCTGAAAGGGAAGAAAATACGTCTCGCATTTCACGCACTGATATTCCTGATGATAGTGCAGGGTCATCGCGATCATCCTCCGCCCGGGCGCCCGCGGCGCCGCGGTTCGGGGCGCGGCGACGCCGTTATGTCTGAATGCGGTAATAGCGTAGCATAGTTTCACCGATTTGGATTTCGTCTCCGTCGCAGAGTTCCGACACGGATATCCGCGTGTTGCGCAGAAAAACCAGTCCGTCCCCCTCGCAGGCCTGGAGCCGCGCCCCGTCGTTCCCCGGGGTGATGAGCGCATGGCAGGGGCGCACCCCGCCGCCGGCATCCACCACCAGCAGGCACGTGGGGCCGGCGCCGATGGTCACGGGAGCGCCATAGAGCGGGTAGAGGCGGCCGGGACAATCGCCGTAGACCACCAGCAGCCACTCGGTTTTCGCCACTTCGCGCACGAAGCCGTGGACGAATCCGAGCGCCATGCCCGCCGCCGGCAGCAGCGCGAACTGGCGGACGACGGGACCGAGCAGCCCGCCGATGCCCGCGGTCAGCGCGATGGCGCGCTCGGCGAGCAGCGCGATGGCGCACCCCGCCAGCACGCCCGCCACCGCGCCCTGCACGAGGTGCCGCGTGCGCGGAAAGCCGTACCAGCTCGCCAGCCCGGCGATGAGGCAGAGGCCGACCCAGAGCGCGGCGAGACCGTAGCGCGCGCGCCAGTCCGGCGCGACGGGCAGCAGCCAGAGCAGCGCCAGCAGCACGCCGCCCGCCGCCGCCGCCAGCAGCGCCCGTCCCACCCCCCGCGCCCAGGACGCGGGGGCGCGCGCCGGCTCCCCCTCCAGCAGGCACAGGCCCGCGGTGAGCGGCAGCGCCCAGCACACCAGGATGACGGCCTGCGCCGGGCGCGGGGGGTCGCCACCCGCCAATCCGGCCAGGTCCGGCGCCAGCAGCGCCCCCAGCACCGCCGCGGCGCCGCCCCCTGCCAGCCCGCAGAGCACGTGCCGCGCCAGGTCCACCCAGGACCAGCACGCCAGCGCATTCCGCGTGGGCGGCGTCACCGGCGGCGCGCCTCCCCATCGCGGCGCCATCTCCGCATGCCGCTCGTTCACCGTACCTCCTCTTCCCGTTCGAGCATCGCCCGGCTGTCGCCCGCCAATCGCGTACCCCCCGTATCGCGCCGGACGCCATCACGCGCCCCCGCCGCGCGGGCCATTCCTACAGCCCGATCGCCCGCCGCAGCGCCGCGCGGGCGAGCAAGCGGGTGGAATCGAGGACCGGCAGCGGCGAGCTCTCCGGGGTGATGAGGAGCGGGATTTCCGTGCAGCCGAGGATGACGGCGTCGCACCCCTCCTCCAGCATCAGGCGGGCGATGACGCGCTGGAAATAGTCCCGCGCCTCGACGGTGAACACGCCGGAGACGAGCTCGTCGAAGATGATGCGGTTGATCTCCGCGCGCTCCGGCGCATGGGGAATGACGCAGTCCAGCCCCTGCGCCGCCACCCGCGCGGGATAGACCGGGCCTTCCATCAGGTAGCGCGTGCCGGTGAGCGCCAGCCGGCGAAACCCGCGGCAGGCGGCTTCCTGCGCCACCTCCTCGGCGATGTGCAGCCAGGGGATGGGCGAGCGCGGGAGGACGAGGTCGAAGGCCTGGTGGATGGTGTTGTCCGGGCAGATGGCGAAATCGGCGCCCGCGCCCGCCACCTTCTCGGCGGAGGCCACCATCAGCTCCGCCACCCCTTCCCAGTCGCCGTCGTAAATGGGCGCCATATACTGCGCCAGCGGGAAGGTGTGCAGGGTCACCTCCGGGTGATCATGCCGGCCCATCAGTGCCGCGCCCTCCGCCGCGATGGTGCGGTAGCAGAGGGCAGCGCCTTCCGCGCTGCAGGCGACGATGCCGATGTGTTGCGTCATGGGTCATCGCTCCTCTCCCCGGCCCCGGCCCCGCGCCCGCCGCCGCGCACGGGGCGGGCGCGGGGGCCGATGACAGCATCAGCCGCTCATACCGGTTGTGATGCGTGACGCGCCCGGCGTCCGCTCCCTCATCCCCACCCCCTTCTCCCAGGGGGAGAAGGGGGTGGCGGCAGCGGATCGCCGCGCCGCCCGCCACCACGGGCAGCGGAACCGCCGCGGCCGGACGGTGAAAACAGCCGCTCACTCCGTGATCTCCTCGCTCCCCGCGAAGACCTCGCGCATGCGCTCGCCGACGATGTCGCGGGCGGGCTCGTCGGGGGGCGCGGCGCCCGGAGCCGGTTCGGCCGCCGGCGGCGGGGCGGCGGACGCCGCCGGCTCATCGCCCTCTTCGACGACCTGGATGGCCACGGTGAGCGGCGCGTTGAAGAAGGTGGAGAGGCAGTATTCCAGCGTGGATTTCACCTTCGGGCGCTCGTACAGCATGCTGCGGGCGAAGCCGCTGGCGGTGGAGAGGGTGAGGGTGCCGCCGAGCATGCCCATGGGGATGCATTTTTCCACGATGAGCGTGCGCAGGCGCTCCAGGTTCGGCGTTTTCCCCATCCACTCGATGAAGGCCGGCCAGCGCCGCTTCACCTGCGGCAGCGTCAGCGGATTCGCCGCCGAGGGCGCCTCGGCGGCCGGCGCCGGCGGCAACTCGGCGGCGGGCGCCGGCGCGGGCGTCGCGACGGCCGGGACGGCCGGCGGCGGGGCGGGGGGCGCGGGCGCATCCTCGGCCATGATGCGCAGGCCGGTCAGCTCCAGCACCAGCCGCTGCTGGCTGTTCCAGCGCAGCTCGTTCTCCGCCTCGCACAGCAGCGTCATCGCGCGCATAATGGCCGGCTGCGTGGTGGCGCGCGCCTGCGCCCCCACCGCCGTGCGCTGCTCCGGGTTCAGCTCGACCAGCGTCTCCGCGCCGCCGATGGTGGCGCGCAGCAGGTTGCGCCAGTAATGGATGAGCTCGGCCACGAGCTGCGGCACGTCTTTCCCGTCCGCCATGAGGTGCTCGATGAGCTGGAACAGGCCGTTGGCGTCCTGCTGCAGGATCTTCTCCGCCACATCGCTGAGCAGCGCAAAATCAATGCCGCCGAGGATCTCGCGCACGTGGCCGGCGGTGATGGTGGTGCCCGCGTAGGACGCCGCCTGGTCGAGCAGGCTCAGCGCGTCGCGCAGGCCGCCGTTCGCCGTGCGCGCCACCAGGGAGAGGGCTTCGTCCTCCACCGTCCAGCCTTCCTGCCCCACCACCCAGCGCAGGCGCTCCACGATGTCCTCCAGCGTGATGCGGTGGAAGTCGAAGCGCTGACAGCGCGAGAGGATGGTGGCGGGCAGTTGATGCGGGTCGGTGGTGCAGAGCACGAAGATGACGTGCCCCGGCGGCTCCTCCAGCGTCTTCAGGAAGGCATTGAAGGAATCGCGGGTGAGCTGATGCACCTCGTCCACGATGTAGAACTTGTAGCGCAGCTCGACGGGGGGATAGCCCACCTGCTCGCGCAGTTGGCGGATGTCGTCAATGTTGCGGTTGCTGGCGGCGTCAATCTCGATGACGTCCATCGCCGTGCCGGCGCGGATGGCGCGGCACGCCGGGCAGGCGTCGCAGGGGTCCGCGGTGGGTCCGGACGCCGCCTGGCAGTTCAGCGCCTTCGCCAGCACGCGCGCGGTGCTCGTCTTCCCCGTGCCGCGCGGCCCGCAGAAGAGATACGCATGCGCCACGCGCCCGCCGGCGATGGCGTTCATCAGCGTCTGCGTGACGTGCCGCTGCCCGACGAGATCGCCGAAATCCTTGGAACGATACTTGCGGTAGAGGGATTCGTATGCCATGAGCGCCTCAATGCACGGAAGTCGGTCTATTGTACCAGATTCCCGGCGCGGCGTCCCTATCCGCGTCAGAGATCTTGCCGGCGGTTGTTACGCGGGCGTCCACCGGGCATAATAAGGGGGGAGGGGGAGCGTCACATGCGCGCATGCCTCATGCTGGGAGCGCTGCTCATCGCGCTCGTCGCCATCGCGCAGCCGGCCATTCGCGGCTTCGACTTCGCGGCCTGGGGGCCGGGGATCTACCGCACCCCCGGCTCGGACACCTCGCTGGCGAACCTGGCGGCGACGGGCGCGAACTGGGTGGGCATCGTGGTCACCGTGTATCAGCCGGACCGGCGGGCGACCGATATCCGGCGGCTGCCGGTGGCCACCCCCACTGACGCGGACCTGCGGCACGCCATCGCCACCGCCCACCGCCTCGGGCTGAAGGTGATGCTGAAGCCGCACGTGGATCTCTCGCGCGATGACGCCCACTGGCGCGGCGACATCGGGAACGCCTTCACCGAGGCGCAGTGGTCGCGCTGGTTCGCCGCTTACACGCGGATCATCACCGGCTATGCCGCCCTCGCGCGCGCGGAACGGGTGGAGCTGTTCTGCGTGGGCACCGAGTTGGAAGGCACCAGCGGGCGCGAGACGGAGTGGCGCCGGGTGATCGCCGCCGTGCGCGCGGCGTATGGCGGCCCGCTGGTCTACGCCGCGAACTGGAGCGGCGAGGCGGCGGCCATCCGCTTCTGGGACGCGTTGGACTACCTCGGCGTGGATGCGTACTACCCGCTGGCGACGGAGGCGGGGGCGACGGTGGCGGAGCTGCAGCAGGGGTGGGCGGCGGGCGTGAACGAGCTGGCGGGCCTGCACGCGCGCTGGAAAAAACCCATCCTCCTCACCGAGGTGGGCTTCCGCAGCAGCGCCGGCGCCTGCCGCGAGCCCTGGGAATGGCAGTCGTCCCCCGCGCTGGACCTGCAGGAACAGGCGAACGGCTATCAAGCGACGTTCCAGGCGCTCTGGATGCAGCCCTGGCTCGCCGGCCTCTTCTGGTGGGACTGGGAAGCCGACCTGACCCACGGCGGCGCGCAGGATCGCGGCTACACCCCCTGGGGCAAGCCGGCGGAGGCAATCGTGCGGCGCTACTATGCGCCGGCGCCACGGCGTTGCCCTCCTGATTCCTAGTTGTCGTGGGCCGCCACGGTGCACCGTGACGGCCCACGACAATTAACAATTGACAATTGCCGCTCCAGGGAACGCCCTCCGTGGCGTTCCGGTTCCCGTAGCTCCACCCGGTGTGCCAACGTGCGCCCCGGAACGCCACGGAGGGCGTTCCCGACGATGGACGAGGCAAGGTACAGCGTGACGGCCCACTACACCTAGGGCGTGTTCACCCTACCGCTCAACGCACATCTGTTGGCGTATTTTCCGCCATACGGCGTTGTCAACATTGGCTGTGGCCCCACCACAGCGGCATTTTCCGCCGTGTCTGGCGAAAAATCCCCGCAAAAGCTGGCGAGTTCCGGTAGGGTGAACACGCCCTAGTTCCTGGTTCGTTGCCTTCCGCACCACTGGGGCCGCGGAGTTGTACTCCGCATAGCCTGGGACCGCCGAGCTGCACGCGGCGGCGAATCCTCCCCGCAGGAAACGCCCGCCTTCCGGCGAAGGAGACGATATGCGCACGGTGCTCTACTTGAACGCGGTGGGCGAGATCAGCGGGGCGGAGCGGAGCCTGCTGGCGCTGCTGGAGGCGCTGGACCGCGATGCCTGGCGGCCGGTGGTGGCGGCGCCGGAGGGAACCCTGCTGCGCGAGGCGCATGCCCGCGGGGCGGCGGTGATGCCGGTGGCGCTGGCGCCGTTGCGCCGGCCGCGCGCGCCGGCGGCGGGGTTGGCGCTGCTGGGAGCGCTGCACGCGGGGTGGCGCGAGGTCGCCGCCGTCGTCCGCACCGTGCAACCGGACCTGCTGCACGCCAATACCACCGCCGCCATGTGCTACGCGCTGCGCGTCCGCGTGCCGCGCATCTGGCAGGTACGTGACCTCGTGCCGCTGGGGGCGCCGGGCGCGGTGCTCTACCGCCAGGCCGCCCGCGTGGCGGCGATTTCCGCGGCGGTGCGCGCCGCGCTGCTCCCGTATGCCGATGACGGCGGGGAGAAGATTCGCCCGCTGCCGCCGGCGGTGGATACCGCGCGCTTCCATCCCGCCGCGGACACATCGCCCCTGCGCACCGCCCTCGGCCTGCCGGCGGACGTGCCGCTCATCGGCCTCATCGCGCAGCTCGTGCCGTGGAAGCGCCACGGCTTGTTCTTGGACGCGCTGGAGCGCCTGCTTCAGCGCCCCTGGCACGCGGTGCTCGCCGGCGCGGAGCTGCATGGCGACCGCGCCTATGCTGATCGCCTGCGCGCGCGCGTCGCCGCCCCGCCCCTCGCCGGGCGCGTCAGCTGGCTGCCCTGGCAGGCGGACGCCGCCCCGCTGCTCGCCGCGCTGGATATCCTGGCGCTCACCTCGGAACGCGAGCCGTTCGGCCGCGTGCTCATCGAGGCGCTGGCCTGCGGCGTGCCCGCCGTGGCGGTGGCGGACGGCGGGCCGACGGACATCCTCCGGCCGGACGAGACCGGCCTCCTCGTCCCCCCGGACGCCGCCGCCCTCGCCGACGCGCTGGCGGCCCTGCTCGCCGACCCCGCCCGCCGCGCCGCCCTGGGCGCGGCGGGCCGCGCGGACGTGGAAGCGCGCTTCAGCGTGACGCGCCAGCGGGCGGCGCTGGCGGCGCTGTATGACGAGGTGGTGGGCGAAGCAGCGTAACACGGGGGCGTATCATGGGCTGCCTGTTCGACATCCTGTATTACGCTCTCGGGCGGGCGATCCTGTCGGTGATCCCCGCGCGCGCGGCGGCGCTCCTCGGCGGGATTGGGGTCGTGCTTGGGGCCGGGTGCTGGTATTGGGGGCGCGAGATAACGGCGGCGCGGAGTGCGCTATGGAGTGCCGGCGCGGTGCTTGGCATCGCCGGGGCTGTGCTGCTGCTGGTGGCGCTGCTGGCCTGGACGGACCGGGAGGAGTAACGGTTATGCGCCGTACAGGATGATCGCGATGGCGGCGGCGCTGGCGGCGAACCCGATGATGGACAGCGCGGTACGGAGCAGACGCTTCTCGATCTGGGACATTGGCGGACCTCCCGTACAGGCGATGTTCCATATACTATACCGCCGATCCGCTCCTTCGACAATATTCCCCCAGGTGCTTTTTCGTCAGTGTCCCCTGCCCCTCACCGGAGCGCCGGGCGGAGGACGTGGAAGAGATCGGTGTTGTCCAGGAACAGCCCGCGCACGGGATCGCGGCGGACGGCGCGGGCCTGCAGCGCGGCGCTGCCCTGCCCCATGGCGAAGAACGGCACCAAGCTGTTGGTATGACCGCCGCTGTTCCAGGCCATGCCCGGCAGCGTGCCCTGACCGGCGTTCGTCACCATGCTCCAGGCGGGGTTCGCGGGGTCGGCCTGCGGGCCGGTGAGGTAGCCCGTCTCGTGGTCGGCGGTGACGATGAGCAGCGTCTCCCGCCAGGAGCCGTGCTGCGCCACCCAGCTCACCGCCGTCTCCACCGCGCGGTTGAACGCCACCATCTCCTCGATGAGCCGCCCGGACTGGTTGGCGTGGCCCGCCCAGTCAATGGCGCCGCCTTCGATCATCACGACGAAGCCGCGCGGATTGCGCCCCAGCACGTTCAGCGCGCCCGCGGTCATCTCGGCCAGCGTCGGCACGCGCTCCGTCGGCGGCACGGCGTAGGGCAGGTCGTCTTTTTTCGCGCCGGCGCGCGCCTGCTGCAGGGTGGTCAGCACCTGGGGGATGCCCAGCACGCGCTTGGGCGGATTGGCCGCCGTCGCCAGCGCCTGGAAGGCGACGCGGTCCTGCAGTACCGTCCAGGCGTCGTCCGGCTTACCGTTCCGATCGGCATCCACCGCCGCCCCGGCGGTGCCGGCGGTAATCATCCCCCAGGTCGCCTCGCCGATGAACTGATACTTCGGCTTCTCCAGCTGTCTGCCGTCGTTGTCGTAGTGCGGGTGGCCGCAGCCCATGATCACGTCCGCCGCGCTGGCGTTCACCATCTCCTCGGCGATGGCCTGGTAGGCGTCGCGCCGGGCGTTGTGCGCCACGAAGCCGGCGGGGGTGGCGTGGCTGAATTCGACGGAGGTGACGACGCCGGTGGATTTGCCCGCCTTTTCGGCGACTTCCAGGATATTTTCCGCGCGCACGGCCTGCTCCGGCGTCGTGCCCTGCATGCCGATGGCGGCGTTGTACGTTTTCACCCCGCAGGCCAGCGCGGTGGCGGCGGCGGCCGAGTCGGTGGGGCCGCTCTTCACCCAGGTGAAGCTCTTCCAGGCCGCTTGCGGGTCGTACGCCGCGCGGCCTTCATTGGCATAGGTGCTGCACGCCAGCCGCACCGGGAAATGCTCATACACCTGCGTCCCCGCCGCGCCATACTGATAGAAATCGGCGGCCAGCACCTGGTTGAAGCCCATGCCGTCGCCGATGAAGATGATGACGTTCTTGATCGCCGGCGGCGGGGCGCCGGCGGCGGACGGGCGGGGCCACAGGCAGGCGCCTGCCGCCAGCACGGCAAGGACCAACAGCGGCCAGCCGCGACGCAACAGGGACAGAGGCGCAGTCGTCATACGAGGTCTCCAGGTCAGCGGATGTACATCAGTGTAGCGCATTCCCACGAATCTGTATACGGGAGAGCCCCTTTCCTGCATCCTCGCTCCTCTGTGCAGACGTGGACGGTTGCGCGCCGCCCTGCACGGCGGGCCATTGCCCCAATGACTGCTCATCCAGGCCGTCAACCGCTGCCGGCATGGTGGAAGGCGAGGGCGACTCCGGCAAGCTGAAGCAGACCGAGATGGGCCGCTCTGGCAGGCGCGGCGGATGATGTGGAACCTGGACCGCTCCGCCGTGCGCCTGGCGGGCGCGTAAGCCTTCTCCGCGAACCGGTGGCGGCACGCGCATCGCCGTGGCGGGTGAGGCTCGGCGTCGTAGGCCAGTTCTTCACCGGCGTATGTCGTCGGATTGCCCTCTGCGGTGTAGGTAAAGTCCTCCCCGGTGCGCTGGTTGCTGCGGTCGTAGTCGGCGGCCGTCAGCGTTGCGCCGTGGAAGGGGCCGAGGTGGTTGCCGGCGTCATCGTAACTATACGTGTTGTCACGGTTCAGGGGAGTATACGTTTCGCCTGTCAACCGGTCAAGGCCCTGTTGATGGAGACGGTGCAGGCGTAGCTGCGAGATCACCCCTTTACATTCTACACGAAATTGGTGAACACCGACAACAGGGTGCCGTCCGGTGCGTAGTTCCCCATCGCCGACAGGTGATTCTCATCATCGTAGGCATAGGTGGTATACGCGCCACTGGGCAGCGTCTGCTTGGTGATGCGCCCGGCGTCGTCCCGCTCCCAGGTGACGGTGCCGCTCGTGCCACTTGGGGAGAGGAGGCGGCCTGTCGTATTTGCGAACAGGCACGAGAACATTTATTCGATATGGCGTTCATAATCGAGCATTTTCTTGTTACAACTCTGTTTGGATCTGATTACTTTTCCAATGATTCTTCAATCCGTAGAATAGATGGATATCCAGCAGCTTCTTCATCACATAGCCGAATTTTATTCATCCTATATATATAAAAAGTTCGTGGCGAGTATTCTCCTTTAAAAAAAGCATAGCCAATCGAAACGCCAGTTTGATTGGTATACTTGCTACCCCGCGTGTAAGTAATTCGATGAAGCGCTCTCCCCGCAGAAACAATTAAATAATATTTACCATAATCATTTGCAGGCAGTACAATACTATATTGAGCTTCAAATCCTCTAAAATTATCTTTAGTTAATTGATCCCAAAATGTGCCTGGTAGACGTTCTAATTCAACCGCTCTTGTTATCGTCCCAACTGTTTCTAACTTAATCTGCTGCTCTGAATTGTAAAATTTATTAATCAGCGACCAAGCTATGTATATTACAGACGCTATGATGTAAACAACCAGCATTATACTTTTAGTTTTCATGATGTCCTCCCCCTACTCGCAGAAAAAATATATGGATGATTCCTACTTATAGGTGTTACCATAAGTGATTAATGAATAGCATTGTATGACGTTAAAAGTATACTTCTCCTTTTGGATTACGCAAAGGAGCTCCGACATCTTTCTGTATTTGGAAAAATTTCGTTTGACTTTTTCGCAAAGACAACCTTGGTGCTCCATTTGGCCAGTATGATAAGTTTCCATCATACGCTGATATTATGCCAGCATAACTTAGATGCCTCCTAAATGTGCGACCAACATTGTCCTTAACGTCTAAATGACCGCCATTGCAGGTGAGAATGCGAAGCTCTTCAATAGGTTTATCCCCTAGATTTCCAATATAATATGCAGGTCGTCCTGCTGGAGTTCTTCCAGCTGGGTCTGTCGTAAGGTATTGATCTTTTGTCCAATCAATATTAATTGTTGTTGCCTTACCATGGAATAGCAGCGATACTCCTTCAATACCAACAGCGCGATTCCCTATCTTCCCCATATTGTTCCACGAACTCACAAATTGCTTGGTCGTTCTTGTATCAATCATATGAACTGGTGTTTTGTATTTTTTCGCTAACCGATCCTTCTCAATTAAAGCTTGTTTTTTAAAGTGTGCCCCATCATAAAAAACGTAACTATCCAATCCTTGATCATCGCCCCGCCCTATCGGTTCATTCCCACAATACCCATACAGATTGACCCCACCCCCATACCCAATGGGATCGCGCGTGAGCCACCGCCCCAATGCCGGGTCATAGTACCGATGCGTACACAGAATTAATCCCGTCTCGTGATCGGTATAGTACCCCACCTGCCCTTTATAGCCGAAGGGGTCCGTCACTGTTGCTGGATCACCATCTGGCAATACGTTCGTCGCCAGCCCCCAGGCATTATAGACGCTGGTGTTGACCAATTCGCCATCGGCATCGAGCCGGTGCACAACGTTGCCTTCCGGGTCGAACTGGTAGTAGGTCTCCCCGAAGGCGATCAGGCCATCCGGTCCATGCACGATCGGCACGAAATCATCCTGACCGGTCTGTTGGCCGACAAGCGTTTCCCCATCATAGCAGAAAGTGGTCCGAACGTCGTTCACCTCTTTCCACATACGGGTGCCGTCCGGGCCGTATTTCGCCAGCAATGCCGGAGCCTGTTCCGGACCATAGCGGGTGAGATGGTGCTCCACATCGAACGCCAGCTCGTCACCTTTATACGTCGTCGGATCACCTTCCGCCGTGTAAGTAAAATCTTCACCGGTGCGCTGGTTGCTGCGGTCGTAGTCGGCGGCCGTCAGCGTTTCGCCGTGGAAGGGGCCGAGGTGGTTGCCGGCGTCATCGTAACTATACGTGTTGTCACGGTTCAGGGGGGTATACGTTTCGCCGGTCAACCGGCCCTTGTCGTCGTAGGTGTAGCTGCGCGTGCCATTTAGCGCTGTGCTGATCGGGAAGGTGCAACTCGTGCTGAGAGATCACCCTTTCTTATTATACACGAAGTCATCGTACTGCGACAAGGGCGTGTCGTCGGCATCGTCGTGGCAGAGTGCCGCCGCCGTAAAGACCGGGGACGCCGAAGGGTGGCCCCGGTTTCCCCTATGCCGGAGTAGTGGTTGTAACAATTTTAGGCCGCATCCATAAAGCTACAACCATTTCGTCGACCAATGATATAATCGTATCGGATGCAAACTTTATTGACACATCTGGTTGATCATTAATGTATTGACTACTCCCGAAATACATCCATCCACTGTCGATATCAAAGCATTTTATCCATGGTATATCAACCAATAAGTCATATGCCATCCCTTTCTTTGGAAATATATCAGATATTAGGCGAACACCTCCAAGTCTATAATTTGGAAGTACTAGCCTTCCATTCTCGCTGTGTAACAGTGGAAAATATCCCCAAACGTACAGCAAGCGCTTGTTGTAAAAGTCCACTTCTATCTGCAGCGTATTAATTGACAATGAATATGTTTCGATATTGGTCATACCACGTTGTATATAATCGAGTGAAAACTCGGCCTTACGATAAAGTAATTCCCCCGCAGTGATTTCACCATCATCTATGGTAATAAATTTATACATTCGCATACCTCCTACTTCGTAGACTTGAATAGGAAGTGCACGACGGTTCTGGTGGCTACATTAATAACAAGCTCAAAAGTTCCTGCAGAGCCGTTCCAAAACCCTGGCACGTCCCAGCGCCAACAGTTTGCTACGCCTTGTGGATCAGGTTTTGGTACTCCAGACCGGATAATCATGTCGAGAACAGCTTTAGAATTAATATAGGGACGAGATGCTGCTTTACTAGCTACCGTTTGAGATAGCCTTATGTTGTTAACGCCTCCTTGAAGTAACCAAAGCGCGATCCTTGCTCCTAATGCAGCAATACCTGTACCTGCAGCGATTTCAGTAAGATATGCTGATCCATAACAATACAACCATGTTCCACCGACTTGCACACCATAAACAGCTCCCGCTGCAGCAGCACACGCAACACCTACATATGCAATCTTTCGTGCTGTTTTAAAATGTGGATCATTCTTTGCACTACCGCCATCCCATCTGCCGAGTGTGAATGCACTGCCGACTGCCGCAGCACCGACTTTCAAGCCTTGTGCGGTATCCTGTGCAGAAAAGACTAGCCAAGGTCGGTCTTTAGGACCAATACTAACATCAGTACCTGATGGATCGGCTCCATTAATTGGTTCATTCCCGCAATACCCAAACAGATTGACCCCACCCCCATACCCAATGGGATCGCGCGTGAGCCACCGCCCCAATGCCGGGTCATAGTACCGATGCGTGCACAGAATTAATCCCGTTTCGTGATCGGTATAGTAGCCGACTTGGCCCTTGTACCCAAAGGGATCGGTCACCGTCGTTTGTGTTTCATCCGGCAGGTAGTGAAACGCTTCCCCCCAGGCATCATAGACGCTGGTGTTGACCAATTCACCATCGGCATCCAGCCGATGTACGACGTTGCCTTCCGGATCGAATTGGTAGTACGTATCTCCGAAGGCGATCAGCCCATCTGGCCCGCTGACGATGGGCACAAAATCATCCTGGCCGGTTTGCTGACTAACGAGCGTTTCCCCATCATAGCAGAAGATGGTCCGGACGGTATCCACCTCTTTCCACATACGGGTGCCGTCCGGGCCGTATTTCGCCGCCAGCGCCGTGCCGTAGCTCGTCAGGTGGTGTTCGGCATCAAAAGTGAGGGTGGCGCCCTTGTATGTCGTCGGGTCACCCTCGGCCGTGTAGGTAAAGTCCTCCCCGGTGCGCTGGTTGCTGCGGTCGTAGTCGGCGGCCGTCAGCGTTGCGCCGTGGAAGGGGCCGAGGTGGTTGCCGGCGTCATCGTACGCATAGATTTGGTTGTTAAGGTTCAGCGGGGTATACGTTTCGCCGGTCAACCGGCCCTTGTCGTCGTAGGTGTAGCTGCGCGTGCCGCTTAGCGCCGTGTTGATGGGGAAGGTGCAGGCGTAGCTGAGGTATCGCCCTTCATCATCATACTCGAAGTCGTCGTACTGTGACAACAGGGTGTCGTCGGCGTCATAATTGCACAACTCAGACAACCGCCCCTGGTCGTCGTAGTCATACGTGGTATACGCGCCGTTGGGCAAGGTGCGGCGTTCAAGACGGCCGTTGGCATAGTAATCCCATCGCGCCATGTCGGTACTCGGCAGCACCAATTGGGACAATCGCCCCAGGCCGTCGTAGAGATGGGTGAACGTGCCGGCGGGGGTGGTCATCGTCCGCAGGGAACCATCCGGGTTCGGGGTGGTGGAGACGGTCCACATCGTGCCGCCGGCGTAGGTGTCGTGGCTCCACGTTGCCCCTGCCAGGTCGAAGAACGTCGTGGCGACCGCGGCGACGCCGTTGTGGATGCTGGTCAGCCAGCCGAGTGCGGTATACGTAAGCGCAGTGTTGCGCTCGGCGGCGGGGTTCGGGTAGTCGCCGAAGTGGGCGCCGAGGTAGTCGAAGGTGCCGTTTCCGGACTGCCAGTCATCGTAGGTATGGGTCACGACCTGGCCGGTGCCGTCGGTGGTTTGCAGGAGGCGGTCGCCGTCGTCGCGGGCGTTGATGGAGAAGAGGTCGCCGCTGGGGCGCAGCCAGCCGAGGTGTTGGCCGGTGTTGTCCTCAAAAAAAGTGGAGGTATTCCCCCGCCCGTCGGCGAGGCTGGAGCGCCCGCCGCGCGCGTTCAATGCAAACGTCTGCGTCTCCCCGTTGCCGGTGATCGCCAGGACCTCCCCCGCTTTGCCGAGGGTGTAGCTGACGGTCTTCTTCACCACATTATTCGCGTCGCGGAGTTTGACCACCGTCACCGGGCCGCCGGGGAAGGCATACTCGTAGAGCACTGAGTTGATGGTGGCGTTCGCCAGGGTTTTGGCGTAGACGGCGTCGAGTTGATCGGGGTTTTGGGCATTGTAAACATACTCCGTGCGCCCGGTGGGCGTCACCTCGGCCACCACGCGATCCATGCTGTCATACTCAATAGTAGTGACGAGATCGTCACCCTCCCCGTTATTCACCGCCGTGATGCGGACCGGCTGTCCCACCTGCGCGACCGTGCGCGTGGCATCGGTATAGCTATATTGAGTAAGGCGCCGCACCTCGAGATTGAGGTTGGCGGCCGGGGCAGCGACTTCGGTGACGTTCCCCAGGGCGTCGTAGGTGTAGGTGGTTTCGACGGTGTCGGTATCCACCGTCGCCCCCGGCTTCAGCGTGGTGACCGACTCCACCAGGCCGGTGGTGGGGTTGTAGGTCGTGGTGCTTAAGGTCGCGTCGAATTGGCCGTTGATGGTGCGCTGCGTGCCGGTCAGCAGGGGCATGCCGCGGACGGCCGTGTAGGTGTATTGGGTGCCGGTGTTGTGTTGCGGGTCGTTTTCGGACTGGACCAGGCCGAAGCTCCCGTAGGTGGTGGTGAAGCTGGTGCCGTCGGGGTGATCTACGCGCTCCAGCTGGCGGGAGGTGGCGCCGTAGGTGGTGTAGGTCGTGCGGCCCCAGGTGTCTTCGGTGGCGAGCGGCGCCTGTTGCCGGTCAAAGCGCTGGCGGCTGCTGGCCAGGAGATTGCCGGCCGCGTCGCGGCGCCGCACGAGGGTTGAGGTCGTGGGGTCTTCGCCCCAGTATTCCACCCGTTCGTCCGGCGCATAGAGGTAGTCGGTCGCCTGGCCGTTGGGGTCGGTGATGGTCCGCACGCGG
>JAKPKV010000190.1 GCA_029553475.1 Armatimonadota bacterium
CGAGCGATAGCGCCGAGATTTTTTCGCCAGGCAAGCACTCTATCTGTGTACTCTATGGGGGCATAGACGACAGAGAGAGTGTGTGGCATGGCGGAAAAAGATCAAGCGAGCGCCGGCGAGACGGTATCCGCGGGCTGCTAGCCCTCTTCCCGCCGTTCGAGCGCATCCCGCGCGTCCTGAATGGCGGCCTGCACCTGCCGCTGGCTGATGGCCAGCGACAGGTCGCCGCGGGTGCGCTCGGTGGTGCCGCGCAGCACGTCGGTGATGCGCCGCAGGCCGGCGGTGACGGCGGCGGGATAATCGAAGGTGATGAGCTCGAAGTAGATTTCGTCCATGGCGCTCAGCAGCTCCTCCGTCTCCCGCACGGCGGGGGTGCCCTCGCGGATGCGGTCCAGGATCAGGCGGCGCATCTCGCCGGTGGCATCGCCCACGCCGTGCAGGTAGGCGGGGTACTGCACGTCCAGCGCATCGGGGTGGGGCAGCGCGTCGCCCGCCACCACCGAGAGGAAGATCGCCGCCTCCGCGAACTCCTTCTGCGCGTCATGCAGGAAGCCGGCGAACATCACGTCCGGAAACTCCCGCAGCACCGCGTTCGCCTCGCGCACCAGCCCGTGGGTGGCGGCGATCAACCGCCGCGCCTCGTCAAACTGCCCGCGGTGAATGGCGCGGATGGCGTTCGCGCTGTTGCGCACCACCGCGCGCGACAGCGCCAGCCCCTGCTCGCGCGCGGTGTCTTTGCGGTCAAACTGCCCGCGAATCGTCTCGCAGATTTCGCGGAAGCGCTCCATGGGGAACATACGACAACGCTCCTTTTCCTCCCCCATCACTGTGGATGGGGCATGGATGATCTATCCTCCCATCATACCTGACGACATCGCGGATCGGCAATCCGCTCCCATGCAGGCTGCGGCAAGCACAGAGACCCGCGCCCGATGAGCGACGACTGGTAGGCCCTGCCGCAAGCATTGCCCCTTCCCCCGCCTCTTCGCGCCGCCTCCGCCCCCGGATCATCCGCCCGCATTGCCCCACAAGCCTTCAGCCCCCATGTGCTGGCGGCGATCTCTCCAGCGCGCCCCGTGCAGGGGAAACGCGCGTGGCGGCGAATACCGTCCTAACAGTCTCTCAGAAACTGTTTTCACAGACAGGAGGTTTGTCATGGCATTTGAGCACGTCCGCGTGCGCCTGCCCGATGGGCAGGAATTCGGCCCCGTCGCCTGGAGCGTGATGCTGCAATGGCATCAGGAAGGCCGCGTCCCGGCCGACGCCTCTCTGGTGGACCACGCCACCGGTGAAGCGCGCGCCGCCTCATCCTTCCCCGCCCTCCAGCGCCTCGAAGTGACCCCCGCCATGCCGGTGGAATCATACGTGCCGCCCACGCCGGTGCTGCGGCCCGGCATGGCCGGACAGTACGGCGAGTCCGTCACCCCGCCGGATACCAGCATCGGCGCCGCCTATGCGTACGGGAATGAGGCCTTCCGCGCGCAGATGGGGCTGGCGATCGGCGCCTTCCTCATCGTCGCCATCATCAGCGGCGCGGCGGAGCGTATCCCGTATCTGGGCCTCCTGGTGGCGGGTCTGCTGGTGCCGCCGCTGGAAGGCGGCTACACCCGGTTCAACCTGAACCTGATCAACCGCCGCAATCCGCAGATCAGCGACATCTTCAACGGCTTCAGCGCCTATCTCACCTGGCTGGCGGCCTACTGGATTCGCACCGGCATCGCGCTGGCCTGCTTCCTGCCCGGGATTCTCCCCATCATCTACCTGGTGATCACAGCGGACGACATGGCGGGGCAGGCGGAGCCGGCGGCGATTATGGGCATGGTCATCGGCCTCCTCGTGGCCGTGATCATCGCCATCTTCGTGCTGCCGCGGTTCGCCTTCATCATGTACCTGGTGGCGGAGGGCTACGGGCCGATTGAGGCGATGCACACCAGCATGCGCATGGTGCGGAACCGCTTCGGCGAAGTGCTCTGGACGACCTTTGTGCTGAATGCCCTCGCCGGCGTTGGCGCGCTGCTCTGCATCGTCGGCGTCATCTTCACCGGCCCGCTGGCGCAGGCCTCGCTGGCGGCGTATTACAATGCGGTGAAGGCCCAGGAAGGCGTCGCCACCTACCGGTAAGTCAATCGGAGAGACGTGCCAGCCGCCGCCAGCGCGCGCAGCGCCACGTCAACCGGGTAGCCGGCGACGATGGCCGCGTGCGCGGCGCGCGCGCCTCCGGGGTGAACGGAGTGGGCCGGATGCCGCGGCCCGCCTCCCCGGGGGTCACCGCCCATCCATGGCACAGGCGCCGCCGGAGCAGTGATCGCCCGCCGCCGGCTCGTCCTTGCCGGCCTTCGGGTCGGTGAAGACGGTGGTGAATTTCGCCTTCGTGTGCGCCAGCGCCTTCGCGATGGCGGCGGTGGTGACCTTCGCGGTGCTGGTGAAGCCGATGATGACGACCTTGCCGGTGTCGTCCGACTTCACGCCGTTGATGCCCTTCACCGCCAGCAGCGCCCTGCTGATCTCCTTCGCGCAGCTCGGACACAGCCGCTCCTCGCCGGCGGCGGCCGCGCTGTCCACGAAGATCGTCAGCCGCGCGCGGTAGGTCTGTTTCGGGTCCATCCTCGTCGGCTGGGCGTTGATGGCGGCCACGAACTGGCTGACGGTGATGCGCGTCTCATCCAGCCGCGCGGTGACGCGGGCGGGCTGCAGCGTGCCGGTCACCTCGGTGACGCCCGGCAGCTTCGCCAGCGCCTTCACCAGCGTATCCGGACAGGGCTGGCAGTGGAAGCCCTGCACGGCGACGGTCACCACCGTGCCTGTGGGCGGCGCGGCGAAGATCGCGCTGGCGAAGGCGGCGATGACCAGCGCCAGCAGCGCGGACACGACAATCGGTTTCATCGGTGCTCCTTTGGGGGGTCGCGCGTCGGCGACCGGGATTATCTCTCCAGACGACGCCGACGCCCGGCGCGTTCCCTGGGGTGCGGGCAAACGTTGCCGCGCCTCCGCTGACGCTCACCGCGTGTCGTATGCGCGTGCTCGATCCCGAATGCGGGCCGATGACGACGACCGCCCTCACCGTACCGCGCGCCCGCCCGCGGGCTGTTCCCGCGCGAAGCCGCGACATGGTGACGGTTTCGCGACGCCGCCGCGCGACGGATGCGCTACACTGAACGCGGGAGGAGGCGGGACGTGAACGACGAGGTGCGGGATCTGCCGCGCGGCACGCCGGCGGGACGGAGGCGCGCCTGAGATGGACGAACCGTTGCGCGTGCTGGTGGTGGATGATTCCGCGGATGACGCGCTGCTGCTGGCGCACGCGCTGCGCGGGGGCGGCTACGCGCCGGTGATCGCGCGCGTGGATACCGCGGACGCCATGCGCGAGGCGCTGCGCGAGCCGTGGGACGTCATCCTCGCTGATTACACCATGCCGCGCTTCAGCGGCCCCGCCGCGCTGCGCCTGGCACAGGAGCTGGGCATTGACCTCCCCTTCATCATGGTCTCCGGCAAGCAGGGAGAAGAGACGGCGGTAGAAGTGATGCGCGCCGGGGCGCACGATTACGTGATGAAGAGCAACCTGTCGCGGCTGGCGCCGGCGGTGGCGCGCGAGCTGCGCGAGGCGGCATTGCGCGCGGAACGGCAGGGCATCACCGCGTCGCTGGAACGCGAGCGCGCCTTCTTCACCTCCGCCATCGAGCTGCTGCCGTTTCCCATCATCTTCAACGACCTGGAGGGGCGCGTGCTCCGCGCGAACCGCGCCTCCTATACTTTTTTCGGGACGATTGATCCGAACGAATGGTGGTCGGCGACGCTGCTCTCCGCCGAGACGCGCGTGCCGGTGCCGCGCGGGCAGTGGCCGATGATGCGCGCGGCGCGCGGGGAGGTGGTGCCGGCCGTGGAAGGGATCATGGTGCTGTCGGACGGCCGTGAAGTGCCGGTGCTGAGCTATTCGGCGCCCGTGTATCTGAACGACGAGGTCGTCGCCACCGTCGTGGCCTTCCAGGAGATCAGCGCGCTGAAAGAGGCGGATCGGGCAAAGGACCGCTTCCTCGCCGTGCTCTCCCACGAGCTGCGCACGCCGCTGTCGAATATCCTCGGATGGGTGAAAGAGGCGCGGGTGGAGCCGGCGCTGATCCCGCAGGCGCTGGAGATCATCCAGCGCAACGCCGAAACGCAGCAGCGCATGCTGCAGAATCTGCTGGACGTCTCGCGGCTGCTGCATGGCAAACTGAAGCTGCGCATGGCGCTCTCCGATCTCTGGACGCTGGCCGAGGAGGCCGCCGACGCCCTGCGCGCGGTCGCCGAGCTTCGCCATATCACGCTGGCGCTGGAGCCGCCGCCGGCGCCGCTGCCGGTCCGCGCCGACGCGGCGCGCCTGCGCGAAGTGCTGGTGAACGTGCTGGATAACGCGCTGAAATATACCGACCCGGACGGCACGGTGACGCTGCGCGGGGAGCAGGGAGCGGGCCGCGCCGCGCTGACCATCTGCGACACGGGCCACGGCATGTCGGCTGCACAACTGGAGACGCTGTTCAAGCTGTTCGCCCTGCCGGAGCGCCCGGACGCGGCGGCCGGCCTCCACCTGAGCATGGGTCTGGCGAAAGCGGTGGTGGAGATGCACGATGGCCGCATCACCGCCAGCAGCCCCGGCCTCCGGCAGGGCGCCACCGTGCACATCGAGCTGCCGCTGGCGGGCATGGCGCTCCCCACGGGCGAGTGACGATCGCCGCCCGGGCCGCGCATTCCCTGCCGGCATGGCCCCATATGCGTCACGGGCTCGCGTACCCTTCGTCCTCGTGCTCGTACTCGTACTCGAAATAGTTCGGCGCCCGGCGCTGTGATCGGAAAAATGGGGACGGCGCATTGCCCTCCAGGGGATACGAGTACGAGCACGAGGACGAGCGCTGACGCGACGCGCTGATGACGCGTATGCGGCATGGCGGTGTGCGCTCGCCGCCAAGACGATTGCCAGGCGGTGGGGTCGGTACAGATAATGCGATGGCCGGCCGCATCGGCCGAAGGTGAGCACGATGACACGATACGCCTGCCTCTGTCTGCTTCTCTTCCCGGCACTGCTGGCGTTGGCCGCGCCGGAGCACGGCTGGCCGGCCATTCCGCTGGCGCGATGGACGCCCATGCGCACGATGGATTCCGGCGCGGAAGCGATGACCCCCGCCGGCGCCGACGCCCCGCGTCCCGCCCCGACGCTGCCCTATGGCACGTGGACCGAGCGCGACGGCGTGCTGGCGGCGGTCGGCCAGGCGGCCTGCTGGAGCACCATGCTCATGCCCGGCGCGCGGCGGAATGTCGCGGTCACCACCCGCTTTATCGTGCGGGAGAGCTCCGGCGCGGCGCGCCAGCTTCCCGGCGGCTGCGTGCGCTGGGGCTTCCACTGGGGCGAGAATCTGCCGGGGTGGGATGTCGGCGTGGTCCTCGGGTATCAGGATCCGCTGCATTTCTACCGCGTGCAGGTGTCCGCCTCACGCGGGGAGTTGGCGCTGTGGGATGCCACCGGCGGCTTTCTGCAGCTCATCCCCTGCACAGTCAGCCTGAACACCCCCCACGAGCTGACCGTCCGCTGGCGGGGCGCGCATCTCACCGCCGTGCTGGATGGCAAGACGGTGATGGACTACTGGGATCGCAGCGCGCCCTATGCGCATGGCCAGGTGGGGCTGGCCGTCTGGCGGAGCACGGTGGACTTCACCCGCGTCGCCATCGCCGGCCTGCCGCGCCGCGCGGAGCGGATGCCCGCTCATACCCCTGATTTTCACTTCGAGCCGGCCGACCACCTGCTGCAGGGGAACGCCGCCTTCACCATGGCGCCCTATCGCGGCGTGGTGCTCTTTGATGGCCGCGAGCCCATCAGCTACTTCTTCAAGCTCGCGCTGCCGGCGGACGACCACTACAGCACCGATGCGCTGATGCACGAAGCCGTCAAGCTGAAACCGGGCTGGCGACCGGCCTACTACACCTTCATCGGGCCGAACGGGCTGAAAGGCTCCTGGCGATGGCCGGTGCTGGTCGGCGACCTGCCGGAGGCGTTTCACGTGGAGAAGTCCGGCACAGAGCTCGTCTTCACCTTCCAGACCGAGACGCCGGGGACGGGGCGCACTCAGTACCGCTGCACGGTCGCCTTCGACCGCCAGCGCGGCGTCTATCGCTACGTCTACGACGGCACGCTGACGCTGACGGCGGCGGCGCAGGTGAACGAGTTCGAGCTGTGCGATCCGCTCACCTATAACAATCGCATGCCGGGACCGGAGGTGGTCAATCGCTGGAACCCCAGCGGACACCGCTGGTGGCTCTATCAGGGCGCCGGCGGCCAGTGGGAACGCATGCCGCTGACGGATTACCCGAATGACTATTCCACGGAGATCAACAACGCGGTGGCGTCGTGGGGCACCGTCACCGATTTCCTCTATCCCGACCCGGCGGCCTGCCCGGTCTTCATTCACGAGCTCAAATGGCCAGCAGGTCGTTTCAGTCCGGGCCAGTGCGCGTGGGGGTATGATTTCCACCATCGCGAGTTAAACGTCGGCACGCTGCCCGCGGGCACCGTGCGCGCGTTCGTGATGACCTTCACCGCCATGCCGCCGGCGGAGGCCGAGGCCATCGTGAAGCACTCCCGCCTGATGCCGGTGCTGGAGAAGGAGACCCGCCCGATTCTCCCCTTCGACCCGCGCGGCACCACCTTCGCCGACGTGACGCGCTGGCAGGACCCGTCCTGCACCATGGCCTGGATCGGCGGCACGCGCGACGAGACCACCGGACACGGCGATACGGCCTCGCTGCGCATTGACGGCCCGGGCAAAGCCTCCGTGCGCATCTACCACTACATGGTCGAGCAGCAGGCAAAGCGCTGGTGGGTGCGCGGCTGGATCAAAACCCAGGATGTCGCGGAGCCGGGCGTGCACCTGCGCCTCGGCTATTTCGATCCTCCGCCGGTGGTGCAGCACACCGTCAACCTCGGCGCCGGCACGCGCGACTGGACCTATTTTTCCGTGATCACCGATGTCTTCGGCTACCGTGACGTCACGGACCTGATCATCGAGACAACCGGCAAAGGCCGCGCCTGGATTGATGACATCGCCGTCTCCGCCCTCGCGGACGGCCAGCACCCGCCGACGACCGCGACGGCGCCGGAAGCCGTGGGCGGTGGGCAGTAACCCGATGCCGAGAGCCTGACCGGGAAAGCCGGCCGCGCATCAGTACAGCGTCACATTCCGCCCCGTCCCCAGCGGCGCCGGGGGGTTCGGGCGCGAGCCGTGCGCGTTGCGGAAGACGTAGGCCGCCTGTCCCTCCACCGTGCCGACGAGGAGATCGGGGATGCCGTCGCCGGTCATGTCGGCGGCGAAGACGGTGTGGATCTCCTCGCCGGGGTTCACGGCGAAGGAGGCGAGGCGCTGGCCGCGGCCGTCGAAGATGCCGCCGAAGCCGGCGACGACGATGTCCTGCACGCCGTCGCCCGTCCAGTCCACGAGGTCGTGGACGCGGCTGTAGTGGCCCAGCATGCGCGTGTGCACCGTGCCGTCCTCGCCCACCACCCACAGCGGGTTTTCGCCGTGCGCAGCCTTGTCAATATCCACCGCGAGCTGCACCCCCGGCACGTCGGGCAGGATGCGGCCGACGTCCACCGACTCGAAATGCTCGCCGGTCAGCGCCCAGAGCAGGCGTCCCGTCCCGTCCAGCATGCCCAGCAGCCGCGCGCCGCAATAGGTGAA
The DNA here is from genome assembly GCA_029553475.1 of Armatimonadota bacterium. Classification (GTDB taxonomy): domain Bacteria; phylum Armatimonadota; class Hebobacteria; order CAIYQO01; family CAIYQO01; genus JAKIYB01. The sequence goes on from JAKPKV010000190.1 coordinate 7,704, forward strand.
GGCCAGCCGCCACTCTTCCGGCGCCGGGCCCCGGCGGGCCACGCGCAGGCAGTCGAGGTGGCCGCCTGAGAGGTCGTACGCGCCGGGCTGGATGCGCCAGCGCTCGCTGCCGTCGGGGTTGAGCAGCGCGAAGCCCGCCATCACCGCGTCGCGCCCGTCGCCGTCCAGGTCGAAGGCCAGCGGCTGGTGCGCGGTGGGATGTCCGCCGGGCCGCTCGACGGTCCACAGCAGCTCCCCGGCGTAATTATATGCCCAGAGCTGCCCGTAGCGCGTCTTCACCAGCACGTCGGAGGCGCGCCCGGCGCCGGACAGGTCGCAAAAGGTCAGGCAGTCGGACGCCTGCGGGGGCAGCGGCAGGCGGCGTTTCTCCCACCCGCTGGCGCCGTCCAGCTCCACCAGCTCCGCCCGCGCGCAGAGGATCACCTCCGGCCGGCCGTCACCGTCCCAATCGTGGATTTGGCAGGCGACATCGTGATGTAGCATCGCCCGCCCGCCGCCGGGGGCGCCCCACTGCCACAGCCGCGTGCCGTCCAGCTTGTAGGCGCCCACCGTGCAGGTGTAGTGCACGTCGTCCTCGTCCACGTTGCGCGCGGTGACGATCTCCGCCTCGCCGTCGCCGTCAATATCGCCGGCAACTAGCCAGCACCCGCCGTCCTCCGGCGAAAAGGGGATGCGCGTCCAGGGGGTGAGCATTTGATCCTCCCGTTAGCATGGAATCACGTTTGCCGTCAGCCACGCGGCGGGGGCGGAGCGGCGTGCGCCGAGGCAAACCGTCACCGACAATCGCGTGGCGCACTTTCCGCCCCATCCGGTGTCAAACAGTATCATAACCCGTCCAACGGAGGAATGTCCATGCGTGCTCTGCTCCTGGCGCTCATCGTCTGCCTGGCCGGCGCCGCGCTCGCCGCCCCGCCGGCCTTCACCGAGGAGTTCGTCGGCCCCTTCCCGAGCTGGAAGAACGTGAAGACGGACTACGGCGCGAAGGGCGACGGCATCGCCGATGACACCGCCGCCATTCAACACGCCCTCGACGAGCTGCGCTTCCATCAGGACCACTGCGTCCTCTACTTCCCGGCGGGGACGTATCGCGTCACGCGTACCGTGGGCACCAAACGCGCCGCCCACCACGAGTGCCTGGGCATCACCGTGGTCGGGGAAGACCCCGCCACCACCATCCTGCAATGGGATGGGCCGGAGGGCGGCACCGTCTTCAAATACGACGCCTGGTACGCGAAAATCAGCCGCCTCACCCTCGACGGCCGCGGCAAAGCCGCCGTCGCCCTCGCCTACGGCGACGCCTTCTCCACCTACAACGAAACCTCCGACATGATCTTCACCGACGTGCAGGTGGGCATGTCCATGGCCACCGCCGGCCACGGCCAGGCGGAAAACGCCGTGCTGCGCTGCACGTTCCGGCGCTGTTCCACCGCCGGCATCCGCACCAACAACTATAATTCGCTCGATATCTGGGCGTGGTACTGCACCTTTGAGGACTGCGGCTACGGCCTCTACAACGGCGCCGGCAATTTTCACGCCTACCAGTGCCTCTTCCTGCGCTCGACGACGGCCGACATCGGCACCGCCAACCTGATGACCTTCTCCTTCGTCAACAACACCTCCATCGGCTCGCGCTGCTTCCTCGATTTTCAGAGCGGCCACTCCTGGGGCTCCTCCACCACCATCTCCGGCAATCGCGTCATCGAACCCACCGGCGAGTGGGCGCTGCGCCTGGGCAACGGCGGCCCCTACCTGGTGATGGATAACGTCTTCAAGGCGCGCCCCGACGCGAAGGCGCCCTACGTGGGCATGACCTGGGGCGACCAGACCTTCGTCGGCAACACCTACACGTTGGAGAACCCGGTGAAAGAGGCGGGGCGCTTCTACCGGCTCGATGAGAAGGTCGCGGACCCGAAGACGATTGACGCCACGCCGCCCGTCATGCCGCCGACGCCCCCGCGCCGCGAGCGCGCCGTCTACGAGGTGCCGCGCGGCGCCGACGCGGCAACCATCCAGGCCGCCATTGACGAGGCGGCGAAACGACAAGGCCGGCGCCCGGTCATCCACCTCCCGATGGGCATCTATCAGATCAACCGGACGCTCACCGTGCCCGCCGGGCTCGACCTGCAGCTCATCGGCGACGGCGGCTCGGAGAACTCCACCGTGCTGCGCTGGACCGGCCCCGCCGGCGCCCCGCTGCTGCTGCTGGAGGGCCCCTCCGTCGCCGTGGTGCGCGACCTCGCCATCCAGACCGGCGCCGCCACCGGCCTGAAAATCACCAACGGCGACCAGCCCGGCGGAAAAATCTTCGCCGATCAGCTCAACGTCCCCGGCACCAGCCCGGCCGCCACCCCCGTCGGCCTCCTCGTCAACGGCATCGAGGAGAGCGACGTGCAGCTCCGTTGCCTGCAGGGCGGCGCCTTCTGCGCGGCGTGGGTGAAGGTGGTGGGCGGGGCCAAACGCGCCGCCGGCCAGGATGCCCCCGGCCAGCTCAGCGTGCTCTGCGGCGCCACCGGCTCGGCCGATCTCCAGTACGTCGTGGAGCGGGGCGGCCGCCTGGTGGTGCGCGGCGTCTATCACGAGATGAGCGGCGACGCCCCCCAGGCCATCCTCCTCAATGACCGCGGCATCCTCAACGTGGACGCCACCCGCTTCTCCTACAAAACCGCCCCCGACCGCCCGCTGGTGAAGGCCGACGGTTTTCGCGGCCAGTTCGCCCTCCTCTCCGGCCTGCTGCTCCCCGTCAACTCGGCCCACACCGCCCGCGTGGAGATCGCCGGCGACGGCGCGCAGGCCAAACTGCTGGTGATGAACAACATCTTCTGGGCCAACGAGCAGGGCGCCACCGCCGACAAAATCTTCCTCAACGCCGCCAACCCCCCGGCCGCCGCCGCCTTCCTCTACAACAACAAAAACGGCAACCAGCCCGACCTCAAAAACGGCTTCGCCCACCTCGACAACACCGCCGCCCCCGACCCCGCCTTCCTCCGCGCCCTGCTCGCCCCCACCCGCGACACCGCCATCTGGCTCCCCCAGGAGACGCCGCCGGGCGTGACCAACCTCCAACTCCACCGCCTGATGATCACCGCGGGGAAAGAGGGGGTGGGTGTGGAGATGACGGCGGGGAAGGAGTAGATACGCTAGTCAGAGGAAAGTTTTATCTATTAGGCAGAGGATAGCCTATACCACATTTTTCACGAATGAATTGTGATTGCTGCGAATATAAAAATGCCTGGGTAGAATAGCTTTACAGCTGTATTTTTAATGTCAAATATTCTGCTTCTGCAACGCGTAAAATATTACTTCATTTACTTTAGTAGTAAATCGTTTCTCAGTAAAAGGTCTCTGTACAGCTTGACTAAAAATGTAACCTTGGACAAGCAACGATTGAAAGTTTGGCACATGCGATAATTGGTCAGCATCTTCTATTCGTTCAAGTACGAGGCGCATTCTATGTGTAAGACACATTTGCATGATTGATCGGAGAAAATCACCTTCTTCAGCAGCATTGAAACGGTTAGAAGAGAGTTTTATATATTCTGGTTTTATAGCTCTTGCTGAAAGTAATAGATGTGCCTCGGCATCGTCAAGTGCTACACAAATATCTTTCTGGAATAAGCGCTGTCTAATCGATGAGAAATACTTCGCAAAATCACAGTCGCACTCATACTCGATTACCTCTAACACCGCGCGACCGCGTAATGGCTGGCATTCATCGCTATCAATTATCCAGCCCATCGTATTTGTATCTAATAACGTCGCTGGATGTATGTTAATAAATGCTTTCATACTTCCATTATATCCACCCGTCCTTATTATATCACATACACGACGGATAATGGTAGTATCAAGCGCAATGCACCCTTTTGCTCCAAGAACACGAACTGCTTCTAAATATTCATCAGTACGCATGTCAATAGGTCGTACCAACACTTCATGACCTTCGATTTTTTTTGTAGTAAGATTAATAATTGGTTGCCAAGCAATATTTAACGAGCGTAGAGATTCACTGAACCAGCTATCGGCATCAGCATAAGTTATTCCGAAAGGATTCTCAGCGAGAATTGCATTTAATAATGATAATGTCGTTGAACGCATCACAGATGCACGTGCAAACGGTGTAGGTGCTGTATTGAGTATATCTCGTGCATTGTGCGCGTGAAGTAAGTCGACGAATCGTTCGATAACACAGGCTTCGACACCGCCATCAATACGACGATCAAAAGACAGTACGGCACAAAGGTTTGACGGCATACGTGAACCGCGTATTGCCACAGCCAATATATGGCGTTTTGCTGAAAAATAATGATCTTCAAAAACACTCTTCGCTTGAATAGTTGAACCATAATACCTACGTGGATTTGTTAACTTGTCGTGTAAATATGCACCACAGGTATGATCATCAACTGAAAGCCACGCATCAGCATTTTCACCTACTGCATTGAGGCATTTAAATTTTCGCCTAGCCGTATCCGTAGCGTCAGCTTGAAATATGCAAATACTCGTGGCGTTAATTGCTTTCATGCATGCTGTTAACAAGGCTGAAGAGGGGTCATCTATCGTCTGAATATCAGCAAGTGTTCGACCTACTTGGACTCGAACGCCTTCAAAATATTGCTTCAGCGTACTGATTTGTGTTAGCTGTGGCATGGGATAAGTAAACTCCTTCCCCGATCGATTTCTTGCATAATTACCGCGAGATCAGTGCCTTTTAGAAGCAAGGCATCCGGCTCAAGCTCTTCAACTTGCGCAATCACATCTTCATCACCAACAGCAGTTCTAACAATGACGAAGGTATCCTTTGGTGTTAATGGTGCTAGATTTCCACGGCGAATTTGATCTAATAAGTATACCCCTGTTGTCAATCTTTGTCCTACCGGAATTTTTTTACCTCGAACCATACGAATATCGAGCAATATAATGTCCCATCTTTTCTCTGACATCCTGTCTATCCCATCCGAGCCTGTCCGAGCATGGCCAACGTTCCATCCAACTGCTTCAAGGTAATCGATGAATGTTTCAACCTGACTGGGTTCGTCTTCAATAATTAAAATACTGGGCATATCAATGCACCTCCTCATCTTTGCGAGAGATTATAACAGATGATGGCAATGCAATTGTGATAACAGTTTGCCATCCCAACAACGTTTTAATCGATGGCCGTGCAAATGCACGTCCGCCGTGGAGTTGCGCTATCATTTTCACGAGATGCAAACCAATGCCAGTACCACTATCTGAATATTCACGCGCTTCTGGTGTTCGACAATACTGGTCAAAAATATACTGCACATATTTTGCATGTAATCTTGCGCCGATGTTATAAATATTAATAAACAACTCATCATCAGATGCGATTGCATCCACGTAGACTCCTGTGTTTTCATCAGAATATTTGATGGCGTTCTCGATTATATTTTGTACTGCATCTAGCAACAAATCGTGATGTGCAAATATTTCACCTATTGCATCAACGGAGTCATTATCAACAGAGATCATTACCTGACGATCTTGAGCAACAGGTTGAAGGCCAATAGCACAATTGATCAAAAAACTTGACAAACGAAAGACAGTTTTTTCGCGAATGAATCTTGATTGTATGATTCTATGACCAGGAGAGGAGACAAGTAAGGTTCTTACTCGACGAAGCGCGATACTACTCATACTTTCCATCGAGTGAAGAAGCAGTAATCCCTTTTTCGGATCAAGCTTGCCGGTTTTCGCGATCTGACAAGACATTTTAATACTTGACAAAGGACCTTGTAACTGATGTGCTACATTGTATGCAAAGCTTTTCGTTGCAAGTAATGCTTCACCATATCCTGCAAGAACATCAGATAAGGCTCGAAGATCTTGTATTAATTCGCTCATCTCACTTTCTGAAGGTGCTTTATGTTGACTCCGCAGATGTAATGCATCTGGAATATTTAGCTCATCGGCTACAATCTTTGCACACTCAATACCTCGTGTCTCAATAACTGGGTCCGTGCTTCGGAACTGACCGCAAAGAATAGTACCGACTAATGAATCGTTCACTATCACTGGAACGGCAATGTCTAATAAGCCAGCCATGCACAAATTAACAACAGGTCTTTTAAGTTTTAGTGCTTCTTTCGCAAATTGCTTGTCAGATAGTAAACATTTACCTTTCCCACAATAACCTTTTCCACGAATAGCTTTGCATAATGGCCCAAATCCCTCGGATAACTCTGTGGTGTATTGATCTTTACCCGGTTCCAATAGTGCCACAGGTGTTGACTTTGTATCGACACATGCATGGAGTAGGCGAATGAAAACCGACATATCTGGAACGATATCAATAAACCGAATGCGTGGCCTACTCATCGTGTTACTCCTATCAGTCCTACTTGAAATAACTCATCATGAAGCGCTTCTCCTTCTTTGGTATCTAGACATGGCACCTCCTGCATAACGATTACGAAATCCTCTACAGTGTCACCAGGGTTGCGGCTATCTCACGTCGTTTGCATTAGACTTGATTGGACACAACCATGTCGGCAAACTCGCCCGTTCAGCTTCCAAACCTGCGGTACGCGCAGGGTATGATTCAATACCGTCTCTTTACCTGTGCCCATCGGCAGTTGCGGGCCTTGGCCGGCCTCTCCCGGCAGGAGTGTGACCGGCTGGTGCTCTCCTTTGTCGCCGCCTATCACGGGCAGGGCATAGTCCCGCTGTGGCGGGGCCGAACCGGTTACCTGCCGACGGTCCAGAGTCGCCTCGCTTTCATCCTGGTCTACGGGCGCCAGTACCCGACCCAGGACCTGCAGGCGGCGCTCTTTGGCTGAGCCAACTGCAGGCTAATTACTGGATGCTCACGCTGCTCCCCGTGCTGTGGGCCACGCTCGGGCGGGAGGTGGCGCTCCCGCAACGGACCCCCGTCGCCACCGTGGCAGCGACCTGACAGAGGAGGAACGCGTCTGCAATATGCGTCGAGCACAGCTACGGATTTACGTCGCGCATGCCATCCTAGGCATGAAAATCAGCCGGATCACCGCCGCGGTGTTTCGCAACACCACCGAGGGTCTGGCCGATCTCGTCGCCGAAATCGGCGCGGGCCTGTATAATAGGAAAGGCCGCCAGTGGGGACACAGGACACCAGTCGCCGCCTAACCGAGTGGCCGGCCGCAGGGCAACTCGGCCCCCGCACCGAGTCAATTATTTCCAAGCAAGTTTATTCGATATGAACAAGTATCTGGTTTGGAGTGTCGGCATCTTCTTCTCTTCTAATTAAACAAAGAGAGTATCAAACATACTTTTGGACAAATCTTCCTTGGAAAAAACACGCTGGTTTGATATTCACGACATCTATGCCAACGTATCCGATCCGTCTCATATGAGAAAATTATACAACTCATATCAGTAAGATGCAAGCTGTTCTCATTCCTACATCCCACTGATCGTTCTCTATCCAAGTCTGGTAGCAACTAGAAATATTAATCAAGCGAAACATCGGACCCACCCCTGCCCAGAGCCCCAAAAATCCTTCCCGCCCACCAAACAAATGCACCCCAAAACCCCCTTGATAAACAAACAAAGGTATGCTATCCTCACGCCTGTACCGTGAAAAGTGAAGCACGCCCGTGAAGCGATACCGGCCTGGAAGGGCATCGTCTGCCCCGACACGGCGCCTTTCACGGGGCATAAGGGGTGAGTTCGGGGCCAAAGACGTATCACCCCGCAAATGGAAAAATCACCCGTTGCGCGGGGTGATACGCCGCCATCCCGAATCCCTACTCCCCCACCTCCGGCATCCGCTGGATGTCGGGGTCGGTGAAGATGTCGGCTTCGTCCACGCTTTTGGTGGAGAATTCGGAGACGATGGCGCCGTCGGGGCCGGCCTGGAACCAGTGCAGGGTGTCCGGCGCCAGCGTGTATTGCTCGCCGGGGGCCAGCACGATCTCGTGCCAGACGGTGAACGCCCCCGCCCGCGCGGCCGGCACGCGCCCCCGCGGGGCGGCCGCCGGCGCGCCCGGCACGTAGAGGTAGACCTGCCCAGCCCGGCAGCGGAACGTCTCCTCCTTGCCCGGCCGCCCGTCACGCGCCGGGTGCCGGTGCTCCGGGCAAATCTGCCAGGGGAAGAGCACCAGCTCTTTGGCGCAGCAGCGCTCGGTGTTCACGTAGACGACGATCTCCAGCCCGATCCGCTCCAGATCGCCCAACCCGAAATCCGCCACCTCGATGGCGGCGCGCTCCGCCGGGGTAATCACGATCCCCGCCGCCGCCAGCGCCGCGGCCGCGCGGGATTGCGCTTGCGCGAATTCAATTCGGGATAGCATGGGAGGTCACCTCATACGTAATTATTCATCGGCTGAGACGAGTGGCGTAATCCTGGCAATGAGCATTGGTAGATCACGTTGCACGGTGTCCCAGACAATGTCAACATCAACATCGCCATACGCATGTATCAAGCGGTTGCGCATCGAAATGATGCGCGGCCAGGGTATATCCGCATGCGATTGCCGAAAGTCATCTGAGAGATGGCGTGCAGCTTCACCGATAAGGCTGATGGCATGCGCCGTCGCATCTCGTATGAGTGTATCGTCGGCAAAATCCTCATCTGATATCGCGGCGGTATACTCGATGGCCCGTCGAGCATATTCGAGGATATCGTGCAGATACTCGCGATCATGCCGCATGGACCACCTCGGCTGATGACAGGATGTCTTTTCGTCGCATAAAATTCTCGCTTCGCTCAATACCCCTTCGGCTCACAACATCAACATCCCGACCGAACACGTCGCGCAGTTCTTCTTCCATCTCCGCCAGATCCAGCAATGTGGTATGCGCGCCCGGTGCGAAGCTGACGAGCACATCCACGTCGCTGTCCGGACGAAAGTCGTCGCGGAGCACCGACCCGAACAGCGCGAACTCGGTGATCTGCCATTTCCGGCAGAATTCGGCAATGCGCTCGCGGTCAATCGGGATACGCGCCGGCATACGCCACCTCCTCATCGGCTGCTGTATTGTAGCACACCCCGCCGACGTGGATGATTACGTCAATGTCCCCTTCGTGCTCGGCACCCCCGTCTCCCGCGGGTCGGGGGCGATCGCCGCGCGCAGCGCCCGCGCGCAGGCCTTGAAGGCCGCCTCCACGATGTGGTGCGTGTTCACCCCGGAGAGCAGCCGCAGGTGCAGCGTCAGCCCGCCGTGCACCGCCAGCGCCCGGAAGAAATCCTCCGCCAGCTCGCTGTCCCAGGTGCCCACCTTCGGCTGCGGCAGCGCCACCTCCCACGCGAAATAGGGCCGCCCGCTGCAGTCCACCGCCGCCAGCATCAGCGCCTCGTCCATCGGCAGCAGGATATCGCCGTAACGCCTGATGCCTTTCTTGTCGCCCAGCGCCTGCGCCAGCGCCTGGCCCAGCACGATGCCGATGTCCTCCGTCAGGTGGTGATCGTCCACCGCGGTGTCGCCCGTCGCCTGCACCGCCAGGTCGCAACCGCTGTGCCGGGCAAAGAGCGTCAGCATGTGGTTCAGAAAGCCGATGCCGGAGTCCACTTGCGACGCGCCCGCGCCGTCCAGCGTCAGCGTCAGCGCGATCTGCGTCTCCGCGGTGGTGCGAGTGATGGTTGCCGTGCGCATGTCAGTCTCCCCTGGGGCGAATCAACGGTCCAGTTCAGCGAAATCGGCCAGCAAACGATACAGCGCGGCGACCTGCGCCGCCAGCCCCTGGCGCGCGCGCGCGCGGGCGGCATCGTCGCCGCCGTTGGCCGAGAGAAACCGCTCCACCTGCGGCGTCACGTCGGCGAGCAGGGCGTAGAGCCCCTCGATCTCGCCGCGCGCCGCGCGCGCCGCCGCTTCCGGCGCCAGCGCCGGCATCCGCTCGGCCAGGACCTGTTCGGCCGGCGCGGTCAGCGCCGATGGGTCGTAGGCCGCTTCCACGCCGCGCGCCAGCGCGGCGGCGCGCAGCGCGGCCCGCTGCAGCGGCGCCAACTCCGCGCGATGCGCCAGCAGCACGCGCGCGCGCGCCAGGGCATCCGCGGGGCTGTCCGCCGCGGCCGCCAGCGCGGCGCGCGCGAGGATGCCGGGAATGCCGTCCGCCACCAGCGCGTCAGCCACGCGGCGCTGGAAAAACGCGGCCAGCGCCGCGTGCGCCGCGTCGCGCGCGGCCGGCTCGACGTCGAGTCCATCCAGCGCCCCGGCGATGAGCCGCGACAGCGGCAGGCGCAGATTCCCGCCCATCAGCAGCCGCGCCACCCCGCGCGCCGCCGCGTGCAGGCTGTAGGGGTCTTCGTCGCCGGCGGGGATGAGGCCAACGGCGAAACAGGCGGCGGCGGTATCCAGCCGGTCGCTGAGCGCCACGATGCTGCCCGGCAGCGTGGCGGGCAGCGGCCCATCGCCCTGGCGCGGCCGGTAGTGCTCGGCGATAGCCACGGCCACCGGTTCCGCCTCGCCGGAGAGGCGGGCGTAGACACAGCCCATCATCCCCTGCAAATCCTGGTGCTCGATGACCATCGCGGTCACCAGGTCGGCCTTGCACAGCAGCGCCGCGCGGGCGGCCATCGCGCGCTCGTGCGCCGGCAGCCCCAGCTCATCGGCAATCCATCCCGCCAGCGCCTGCAGGCGCTGCGCCTTGTCGTACAGCGTGCCCACGCGCTCCAGTATCACCACCTCGCGCAAGTCCGCTAATCGGTCCGCCAGCGCCCGCTGGCGGTCCTGCTCGAAGAAGAACTGCGCGTCCAGCAGCTTCGCCCGCGCCACCACCTCGTAGCCGGCGCGCACCGCGCTCAGGTACGCCTTGTCGCCGTTGCGCACGGCAATGAACGCGGGCAGCAACCGCCCGGTAATTTCGCGCAGCGGGAAGAATTTTTGCTCCTCGCGCAGCGTCTGCACCAGCACTTCCTCGGGCAGCGCGAGGAACTCGGGATCGAACGTACAGCGCACGGCGGTGGGATATTCCACGCGATAGACCGTCTCATCCAGCAGCGCGCCATCATCCGCCACCGTGGCGTTGTCCTGCGCGGCGATCGTCTCCAATTGCTCGGTAATCACCGCCCGCCGCGTCTCCGGCGCCAGCAGCACCTGGTTTTCGTCCATGATGCGCGGGTAGTCCGCGGCGGTGGGAATCTCTACCGCGCCCGGCGCCAGGAAGCGGTGCCCGCGCGTGGCGCTGCTCGCCGTCACTTCGCCGACGGTGACGGGGACCACCTGTTCGTCCATCATCGCCACGATCCAGCGAATGGGCCGGGCGAAGTGGATGCTGCGCACGCCCCAGCGCATCGTTTTCGGGAAGGTGAGCCCGGTGATGAGGTCGGTGAAGACGGCGGGCAGCAGCGCCTGGGTCGGCCGCCCCTCGTCGCGGAAGATGGCGGCCACGTATTCCACGCCGTCCGCCTCGATCAGGCGCAGCTCGCTCACCTGCGCCCCATGGCCGCGCGCGAAACCGAGGGCGGCGGCGGTCGGCTCGCCGAATTCGGTGAACGCCTCGTCCGCCGCCGGGCCGCGCACCTCCCGCGTCTCCGGCGCCTGCCGCTCCGCCACCCCCGTCAGCAGCAGCGCCAGCCGGCGTGGCGTGGCCCAGGTCTGGATGCCGTCGCACGTGATGCGCTCCACCGCCAGCCGCGCGCTCGCCAGCGCCGCCAACTGCGCCAGCGCGGGCGGCAAATACCCCGCCGGCATCTCTTCGGTGCCAATCTCCAGCAACACGGTAGCCATGGCTCGTCAGGGACAGTATAGCATGATTGGCGGAGCGGGGGTAGCGCGGGGAAAACGCGGGAGCCGCCCGGCAATCAGCACAGCGCGTCCCGCCGGGCGCCCCGGCCCCACCAAACCCCGTTCGTAGTGCGGCACGCCGCCCCGCTGCGTGCCTGACGACGAACGGGATGGTTGGGTCACCTGGCTGCATCCGCACCCCCAAACACGGGCACGAGTTGCCGGGCGCCTGACCGGCATCCTGCCGTGCGCGCGTCACGCCTCGACGGCCCGCTCCACCGGCACGTCCACCCGCGTCACGCGCGGCAGCGGGAGGCCGAGGAAACGCTCGCCCTCGCGGCGCAGGCTCTCCGGGTCACCGCTGCTGAAGAAGCGGTGCCGCGCGGGATCGGGGGGGGCGGCGCCGGCGCCGAAGAGCGTTTCCACCTGGCGTGCGACGAACTCGGCGGGGTCAATGAGCGTGACGTCCGGTCCGAGGAAGCGCGCGATGGGCGCGCGCAGGAAGGGGTAGTGCGTACAGCCGAATACCAGCGTGTCCATGCCGGCGTCGCGCAACGGGGTGAGGTATGCCGTCACCGCCGCCTCCACCTCCGGGCCGTCGGACACTCCGCGCTCCACCAGCGGCACGAAGGCCGGGCAGGCCTGCTCGCGAACCTGTGTCGCGCCGCAGGCGCGCAGCGCGCGGCCATACGCGCCGCTGTGCACCGTGCCCTGGGTGGCGATGACGCCGATGGCGCCGGAGCGGGTGGCGGCGCAGGCGGCGGCGCTGCCGGGGCCGATGACCTCGAAGACCGGCCTGCTGAAACGCGCCGTCGCGACGGTGTGCGCCCCCGCCGCCGAGGACATGTTGCAGCCCATCACCACGGCGTCCGCCCCCTGCCCAAAGAGGAAGGCGATGATCTGCACCGCGAAATCGCGCACCTGTGCCAGCGGCCGCGGCCCGTACGGCACGTGCGCGGTGTCCGCCAGATATACCAGCCGCGCCCGCGGCACGCGCGCCAGCACAGCGCGCGCGACCGTCAGGCCGCCGACGCCGGAATCAAAGACGCCAATGGTGGGATCGGCTGCATCAGGCATCGCATCCATCGCTTCATCAGGGAGATAGCGGATAACTTCGGTGGGAGGAGTGGCGATTCCTGCCGGCGAGTAAGCGCACAAATCCGGGAGTCGCTGCCTGGCGCGACTCGCGTCGGCTTCCAGACTCGCTGCTGAAGATACTTCCCTTCTGGATTATCGCTTCTCCGCCTCCAACCGGAATACCCGCGTTTCCGGCGCCTGCAGGGTGAAGCGGATGTCCTTCGCCTTCCGCGCGATACGCTTGCCGGTGACGACATCGTAGACATCGTACGCGCCCGGCAGGCTGATCGTTTTTGCTCCGCTCTGCAGGGACTGCAGCGCCACGATGCTGCTGTCCGCCAGCAGCACGTCGCCGGAGTCGCTGTAGACGTGCGCGCCGCCGAAGCGGGCCAGGTTGCGCCAGAGATCGGCGGGCAGCGGCACGGCGTGGGTGAAGACGGCCGCGTAATCGCCCGCGCCCAGCGCGTCCTTGCCGGCGTAGACGCCGCGCGCGCCCTTGCCGAACGATTTTACCGCCAAACCCGTCGCGTGGCGCCCGATCTTCGTCCACGCCAGCCCCAGCTCCTGTCCGTCGGTGGGGAAGAGCAGCGGGCCGTAGGCGAGCGGGCCGCCGAGCACGGTGTCCGCCTTCAGTCCCGTCGTCACCGGGTGCGTGAAGTCGGAGATCAGCACGCGATGCGAAAAGTTCGCCGGAATCATCTCCATCTGAAAGCCGGTCAGTGTCGCGGCGTGCGCGGCGCTGATGGTGGCGCCATCCGAAATGCCGGAGCCTGGCCCCCAGACGACCACGTTGCCGTCACGGAACACCTTCGCCTGCAGCAGCCGCAGGCGCGCATCGTCAACCTTGAACAGGTTGGGGAAGTAGTAGACGCGGTGGGCGGGGAAGTTGGGCAGCGCCAGGTCTTCCAGCAGGTAGGTGCGCACCGGCACCCCGCAGCGCGCCAGCCCCTGCTTCATCTCCCACATCACCGCCTCATTCAGGTAGTTGCCGGCGCCGTTCGTCTCCAGCGCGCACTGGTCGTCAAGGATGACCGCGATGCCCGGCACCGTGTCGTGTTGCCAGTGCACCGCGTCCCTGATCACCTGCGCCTGCCGCGCGATAATCGGGTGCATCTCCTGGGCGGAGAACCAGTCGGCGGACAGATCCATCCAGTAATGCCAGAAGCCGCGGGTGAGGCAGGTGGCGAGATTGCGCCAGGTGATCGCCTCGAATTCCTTCAGGGTGCGGGCGCGGCCGTAGCCGTTGTATTTGTCGGTATAGGTGCGCTGGTCCATCTCGGTGAAGAAGACCTTGCCGCGCAGCACGCAGGAGTCGGCGATGCCCTCCGGCTCGAAGACGCCCCCCGCCCCGCGCGCCTGATAATCGTGCGGGGTGATGAGTCCGTCCATACCGGGGGCGTCGAAGAGCGCGGCCACGCCCATGCTGCCGGATGCCGACATCAACTCCGGGTCGGCGTGGAAGCGCCCCTCGTTCATCACGAAGAAGTCGTCAATGTCCCACCCTTGCATCACCTGCTTGAGGGCGTCGTGAATGAAGAGCGCCGTGCGGTCCTTCGCCACGCCGGCGGTCATCGCCGCGCTCAACTGGCGATAGCGCTGGTGGAAGAGGACGCGCTGCAGCTCCAGGTAATCGCGCAGCGGCTGGTTGTCTTTCGCCGCCTGCCAGTAGAGCATGCGCGACACGTCCGGCATCTTCCCGCGCAGCTTATCCTTCGGCACCTCGACGGCCGCGAGGCTGAGCGTCTTGTCGCCCCAGGCGACACGCAGGGCGTCGTCCGTCGCGTACTTCGCCGTCAGCCAGGCGCGCCAGCGGGCGGTCATCAGCGGGCTGTGGTCGAAGATCCACCCGGCGATGGCCGGCTCAAAGGTACCTTCGTTGCGATGGAAATTCGCGTAGCCGATGACGCGGTTCGCCCACGGGCGGCTCTCGCAATAGGTGATGAGCGCGGTGGTGAACTTCGCCGCGGTATCCCAGTAGAGGTCGGCGGCCATGGAGGGCGCGATGCCGGCGACGCCCTCATCATTCACGAAGTATTGCTCCGGATGCAGTGTTTTCCAGCTCGCGGGTTCCATGATGCCGAAACGGATGATGATGTAGGCGCCGGGATCGAGCTTCAGCGCCGTCTCCACCGCGTCATCAATGCCCTGGTAATCGTTCGGGTGCAGCTTCACCAGCGGCGTGCTGCTCACCTCGTCACCCACCCAGAACTGCGTGCCGAAGAAATCCCCGCGCACCACCGGCGGGCAGATATAATACACCCCCATCGTGTGCGCCGCGAAGCGGGGAAGCTGCCGGTCGGTATACGGCTTGTCCCACGCCATCGGGCTGTATCCCGGCAGCGCGTTCGGCACGCCGTCAATGAAGACGGTGGGCCGGCCGTTATGCACCTTCACCTCGACGGAGGGCTTCGCCTGCGCGACGGCGGCGATGCCGCAGCAGAGAGCAACGATGAGCAGCAGGAGACGGGACATGGGAACCTCATCTGGTGATGATAAATGATCTGACACCAACAGCTCCGGTTTGTTCCCACCCAACAGCCCCGTGCGTTGGTCGTGCGCCACGCCGCGGCGCGGCGAAACACAGCCGGGCAAGCCTGAAGGCTTGCCCGGCTTCTTCTCCTCCGCGACCGCCGCGTCCTCCGCGGTGGAATGTCCTTTACGCTTCCGGCGCGGGCGGCGGCGTCTTGCTCGCCATGCCCGGGATCTTCTGCACCAGCTCTTCCAGCTTCAGGCCGGTGAGGGCCTCCACCACCGGCGGGAGCTGGGCGATGATGGCGGTCACGTCGCCGGTCACCTTGCTGGCACCCGCGCTGGCGCCGTCGCCGGTGCTCACCACCACGATCTTCTCCGTCTTCGCCAGCGGCGCGGCGATGGCGGCGGCGATCTCCGGCATGCGGTCAATGAACATCTGCGCGATGGCCGCCTCGTTGTATTCGCGCCACGCGGCGGCCTTCTTCACCATCGCTTCCGCGGTGGCCAGCCCCTGCTGGCGGATGACTTCCGCCTCGGCGAGGCCGCGCGCCTTGTTGGCGTCCGCTTCCGCCACGCCCGTCGCGCGGATGGCGTCGGCCTGCCCCTGGGCGGTGGTGCGCAGGCGATACTGCTCGGCATCGGCGAGCTGCTGGATGCGGTAGCGTTCGGCGTCCGCCGGGCGCTCGATGGTGGCGGTCAGCTCCTTTTCGCGGCGCTGGATTTCCTTTTCCTGCACCTGGATCAGGTTTTCCTTTTCCACCACCTGCACCTTCACCTGTTCGGCGGTCACGAGCTGCTGCGTCTGATACTTTTGCAGGTCGTAGGCCAGGTCGGCTTCCGCTTTCTTCTGGTTCACGGCTGCGGTGTATTCCGCCAGCTTGATCTTGTAGTCCCGGTCCGCTTCGGCGATCTGCGTGTCGGCGGCGTATTTCGCCTGCTGCCCTTCCTGGTTCGCCTGCGCGGAGCGGATGATGGCGTCGCGGTTGGCTTCGGCCTCGCCGATGGTGGCGTCGCGCTTCACCTGTGCGATGCGCGGCTTGCCGAGGGCGTCCAGGTAGCCCTGGGTGTCGCGGATGTCGCGGATGGTGAAACTCACGATCTGCAAGCCCATGTTGGCGAGGTCGGTGGCCGCCACGTCCTGCACGCGCTGGGCGAACTTGTCGCGCTCGCGGTAGATCTCCTCCACCGTCAGCATGCCCAGGATGGCGCGTAGGTGGCCTTCCACCGTCTGCAGGGCGATCTGGCGAATCTGCGCGGCGCCCATGCTGAGGAACTGCTCGCCGGCGGTGCTGATGGAGACGTCGTCATTGCGCACCTTGATCTGCGCGATGCCGTCCACCTGCACCGGCACGCCCATCACCGTGTAGACCTCCGGCGTGCGCACCTCCAGCGTCATCAGCTCGAGCGACATCACCTCGGCCATTTCCAGCACCGGAATGACGAAGGTCCCGCCGCCGCGCACCAGCCGGAAACCGACGGAGGTGGGCCGCCCGTCCGGCCCGCGCACGATGCGGCGCCGCCCGGAGACGATCAACACCTGGTTCGGCCCCACCTTCACCCAGCGACTCGCCACGATCGAGAAGATGACGATGATCACGACGATGAGGGTGGCGCTGACAATGACGATTTGCCCAGTGTCCATGTGCCTGACTCCTTTGCCTGACAGATTGTCCTGAACGGGGGGATGCGCATGTGCCGGACGCTGGCCATCCCTGCCCCACCATGCCTCCCTGCAGCGATGCCCGCCCGACCCGTGAGCGGAAAATGCGGTCAGTGGGCCGGTGATGCGACATCAACCGCCGGTGCTGTACCGCTTATTCGCCTGGCAGGCGAGGGATTCCTTCACGGGGTGAGAAAAACTTCCCGGGTGAGGAAAATATGCGGCGATCACCGGGGACCAGTCCGTGAACGGCCGCGGTCGCTGCGGTTCCTGACGGAGATTGGGGGCGGGTCGCGCTGGAGCGGTGGGGATGCGCGGCGCGAATATCTCTGGGATGGCCTGCCGGCGTAAATCGTCGCCGGTGTTCCCCCCTCACTGGCCATACTTCTCCGCGTAGCGCCGGTTCGCCCGCGCGACTTCCTCCGCCGGGATGGGGATGGGGTCGCCGAGCTGCAGGGCGAAGTAGACGGTTTTCGCCACATCCTCGCACATCACCGCCGCCTTCAGCGCCGTCTGTGGGGTGGGGCCCACGGTGAAGACGCCGTGGTTCTGCAGCAGGATGGCCGGGCCATTGCCGATGTGCGCCACGATCGCTTCGCCGATCTGCTCCTCGCCGATCTGACAGTACGGCCCGCAGGGGATGGGACCGCCGAACTCGTCGGCGATGGCGGTGAGCACGGCGGGGATCGGCTTCCCGACCGCGGCGAAGGCGGTGGCGTAGTTGGAGTGGGTGTGCACCATGCCGTTGACGTCCGGCCGGGCGCGATAGACCACCAGGTGGGTGGCGGTGTCTACCGACGGCTTGCGCGCGCCCGCGACCACGTTGCCCGCCAGGTCCACGATGACGATCTCCTCGGGGGTCAGCGCGTCAAAACTCACGCCGCTCGGTTTGATCGCCACCAGCCCGCTCGCCGGATCGCGCCCGGAGACGTTGCCCGAGGTCATCGTCACCAGCCCTTCTCGCGGCAGCGCCTTATTCAACGCGCACACCAGCGCCTTCAACTCGTCAAGCATGGGGGACACTCCTCCACGTAGGATACCCTTCATTTCGCGGCCGGGGCGAGGCTATCCTGCTGCCGCAGGCCGGGATCGGGGTGTTGCACCCCGCACGTTCACGATTCTCGCTGTTCCCGCGCGCGCTCCAGCGCTTCTCGCGCGGCGCGCTCGCGGCTGAGCTTCATCTCGGTCTCGTGCAGGGCATAGTGCGCGCGGGTGAGGCGCTCTTCCAGCTCGCCTTTGCCCTGGTCGTCGAGGAGCACCACCATCACCGCGGTGATGGCCTCGTCCTCGCGGATGGGGGCGACGACGTAGCGGTAGCTGTAGGTGACGCCGCCGGCGTGCAGGTGCAGGACGCCATGCGCCGGTTCCCCGCTGGCCAGCACCGCTTCGCGGCAGTGGTCGAAGAGCTCGGCGGCCTGCGCGGGGAACGGCGGCGCGGACCAGCGCTGCCCCAGCAGCGCCTCGCGCGCCACCCCCAGCTTGCGCAGGGCGCTGGCGGAGACGTAGAGGAAGGCGCCGTCCGGCCGCAGCACGTACACGCTGCCGGGCACGGCGTCGCACAGCGCCGCGAACGCCGGGGTGGCCAGGCTGGATGGCCGGGCGCGGGCGGCGTCCACCTCCCGGCGCGCGGTCTCCAGCGCGGCGCGCAGGCGCTCCACCTCGGACGGGTCGGCCGGCGCGGGCGCGGATGCCGGCGCGGGCGGCGGCGCCGCGTGCCGGCGCGCGGCCTGATAGCGCTGCAGCACGTCCACCATGGATTTGCGTCCCAGGTGTTGTGCCAGCTCCAGCGGCGTACGGCCGTCGCGCGCGGCGATGGTGGCGTCGGCGCGCCCGCGCAGCAGCGCGTTCAGCGCGGAAAACTGGTTGGATTCCACCGCTTCGTGCAGCGGAGTGCCGCCCGTCATGTCGCGGGCATTCACGTCTGCGTGCCGCTCCAGCAGCATCTCGATCACGTCAGTGTAGCCGTATTTGACCGCGTAAAAGAGCGGGGTGCGGCGCGCGCCGTCGCCCAGGTTCACATCGGCGCCGGCTTCCAGCAGCCGCGCGATGATGTCCAGGCGCTCGCCGGCCACCGCCTCGTGCAGCGGAGTCGTCCCGGACTGATCGCCGGCATTCACCTCCACGTGTCGCGCCACCAGCACGTCCACCAGGCCGACCGCTCCCTGGATCACCGCGCGGTGCAGCAGTGTACGGCCTTCCAGATCCGCCCGGTTCAGCTCATCCACCGTGGCGCGGTACAGGAACTCTTCAGTGAGCGGCACTTCGCCGGCGGGCAGGGGCGTCTGTCCTTTTGGTTTGTTCATGGCGCATCCTCGTTCCAACAGCCGTGTGCAGGGACTGTCGCATCGCCAGTATGCCCAACAGGACGGCCACACACGCCGAATCAGCCGTATACATCGTCAATGACCTCCCGCGCGATCTGCACCCAGCGGCCCAGCCGGTCCGGTTCGCCGCAGAGAGTGTGGACGTCCTTCATCACCAGCTCCACGTTGCAGCCGTGGGCGTGCGTGTCCACCAGCGTCTCGCGCAGGTCGCGGCGGATGACGTCCTCTTCCCACCTGCTGCTGATATACGCCGGGTTCGGCTTGCGGCTGAAGACGTAGCTGCCGCCCAACTGCTCCGCCATCACGGCGACATTCGACCACGGAGAGATGGAGACGCGGCGCAGGTTGGGCAGCCGCTTGATGATGTGCCAGCGCTGGTCCACCGGCTCGCAGCAGCCATAGCAGGCGAAGCCGAAGCGCGAGATGACCGGCACCTGATAGGGGAAGACGAACTCCTCGAACATCGCCGGCGACACGCTCACCGTCTCCTGCGATTCCGACAGCCCCCATAGGTCCGCGATGCGGCACGGCGTGCCGGGGGTCCAGTCCGCCCGCGGCAGCAGGTCGGTGTGCCCGCGCCCGCCGGAGCCGATGTAGTCGTCCTCGTTGTTGGGGGTCAGCAGGCCGTGGGCCTCGAACCAGTCCAGCACCGCCAGGTGGTCGTCGCGCAGGAAGGCCATCAGCGCGTGCAGCCCCTCCGGCTGGTCGTACATCGCCATCATGAAGCCTTCCAGCCCAACGAGGCGGATGGCCGACCAGGTGAGCCCCTGCGTCCACCAGTAGTTGCCGCGGTTCTCCACCGGCAGCACGCCGTCGAAGACCGCCTCCAGCGCCTCGCCAAGCCGCGCGGTGGCGTCCGGGTCGCAGGTGTAGCGGCGCGGGTGCAGCTTGTCCAGGTCTTTCGGCAGCTCGCGCAGCGGCGCTTCCCACACGTAGCTGCCATGCCCGTCGCCGTCGTCGCCGCGATGCACCTCGTCCGGCACGCCATAGCCGTCATGGCGCACCACGTGGCCGTAGGTGACGCGCGCCTCGACCACCATGTCGTCGCCGACCTGCTCGAAATAAAAGATGCGGTCGCGCAGCCCGCGCTCGATCCCCCGCGCCCACTCGCCCGCGCACTCCAGCGCCGAGACGGGCATCGTCTCGGTGATGACGCCCCCCGTCTCGGTGAGCACCATCGGCCGCTCGGCGTGCAGCGCGTTCAACTGCTTCCACAGTCGGCGGCGCTCCACGTTCACGGGGTCAACGGCAATCTCCGCGATCCGCGCCCCCAGCGCGCGCAGGATCGCCCGGTCGCGGGCGGTAACGGTGTAGCAGGCATTGGTCGTGGTCATGCGGAGGCTATTCGCCGCGAACGGGAGAATCCCTGCCGGCGTTTTCGCGGCGGCCCGCCGGTCAGCGCTCCCGCAATCCCGCCCACGCGAGTAGAAAACTCTCCGGCGGCTCCGCTTCCAAGCTCAGCATTTCGCCGGTACGTGGATGGGGGAAGGTGAGGCGGCAGGCGTGGAGGGCCTGGCCGGGGAGGGCGTCCACCGCGGCGCGGGCGGCCGGGGGGAGGAGGGCGCGGCCGCGTTTCGCGAGGGCGCCGCCGTAGACGGGATCGCCGACCACCGGGTGCTGCACGTGCGCCAGATGCACGCGAATCTGGTGGGTGCGGCCCGTGTCCAGGCGGGCGACGACGGCGGTGGCGTGGGGCAGGCGCTCGCGCACGGTGACGTGGGTGACGGCACGGCGTGCCGGGGCGGCCTGCCGCACCGCCATGCGCTGGCGGTCCGCCGGGTGGCGGCCGATGGGAGCGTCCACGGTGAAGGCGTCCTCGGTGATGACGCCCCAGGCCAGCGCCAGGTATTCGCGCACCACCGCGCGCCGCTCGATCATCGCCGCCAGCGCGCGGTGCGTCACGTCGTTTTTCGCCACCAGCAGCAGGCCCGAGGTGTCCTTGTCCAGCCGGTGGACGATGCCGGGGCGCAGCGTGCCGCCGATGCCGGAGAGATCGCGCACGTGATGGAGCAGCGCGTGCACCAGCGTGCCCGTCCAGTTCCCCGCGCCGGGGTGCACTACCAGCCCGGCGGGTTTGTTGATGACCAGCAGGTCGGCGTCCTGATACCGGATGTCGAGGGGGATGTTCTCCGGTTGGAGGTGGAGAGGCGCCGCCGGTTCCGGCTCATGCAGGGTGATGGTATCGCCGGGCTGTACGCGGTAGCTGGCCTTTTCCGCGCGGCCATTCACCTGCACGTCGCCGGCTTTCAGCAACTGCTGCACCCGCGCGCGCGAGTGTTGCGGCGCCCGCGCGGCCAGCCACGCGTCCAGCCGCGCCCCGCCCTCCGTCACCTGCAGTGTCAGCGTCGTCTCCATCGGGGGGAGAATTCGCGGCGAGGGCGTCAGTTCCCTGCCCGCGCCGGCGGGGGCGGCAGCGAGGCGGGTTCGGACAGCAGGCGGTCATCCGCCACCACCGCCGGCGTCTTCGGCAGCACGAACCAGCCGACGATGCCGAGGATGACGAGGATGACGCTGACGAATTGCGCCGGGGTGACGGCGCCGGCGAAGTTCGGGTCCGGCACGCGATAGATTTCCATCACGAAGCGCTCGATGCCCTCCAGCACGAGGAAAACCATGAAGAGGCGTCCCGCGCGGCCCAGCCCCTGGCCGCGGGCGAGCAGCAGCAGGATGCCGAACATGGCGAAACCGATGAGCGAGGCGTAGAGCTGCGCCGGATGCACCGCGTGCGCGGTCTGCGGGAAGGTCACCGCCCACGGGAGTTCCGCCCCTTTCCCCGAACAGCAGCCGTTGAGGAAGCAGCCGATGCGGGTGATGGCGTAGCCGAGCGCCAGCCCCGGCGCCACGCTGTCCGCCACGCGCCAGTAGGCGAGGCGCGCCAGCAGGACGTAAACGCTGCCGGTGAGGAGCCCGCCGAGGAGGCCGCCGTGGAAGCTCAAGCCGCCCAGGCCGGAGGCGATCATGCTGCCGACATCAAACAGCGGGCCGGCATCGGGGGTGATGAGCACCCAGAGCACGCGCGCGCCGATGATGGCGCCCACCAGCACGTAGAGGCCGAGGTCGAGCAGCCGTTCCGCCGGGATGCCCCGCCGCCGGCCCAGCCGCACGGCGGCCAGGGTGCCGAGCGCGAAGCCGATGGTGAGCATGGCGCCGTACGCCTTCACCTGGATTTCCGGCATGTAGTGCAGCACCAGCAGCGCGGCGGCGACGAGCGCCAGCACGATGGCGGCGGTGGCGCCGTGCTCGCGGGTGAGGCCGCCGCGGCGGCGCATGACGGCGAGCCAGAGGCCGACGCCGATGACGGCGAGGAGCAGCAGCGCGCCGACGACCGGCCAGGCCGGGCTGGGGAGCGTGAAAAGCGTGGGTCTCATGACGGGGCACCTCCAGGCGGTTCCGCGGGGACGGGGGCGGGCCGGCGCTCGACGCGGAAGATGAGGAGCACGAGCAGCCCGATGCCGGCGACCACGCAGATATCCGCCAGGTTGAAGACCGGCCACATCAGCGTCCGGTCACCGAGTGTGAGTCTGAACGGGAACTGTAAATAATCAATGACATACTGGCGCGTGAGGCGATCCACGAGGTTGCCCACCGCGCCGCCCAGCACCAGCGCCGCCGACGCCACGCCCGCGCGGGCGCCCAGGAAGGGCCAGACGAGCAGCAGGAAGACGCCGAGCACGATGAAAATCAGGCTGATGAAGAGCGCGGGGGGCAAGTGTCCGAAGAGGCCGAAGGCGGCGGCGGGGTTCTCGGTATAGGTGAGCCGCAGCACACCGGGCACAAGCACAGGGGACCCGCCCGCGGACAGCGTCCGCGCCACGAGTCCCTTGATGGCTTGATCCGCGGTGAGTATCGGCAGCGCCCAGAGCAGCGCCCATCCCAGCCCGCAGGCGTGTCGTCTCCCCAAATTACCGTCCCTCGAGCCGATCCTGGCAGAGCAGGCAGAGCGATGCCCAGGGCAGCACCTCCAGCCGGTTGGCGTTGATCTCGGCGCCGCAGGAGTCGCACACGCCATAGGTGCCGTCCTCCAGCTTTTCCAGGGCCACGTTGATCTTCTCCAGCATGTCTTCCAGATTGCCTTCCAGCGCCAGGTCCTTCTCACGCTCAAACGTCTCGGACGCCAGGTCGGCGGGATGATCGTCGTAGTTGGACAGCTCGGTGGCCTGTTCAAGGTCCGCGGTGTGCGCGGTGCGCTCCAGAATCTCCTGCAGCTCGCGCTCCAGCCGATCCTTTTCTTCCAGCAATCGTTTCTTGATGGCCCGCAAGCGAGCCGGCGAATGCTGCGCGGTGGTCATACCCCTAACCCCTTTCTGTGTACTGCCTCATCCGAGACCTCACCCCTGGCACACCTCCGACGCCCGGGGGAAAGGCCCTGTATGGAATTCGAGCGGCACCGATGTCGCCATCGCTGCCGCCGAGCCATATCCTACGTAGATTTCCGTGGCTGTAGTGTACCGTTCCAACGACGAACTCAAACCCTGGACGAAAACATGCCCCGCTCGTGCCGGTCACCCCGCGGCGCCGACCGCGTCCGCGCACGCCGCGCAGAGATCGGGGAACGCCGCGTCCCCGCCGACCGGCCGCCAGTGGCGACAGCGCGGGCAGCGCGTCGCCGCCGCCGGCGCGGCGGTCACCGCCAGTCCGCCGTCCCGACCGCGGACGGCCTCGTCCGGCGCGTCATCGCCGGACGCGCAGGCCACCTCGGCCACGCCGAAGGCGGCCGCCAGGGTTTCCGGCATTATTTCCAGCAAGCGCCGAAATTCTCCTGCAAGGTAGAGGATGACTTTTCCGCGGCGCGGCGCGGCCATCGTCGCGGCCGCCAGCGCGTCCCGCACCACCCGCCGCGCCGCCCACACCAGCGCCCAGCGCGCCCGGCGCTCCGCGTCATCGGGCGCGGCCGCCATCGTCGGCCAAGGCGCGAGCTGCGGGCTGGCGGGACGGCCCGTCGCCGGCGGCAGGCAGCGCCAGAGCTCTTCCGCGGTGAAACTCAGCAACGGCGCCAGCAGGCGGGCGAGCGTTTCGGCCATGAGGTAGCAGGTGGTCTGCGCCGCGCGCCGGGTGGGAGCATCGGGCGCCGCCAGCAGCAGCCGGTCATGCGCCAGCGGCAGGTAGCGCGCCGTCAGCGCCGCGCAGAACGCGACCAGCGCGTGCGCCGCCTGGTGGGGGCGATACCCCTCGAAGGCCGCCGTCGCCTGCGCCACGAGCGCGCGCACCTGTCCCAGCGCCCAGCGGTCCGCGTCCTCCAGCGCCGTCTCCGGCAGCAGCATGCTGTCCGGCAGGAAGTCGTAAAGATGCCCGAGCAGGCTGCGCGCCGCCGCCCGCAGGCGGCGGTAGACGCGCGCCGCCCGCGCCAGGTCTTCCCCGGCGACTCGCGTATCGGCGCGGGCATCGGTGAGCGCCGCCCACCAGCGCAGGATATCCGCGCCGTGCTCCGCCACCGCCGCCTGCGGGTCGGGGCCGGGGTCGCGCGCGTCTGGCCCATCTTCCGCGCGCGCCAGCACGAAGCCATGCGAGACGACGGCGCGGAACGGCGGCGGCTGCTCCAGCGCCGCCGCGACCAGCAGCGTCAATCCGAACCAGCCGCGATACTGGTCCTGCCCCTCCAGCGCCAGGTCCGCCGGCCAGGCGAGCTCCGGATGCTGCAGCGCCAGCGCCGCCGGGCTGCAGGCCGACTCGAACCAGACGTCCACGATCTCCCGCGCCTTGCGAAAACGCGCGCCGCCGCAGCGCGGGCAGGCGAAGCCCTCCGGCGTGAACGCGCGCGCCGGTCGGCTCCACCAGGCGTCCGCGCCGTCCACTTCCACCACCTCCGCCGCGCGCCCCACCACCGCCGGCGTCAGCAGCCGCTCGCCGCAGCCGGCACAGACCAGCGCGGGGATGGGGATGCCCCAGGCGCGCTGGCGCGACAGACACCAGTCGGGCCGGTCGGCGAGCAGCGCCAGCATGCGCGCCCGGCCCCAGGCGGGATGCCAGGCGATGCTGTCAGCCGCCTCCCGCAGGCGGTCGCGCAGCGGGGCGACGCGCAGGAACCAGTGCGGCATGGCGCGGGTGATCAGCGGCCCGCCGCAGCGCCAGCAGTGCTCAGCCGGCATCTCCTGCAGGCGATACGAGAGCAGCACGCCATCACGATCCAACTGCTGCAGGATCGCGTGCCGGGCTTCAGCTACCGTCAGGTCGGCGAATGTCCCGGTACGCGCCGCCATCCGCCCCTGGTCGGTGATGATGGGCAATACGGGCAGGTCGCGTCCCCGCGCCAGCGCGTAGTCCGCGTGATCCGTGCCCGGGGAGACGACCTCGATGCCGGTGCGCGGGTCCGCCGTCTCCCGGCCGGCGAGGAGCACCGGCAATTCCCGGCCGGTGAGCGGATGCAGCACGACCAGCGCCTCCAGCTCCTGCCCCAGCGCCTCGCCCAGCACGAACGGCTCGCGCATGCCGATGGCGTGGCCGAAGGGCCGCACGCGGTCGCGCGCCACCAGGTAGGCGAAGCCTTCCGGGTCGGCGCGGTCCGTCACCAGCGCGTAGCTCGTCTCCGGATGCAGCGTCACCGCCACCGCCGCCGGCAGCGCCCACGGCTGGCCGGTCCAGATCGCCGCCGCCATCCGCGCGCGGTCCTCGCCGGGAAAGAGCCACCGCGGCAGGCGCAGCACCGGCAGCGCCACGTGCGCCGTCGCCGTCTCGCGCGCGCGCGCCTCCACCTCGGCGTCGGAGAGCGACGCCTGGCAAGCGGGGCACCAGCGCACCGGCATCGGCGCCTGGTAGATCAGCTCGCGCGCCACCAGCGCCCGCAGCACGCGCAGCACCGTGCTTTCGTAGGTGGGCTGCGTGGTCAGGTACGGCGCGTCCCAGTCGGCGCGCACGCCCAGCCGGATGGCCTGCGCCCGCTGTGCGGCCATCGCCCGGCGCGCCCGCGCCGCGCAGCGTCGCCGCACCGCGCGCGCCGACCGCGCCGCCGCCCCCGGTCCCAGCTTGCGGATGACGGCGATCTCCGGGGGCAGGCCGTGCATATCCCAGCCGGGGATGAAGGGGGTGGCATAGCCGCGCATGCCCTTATACTTCAGCACGAAGTCTTTCAGCAGCCGGTTCAGCGCCCGTCCCAGGTGTAGGCCGCCGTCGCAAAAGGGCGGGCCGTCGTGCAGGAAGAAGAGCGGCCGGTCACCGCCGGCGGCCTGCCCATACAGGTCAATCTCCGCCCAGTGCCGCAGCGTCTCCCGCTCCGCGCGCGCCGACGCGCGCGGCGGAAACGCCGTCCGCGGCACGTTGATGCTCCACGCGTATGATCCGACCCGCCGCCCTTTCCCCGCCATCGCCCGCTCCTCATCCCACGCCGAATACCCTTACTGTTCCCCGTCTTCCCGGCCTCACGCGCTTCTCGTTCGGCGGCGTGGGCGCGTGTCTTTGCACACTGGCGAGACAATTGCACCAGCCGGAGAGCAAAAGGTAGGCGGAAGGCGTATCGCGCGGTGATGCGCGCCCGCCGCAAGGGTGATCGGCAGCGGCGCCGGCGAATGATGATCCGTGATGGCTGGTCCGCTCGTGGTTGAAAAGGCGGGCGGTCCCCTTGCGGAGAAAACACGGCGAGCGGGGACGGCGGGGCCGTCCCCGCCCCTGTCCGAGCTTTCATCACACACCGATCATCCCAGCAGGCGCGCCACTTCCTCCAGCGTCGTTTCCCCTTCGGCGGCGAGGCGGATAGCGTCGGCGTACAGGGTGCGCATGCCCTGGCCCACGGCGACGGCCTGCAGTTCGTCGGGGGTGACGCCGGCGAGATAGGCCTTCTTCACTGCCGGGACGAATTCCAGCATCTCGAAGGCCAGCGTGCGCCCGCGATACCCCGTTCCGCCGCAGGCGGGGCAGCCGGCGGCCGTATAAAAGGTCGCTCCCTCGGGGATGCGATAACCGCCGTGCTCGGCTTGGCGCTGCAGGTCGGCCAGGACGGCGCGGGACAGGGGCCGCGACTGCCGGCAGTCGGGACAGAGTGTGCGCATCAGCCGCTGGCAGGTGATGCCGATGAGCACGTCGGCGGCGATGTAACTGATCTCGCGCCACCGCACTTCGGGGAACACGCTCACCAGGTAGGACGGCACGAACGACGCGTAGGTGCTGTAGGCCTGCGACAGCACCAGGTGGCCGGTGCGCGCGATACACAGGCCGAGCTCGATGGTTTCCAGGTTCTGCAGCTCGCCGATCATGACGACGTCGGGGTCGCTGCGCATGAGCGCGCGGAGCGCATTGGCATAGGTGGCGCCGTCGCGGTTGGTGATGGACACCTGCGTCACCCACGGCAGCTGCAGCTCGATGGGATTTTCCATGGAGTAGACCGCGCGCGACGGCCCCGCCAGCGCCAGCACCGCCTCATAGAGGATGGTCGTTTTGCCGCTGCCCGCCGGCCCGGTACAAAGGATCAGCCCGCTCGACTGCTCCAACCAGCGCCGCAGCCGGGCCAGGGTATCCTCCGCCAGCCCGCGATTGTCCAAACCGAGGTGGCATGTCGCCGCCGACGCCAGCAGGCGCAGGGAGACTGTCTCGCCATAGAGCGCGGGGATGAGCGTGGCGCGGATATCGAGGGGCGTGCCGTCGAACTCGAGGGCGATACGGCCATCGCGGGTGAAGACCTCCAGGCCCGCCAGCGCTTTCAACCGCAGCAGGATCGCGTGGAAAACACGCGGGGCGACGCGGCGCACTTCCTGCAGCACGCCATCAATACGGTAGCGCAGCAGGTGGACCAGCGCGTTGTCTTCCTTGAAGATGTCCAGATGAATGTCGCTGGCCCCGCGCGCCGCGGCCAGGTGGAGAATCGCCGCCACCAGCGCCGCGCTCTTGCGCTCGGCGGGGTCGTCAAGCGCCGGCTCCGGGGCAGGCGCCCGGCCCAGTGCCGCCAATGCGCCGGTGAAGAAGGCCAGCTCGCCCTCCAGCGCCGCCAGCGGCACCGCGGAGAGCGCCACCGCCGCCGGCCCGCGGTCCAGGTAGGCGGCCAGCTCGTCACGCCGGAAGCGCCACTGGTTGCCCACTTTCGTCCCCTTCACCTTCCCCTGCTCCAGCAGGCGGTACATGGTCGGCTTGCTGATCCCCAGCATCGCCGTCGCTTCTCCCAGGGAGAGCAGATCCTCTTGTGGGGCCATCGCTGAATCCTCCTTCTTAATCAACATGTTCCATTTGTCATTATACATCAGCTTTTTACTTAGTCAAGAGGTAAAACAACGTAATTTACACCTTGTTGATAACATAGGGTTCCCGGTCAGCGCGCCTGATCACGGTTGCCTGTCTCGCGACCGCGATGTACCATGAAGCGGCGTCCGCCAGCCAGAAAAGGAGTCGCCGTGGCCACCGTGCGCTATATCGAAGTCCGTAAACCCACCTGCACGCTGACCGGGTATGCCGACGAGACGAAGGCGCGCGTGGTCTTCGGGCCGGTGGCGTGCGCGATCGGGGCGAATCCCGACGGCGCGGACAAGCAGCGGGTGGGCGACTGCCGCACGCCGGAGGGGCGCCACCTGCTCGTCAGCGTGGAAGACAGTCACGTGTGGCGGTGTGAGGGCGAGCGCGCCTACGGTCCGTGGTTCCTGCGCCTGCGCGGCCTCGAGCCCCGCAACGCCGACTGGACGGGCATCGCCATCCACGGCACCCATCAGCCGGCTTCCCTCGGCACCAAAGCCTCGCATGGCTGCGTGCGCCTGCGCAATGACGACATCACGGCGCTGCGGGAACTCGTCGTCCCCGGCGAGACGGTGGTGGTGATTGTGGGCGGGTGAAGACGCCGTCGCGCCGGCCAGTGAATGCGTCCCGAATCGGATGCGTCTCTTCTTTCCGTGTGTTCGCACGTGTGTCCGCGTCCGTTGTGCCATTTCCCGCGCAGCCGGCGCGATTGCGCGGCGGCCGGCGCGGAACAACGTATCTGCACACATCCGTATGGCATCACGGAGAAAGGAGGGGACATGCGCCTAGTATCGCGCATCATGTCGCTGGCATCATTCGTGCTGGTCATCATCGGCGCGTTGAACTGGCTGCTGGTTGGGGTGGCGCGGTTCGACCTGGTTCGCTGGCTTTTCGGGCGAAAGAGCCCCTGGGGGCGGGTGGTCTATAGCCTGGTGGGCACGGCCGGGGTGAACGAGCTGGCGATGTATCTGGTGCGGATGCTCCGCACGCGCTCGGTTCCCGTCGTGCCGTAACGGCGTGGAGTGGAAAGGAGTGGAGACATGCGAGCCGCGAATGTCCTCGCCCTGATTCTGGTCATCGTCGGGGCGGTGAACTGGCTGCTGGTGGGGTTGCTCGGTTTCGACCTGGTGGCGTGGCTCTTTGCCGCCGGCTTCGGCACGTTGAGCACGCTGTCGCGCGTGGTCTACGTGCTGGTCGGGCTGGCCGGCGTCTGGCTGCTCTTCACGCTGCTGCCGCGGGAGAGCACCGGTCGCGCGTGGGATGAGGCGCACGGCATGGCGACGTAACCCGTCGCACAACGCTACCCCCGTAGAACCCGGCGCCTGGTGAGGCGCCGGGTTATTTTGTCGCCGCGCGGGTACACCAACACCACCGTTCGGATAGACGGACGATACGAAGGCCGGTATAGTAAAGGCGAGCGGGCGCGCGGCGCGCCCGGGGGAGATGCGAGATGGACCGTGAACTCAGTCTGCGCGCGTATCACCAGATGGCGCTCATCCGCCTGTTCGAAGATAAAGCGGGCGAGCAATACGGCCGGGGGAAGATCGGCGGCTTCCTGCACCTGTACATCGGCGAGGAGGCCTGCGCGGTGGGCGCCATCGCCGCGCTGCGCCACGAGGATTACGTCATCACCCACTACCGCGACCACGGCCACGCGCTGGCGAAGGGCTGCTCGGCGCGGGCGGTGATGGCGGAGCTTTACGGCAAGCGCACCGGGGTGAGCAAGGGGCTGGGCGGCTCCATGCATCTCTTCTGCCCGGAGAATCGGCTGATGGGCGGCTACGCCATCGTCGGCGGGCACATCCCCATCGGCACCGGCCTGGCGCTGGGCATCCGTCACCTCGGGCAGGATCTCGTCTGCGTCGTCTTCTTCGGCGACGGCGCGGTGAACGAGGGGGAGTTCCACGAGGCGCTGAACATGGCCTCCGTGTGGAAGCTCCCCGTCGTCTTCTTCTGCGAGAACAATCTCTACGCCATGGGCACCGCCATCACCCGGACGTCGGCGGTGACGGAAGTCTACCGGCGCGCGGAGGCCTACGCCATGCCGGGCCAGCGCGTTGACGGCATGGACGTGGAAGCCGTCTACCGCGCCACGCGGGAAGCGGTGGCGCGCGCGCGCGGCGGCAGCGGTCCCACGCTGCTGGAAGCGATGACCTACCGGTTCAAGGGACACTCCATGGCTGACGCCGTCACGTACCGCAGCCGCGACGAGGAAGCGGGGTGGCGGCCGCGCGATCCCCTCCCCCTCTTCCGCGAGCGCCTGCTGGCCGATGGTCGCGCCACCGAAGAGGAGTTGGCCGCCATCGAGCAGGCGGTGAAGGCGGAGGTGGAGGACGCGGTGCGCTTCGCCGAGGCGAGCCCGGAACCGACGATGGAGGACGTGCTCACCTCCGTCTACGCGCCCTGCCGCGCGTGCAGCGAATAGCGAGGACGGCCCAGCATGTTGATTACCTATCGTGAAGCCATCAGACAGGCGCTCCGCGAGCTGCTCAAAGACCCGACGGTCTTCCTCATGGGCGAGGATATCGGCGCCTATGGCGGCGCCTTCGCGGTGACGAAGGGATTCCTCGAGGAATACGGCCCCGCGCGCGTCATAGATACGCCCATCTCCGAATCCGGGTTGGTGAGCGCGGCCATCGGCGCGGGCATGGCGGGCGCCCACCCGGTGGTGGAGGTGATGACCATCAACTTCACCCTGCTCGCCTTCGACGCGCTGGTGAACCACGCGGCGAAGATTCACGGCATGTCCGGCGGGCGGGTGGACGTGCCGCTCATCCTGCGCACCGTCACCGGCTCCGGCAACCAGCTCGGCGCGCAGCACTCGCAAAATATCGAGGGCCACTACGCCATGGTGCCGGGGCTGAAGGTGCTGGCGCCGGCCACCCCGGCGGACGCCAAGGGCCTGCTGCTCTCCGCGCTGTATGAGCCCAACCCCGTCTTTATCGCCGAGCACTTCGCGCTGTACAACACGAAGGGTGAGGTGGAAGAGGGGCGGACCTTCGTGCCCATCAATAAGGCGAACGTGTTGCGCGCGGGGGCGGATGTCACCCTCATTGCCTACTCGCGCATGGCCATCGTCTGCCTGCACGCGGCGGAGCTGCTCGCGCAGGACGGCATCGCCGCCGAGGTGCTCGACATGCGCACGCTGCGCCCGCTCGATCTGGAGACCATCTTCACCTCCATCGCCAAGACGCACTACGCGGTGATGGTGGAGGAGACCGGGAAGGGCACCAGCATCGGCGGCTCGCTCATCGCCGAGGTGCAGGAGCAGATTTTCGACGCACTGCACGGCCCCATCCGCTGGGTAGCCGGCCTGCCCGTGCCCGTGCCGTATAACAAAACGCTCGAACGCGAGACCATCCCCAGCGCCGAATCCATCGCCCGGGCCGCGCGCGAGCTGGTGAACGCGTGAGACGAGCATCCTGATTGACGAGGGAGTGACCATGGCGACCACCGATGTCATCATGCCCCAGTTGGGCTTCGACATGGAAGAAGGCACCATTCAGCGCTGGCTGAAACAGGAGGGCGACCACGTGGAACGCGGCGACGCCCTCGCCGAGGTGGAGACGGAGAAAGTCACCCTGCAGGTGGAGTCCTACGCCACCGGCACGCTGACGAAAATCACCCGCGGCGAAGGCGAAACCGTGCCCGTGGGCGAGAAGATCGGAGAGATTGACGAGGCGTGAGCGCCTCTGCACTCGGTACCATCCATCCCGTTCGTAGTGAGGCACGCAGCGGAGCGGAGTGCCGTTCGCATATTAGGATATGTTACCGAGTGTAAACCTGAACGGCACTCCGCTCCGCTGCGTGCCTCACTACGAACGAGTTCTCACGAAAAGCGTGAGGAGAAAGGGAGTGTATGATGGCATCTCCCATGCGCCAGGCGATTGCGCGCCATATGACCTTCAGCAAACAGCAGATCCCGCATTACTATCTCACCATGACCGCGGAGGTGGGGGCGGCGATGGAGGCGCGGGCGGCGTGGAACGCGTCGCATCCGGAAGACGCGCGCGTGTCGGTGAACGACCTCATCGTGAAGGCGGCGGCGCTGGCGCTGGCGAAACACCCGCGCTTCAACGCCTTCTACCAGCAGGACGACGTGCACCCGCAGGCGCGCATCAACATCGGCATCGCCATCGCGCTGCCCGATGGGCTCATCGCCCCGGCCATCCTCGACTGCGGCGGGCTGGCGATTGACGAGATCGGCCGCCGCGGCCGCGACCTGGCGGCGCGCGCGAAGCAAAAAACGCTGAAGGCGGAAGAATATACCGCCGCCACCTTCACGATGACCAACCTGGGGATGTACAATGTAGACAGCTTCGCCGCCATCATCGTGCCGCCGCAGGTGGGCATCCTGGCCGTGGGGAGCGCGCGGGAGGTGCCGGTCGCCCGCGACGGCGCCATCGTCGTGACCCGCCAGCTCAGCCTGACGCTCTCCGGCGACCACCGCGCGACGGACGGGGCGGAAGGGGCAACCTTCCTGGGAGAAATCGTTTCGTGCCTTCGGAATCCGGAAAGCCTGTTCGCGTAACCCCCCGCTATGCCGCCGACGACCCCCGCGTGGGCCCTGCCGCCGGCGCGCGCCGCCCCGAGTGGCTGACGGTGCGCGCGCCCATCGGGGACCACTATCATGACCTGAAGGCGCTGGTGCGCGCGCATCGGCTGCATACGGTGTGCGAGAGCGCGCGCTGCCCGAATATCGGCGAGTGCTGGCAATCGCGCACCGCCACCTTCCTCATCCTCGGCAATATCTGCACCCGCGGCTGCGCCTTCTGCGCGGTGACCAGCGGCCAGCCGACGGAGTACGACCGCGACGAGCCGCGCCGGGTGGCGGAGGCGGTGCGGGCGCTGGACCTGCGCTACGCGGTCATCACCTCCGTCACCCGCGACGACCTCGCCGACGGCGGCGCCCTCATCTTCGCCGAGACGATCCGTGCCGTGCGCGCGGCGGTGCCCGGCTGCCGGGCCGAGGTGCTCATCCCCGATTTCCAGGGCGACGCCGCCGCGCTGGCGACGGTACTGGACGCCCACCCCGACGTGCTGAACCACAATATCGAGACGGTGGCGCGCCTCTACAGCCTGGTGCGCCCGCAGGCCGATTACGCCCGCTCGCTGGCGCTGCTGGCGCTGGCGAAGGAGCTGGCCCCCGCGCAGACCACCAAATCCGGCATCATGGTGGGGCTGGGAGAAACGACGGACGAGATTGAGGGCGCGCTGCGCGACCTGCGCGCCGCCCGCTGCGACATCGTCACCATCGGCCAGTACCTGCGCCCCTCCGCCGGCCACCTGCCCGTGCACCGCTATTACGACCCCGCCGAGTTCGCCCGCTTCGCCGCCTACGGCGCGGAACTCGGCTTCCAGCACGTCGAGTCCGCCCCGCTGGTGCGGTCGTCATATCACGCGCGGGAGCAGGCGGGGGGGTGATTCACCCCCCGTGTGCCCCGCCCGCCGGATCAGGCCCTGGGCATCCCGGGCGGGCGAGCGCCCTCGCGAGCCGTTTTCCGGCGGGAACGCGGGGGATACGGGCGCGCATCGGCCGCGTTCCCGTAACCAGTCGCCATCTGGGGTGTCCTATAAAGACAACGCTCTCACCCCATGCCGGAGGAAGCCATGCGCGTCATCCTGTGCTGCCTGTTGTGTCTCGCCGCCCTCGCCGCCCTCGCCCGCCCGTATGCGAAGGGCGATGTCATCGCCCTGAAAGAGCATGTGGGCCGGGAGTGGGCAGATGAGCTGATTCACTACGAGCTGACTTTCGCGCAGGGGGAGTTCCCCGGGGGGGCGGCGCGGCTGCTGGTGGACGGGGAGGAACTACCGGGGCAGCTTGCCGGGGTGACGACCTACCCCGACGGGTCGTTGAAGGCGGCGACGCTGTGGCTGGTGACGACGCTGCGGCCCAACGCGACGCAAGCGCTGACGCTGCA
Organism: Armatimonadota bacterium; assembly: GCA_029553475.1. Classification (GTDB taxonomy): domain Bacteria; phylum Armatimonadota; class Hebobacteria; order CAIYQO01; family CAIYQO01; genus JAKIYB01. The sequence goes on from JAKPKV010000190.1 coordinate 41,969, forward strand.
GCCGGGGAGACCGACGGCGACCAGCGACCTGCGGATGGCGCGGCAGGGGGACACGCTGGAGGTGACCACCGCGCTGACCGGGGCGCGCTTCCATCTGACGGAGACGACCTTCGATCCGCCCATCCCCGCCGCGAAGGCGCCCTCCTACCTGGCGGCGGTGCGGCAGCGCGGGGGCACGTGGGGCGGACGCGGGTGGTTCGAGACGCCGCACACATGCCGCTCGGCGAAGGTGTGGGTGCTGGAAGAAGGGCCGGTCTTCGTCACCGTCGGCTTCCGTTATGCCTTTGACGGCTATCGCGGGGCGGGGCAGGACATCTACCAAGGCACCGTGCGCATCGCCGCGCGCCAGGAGTTGATCGAGGTGCGGGACAGCTACGCGCTGGGCGACCCGAAGGTCTACCAACTCTGGAAGCCGAAGAACCGCGCCGACGAAATCAGTTGGGACTGGTGGGCCTGGCGCCCGCACGACGCCGAGAGCAATTTTTGCTTCTCCCTCTATGACGGCCTGCGCCCGACCAAGGCGCGCTGGTTCGGCCACAACGCCACCGAGCCGGAGAAGCGCACCGGGCCGGCCCTCATGCAGCTGGATTTTGAAACGGATTATCACCTGACCTATACGAAGACGCATTTCGAGGTGGATGTCACCGCGTATCACGGCAACTGCCCGGACCGCGCGCTGTCCTACCTGGTCTGGCGGGGGGAGGATCCCGCCAGCGACGCGGTGGGCGTCATCGGGCTGCGTCCGGCGGAGTGGATACATCCCGATATGCTGCCGCGGCTCAGCCAATCCATCAATCAGCACACCGGCACCGGCGGGCTGCGCCTGTATTCGACGGCGGCGCCGGACCTGATCCTCAAGACGCCGCTGCACCTGGGGCGGCGCGTGTGGGGGCTGGTGACGTTGCGCATGCCGGAGGCGGGCCTCACCGAAGACGAGGTGAAGGACGGCACGGTGGTGCGCTACGCCGCCCAGCGCGGCAGCTCGCAGGCGCTGAAGCTGCGCACCAAGTACGGCAACCGCCCGCTGGACAAGGTGAAGGAGTGGACGCTGGATTGGCCAGCGGCCAAAACCTATCCCGCGCTCTTCATCACGGACGGCGGCCTGCCCGCGGTACTGGCGCGCATCCGCACCAGCCCGACGCTGCTGAAACGCGCGAAATCGCTGCAATACAAGCCGATTAACCGCTACATCGTCGCCAGCGGCGAGACGCACGCGCAGGACGCCTACGCCGACCTCATGCGCAACCTGGATGCCTTCATCAGCGGCGTCTTCGACTGGGGCTACAACGCGCACAACGTGGGACTGAATATCAACCAATTCCCCTGGTGGATGCAGGAGTACTCGGCGCAATTTGACCTCATCATGGGCATGCCGGAGGTCACCGCCGCGCAGAAGGCGGCGTTGCGGGCGCGCTTCGCTTTCTGCGCGCAGATGCTGCATGACCCGGATTTTCTGCCGCCGCGCGCCACCGGCACCGGCTGGGGGTCGGCGAATATGCCGGTGAACATGCGCGGGGCGCAGGCCGTCACCGCCTGCGCGCTGTCCGACAATCCGGACGCGCAGCCGTGGCTGGCCTTCGCCATCGAGTGCGTGGACGTGCTGGTGCAGCAGGTCTGGGCGGAGGACGGCTCCAGCATCAGCGGCCCGCACTACACCGGCACGCAGGCCGATCCGTTGATGAACATGGCGCTGCCGCTCTACTACGCCGGCGCGCTGCCGCCCATCCAGAAAAAATTTCCGCGGCTGGCGAAGTTCACCCGGTTGATGATGGACCGCATGACCCCGCCGGAGCCGCGCGCCCGCTACACGCGCCTGCTGCCCACCATCGGCCATACCATGCTGGAATATGACAGCAACATCGGCAAATACGCGCTGCTGATGAACCTCACCGACCGGAAACTGGGCGGGGAGGCGTACTGGATGTGGAAGCGCGCGGGCTGCGAGCTCAGCGGCTTCATGGATGGCATCTACTACATGCATGAGGATTTCGACGAACGCCAGCCGGACTGCGGGAGCATCGTCTACCCCGGCGGCACCACCATCCTGCGCAACGGCTTCCCGCGCGAGGACGAGACGTACATGGCTATCCACGTGGGCAACCAAGGCATTGACCACTTCGACCGCGACGTCGGCGCCTTCCTGCTCTACGCCAAAGGCGTGCCGCTGATGATGGATTTCAGCTCGATGTATGCGCCCAACTGCTGGCAGAGCCTCTGGCACAATACCCTCACCTGGAACGTGCGGGAGCACGCGCACCGGACGCCGTGCCCGGGTCGCGACCACGGCTGCTTCTACACGGTGAACGCGCTGGCGTGGTTCGACCACCAATATGAGCCGCACACGCTTTTTGACCGCGAGGCCGATACGCAGACCAAAGCCGCCGACGGCTTCAAGGAGTTGGGCGGCGAGATGCGCGCGCAAGCCTTCTCGCCGGAGGCGGACTACGTCCAGGCGTCCATGCCGCTGGTGGAATTCCAGCTCTGGCCGTGGTTCGACCGGTCGGAATCGAAGGATCCGCAGGCCTGGTCCGCCTTCAGCGAGTTCCGCCGGCTGCGGCTGACGCGCCCGTACGAGTGGCAGCGCCGCTTCCTCTTCGTGAAAGACGAGGATCTGCGGGGGCCGAACTACTTCCTCATCAGCGACGACCTGGATGGGCAGGCGGAGCTGGCGCCGCAGGCGAATTTCTGGTGCCTGGCCGACCGCCAGCGGATCAGTGGCGACCTGGTACGCTGGACGGGGCAGTATACCGTGGACCTGGATATGTATGTCGCGTGGCCGAAGAAGCCGGTCATCGGCACGCGGGAGTGGTGGCACACCCAGCGTGGTCCCGCCAACGCCCATTTCAAAGACGGCCGCGAGTATCAGCTCGCCGCGCACGTGCACAATACGCCCGGCAACGGCGGCTTCACCGTGCTCCTCTACCCGCGCGGGCGCTACGAGGTGCCGCCGACCTACCGCAGCAGCAAAGACGGCAAGACGGTGACGGTGAAGATCGGCGCGCGCACCGATACCCTGTTCTGCAGCCGCCAGCCGATCACCGCGACGGCGGACGGCGTGACATTCGCCGGCACGGTGGGGGTGGTGAAACAGCACCCGGACTACACCGCGCTCGTGCTCTGCGCGCCCGGCGAGATACACGTCAAAGGGCTCGCGCTTAAGTCGGCGGCGCCGCTGGCCGTGCGCATCGCGGGCGACACCCTCACGGGCGCCGCCATGGGCAAAGGCGACGCGCTCCTCACCTTTCCGAAGGCGTGGGCCGGCCGCACGCTGCTGCTCAACGGCAAACCGGCGGGCGCCATCGGGGCCGACGGGCGGGTGAGCGTGGAGTTGCCGGGGGAGGGGGCGATGCTGGCGGTGAAGTAACCCTCACCCTCACCCTCCGCATTTCCGCACATTGTGACCGCAGCCGTCCATCCCGTCCGTTCTCGCGGGGCGGGGACGGGTATCAGGCATCGGGGAGGGGCGTGCGATGTCTGAGACGACCGAGTTATCCGCCGAGGAGCTGCGTCAGGCGTGCGATCCCGCGCGGTTCACGTTTCGCAGCACTGAAGAGCTGGCCAGCCTGGAGGAGATCATCGGGCAGGAGCGGGCGCTGCGGGCCATTGATTTTGGCATTGATATCCCTACGCCGGGCTACCACATGTACGCGCTGGGGCCGGGCGGCACGGGGAAAACCACCACGGTGCGCAAATTCCTCGCGCACGCGGCGGCGGCGCGCCCGATACCGGACGACTGGCTCTACGTGCACAATTTCGCCGAGCCGGACAAGCCCCGCGCGCTGCACCTGCCCGCCGGCGTGGGCTGCCGCCTGCAGGCGGACATGGACCATCTGGTGGACGAGCTGCGCGGCGAGGTGCCGCGCGCGTTCGAGAGCGACGAGTATGAGCACCAGCAGGAGCAGTTGACGACGGAGCTGCAGCGTCGGCACCAGGAGATGATTCAGGAGGCGAATGCGTTCGCCCAGCAGCAGGGCTTCGTCATCATGCAGACGCCGCAGGGGTTGATGATCGCCCCGATGGCGAACGGCGGGATGATGAGCCCGGAGCAGATTCAGCAGCTCGACGACGATACGCGCCACCGGCTGGAAGCCGGGCACGACGACGTGCAGGCGAAGCTGCGCGAGACCATGCGCCGCATGCAGCAGTTGCATCAGGAGGCGCGCGCCCGCGCGGGCGAGCTCGACCGGCAGACGGTGGCCTACGCGGTGGGGCACCTCATTGACGACCTGCGGGAGCGCTACCGCGATCACGCGCCGGTGGTGCGGCTGCTCGATGACATCCGCGCGGATATCCTGGAGAACGTCGCCGCCTTCCGGCAAATCCGCCAGGTGGAGGAGATGCGCGAGGAGCAGGCGCCGTTCGCGGCGATGCTCGGCCGCGAGCTGCCGAATTTCGACAAATACCGGGTGAACCTGGTGGTGAACAACTGTGACACGCGGGGCGCGCCGGTCATCCTCGCCCGCAACCCCAGCTACCAGAACCTCATCGGGCGCATCGAGTACCAGGGGCAGCTCGGCACGCTGGTGACCAATTTCACCATGATTAAGGGCGGCCTGCTGCACAAAGCGAACGGCGGCTACCTGATGCTGGACGCGCGCGACGTGCTGACCCGCCCCGCCGCCTGGGAGGGGCTGAAGCGCGCGCTGCGCACGCAGGTGGTGGAAATTGAATCCATGGCGGAAGCCGTGGGCGTGGCGCCCTTCGCCACGCGCACGCTGGACCCAGAGCCGATTCCGCTGGACGTGAAGGTGGTGCTCATCGGCGATCCGATGCTGTACTACCTGCTCTTCTTTTACGACCCCGATTTCCGCGAGCTGTTCAAGGTGAAGGTGGATTTCGCGCTGCACATGGCGCGGACCGTGGAGACGACGGCGCAATACGCGCGCTTCATCGCCACCGTCTGTCGCGAGGAGCAGTTGCCGCATTTCGACCCCTCCGGGGTGGCGCGGGTGGTGGAGCACGGCGCGCGGCTGGTGGAGCACCGCGACAAGCTCGTCACCAAATTCGGCGACATCGTGGATCTCGTCCGCGAATCCGCCTACTGGGCGCGGAAAGCCGGGCGCGCGCTGGTGACGGGCGCAGACGTGACGCGGGCGATCGAAGAGAAAGTCTATCGCTCCGATCAGATCCAGCAGCTCATCAAAGAGGCGATCGCCCAGGGGTCGCTGCTCATTGATACTGCGGGGGCGTCTGTCGGGCAGACGAACGGGCTGTCGGTCATCGCGCTGGGCGACTACGCGTTCGGTCGGCCCACGCGCATCACCGCCAGCGTGCACGTGGGGGACGAGGGCGTGCTGAACATTGACCGGGAGATCGCGCTGGGCGGCAAGATCCATAACAAAGGCGCGCTCATCCTCGCCGGCTATCTGGGGGCGACCTACGCCACCGAGGTGCCGCTGGCGCTCTCGGCGCGCATCACCTTCGAGCAGACCTACGAGGAGGTGGAAGGCGACAGCGCCTCCTCCGCCGAGCTGTATACGCTGCTCTCCGCGCTCGCCGGCTTCCCCATCCGACAGGATGTCGCGGTGACCGGCTCGGTGAACCAGCACGGGCAGGTGCAGGCCATCGGCGGCGTGAACGAGAAAATCGAGGGATTCTTCGATGTCTGCCGCGCCAACGGCCTCACCGGCAGCCAGGGGGTGCTCATCCCGCGGAGCAACGTGCAGAATCTGATGCTGCGCCCGGACGTGGTGGACGCCGTGCGCGAGGGGCGCTTCCACATCTACCCGGTGGCGACGATTGATGACGGCATCGCGCTGCTCACCGGCACGCCCGCCGGCGCGCGGCGCCCGGACGGCGGCTATCCCGAGGGCACCGTCAACGGCGCCGTGCACCGCCGCTTAGGCGAGCTGGCGCGGAAGGCGCGGGCGTTTTTCAAGCCGGAGGAGCGGCGGAAGGCGGCGTAAAAGCAATTGGGCGGGCGAGCGTCCTCGCGAGCCGACTCCGGGTGGAAGTCTTATCCGTCGCTCACGACATACCATCACTTCCACCCGGAGTCGGCTCGCGAGGACGCTCGCCCGCCCGAAAAGGAGGGCTAAACACGTATGTCCGCTGACGCCACGGCCCGGCCGCGGTCGGTCGGTGCGCGGAACGCCGTGACGCTGGGGGCGGCGTCGGCGGCGATGCTGCTGCTGGGGGCGGTGTACGCCTACGGGGTGCTGCTGCCGGCGCTGATGGCGGAATTCGGCTGGACGCGGGCAACGGCGGCGCTGCCGCACGCGGTGCTGCTGTTCGTCTACGCGGTGGGGATGGCGCTGGGCGGGGCGCTGCAGGACCGCGCCAGCCCGTCCGGCGGGGCGATGGTCGGCGGGCTGCTCTTCGGCGGCGGGCTGCTGCTGGCGAGCGCGGTTCCCAGCCTGGGCGGGCTGGTGGCGGCCTACGGCATGCTCGGCGGCGTCGGCTTCGGTTTCACCTATGTCGCCTGCGTCACCGCTGCCATGCGCGCCTTCCCTGGGCGCCGCGGGCTGGCGGCGGGGACGGTGGTGGGGGCGTTCGGGCTGGGCGCGTTCCTCTGGGCGCCGCTGGCGCAGGCGGGCCTGCCGGCGCTGGGGTGGGACGGCGTGATGCGCGCGTTCGGCGCGCTCTGCGTCGTGGTGCTGCCGCTCCTCGGCCTCTTCGTGCGCGCGCCGCATCCCCGGCACGCGCCGCACGGCGCGCGCGGGGCGACGCTGGGCGAGGCGCTGCGCGCGCCGCTGTTCTGGACGGTGTTCGGCGCGTATACGCTGGTCACCGCGGTGGGCCTGCTGCTGCTGGCGCATCTGATCGCCGCCGCGATCGGGCGGGGGCTGCCGGCGGCGACGGCGGCGTGGCTGCTCTCCGCCAGCGCCATCGGCTCCGGATCGGGGCGCGTGCTCCTGGGCTGGCTCTCCGACCGCTGGGGGCGGCTGCCCTGCCTCATCGGCGCCAGCCTGGCGGAGGCGGCCTTCCTGGTGGGGCTGGCGTTCGCGCGGGAGCCGGCAGCGCTCTTTCTGCTGGCGGGCGCCACCGGCTTCGCCTTCGGCGCGTGGCTGGCGCTCTACGGGCCGACGAGCACCGACCTCTTTGGCTTGCGCGCGGCGGGGGCGATTTACGGCGCGCTGTATCTCAGTTACGGCATCGGCGGCCTGCTGGGGCCTCTCCTCGGCGGGGCGCTGGCCGATGCCACCGGCGGCTATCGGTATCCCTTCCTCGCCGCCGCCGGGCTGGCCGTACTCGGTGCCGGGCTCTTCACCCTGGCGGCGCGGCGGCATCCCCCGCGGTATCCGCATCCGCCCGCGCTGGAGGAGGAGCTGCCGCTTGATCCGTAGCAGGGCGCGTGAGCCCGTGCGCGGGGCCGGTCCGTGCGGCTTCACCACGAAGTCAGGGAAAAGAGCAGGGTCGTGCGCGTGCCAGACAGTGCGCGGGGCCGGTCTGTGGCTTTACCACGAAGTCAGGAAGACGGGAAGAGGCGAAGGGTGGGGGGACGGAAGCCTTTCGATGCACAGTCCACCAGAGCGGAAACACGTTGGCACAGCGCCTATACCGCGGGAGGCTCCGCCGCGACGGGCAGCGTCACGGTGAACGCGCTGCCCTGGCCGAGCGTGCTGTCCACCGCCATGCGGCCGCCCATGGCATCCACGAGTAACTTCGTGAGGTAGAGGCCCAGCCCGAGGCCCTCGGCACGGCGGCTTTCGGTACGGTAGAAGCGCTCGAAGAGGTGGGGGAGATCGGTGGGGGCGATACCCTGGCCCTGATCCACCACGGCGATGGCGACGGCGTCGCCCGCCGGGACGGCGGACACGCGCACCGGACCATCCGAGTATTTCAGCGCGTTGGAGAGCAGGTGCGTGAAGACGCGCTCCAACGCCGCGGCGTCGGCGGCGACGGGGGGGAGGGCCTCCGGCAGCTGCAGCGTCACGCGCCCCGTATCGAGCACCGCGCCCACTCGGCGCAGGAAGTCGGCGAGGAACGCCGGCAGCGCCACCGGCTGTACCGCCAGCGCCACCGGCCCGTCGGCCAGGCGCGTCAGCTCCGTCAGCTGATCCACCATCAAATGCATGCGGCGCAGCGCCCGCCGGAGCGCGTCCAGCGTCGGCCGGAGCGCAGCGCGGTCCGGCAGCGCGTCAGTGAGGAGCTCCAGGTGGCCGCTGATGATCGTCGCGGGGGCGCGCAGATCGTGCGCCACTATATAGAGCATGCGCCGTTCCCGTTCCTGCAGCTCGCGCAGCGCGCTGATATCCTGCAGCGCCGCCACCGCGCCCGTGATGCGTCCGGCGGCGTCGCGCAGCGGGGAGGCGCTGTTGAGCACGGTGCCGCGGGTGCCGTCGAAACGCTGGATGGTGATCACCTCGTTCAGCGACGCCTCGCCGAGCAGCGCGCGTGCGGACGCCCACTGCTCGGGGGCGACAGGCTCACCGCTCTCCGCCCACCAGCCGAGGAAGGGGCGCGCGCCTTCGACATTCACCGGCAGCGGCAGCGTGGTCGCGGTCCCCCGCCAGATCGCGCTGTAGCGCGTGTTGATGCGGGTGACTTTGCCCGCGGTATCCAGCACCGCCACGCCCACCGGCAGCGTATCCAGCACTGTCTCGAGCAGCCGCTCGCGATTGCGCAGCTCCTGCTCGTGGCGCAGGCGCGTCATCGCGGTCGCCACCTGGTCGGTGACCGCCTTCATCAGCGCCAGATCCTCCGCGCTGAAGGTGTCGCGCCGCTTCGTCCCAAAGGAGAGCGTGCCGATGACCGCGCCACCGGGGCCCAGCAGCGGGTAGCAGGCGTAGGCGCGCACGCCGTAGGACTTCACCAGCGCGATGCGCGGGTCCGGGGTCTCCTGGACGCGCTCGGTGACGATGGGGCAGTTGTCGCGGGCGGCAGCGCCGCACACTGTCACGCCGTAGTCCAGCCATTCGATCTGGCGCACCGCTTCCGGCGGAATGCCGGCGCAGGCGTTCAGGCGCAGGCGACCGGCCGCGGGCTCGACGAGGTAATTGAAAAAGCACTGGCAATCCAGCAGCGCCATCACCCGCCCGCAGAGCGATTCCACCTCCGCCTGCGGATGCGCGCTCTGCAGCAGCTGCTCGGCGGAGCGCGCCAGCAGTTCGAAGCGGCGCAGGCTGCGCTCCAGGTTCGTCTCCGCCCGCCGGCGTTCCCGCCGTACCGCGGCCTCGTCCAGCGCCCGGCGCAGCGCCGGCGCCAGCCGCACCAGGCGCTCCTTCACGATGAAATCCCACGCGCCGGCGCGCAGCGCCTCGACGATGAAGGTCTCGTCCTCGGCGCCGCTGACGATGAGCACCGGCAGGTCGGGATCCATGGCCGTGGCCACGCGCAGCGCCGCCAGGCCATCGAAACGGGGCAGGCGATAATCGGCAAGCACCGCGTCCCAGGGGCCGCGCGCCAGCGCCGCGCGCAGCGCGGCTTCGGTGGTCACGCGCTCCACCTCCGGGGCGAAGCCGCCATCGGCCAGCGCGCGCGCCAGCAGCACGGCGTCATCGGCATGGTCTTCAATCAGCAGCAGCCGCAGCGGCGTCATCGCGGGCCTTTCACCGGTCAGGCATGATGCGCGCACGGCGCGTCCTTTGGCGGGGGCTCATTGAGCACCATCCAGTAGATGCCGAGCTGCTGAATGGCCCGGGTAAACTGGTCGAAATCCACCGGTTTACGGATGTAGCTGTTGGCGCCGAGGTCGTATCCGCGCAACAGGTCCTGTTCCTCACGCGAGGAGGTCAGGATCACCACCGGCAGCCGGCGAGTGCGGGGATGCGCGCGCAGGCGCTCCAACACCTCCAGTCCGGAGATCTTCGGCAATTTCAGGTCCAGCAGGATCAGGCAGGGGATTTGGCAGGGGTCGCGGTCCGCGTAGGGTCCCGCGCAGAAGAGCCAGTCCAGCGCCTCTTTCCCGTCGCGCACCACCACCAGGTGATTGGCGACGTTGCACTCCTTCAGCGCCAGCCGCGTCAGCTCTTCATCATCGCGGTTGTCTTCCACCAGGAGGATAATGGGCGTGCTCATGCGGCCTCCTTCTCCACCTCTCCGACCGTGAAATAGAATGTCGCCCCGTGGCCTTCGACGCCTTCCGCCCACACCCGGCCGCCGTGGCGGGTGATGATGCGCCGCACGATGGCGAGGCCGATGCCCGTGCCCGGGAACTCCTCTTCGCCGTGCAGGCGTTGGAACGGCGTGAACAGTTTATCCGCGTAGGTCATGTCGAAACCGGCGCCGGTATCTCGGATATAATACACCGTTTGTCCCTCCTGTTCCAGCGTTCCCACCTCGATGCGGGCGTCCGCGCGTCCCCCGGTGAACTTCCACGCGTTGCCCAGCAGGTTCTCCAGCACGATGCGCAGCAGGCGCGCGTCGCCGGTGGTCATCATGTGCGGCGCGATCGTCACCGTGACCGCGCGCGCCGGCTCCGCCTGGCGCAGCTCGGCGATCACCTCGGCCGCCAGCGCGCTCAGGTCTACCGGACCCGGCTGCATCTCCCGCCGCCCGATGCGCGACAGGTTCAGCATATCGTCAATGAGCCGCCCCATGCGCTGGGTGGCGGCCCGCACGCGCCGCAGATAGTCCTGTCCCGTCTCGTCGAGCCGCGCGCCATACTCCGCCAGCAGGATGCGGCTGAAGCCATCAATGCCGCGCAGCGGCGCGCGCAGGTCGTGGGAGACGGAGTAGCTGAAGGCTTCCAGCTCCGCGTTCGCGGCCGATAATTGCTCGACATTCCGCTGTAGGGCGGCATTGAGTCGGGTGATTTCGCCCTCGGCGTGTTTCCGCGCCGCGATGTCGCGGATGCTGGCCATCACCAGCATCCCGTCGGGGGTGGTGATGGGGCTCAAGCTGATCTCCACCGGCACCGCGCGCCCATCTTTGCACCGGAGATACAACTCCAGCCCCGCGTCTATCGGACGGGTGCGCGGGGCCGCCATATACGCGGCGCGGTGTCGCACGTGTACCGCCCGATAACGCTCAGGGATCAGCACCTCGATCGGCTGGCCGAGGATATCCTCGCGCCGATACCCCGTCAGGCGTTCCAACTGCGTATTGACCAGGGTGATGACGCCGGACGCGTCCACGATCACCATGCCGTCAGGCGCCGATTCCAGCAATCCCTCGAAACGGGCCAACGCCGCCTGTAATTGCGCGGTGCGCTCCTGAATGCGCTCCTCCAGGGTTTCGGTGAGCTGCCGCAGCGCCTCCCGCGCGGTTTGCACCTCCTCGATGTCGGTGGCGGTGCCGTACCATTTCACGATCCGTGCCCCGGCGTCACGCGCGGGCACGCCGCGGCTCAAATGCCAGCGATAGCGGCCATCCGCCATGCGCACGCGGTGCTCGATCTGATAAATGTCGCCGGTGCTCAGGGCATGCTGCCAGGCCTCCACCGTCCGCTGCAGATCGTCAGGATGCAGCATCGGCCCCCACTCATAGCCATCGCGCTCAGTGGGAGTGATGCCCGCGTATTCCAGGCGGCGCTCGTTGTAATAATCCACCCGTCCATCCGGCTCGGCGGTCCAGACGAGCTGCGGCATCGCGTCCGCGAGCTGCCGGAAGCGCGCCTCGCTCTCGCGCAGCTCTGCTGCAATGCGGCGCTCACGCGTGACGTCGCGGAAGAGGATGGCGAAGTTGCCGGGCTCCGGGCGGTAGCAGTAGACGTCGTAGAAGCGCGCGGTATCGCGGTTGTAGTCCACGAAGCGCACCGGCTCGCCGGTCAACGCCACCGCCCCGTAGCGTTCGATCCACGAGGGCTCCACCTGCGGCAGCGCCTCGGTAATCGGCACGCCGACGATGGCGCGCGTCAGCCCCGTCTGGCGCTGGAACGCCTCGTTGATCTCCACGAAGCGGAAATCCACCGGCCGGCCCGTCGCGTCGAAGATCGCCTCGCCCAGCGCGAACGCTTCCGTCATATTCGTGAAGAGCGCGCGATACCGCGCTTCGCTCTCGCGCAGCGCGTCCTCCGCCTGCCGGGCGGCCGTCACCTGCTCGCGGCAGCGCGTCAGCTCGGTCAGCACGGCGTCGCGCAGCCGCGCCACGAGCGCGTCCGCGGGCACGTCAGGATTGACCTCGACGCCGATGTCCGTCAATTGCCGGGCACACGCGCGCAGCCGCGATGTCAGCGCGGCCGCGTCGTCAGGGGGTGTCGCCATCGTGTTCGCGCTCCTTGTCCGGCATGGTTCGCCGCCTGGCCGGGGAATCCTGTCATTGCGCCGCCGCAACACGACGGCCCCCCCGCAAGGCGGGGGGGCCGTCGTGTTGCGGCGGCGTCAGCGCGTCAGTGGCTGGTTTCCGTCGAGACGGGCAGCGCGGGCGTCGGCGCCGGGCGCCGGCGCAGCAGCGCGATCAGGTTGGCGGCCAGCAGCACCACCGCCAGGATGATGCCCGCGATGACGAACTTCATGGGGATGGTGTAGCGGTTCTGCTCCTGCTCGATGAGGCGGCGGCGCACCTCGGGGTCCACGGTGGTGAAGGCAAAGACGTTGCCTTCGCGGGTGAAGACCGCCACCTGCGCGCCGAGTTTGCTCAACGTGTCCGGCAGCGGCAGCGCCCGCGCCAGCCGCGTGAAGGCGGCGTCGCCCGCGCCGATGACGCTGTAGAGCACGCCCTGCTTCTTCCAGTTGGTTTCCGACGCCTGCAGGATGGCCGGCTCTTTCCAGCTTCCCGGCACCGCGCCGATCTTCTGCTTCGTGGTGTAGCCCTCGGCGGTGGGGGTGATGTACAGCAGGTCTTTCACCTCGTTGAAGCGCCGGGTGTCGTCGCGCAGGCCCATCATGATGACCACCTGGCCTTTGGATTTCCCCGGCAGGGTGTCGCCCATCACCACGTCCCAGCGCAACGGCACGCGGTTTGTCTGCCCGGCGCGGACGGCGATGGCGGCGGCGGCGCTGAGCATGGCGTCGCTGGGGCGCGCCGGCAGCCAGAGGGTGATCGGCGTGGCCGGCCGGCCGATATTGGTCATGGCGTAGGGGAAATTCGCCAGCGACGGATAGCCCGGCACCTTGCCCGGCATGAGCATGACGTGCGAATGGCCTTCCACGACCGTCCACGCCACCTCGTCGTATTTCTTCGAGCAGTCGAGGGTGCCCAGGTCATGGAAAGCGTAGAGGCCGATGGTCCACTGATCGGCGTCGAGCTCCTGCACCGGCATGGGGATGGTGAGGATGCCGCCCTGGGCGTTGGCGGCGTTCAGCGGCGTGCTGCCGACCTTCCGGCCGTTCACGGTGACGGTGAGCAGTGAGCGGCGCGGGTTGAGCGTGGCCGAGTGGCGGAAGTAGATCTTCAGGAACGACTCCCGGCCGATGACTTCGCGCACCGGGCGCGGCAGCGTCACCGAGGTGCTCTGGTGGAAGGCGCCGTTGAGCGAGATTTTCGGCGCGCCCAGCGTGGCGAAGGTGTAGTAATTCGCCTTGTGCGTGACCACGGGGCGGGGCGGCACCTCCTGGCCGGCGGGAATGACCACCTCCTGCAGGTGCAGCTGTTCCACCGCGTCCGGATCGGTCACCAGCCGGGCGGCCTTGTCCACGCCCGCATCGTCCTGGCCGCTGATGAGCAGCCGGATGGCGCCGTCGCTGCCGCGCGAGGACAGCCAGCCGGCGCCGGGCTTGGACGCCTCGGCGGGCAGGCTAGCGGGGATCAGCTCCGGCCACTGATCGTAGCGGCCGAAGACGACGGCGTTGCCCGCGCGGGGCAGGTGGGTAGTGACGAAGGGGGTGATACGCGCGAGCGGCTCGCGCAGGCCCCAGTCGGACGCCGTTTCCAGCAGGGTGCGCACGTCGCGCGGGGTGGGATGCGGCGGCAGCACCCAGACGCCGTTGGCGCTGTCCTCCGCGAGGTAGTCCAGCGGCGGGAAGGGATAACAGTTCAGCGGATACTGCGGCAGCGCGGCGCGGGTGATCCCCAGCGTGGAGGTTTTCGCCAGCCGTACCCAGTTGGCGTCGTTATCCACGTCGCGGCAGAGGCCCTCGATGCTGCGCTGGCGCGTGACGATGCGAATTTCGTTGAAGCCGGGGCGCAGCAGGCCGCGCGGGATGCCGACATCCCACGCCACCAGCCCTTTGGACAGGCCGGCAAACGCGCGGGCGGCGACGGGAATCGCGTTCACGTAGACCGCCATGCTCGCCTGGTGGATGAGGATCGTCTCCGAGTAGGTGTAGTGCAGGCGGAGGACGGGATTGTCCGTGAGGCGCACGCCGGGCAGCAGCTTGAACCAGTACGAGCGCTGATTGATGGGATCCGTCAGCGCCTGTTCTTCGCGGAAGAGCGGCACCTCATAGTGAATGGTGCCGGACTGCGCGAACGCGCTGGCGAGCGAGAGCACGAGGAGCGCGAGCAACAGCGCGCCGCGCCCGGTGATACTACAATATTGCAGCATGCAGCCTCCTTGTCGGTTGACTGTTACAAAAGTTAGGCGCTTTTCAAAAAAAAGTCAAGCCCTCTCAGCCAATGTTTACCGTTTGCGTCATCTTAAACGCGGGCGGCGGAACCGCCCGGCGCTTGACAACCCCGCGCGCATTTGCTACAAGTAGGACGGTGACATATCACTGCGCACTATCATCCATACCGGGCATACCGGGCGCGGCATGCCGCAGAGCGGGGCTGGCATCACGCGAGCAACGGCGACGTCTGCTCGCGTGGGATAGCACGCTACACTACGTGCCATCATCCGGATACGCCTGCCGGCGCCCGCGTCACCGCTCTCGGTACGCGGGCGTTGTGTTTCACGGCCGTGCGCGGAAAGGGGACTCACTTTCGACGGGGAGAGAGGTTGGGAACGAGGGATGTCGGACGAAGTGCTGGTGCTCAATCACAATTATCAACCGCTGAACATCACCAGTCGGCGACGGGCGGCGGTGCTGCTGTTTCTCGGCAAGGCGCACCTGGTGGAGGGCGGCGAGTCGCCGTCGGTGGTGCGGCTGAATCACTTCGTCCGCCGGCCGATGCCGATCCTGCGCCCCACGCGCAAGGCCATCTTCACGCGGGACGGGCACCGCTGCGTCTACTGCGGGGCCGCCCACCTGCCGCTCACCATTGACCACGTGGTGCCCCGCGTGCGCGGCGGGCGCGACGAGTGGGACAACCTCGTCTGCTGCTGCACCTACTGCAACAACAAGAAGGGCGACCGCACGCCGGAGGAGGCGGGATTACTGCTGCTGGCGCCGCCGCGCCGGCCCAAGTGCCTGCCCTACATCAGCTACCACAAGTTCGTCACCGCCCTGCGCAACCCGCGCTGGCAAGATTACCTGGCCCCCTACGCGGGCAGCCTGGCATAAGGCGGCGGCGAATCCTTAAGATACGCGCGCGCGGGGCAGGCCATATGGCCTGCCCCGCGCGATTTGGGCGCCCGGCGGCGGATTACTTCGCGGCCACCTGGCTCATCGCGTAGCGCAGCAGCGCGACGCGGGCGGCGAAGACGACGTCGGGCAGCGGGCTGTAGAAGCGCTGGCGGATCATCTCGCGCACCGGCTGGGCGTCGAGCATGCCGTACTTCGGCATCGCCTTGATGGCGGCGGCTTTCACCGCGGGGTCAATGGTCGCGACCGGTTTGGCGGGGGCGGCGGGCGTCGCCGCGTCGCCGTCGGCCGGGGGCGGGCCGGGATCGGCCGCCGGCACTTCGCCGGCCAGGTTGGCCACCACCGCGCGCAAGTATTTCTGCGCCGGGCCGTACCGGCGCGTCGCCAGCAGGTCAATGGCGGCCAGGCGCACGCTCAGCGGCGTCTCTTCGTGCTGCGCCAGCGCGTAGAGGGTGCGGTTCGTCTGCCCCGCGGGCAGCGCGCGCAGGCAGGTGAGGGCGGTCAGCTGCTCCGCTTCCGTGCCCTGCAGCGCGGCGGTGAGGTATTCCGTGCTCTCTTCCGCGGGGAGCTCGGCCAGCACGGTGAGCACCAGCGGGTAATAGTCGGGCGTCTTCTTGCTCGCCATGTCGGCGAGGATATTCCAGCCGGACGGGTCGCCGAGCACGCCGAGCACCAGCGCGGCCTTCTCCTTCGCGCCGGTCAGCGGGAAGCTGAGCTGCGGGGTGAAGCGCGCGCGCACCTGCTTGGCGGCGCCGAGTTTGCCCAGCGCGCGGGCCAGCGCCACGCTTTTTGCGTCGTTGGCGGTATCGAAGAGGCCGAGGAGCTCCGGGATCACGCGCTTGTCGCCGATGGCGCCGAGGGCGTCAATGGCGGCGATGACCACCGCCTCGTCCTCGCTGTAGATGGCGAGGCGCAGCATGTTCAAGGCCGAGGTGTCGCGAATCTGGCCGAGGAAGCGGATGCCGGCCACGAACTCGGCGGCGGGCAGGCCGCTGCCGCCGGCGAGCACCGCGGCGCGCAGCAGGCGGCGGGCTTCCAGGTCGCCGGCTTCCACCAGCGCGACGAGGGCGGCGACATTGCCATCGCGATACTGCCGCAGCAGGATGCCGCGTTCGATCTGGATGATGAGCAGCGGGTCATCTTCGCGCCAGTAGGAGGCCCACTGCAGATAGGCCGCCTCGGCGTCCATGAGCTGCTCCTCTTCGATGAGGGCGCGAATCGCCGCCTTCGAGGGGATGGTCCGCGGCGGGGGCGCCGGCGCGGCGGTCGCCGTCGTATCGCCGTCATCGGCGCCCGTACCGTCGTCATCCGTGCCGGTCTCCTCGCCGCCGTCATCGTCCGTCGTGGTGGTGGGCGTGGTGGTGGTGGGCGGCTTCTTCTCGTCATCATCCGAGAAGGACCACTGGGCGGAAGCGGGGAGCGCGAAGACCAGTCCGGAGACCAGCGTCAGCAGCAACAGCAAGCGATAGGTCATGGCGTTCTCTCTTCGTGAAGACGGTGTCTACATCACGTTTCGCCGGCGGGGGCGCAGGGTCCTCTTCCCGCCGATACACATCATTGTACCACGGCAAGCCGGCGGCTGTGTAGGGGCGTCGCCACCCGGCCCGTGTCTGCACAATATTCCCGAAAAATGGTCCTGGCACGCGGCCGGGGGTCATGGCGCCGCCAGCGCCGCCCGCACCGCCGCGTCCAGCCCTGGCTCATCCAGGCCGGACTGCCGGTAGCGGACCTTGCCGTCGCGGCCGAGGACGACGAAGGTGGGGAGGCCCCGCACCTGAAAGGCATCGGCGAGGCGGCCCTGGCCGTCCAGCAGCACGCGCAGCGTGTAGTGGTGCGCGGTGATAAACCGTTCGGCTTCGGCTTTTGTCTCGTTGACGTTCACGGCCAGCACCACCAGCTCGCCGGCCTTCGCCGCGGGCGACGCGCTGAACGCTTCGGTGTGGGGCATCGCCTGGCGGCAGGGAGCGCACCAGCTCGCCCAGAAGTCGAGGAGCACGACCTTGCCGCGAAAATCCTCCAGCCTCACCGCCGCGCCCTGCAGATCAGCGAGCGCGCCGTTCGGCACGGCAACGCCCTCCTCGCGCGCCCCGGCCCAGATGAGCGCCACGACGAGGCCGGCGGCGATGATCGCCACGAGCTGCCAGGTACGCATGACGTGCCCCCTCTCTACCAGACTGGCATACGGTCCTACGTCGAGTATACCCGTCTCTCGTATATTATCCCTCAGAAACTGTACGAGCACTCTCGGTATGGGCCGGAAACCGCTGCCATCGGGCCGACGTCGGGGGAAATAGGGTTTCTCGCGTCCGCACGGTATCGTCGGGAACGCCCGTCCGGCGCCTCGCCCGCCAGGATAGCCCGGTATGCGGAGTGCAGCGCCGCGGGCATCAGACGGGGCCGAGCGTTACGATGACGCCAGATCGGCGCTTTCGTGGGTTTGCTGTTCGTAGACGCGGCGGAAGAGACCGTCCTGCTCCAGCAGCGCGTGGGGAGTGTCGAACTGGGTGACGCCGCCGTCTTCCAGCACCAGCACGAGGTCGCTGGCCAGCGCGGTGGAGACGCGGTGGGTGACGACGAAGCAGGTCTTGCCGGCCATGATGCGGTTGAGCGTCTTGCGCACGCGGGCTTCCGTCTCCGGGTCCAGCGCGCTGGTGGTATCGTCGAGCAGCAGCACCGAGGGGCGGCTGAGCAGGCTGGCGGCGAGGGCCAGGCGCTGGCGCTGCCCGCCGGAGAGGCTCATGCCGCGCTCGCCGACGACCGTCTCGTAGCCGTCGGGCAGCGTCAGGATGAACTCGTGCAGGTCGGCGTTGCGCGCCGCCTCGCGCACCTGCGCGTCGGGGGCGTCCAGGTGGCCGTAGCGGATATTCTCCGCCACCGTGCCGCTGAAGATCACCGGCTCCTGCATCACCAGCGTGATGCGGTCGCGCAGGTGCAGCAGTTGGATATCGCGCAGGTCGCGGTCATCCAGCGTCACGGCGCCGGCGTCGGGATCGTAAAAGCGCATGAGCAGGTAGAGCAGCGTGCTCTTGCCGGCGCCGCTGGGGCCCATCACCGCCACCTGTTTGCCGGCGGGCACGGCGAAGCTGACGTCGGTGAGCGTGGGCGCCTCATCGCCGGGATAGGCGAAGGTGACGCCGTGGAAGGCGACGTCGCCGCGGGCGTCGGCGATGGCGGCGGCGTCCGGGCGGTCCACCGGCTCCGGATCGGCCTCGACGATATCGAAGATGCGGCGCAGCACCACGCTGACGCGCTGCACGTCGGCGAGGATATCGCTGAGCTGCACCGCCGGGCCGAACATGAAGCCCGCGCTGGCGTAGAGCTGAATCACCTGTCCCGGCGTGAGCAGCGCGGCGCGGAAATCCTGCACGCTCCAGTAGAGCAGCAGGCCGATGGCGGTGGCGCTCACCCCGTTGGCGAGGATCGTCAGCCAGTTCTGCTGGCGTACCAGGTACATCATCAGCCGGGCGAGGTTGTGCGCGGACTCGGTGAAGGCGCGCACCTCGGCGAGCTCGCGCCCGAAGACCTTGATGGTGCGCACGGCGGTGACGCGCTCCTCCACGCGATTGTACAGCGCGGTGGTGGCGCGGCGGGCGGCGATGTTGCCCTCCTTGATGTGCGGGCGGATGCGCCGGAAGATGAAGACGTAGCAGGGCAGCGCCACCAGCATGAGGACGCCGAGCTTCGCGTTGATGACGAGAATGACCGCCGCCCCCACCAGGATGCTGGCGGCCTGCTGCACGAAGTTGACGGCGACCGTGCTGATGCTCGCCTGGATGGTGCCCACGTCATCCAACACCACGGTGAGCAGGCGGCCCGTCTGCGTGCGGTCGAAGAAGGAGAGCGGCAGCCGCTGCACCTTCTCGTGCAGCACCTTGCGCAGCTCGAAGACCACGCGCTGCCCGATGTAGGTGATCTGGAAGCTGTACACCCACGAGAGCAGGATGATGAGCAGGTGGAAGCCGCTGTTGATGAAAAAGACGAGGATCACCAGCCGCAGGTGCGCGTCCATCGCGGACGGCGGGATGACCGCGCCCAGCATGAGCACGTCGTCTATCACCCGGCGGTTGATGTAGGCCCAGATATAGGGCTGCATGGAGGTGAACAGCGAGATGAGGATGGCGAGCAGCAGCCGCCAGCGCAGCGGGTACAGGTAATCGCGCCACAGGCGCTCCAGGTGCTCGCGCTCGGCCTGCGGACGCGCTTCCTTGTCCCGGTACTGCTCCAGGATGGCGTCCAGGCGGAGCTGGTGGGTGCTGGGACGGCGCGGTGTCATGCCTCCACCTCCCCGGCATGCTTCCCTTTCAGTTCCTCGTAGAGCCGCCGGTAGAACCCGCCTTCGATCTCCATCAGCTCATCATGCGTGCCGATTTCGATGACGCGCCCGGCGTCCATGGCGACGATTTGATCCGCCTCCACGATGGTGCTCAGCCGGTGCGCCACCACCACCGAAGTGCGGTCGCGCAGCACGGTGCGCATCGCCGCCTGCAGCGCGGCTTCCGACTCGCTGTCCAGCGAGCTGGTCGCCTCGTCGAGGATGAGCACCGCCGGCTTGCGCAGGATGGCGCGGGCGATGGCGATGCGCTGCTTCTGCCCGACGGAGAGTTTCGCCCCCTCCTTGCCCAGCCAGGTCTGATACCCGTCGGGCAGCGTCATGATGAAATCGTGAATCTGCGCCGCGCGCGCCGCGTCCTCCGCCTGTTCGAGGGTCGCGTCCGGATCGGCGTAAGCGATATTCTCGAAGACGGTGCCCTCGAACACCACCGGCTCTTGCGGCACCACGCCGGTGTGCCGGCGCAGGCTGCGCACCGTCAGCGCGCGCACGTCGTGGCCGTCCAGCGTCACCCGGCCGCCCTGTACGTCCCACAGGCGCAGCAGCAGGCTGGTCACCGTGGTTTTCCCGCAGCCGGTATGGCCGACGAGCGCGGTCATCTTGCCGGCGGGCAGGTGCAGGTCCAGGCCGGCGAAGAGCGGCTTGTCCGGGCCGTAGGCGAAGTGGACGCCCTCCAGGCGCAGCTCGCCGCGCACGTCCTCCGGCAGGTCGGCGGCGCCGGGCTGCTCCACCACGTCGGGCCGGTGGCGCATCACGTCGAGGATGCGGTCCAGGCTGACGAACGCCTGGGTGATGGCGCCCGCCACCATGGTGAGGTTCACCGCCGGGGTGACGGCGTACCAGAAATAGGTATCCATGGCGTACATGGTGCCGTAGGTGATGGTGTCGTGCAGCACGAACCACGCCGCCCAGCAGTAGACGACGGTGGAGCCGATGCCGCCGATGAAGCGCGCGGTGGCGTTCAGCGACACGGAGAGCATCTGCCCGCGCAGGCCGAACTGCAGCGCGCGATCGGTGGAGGCGAGAAACGCCGCCGTCTCGTCGCGCTCGCGGCAGTACGTCTTCACCAGCCGCACGCCGGCCAGCCGCTCCTGCAGGCGGCCCGTCACCTGGTCCATGATCTCGCGCAGCTCCAGGTTGGCGCTGCGGATGCGCCGGGCGAAGAGGTAGTAGTTGAACGAGTAGAGGACGAGGATGACGATGATGACCAGCGCCAGCTCCCAGCGCAGCCAGAAGGCCAGCCCCAGCCCGAAGAGCAGCATCGCCACGTTGCTGAAGATGCTCAACGCCTCGCCGGTGATCAGCGCCTGCACCTGCCCCACGTCGGTCATCAGCTTGCTCATCAGCGGCCCCGCCCCGGTTTCCCCGTGGAAGCGCATGCTGAGGTTGAGCACGTGGCGATACAGGCCGATGCGCAGGTCCACCACCAGCCGCTGGCCGAGGGAGGCGATGAGGAAGCGATTGATCACGGTGAAGGTGGCGTTGACCATGGGCACGATGCCGATGATCGCCACCGTGACGAGAATGAGCCGCCATTCCTTATTGGTGAGGACGTGGTCGAGAAAAAAGCGCATGGCCAGCGGCGGGATGAGGGTGAACATCGCCGCGACCATGGTCACCAGCGCGGTGACCATCAGACGACCCCGGTACGGACGGAGGAGCAAAGCTAGAAATTGTAACCGCGTCATCCCGGCAACCCCGGCGCGCGCCGCTGTGACCGGCGCACGGGTGAAGGATAGCATAGGCCAGCGGGGAGAACAACAGGGAAGTTGCACGAGATGCCGGATTTTTTAAAAATTTCCGAGGTGTGTGCCGCACCAACGCCCCGGGGGCAGGCCGCGCGGCCTGCCCCCGGGGGTGGTTGTGCTTCGATCCTCGAGACTTACAGTTCCTCCTCCAGTAAGATGTCGCCCTCGACGCCGACGATGGCCCGGCGCACGGGGATGCGCGCGCCGGCGATCTGCATCGCCTGCTCGACGAAATGCTCCAGTCCGCGGCAGCACGGCACCTGCATCATGACGATGGTGATGCTCGTGATGCCGGCCTCGGTGATCATTGCCGCCAGTTTCTCCACGTAGCCCTGCGGGTTGTCCAGCTTCGGGCAGGCGATGGCCAGCGCCTTGCCCGCCAGGAAGCGGGCGTGGAAGCCGCCGTGCGCGAAGGCGGCGCAGTCCGCCGCCAGCAGCAGGTCGGCCCCCTGGAAATACGGCGCGAAGGGCGAGACGAGGTGCAGTTGCACCGGCCATTGCCGCAGCGCGCTGGGCGCGTCGGTCGCCGGGCGGCTCGCCGGCGTCTCGCCCGCCGCGGTTTTCGGCCCGAACTGCCGCATCGCGGCGCCGGGGCACCCCCCGCCGCCGTGGGCGTGCGGCAGCGGCGCGGGCGCCGGTGTCGCGTGGCTGGGCGCGTGCTGGGGGGCGCGCCCGAGGCGCGCCAGGTGCGCCCCCACCGCCTGTTCGTCAAAGGCCTCGGCCTCGCGCTCCACGATGGTGATCGCCCCCAGCGGGCAGTCGCCCAGGCACGCGCCCAGCCCGTCGCAATAGAGGTCCTTCACCAGTCGCGCCTTGCCATCTACGATCTGAATCGCGCCCTCCGCGCAGGACGGCACGCACAGCCCGCAGCCGTTACACCGCTCCTCATCAATCTCCACGATCTTTCGTACGGCCATCTCACGTCCCCTTTCGTCGGTGTCTGCCCTATCGTATACCGCCGGCGGATGAAATACTATGATTTTCGTCATAATTCCCCCGGATTGCGAAAATTGTTTCGTCGCTTGGGCGGCGCCCCGTGTCCCGCCGTGGAAAAGGTTTCCGCTCCGCGCGCGACGAATGACATCCATAGCGGACAGCCCCGCGGGAAGCGAATGCGCCAACCATGAACCTGCTGAATATCCCATTACCCGAGGATCTCGCGCCCACGGCCGGCCTGGATGGGCCCCCGCGCGTGTGCGTGGCGGCGGACCTGCGGCCGGACGGCACGCTGGGCGCGCAGTGGCTCGTCGTCACCGACCGCACCGTCTACGTGCTGTCGCGGGAGAGCGACGTGACGATCATCGCCTGGAGCCGGCGGATCAGTGAGCTCAGCGAGCCGAAGACGCTCACCTTCATCGGCGGCGGCGCGCTGGAGGCCACGGTGGACGGCGAGCGGCAGGTGCTGGCGCGCTACACCAGCGCCCGCCACGGGCAGTTCAACACCGTCGCCGGCCTGCTGGACACGTGGAGCAAAGGCGAGGACGCGGAGGTGCCGGAGGAAGAGAGCATCCGCTGCCCCACCTGCGGCCTGCCGCTGCGCAAAGGCTCCCGCGTCTGCCCCGCCTGCATCCCGAAGGGCCGCACGCTGAGACGGCTGTTCGGGTACCTGGCGCCGGTGCGCGGCATGGCGCTCTCGTTGATGGGCGTATCGCTGCTGGCGACCGTGATGGGGATGATCCCGCCGCTGCTGCAGCGGCCGTTATACGACATGGTGCTCGCGCCGAAACCCGGCACCATCGAGACGCCGGAGCGCTACCGCACGCTGGTGCTGTTATCGGTGGGCCTGCTGGCGCTGGCGCTGGTGGGCAGCGCGCTGGGCGTGCTGCAGAGCTGGATCAGCGCCTGGCTCGGCAACCGCGTCACCCACAACATCCGCTGCCAGCTCTTCCAGCACCTGCAGTATCTCTCCTTGAGCTTCTACGATAAACGGCAGATGGGCAGCGTCATCTCGCGGGTGAACCAGGACGCCGGCGGGCTGCAGCACTTCCTCACTTGGGGCGCGCAGGAGATGGTGACGAACCTGCTGCTCTTCCTCGGCGTGGGCACGATGATGTTCGCCATCAACTGGAAGCTGGCGCTGCTGGTGGTGCTGGTGGTGCCGTTCATCAGCGCCATCGGCGGCCGGGTGTGGCGGCGGCTGCGGCACGTCATGCACCGCATTTACCACCGCTGGGGGCGGGTGAACGCCATGCTCTCCGAGAGCCTCACCGGCCTGCGCGTCATCAAGGCCTTTGCCCAGGAAGATCGCGAGATCGAGCGCTTCGTCACCCGCAGCGACGAGCTCTTCATGCCCACGGTGAATATTGAACGCACCTGGGCGATGGCCTTCGCCGGCATCGGGCTGCTGTTCGGCATCAGCCGACTGCTGGTGGGGTATGTCGGCGGCGTGGAAATCCTCGGCGACCACATGTCTATTGGCGACCTCGCGGCCTTCACCATGTACGCGGCGATGTTCGACGGCCCGCTGCGGCACCTCTCCATGCTGCTCAACTGGTCCTCCCGCTCCTTCGCCGCCGCCGAGCGCATCTTCGAAATCCTCGACACCGAGCCGGAGCCGCACGATCAGCGCCTGGCGGCGATGCCGCCGATTCAGGGGCGGCTGGAGTTCAGCCACGTCACCTTCGGCTACGAGCGGGCGCGTACGGCGCTGAAAGACCTCTCCTTCGCGCTGGAGCCGGGCGAGATGATCGGGCTGGTGGGGCACAGCGGGGCGGGGAAATCCACCATCATCAATCTCGTCTGCCGCTTTTACGAGCCGCGGCAGGGGGAGATCCGCATTGACGGCCGGCGCATCGCCGACCTGCCGCTGGAGGGGTGGCGCGCGCAGATCGGCCTGGTGCCGCAGGATACCTTCCTCTTCAGCGGCACCATCGCCGACAACATCGCCTACGCCCGCCCCGGCGCCACCCGCGAGGAGATCATCCGCGCGGCGAAGGTGGCGAACGCGCACGATTTCATCCTGCGCAAGCCGGACGGCTACGACACGCTCATCGGCGAGGGCGGGCAGGGGCTGTCCGCCGGCGAGAAGCAGCGGCTGGCCATCGCCCGCGCGGTGCTGCACAACCCGCGCATTCTCATCCTCGACGAGGCGACCTCGCAGGTGGACGTGGAGACGGAAAAACAGATTCAGGAGGCCATTGACCGCCTGGTGACGGGCCGCACCACCATCGCCATCGCCCACCGGCTGAGCACGCTGAAAAACGCCCACCGCCTCATCGTGCTGAAAAGCGGGGAAGTGGTGGAAATCGGCACCCACGACGAGCTGCTGCAGCGCGAAGACGGCGAATTCCGCCGCCTGGTGACGATGTACCAGGAGGTGTCCAGGGTGCGGGAGGTGGGACGGTAGGCGCACCGCTCCCCCGTACTCGTGCTCGTACTCGTAATCGAAATCGGATACGTGCGGACAGGATGTCCGCGCTCCGGGCACGACTTGTACTCGTGCTCGTACCTCGAAACGGTTCTGCTGCAGCCGAGCGCGATGGGACCGCGCGTCGGGCAGTCCGGGACGTGGCGATCCGACACGCTGTGAAGCATCGAAGCCCGTATTCGAGTACGACTACGAGTATGAGTCGTGCCCCGTCGGAGCGCCCACCGGAGCGCGGACATCCTGTCCGCCCGTAGCAGAGTACGAGTACGGGGGGGAGCGGTGCGCGCCAGGGACGGCAGGAAGCATGGCGAGTGATTGGCGCCGATTTATCCTGATTCGGAGAACGTGATGACATCCCCAACCGAAGAGACGCAACCTCTCCCCGCGGCGGATGAGCTGCGGCTGCTGGACCCGGCACGGGTGCGGTTTCGCACGATCGGCCACCGGCTGGAACTCTGCCTGCCCCCGGCGGGCGAGGCGCCTTTCGAGCCGGTCTGGCAGGAGGCCAGCCTGCTGCGGATGTTCCCGCTCAGCGACGAATACGGCTGGCTGGCGGTGCTGAACGCCGATGGGAAAGAGCTGGGCGTGCTGCGCGATCTGCACGGCATGGCGCACGACAGCCTGGCCGCCGTGCGCGAGGAGCTGCGCCGGCGCTACCTGGTGCCGCGCATCACCGCCATCCTCGCCGTGCGCGACCGCGCTGACGTCACCGAATGGCGCGTGGAGACCGACCGCGGCCCCGCCGTCTTCCAGGTGCGCCACCTCTCCGAGAACCTGAAGCAGCCCCTCCCCGGCCACCTCTCTCTCACCGACGTGGAAGGCAACCGCTACGATATCCCCGACCTGGGCGCGCTGGACGACGACAGCCGGCGGCGGCTGGAGGAGCGGATGTAAGAAACTGTACGAGAAGTCTCGGCGCGTGCCTGCTGGTGGCTTTCGGCCTGGCTCGGCGTTGGCCGTCCTCATCTTATCTCTCTCGATAGCGCCTCGGACGTCCGCCGTGATCCAGGACGGAATCCCCTCAGCAGGCCCACACCGAGACTGCTCGTGCAGCTTCTAAGAAACCGTTTCTGAGGCGTGTCGCGGGGTTGTGGCGGGTATAGTGCTGTCAATGCCGATTGCCCGTCTTCCCAACAAGCTGCGGTTTCAACGCGCCCTGCTGGCCTGGTTCGCCGCGCATGGGCGCGATTTGCCGTGGCGGCATACGAATGACCCCTATCACATCCTCGTCTCTGAGATGATGCTGCAGCAGACGCAGGTGGAGCGGGTGACGCCGAAATACGCGGAGTGGCTGGAGAAATACCCCACGCTGGAGGAGCTGGCGGCGACGGACGTGGAAGAGGTGAAGGCGACGTGGAAAGGGCTGGGCTACAACATCCGCCCGGTGCGCCTGCATAGCATTGCCCGCGAGACGGTGGCCAGTTACGGCGGGCAACTGCCGGCCTCCGCCGAAACGCTGCGCCAGTTCAAAGGCATCGGGCGCTACACGGCGGGCGCCATCGCCAGCTTCGCCTTCCGCCATGACGAGCCGGTGCTGGACACCAATGTGCGGCGGGTGCTCTACCGCGTCTTCCTGGCGAAGCGGAGCGCGACTCAGCCGCCCCGATCGCATGACCGCGAGCTGTGGGAGATCGCCGAAAAAGTGCTGCCGAAGGGACAGGCGTGGGAGTTTAACTCGGCGTTGATGGATTTCGGCGCCACCGTCTGCACGGCGCGGGCGCCGCGCTGCGACGCGTGCCCGATGGCGGGCTTTTGCGCCGATCACCGGCGGCGCAAGCGGTTGCCCGGCGGCCCGGCTCGCATGGTATAATAGGCGCATACAGGAGAGACATCGTGCCCAACGGAATGCTCCTGGCAGCCGGCCGCGGCACGCGGCTGGGGCCGTTGACCGAATATCTGCCGAAACCGCTGCTGCCGGTGGCCAACGAGCCGGTGATGGCGCAGGGGATTCGCGCGCTGCGCGCGGTGGGCATCACGACCATCGGCGTGAACCTGTGCTACCGCGCCGAGCAGATCCTCACCACCTTCGACGACGGCGCCGCCTACGCGGTGGCGCTGCACTGGGTGGTGGAGACCGCGGCGCGCGGCACCGCCGGCGGCATGAAGCGGCTGCAGCACCTGCTGGACGACGACCTCATCGTGGTCGTGGCGGGCGACGCCATGCTGGATGTGGACCTGGCGCCGCTGCTGGCCGCCCACCGCGCGGCGGGGGCGTTCGCCAGCCTGGCCACGCTGGCGGCCGAGGACCCCTCGCGCTACGGCGTGGTGGTGGCGGACGCTGACGGGCGCGTGCGCGCGTTCCAGGAAAAGCCCGCGCCCGGCACGGAAATCAGCCGGCTGGCGAATACCGGCCTCTACTGCTTCGACCCCACCATCTTCGACCTGATTCCCGGTGACGAGTTCTGCGATTTCGCGCTGCACGTCTTCCCGCGCATCCTGCAGCTCGGCCTGCCCTTTTATGCGTTCCCCGCGCAGGGGTACTGGACGGACGTGGGCAGCCCCGCCGACTATCTGCGGGCGAATCTCGATTTCCTCGCCGGGCGCATTCGCGTGCCGGGCGACGGCGCGTATGCCGGCCCGAACTTTTTGGCCGCGGACGCCGTGACCGCGGGCGCCGCGCTGCGCGACTGCGTGGTCGGCGCGCGCGCCGTCATCCCCCCCGGCAGCGCGCTCACCCGCTGCGTCGTCTGGCCGGACGTCGTCCTCCCCGCCGCCCTCACCCTCGACGACGCCATCTGCACCCCGCACGGCATCTATACCCTTGACGGCCGCGACGCCCGTGCCCTCGCGCCGGTCGGCTGAGAAACTGTTCTGAAAAACTGTCCGAGACTTTTTGGACAGTTTCTGCGGCCCACGCACGACAAGAGCGGCGGGGGGGAGTATAATGGACATGGCGTCCGCGGCGCAACTTTTCCCCCCGGCGGACGTATGAACAGCAGCAGTGCTCGGCACGGCCGGCGGGCGCGTGCGGAGGGGAGACGACCATGCGAGTGATGGCGCTGGTGATGATGACGGCGACGGTGGCGCTGTGCCTGGCGCCGGGGCGCGCGGTCGCGCAGGCGTCGGACAAGGCGCTCACGGTGGAAGAGCGTTTCCAGATGCTGGACCGCGACCGCGACGGCCGCCTGACGCTGAAGGAATTTCCGAACGAGGCGATCTTCCGGCAGCTCGATCGCAACCAGGACGGCGTGGTGACGCTGGAGGAGATGAAGCGGGGGATGGGCACCGCCGAGGAGCGCCGCCAGCCGGAGACCGTCGGCGACACCCCCGAACAGCGCTTCCGCAACCTGGACCGCGACCGCGACGGCCGGCTGAGCCCGCGGGAGTTGGGCGATCCCGCCCTCTTCGCGAAGATGGACTTCAACCGCGACGGCTTCATCTCACTCGCGGAAGCCCTGGCCTACTCTGGCAAAGGCGGCGCCGCCCCCGACGCGCAGGACACCTCGCTGGAGCAGCAGTTCCGCCTCGCCGACCGCGACGGCGACGGGAAACTCACCCCGCAGGAATTCAACAACCCGGCGCTGTTTGCCAAAGCGGACGTGAACCGGGACGGCTTCGTGACGCTGGCCGAGCTGCGGCAGGCCGTCACCCCCGGCGCGCAGCAGTCTCCCACCGCTGAAGAACAGCGCCGGGCGAATGAGCAAAAATTCCGCGAGATGGATAAGAATGGCGACGGCAAGCTGAGCCCGGCGGAGTTCCCCTATCCCGGCGAATTCGCCGCGTGGGACCGCAACGGCGATGGCGTCGTCTCCTGGGAGGAGATCTTCGGCGACGCGGCGGCGAAAGGCGGCGATCAGGACCCGCTCTCCCCGGAGCGGCAGTTCAAACTCGCCGATACGAACGCCGACGGCAAACTGAGCCCGGCGGAATTCCCCAAACCCGACCTCTTCGCGCAGATGGACGCCAACAAAGACGGCTTCGTCACCTGGGAAGAGGCGAAGGCGCACCTGGCAAAGTCGTCCACCGGCAACGCGATGACCGCCGAGCAGCGCATGAAAGTCTATGATCGCAACGGCGACGGCAAGCTGAGCCCGGAGGAGTTCGGCGCCGCCGACACTTTCCAGCGGCTGGACGTGAATCGCGACGGCTTCGTGAGCCTGGACGAGCTGCGCGCGCTGGACACCAAGCCGGACGACGCCGCGACGCCGCAGACGCCGGAAGAGCAGGCCCGGCAGCCGGCGAAGGAGACGACAGGCACAGTGGAAGGCATCCTCACCACGAAGGGCGCGAACTGGATCGAGGTGAAGGCAACGGCGGGTTCCGCGCGCTACTACCCCGTCTGGCGCGCGGGCGCGGATGGCCAGCCCGGCGGCGCGGACGCCGCGATGCTGCAGACCATCGGGACGCTGCCCGTGGGCAACCTGGTGCGGGTGACCTGGGAATTGCAGGAGGAGCGCCGCCGCCTCATCACCGTCTTCGTGCTGGCGCCGGCGGTGAAGGAGGGCACGATCACCGGCCTGGTGACCGCCAAGGGCCTGGAGTGGATTGACGTCGCGCCGAAGGACGGCCCAGCGGAGCGCTACTGCCCGCGCTGGGTCGGCGGCCCATCGCAAGAGGGCGGCGGCTACGATCGCGCCGCGCTGCAACGCATCGCCGCCGCGAAAGTGGGCGATACCGTCACCCTCACCTGGAGGTATGACGAACGCAAGCGCGTCATCAGCCTGGAGACGGCCGCGCCATAACCGCCGCGCCGCCCCTCCCCCGGCGCGGGGCGGACGGCCGTCCGCCCCGCGCGCTGTTTGGTGGCGCCGCCTGTCCGCCAATTCCGACACGCGCCCCGTGCCGCGCCGCCGCGCCGCGGGAATGTTGTCAACGACGACGGCATGCGCGACGCGCGTGAAGGAGGGAGACGATGGCGGAACCCGGCGATACCGGCTCGACGGAACTCATGTATCACTGCCCGAACTGCGGCCATGACTTCGCGCTGGACGAGCACAAAGATGAGGAGCCGTGTCCGGTGTGTACTTTCGTCTGCGACAAGCAGAGATGCCTCACCCATTACGCGTCGAAAGAGGACTACTGACCTGACGCCGGCACGGGCGGCGCAGCCAGCGTGGGGGGAGAGGCCGTCCGGGGCGCCCCGTGGCCGTGGACGGCCGCGGGGTGCCCCGCGTTCTCGCTGACGGCGGGGCGCTCGCGGCGAACCCCAACGCGGGACGGCATGCTCCAGGGGCGCTTGAGCCACGCGCAGGAATCGCTCACGCGTCGCACGATCACGTGTCTCGCGCCACCGTCACCCGTTACTGCCCCCCGTCGTGTGGGCCATGCTTCGGGTCCGCGCGTGTATGGACCCCGCGCGGACCCACCCCGGTGCCCAGCCGCCGCGCCCCCGATGTACGCTCCCGACGTACAGGGGTTCCGCGAGAAGGTCGCGTGTGACGGCAGCATGACAACCCGATCATCGGCCAGGTCTAACGGCAGAGGAAGATGGCAATAGTGGTGTCGAGAGGGCAGTGCCGGGAATGGCCCCGGCGCCGATGGGGTGATCATGTACGGTGATGCATTTGAACCCGATCCCGAAAAGCGGCTGGATGAGTGGATGCGGGCCGGCGACTACGCGCAGGCGCTGAGTTGGCTGCGAGAGTGGGCCGAGCGCGAGCCCTGGAACGGCGAGGTGCTGCTGCGCATGGCGGTCGTGCATTGGCTGGCCGGCGAGCCCGCGCAGACCCTGCGCGCTCTGGATGCCTTCCTGCTGCTGGAGCCGGAGAACGCGGAAGCCATCGCGCGGCGCGCGCAGGCGCTGCTGATGCTGGGCAAGCACGCGGACGCGGAGGCGGCGCTGGCGCGCGCCGAAGCGCTGGACCCGCTGACGCCCGGCGTACTGCTGAACCGCGCGCTGATCCTGGAGGGGCAAAACGATTTCGACGGCGCGCTCACCGCGCTCACCGGTTACCTGGAGCAGGTGCCGCGGGACCACCTGGCGCTGGCGCGGCGCTCGCAATACCTGCGCCGGCTCGGACGGTATCCGGAGGCGCTGGCCGATGCCCAGGCGAGCGTCTCGATGAAACCGGATGATCCGGAGACGCACCTGATGGCGGCGCTGGCGCACGTGGCGCTGGAAGACGGCGACGCCGCGCTCTTCAGCTGCGAGCGCTGCCTGCAATTGCAGCCCCTTTTCCTCCCCGCGTTGCGGCTGAAGGTGGACCTGATGGCGGATCTGGGGCGGCTGTCGGAAGCGGAGGCGGCGCTGGAGGCGGTGCGCGCGGCGGATCCCGACTCGCCGCATACCGCGCTGCTGCAGGCGCGCATGGCCACCGAGCAGGGCGATTTTCCCGCGGCGCTGGCGGCCATGCACCGCTACCTGCGGGACAGCGCCGATGAGCCCTACGGCCATTATCGCCGCGGCATCGTCTACTTCCGCATGGGCGACTACCCACGGGCGCTGGCGGATTTCCAGACCTACGCGCGGCTGGCGCCGCAGGCGGTGGAAGCCTACGAGGAGCAGTACCTGTGCTACCTGGAGATGGACCGGCTGGATGAGGCGGTGACGGCGGCGAGCATCGCCGCGCGCCTGCAGCCGACGCTCGCCCGCCCGCGCTTCAATCTGGGGTTTGCCGAGCTGTTGCGCGGCCACACCGAGGCCGCGCTGGCGGCGTTCACCGGCGCGTTGGAGTGCGCGCCGGCGGATGAAGAGCTGCTGGTGCGCCTGCACATGGCGTTGACGCTGCACGCGCGGGGGGAGGTGCGGCTGGCGTGGCTGCGGGATGCCGCGGCGCGGCACGGCGACGCGTCGCCCATGCTCAACGGCCTGCTGGCGGAAGCGCTGATTGACGGCGGGCAGACGCAGGCGGGCCTGGCGCTGGCGCGGGAGCTGCTGAAGACGGACCCGCGCCGGCCGTATACCTACCTGCTGAATATCAAGGCGCTCTGCCTGCTGAACCAGTACCCGGAAGCGCTGTCGGTGGCGGACAGCGGGGTGAACCTGCTGCCGCACGATGGGCGGCTGCGGCTGGGCCGCGCGCTGGTGCTGCGCGACATCGGCCTGCCGGATGAAGCGCTGCAGGATCTGGAGCAGGCCGAGGCGCTGCAGCCGGATGACCCGGAGGTGCCGCGGCAAAAGGCGCTGGTCTACGGCAGCATGGGAGACGCCGCGCGGGCGATCCACTGGCTGCGCGCGGCGCTGGAATTGGCGGGCAACCACGCTGACACCTACTTCTGGCTCGGGTACTTTCAGGTGCACCGCGGGCAGTTCCGCGAGGCGGCGCGCGCGGCGGACGCGCTGCTGGCGCTGGCGCCCAACACCGCGGAAGGCTTTTTCATTCGCGGCCTGGCGCTGCGCGGCCTGCGCAAGCACACGGCGGCGGACGCGGCCTTCGCCCAGGCGCGGGCGCTGGACCCCGACCTCCTCACGCGGATGCGGCTCGATCCGCTGGTGGCGACCCTCCTCGCGCCGCCGGACAAACCCGGCCTGCGCGAGCGCGTCCGGCAGGTGCTGAAAGGCGACAGGCGGCGGGCGGCATGAGCGGACGGCCGCGATGCCGAAGGAGGCACGGCATGAACCGAGCACTGCGCAATCTGCTGCTGGCGGGCACGGCGGTGGCCGTGCCGGCGGTGGCGAATGCCATGATCGCCGCGCGCGCCGGGCGCATGCCCGCGTCGCTGTCGGGCGATATCGCCTATTACGACTGGACGTACGGGCGCGTGGCCTTTTACCGCGCCGGCATGGGCGATCCGCTGCTGCTGGTGCATCATCCCGCCATCGGCGGCTCCGCCTGGGAGTGGCGCGGCGTCTACCTGGAGCTGGCCAACCGCTTCACCGTCTACGCGATGGACCTGCTCGGCTTCGGCCTCTCGGCCAAGCCGAATATCCGCTATACCGGCGCGCTGTACGCCGACCTGGTGCACGATTTCCTGCAGGATGTCATCGGCGGGCCGGCCTTCGCCGCCGGCAGCGGGCTGGGGGCCTCCTACGTCGTCAATACCGCGGCGCGCCGGCCCGACGCCCTCGCCCGGCTGGTGCTGGTGAACCCGACGGGCTGCACGTCGCGACTGCCGGAGGCCGCGGGGGCCGTCGGGCGGGCGCTGCTGCGGACGCCCGTTTTTGGCGAGTCGGCCTATTACGCGCTCGTCTCCCGCGCCGCCATCGCGCGCGAGCTGACACAGCATACCTACTATGATCCGCTGCTCGTCTCGCCGGGCATGGTGCGCACGCGCTATCAACTGGCGCACCAGCCCGGGGCGCGCTTTGCCGCGTCGGCGTATCTCACCGGCCGGCTGGACCTGCCGATGCGCATGGCCTTCTCGCTGCTCGACAAACCCATCCTGCTCCTCTGGGGGCGCGACGCCTACTACACCCCGGTGACGGACGCGGCCGACCTGCGCTATCGCCAACCCGGCGCCCGCCTGGAAATTCTCGACGAGTGCGGCATGCTCCCGCATGACGAGTGCGTCGGCGATGTCCTGCGCCTCACCGTGGACTTCCTCACCCGTCCGGAGGAGGACGTGCGGCGGGCGGCGTGACCCCGTTGCGGATTTCGCGCAACGAGAGTACGATTACGGGTATGCTGAACGCCGTGATTGTCGGCGCGACCTCGGGGATCGGGCGAGCGCTGGCTGACGTACTGGTGGCGGAGGGGTATCGCGTCGGCGCGACGGGGCGGCGGGACGCGCTGCTGCGTGAGGTCGCGGACGCCTATCCCGGCCGGGTGGTGATGCAGGCGATGGACCTGCGCGAGCCAGAGGCGGCCATGACCGCGCTGGAACGGCTCATCGCCAAGCTGGGCGGCATGGATGTGCTCGTCATCGCCGCCGGTATCGGCGCGCGCAACCCGGAGCTGGATTTCGGCCCGGAGGCGCGGGTGGCGGCGGTGAACGTGGTCGGCTTTATGGCGATGGCCACCGCCGGCTATCACTACTTCGCCCGGCACGGCGGCCACCTGGTGGGCATCTCCTCCGTCGCCGCCCTGCGCGGCAGCCGCTGGTCGCCCTCCTACAGCGCGTCGAAAGCCTTCATGCGCAACTACCTGGAGGCGCTGCGCGCCCGCGCCCGCCACGATCGCCTGCCCATCACCGTCACCGAGATTCTCCCCGGCTTCGTCGCCACCCCGATGACCGAGGGCCAGCAGGGCATGTTCTGGGTGGCCGACACGCGGACCGCCGCCGCGCAGATCCTCGCGGCGATCAAGGCCAAACGCCGCCGCGCCTACATCACCCGCCGCTGGGGCCTGGTCGCCTGGCTGCTCCGCCATCTGCCGGACTGGGCGCTGGAACGGCTGTAGCGGATGCTGTGTCCCACGTCCCCAAATGTAACGGGTTGTCACGATCTACTCTGTGCAGCAAACCATCCCGAGGTAGTCCGCGCCCTCCGTGGCGCGTGGTGACGCATTGCTACCCCGCTTGTCAGCCGAAGCTTTAGCGAAGGCTGGTGCCCGATGATGGTGGTGTCGGACACGGGTGCGCATGTTGGTCACACGCGCCGCGGAGGGCGCGGACTACAGGGCAAGGTGCAACGTGACGACCCAGTACACTCAGGTCCCCGGTCCCCCACACCCCGGCGCGGGAGCTGTGGCGCGCCGCTCGTGGAGTTGCACGCCGACCCGCGCCCGCCGGCGGTCGAGCCGTGGTGACAGGCCCCCGGCGTAAAAGGAGTTTCCGCCGGGAATATCGAAGCAAGCGGTGCAAGTCCATCGCGAGAATCGGGAGCGGGTGATGACGATCTTTGACCTGTTGGCGCGGGCGGCGGAGGCGCATCCCGAGGCGACGGCGGTGTGCGACCGCGAGCAGACGATCCCCTACGGCGCGTTGCGGCGGCTGACCGAGGGATTGGCCGGCGGCCTGGCCGCGCTGGGGCTGCACCGGCGGCCGCGCATCGGACTGCTGCTGCCGAACTGTCCGCCGTTCATCGCCACCTACCTGGCCGCCGCGCGCCTGGGCGGCACGGTCATCCCCATCAATGTGCTCTACCGGCCGGACGAGGTGCGCTACATCCTGCAGGACGCCGACGCCGAGGTGCTGGTGACCGCCGAGCCCTTCCGCCCGCTGGTGGCGGCGCTGCGCCCGCACCTGCCGGGCCTCGCGCAGGTGGTGATGGTGACCGAGGGAGCGGCGCAGCCGGACGAGGTGGATTTTCGCACCCTCGCCGGGCACGCGCCGCCGCGGCCCGTCGCCGTCTCGCCGCGCGACGTCGCCGTGATCCTCTACACCTCGGGCACCACCGGGCGGCCGAAGGGGGCGATGCTCACCCACCGCAACCTGCTCACGAACGTCGAATCGTGCTACCACCTCTTCCGCGTCGGGCCGGAGGACGTGCTCGTCTCCGCGCTGCCGCTCTTCCACGCCTTCGCCGCCATGGTCTTCCTGCTGCTGCCGCTGCGCGGCGGGGCGCGCATCCAGCTCATGGAGCGCTTTCTGCCCGCCAACACGCTGGCATTGCTGGACTCCTCCGGCGCCACGCTCTTCGGCGGGGTGCCCAGCATGTTCGGGCTGATGCTGCAGGTGCCGCCGGAGAGCCGCCCGCGGCTGGACGCGCTGCGCATCTGCGTGAGCGGCGGCGCGCCGCTGCCGCCGGAGGTGTGGAGCGCGTTCGAGAGGGACTTCCACGTGGCGCTCGTCGAGGGCTACGGCCTCACCGAGGCGTCGCCGGTGGTGGCGGTGAACCCGCCTGACGGCGTGCGCAAACCGGGCAGCATCGGCCAACCGCTGCCGGGGGTGGAGGTGAAAATCGTGGACGAGCGCGGGCGCGGCGTGCCGGTGGGCACCATCGGCGAGCTGGCGGTGCGCGGCGACAACGTGATGAAGGGATATCTCCATCGCCCGGAGGAGACGGCACAGGCGCTGCGCAGCGGCTGGCTCTTCACCGGCGACCTCGCCCGCGCCGATGCGGACGGCTACCTCTACATCGCCGGCCGCAAGAAGGAGCTCATCATCGTCGGCGGGCTGAACGTCTACCCCGGCGAGGTCGAGCGCGCGCTGGTGGAGCACCCCGCCGTGCTGGAGGCCGCCGCCTTCGGCGTGCCCGACGCCACCCGCGGCGAGGCGGTCTGGGCGGCCGTCGTCCTCCGCCCCGGCGCCGAGGCGACGCCGCGTGAGCTGCAGACCTTCTGCCGCGACCGCCTGGCCGATTTCAAAGTGCCGCGCGGCATAGACCTCCGCGCCGAGCTTCCGAAAAACGCCCTCGGCAAGGTGATGCGCCACGTCATCAGCGCCGAGGTGGGCCAGCGTCGCAGCCGCGCGGGGGAGTAGGCCCTCCTCGTCCTCGCAAGCGAACCGAGTCTCTACCTCGCTCCCGCTTTCCTGGCGAACGCGGCGCCGTCGCGCCGCCGCACCTGGGGCCGCGGAGTTGTACTCCGCAGCTACCGGACCTTCCTGGCGGGCGAGACGGATGACGATGACGACGATGACGACCTACGATCCCTCCGCGCGCGGCGCGACAGCGTCTCGCCCGCCAGGGAATGCGGCGATGAGGCACGGTGCGTCTTGCATGCGAGCGGAAGAGACGATCGCAACACGCCTCGCCAACGCCGCGTGTTGCGATCGTCGCTCCGCGGCCCCGGCGGATTATCGCCGCATGCCAAGGTGGCGCTGCAGCTCGGCGAAAAGGCGGGCGGCTTCGGCGTCTTCGTCGAAGAGGCCCATGTCGCTGCCGTCGTTGAGCAG
The DNA here is from genome assembly GCA_029553475.1 of Armatimonadota bacterium. Classification (GTDB taxonomy): domain Bacteria; phylum Armatimonadota; class Hebobacteria; order CAIYQO01; family CAIYQO01; genus JAKIYB01. The sequence continues at coordinate 78,236 of JAKPKV010000190.1, forward strand.
GCGGCGCTGCACGGCGACGTTGACGGTGGCGCCCAGCGCGCAGCCGGCGCCGAAGAGGAGCAGCAGCGCGCCCAAACCCGGCCAGAACAGCAGGCCGCGCATGCCGACCGCCAGCAGGATGCAGGCGGCGGTGAAGGCCAGCGCGATGATCCCGCCGGGGGCGGCGCGGGCAAAGCGCGCCACTTCTTCCGCGTAGGCGAGGTAGCGGCGCGGATCAACGTTCAGCTCGAAGGGCGTGGTGCCCGCCAGCTCGTCCGCCAGGCGCTTCCAGTCGGCGCCGGGGAAGGGGTGGGCACGCGGACGCGAGAAGATGGGACGGGCCAGCGGCGCCGGGCGCGGGGGCGCCGGGGAGGCGTGCGCCTGCCCCTGCCGCGCGCGCACCAACGCGGCGGCAGCCGACATGCCCTCTTCGCCCCACTCCGCGCTGTTGAAGCCGTCGGCAATCGCCTCCAGCTCAAAGAACGGGCGGGTACGCAGGCGCCGCTCCATCTCGAGGTATCGCTGTTCGTCCATCAGTGTCATCCCGCGGAAAATCCCCGCTGTCTCTATCAATTCCCTATGAAGAGGTGTATCCCTTCCGATAGGATTCTATACGTCGCTGACCGGTTTTTCTGCCGCTTATGTTACCGGGCGACGGCATGACAACCGTAGGAGCGCTCCGCGAACTCGCCGGCGTCGCCCCGCGCGCGGAGGGGCCGTCCACGCTCTTCCCCATGCCTTTCGCGCGTCACCTCACCTCTTCACCTCTTCACCTTGTCACCCCTCCGGGGGATGCGGGGGAGATGGTCGAGTACGAGTACGATGACGAGCACGATGACGATGACGAAAGGGGCCGGAGGGAGAGAGCGTATACGCCGGGCATCGCGCGGTGGCAGGAATATCCGCGCGCACCGCGTAGTAAGCGGGAGGAGGTTCTCCATCATGCTGACCACATCTATCCGTGAGGCCATCGTGGAACACCGCCGGCGCGTGCGTGACGCGGGCGGGATGCCGGAGCGCGCGCTGCGGGGCGTCTCGCGCGAGGTGGCGGACCGCGCGGTGGCCGGGGAACTGGGGTTTCGCCATCTGGGAGTGCGCTATTTTCAGATTGGCCGGCGGGACATCGCCTGGGCGGGGCCGCACCAGGCGCACCAGGAGTGGCCGGCGCAGCTCAACCGTTTCTTTCACCTGCCGTCGCTGGCGGCGGCGTATCTGGAGACGGGCGATGCGCAGTACGCGGACGCGGCGCGCGATTACCTGCTCGATTGGATTCGCGCCCATCCCACCCGCGCGGACTGGGCGATTGCGCCGTATGACAACACCCTCAACCTGTGTATTCGCGCCGTGCAGTGGACGGCGGTGCTGCCGGTGTTTGTCGCCAGCCCCGCCTTCGATGATGCGACGGTGGAGGCGATTCTCGGCTCGCTGGCCGCGCAGTTAGCGTTTCTCTCCACCCACCTGGCGCCGGGGTCGAACTGGCGCATCGCGCACGTGGACGCCCTGCTCACCTGCGGGCTGTCTCTGCCTTTTCTGCCGGGGGCGGCGGACTGGCGGGCGCTGGCGGTGCGCGTGCTCAACGACGCCTACCACCGGCAGATCCTCCCCGATGGCGCGCATATCGAGCGCACCCCCGGGTACCACGGCTGGATGACCGAGGTGTTTCAGCGGCTGTGGCGGATCGGGCGGGCGATGCCGGAGCTGGGATTGGCGATGCGGGCGGAGCCGATTGCCCGCATGCACGACTACCACGTGGGGATGGCGCTGCCGAACGGCTCGGCGAACGGCCTGCATGACAGCAACAGCCGACGGACGGGGGAGCCGGACCGCGCGGGGCTCGACAGGCGCGCCGCCTTCCGCCGGGAGGCGGGACTGCCGGAGGAGCTGCCGCCCACCGCGCAGTTCTTCGCCGCTGCCGGACAGGCCTGCCTGCGCGACTCCTGGGAGCCGGACGCGGTCTACGTCACCTTCGACGCCACCACCTGGGGCGGCGCGCACTGCCACCTCAGCCGCAACGCCGTGCAGCTCGCCGCGTATGGCCGCCACCTGCTGCTCGACCCCGGCACTCTGACCTACGAGGTGAGCGATCCGAAGATGGCCGGCGGGAAAAGCACGCGCGCGCACAACACGCTGAATCTGAACGGCTGGAACCAGTCCTACGCCAACCCCACCGGCACCCGCTGCCATAGCCTGCCCGGCTACGATTTCATCGCCTCCCAGTACGAGGGCGGCTACTGGCCGGGCGAATATACCTGGGGCTGGTGGGACGGCCACGGCGCCGGGCTGTATGCCGAGCATCACCGCGCGCTGCTGTGGGTGCGCGACCGCTGCGTCATCATCATAGACCACCTGCGCAAGGACCACGGCACGGCGCCGCTGCTGGAGAGCAACTGGCAGCTGGCCGACGGCCCGGTCGAGGTCGGCGCCGACCGCGCCGTCACGCGCCACCAGGACGCGAACCTGCTGCTGCTCTTCCCGTTGCTGGTGCCGGCGATGACGCTGACGGTGCACGAAGGCGAGAGCGATCCCCCGCGCGGCTGGCTGCCGGGCGACGGCGCCTACGTCCCCGCGCCCCAACTGTGCCTCTCGGCCCCGCGGATGGAGACGCTGGACGCCTCTCTGCTCACCGTGCTCATCCCCTTCCGCGGCCCCGACGCGCCGGGGGTGATTGCCCATGCCGCGCTCGATGACGGCACCGGGCTGCAGCGCCTCCGCCTCGAGTGGGCCGACGGCAGCGCCGACGAGCTCTACGCCACCCCGCGCCTGGAGATCGCCATCGGCCAAGACGGGGAACTCGACACCGACGCCGCCCTCCTCCACCTCCAGCGCGACCCCGCCGGCCGCGTGACGCGCGGGCTGGTGGTGGACGGCACCTATGCGCGGCCGTTCACCGAGACGGTGAAGGCGGAGATGGGGGTGTGGGGGTGCTGAACGGGCGATTGGCGGGCGTGACGCCGTCGCGCCGCGCGCGTGGGGGAGAAGCGCCCGGTAAAAAATGGTGACGGTTACGCATTATTCCGACTATCCTCACCTTACCAAGTGATCCACCCCCAATAATGCGTGACTGTTACCATTTTTCCGATGACAGCGCCGGTCCCTGGAGGGCGAGATGCCGTCGCGCCGTGCGCGGGCGAATCGTCCACGCATCTCCCCCGACGTTGCTCGCGTCATCTCCGCCCCTGTCCTCCCACCTTCGCGTCTTCCCGTCTTCCTGACTTCGTGGTGCAATCGCACAGCCCCGTCCCCGCGCCTGCCCGCCAGTGCGCCCGGTCACCGGGATGTGTAGCGGCGTGCCCGTCGCCTCCGCGCGCGGCGCGACGGCGTCGCGTCCGCCGGGGGGATGTTTGCGATGACGACGACGACGATGACGACGACGATGACGATTGGGCTTTTGCCCCCGTGTGCCTTCCGTGCTACAATACTGCCATGACCATCACGGAGGCCCAGCCCGTCATCGCCACGCCGGAGCGCCGGCCGGATTACGACGAAATCGTGCAACTGGTGGCGCCGGGGTCGCGCGTGCTTGACCTGGGGTGCGGCACGGGCGAGCTGATGGAGCGGCTGGTGCGCGAGCGCGGGGCGACGGCGCAGGGGGTGGATATCCACCAGCCCTCGGTGAGCGCCTGCATCAGCAAGGGATTGAGCGTGATTCACGGCGACCTGCACGAGGGGTTGGCCGACCTGCGCGACGGCACCTTCGACTACGTCATCCTCAGCCGCACGCTGCAGCAGGTGGCAGACCCGGACAAGGTGATCGCCCACATGCTGCGCGTGGGCAGCCGCGCCATCGTCAGCTTCCCCAACTTCGCCTACTGGCGCGTGCGGCTGCACCTGCTCTGCACCGGCACGCTGCCCATCTCGCCGGCGCTGCCGTATGACTGGTACAATACGCCCAACATCCGCCTCATCACCATTGCCGACTTTGAGCGTTTTTGCAAGAAACAGGGGTTTCACGTGCTGGAAAAGGTCGCCCTCGCCATCGGCGACGGCACCGCCCCCCGCCGCATCCGCGTCTGCCTGGACTGGCGCGGGGAATACGGGATTTTTATGCTGAGCAAAGCCTGAGACGCTGTTTTCACCGTCTGAGATCACCGCCGCCGCCGATTCCGTGAAGGAGAACGGCCCATGGACTGGTTGTTCATCATCGTGCTTGGCATTGCCGTCATCGTGCTCTTCTCCCGCGTGAGCGCGCTGCGAGGGGAGGTGGAACGGGTCCGCGAGCAGTTGGAGGCGCTGCGGACGCCCGCGCCGCGGCACGACGCGGAGCGGGCGCCGGTGCGGCCGACCGCACAACTGCGGCAGCGGGTGGAGGAGCGGCGCGAGCAGACGCAACACCCGCCGGCCGCGCCCCATCCCCCGCCGCCGGCGCCGCCGCCGGTCGCCGTCCCCCCGCCAGACCCGGCGCCGCCCCCCATCGTCGCGCCGCCGCGGGCCGCCCCCCCGCCTCCCACGCTGGCGCCGCCGCCCATCACCCCACCGCCGCCGCCGCGCCACCGGCGCACGCGCGCCGAATGGGAGGAGTTGATCGGCGGCAACCTGTTCAACCGCATCGGCATTCTGGCGGTCATTTGCGCCATGGGCTTTTTTGTCAAGTTCGCCTACGATCAGCAGTGGCTCTTTCGCGACCTGCTGGCGGCGGTTGTCGGCCTGCTCTTCCTCTGGATCGGCCACTATTTCCATCGCAGGACGCTTCACTTCTTCGGGCATGGCCTGCTCGGCGGCGGCATCGCGCTGCTCTACATCAGCGTGTTTGCCGCCGCCATCCTGCATCGCCTGCTGCCGGCGCCGCTGGCGCTGCTCCTGATGGCGGTCGTCACCGTCGGCGCGTTCCTCATCTCCCTGCGATACAACGCCGTCGCCGTCGCCCTCATCGGCTGGGCGGGCGGCTACCTCACCCCGGTGCTGCTGCAAACCGGTCAACTGGATGACGTGAGCCAGCTGCTGTTTCTCATTCTCCTCACCGGCGGCCTGCTCGCGGTGCAGAGCCGGCGCAATCATTGGGCCGTGCTGGAGCCCCTGGCACTGCTGTCGAACATCACGCTCTACGGCCTCTGGTTCCAGAGCAGCTATACGGCCGCGCACCTGCCGCTGGCGGTGTGCTTCGTCGTCAGCATCTGGGCGCTTTTTCTGGCGCTGGACCTGTCCCGCCTGCGGCACGCCATCGCCTCCTATCCCCAACTGCGCACCGCGGTGGCGGTGGGCAATGCCGCCGCCTTCTACCTGGGCCTCTACCTGGCGTTGCAGGCCGCCGGGGCCACGGACTGGCTGGGCGCCGTCACGCTCGCGGTCGCCCTGGTTTACGCTGGCCTCGCCCGTCGCCAGGCCGCGCCGGCGGCCCCACCGGCCGAGACGCGCTATGCCCTCACCGCCGTCGTCCTCATCGTCCTGGCCATCTATCTGCAGTTCCGCGCGCAGCCCTTCCTGGTCATCGGCCTGTGGGCGGCGGCGGCGCTGGCACTGCTCTGGCTGGGCGCGGCCTGGCGACGGGCCTACCTCTGGGGGGCGGCGCTGTCGGTCTATACGCTGACCTTCCTCGTGCTGCTGAACCTGCCGGATGTCTTCACCTACCGCGCCATCAGCCACTTCAATCCGGTGATGAACCTGCGCGTGCTCGCCTTCCTCGCGCTGGCGGCGGCGTTGGCGGGGGGCACGCTGGCGGCGCGCCGGCTGGACGATGGCCCGCGCGAGCCGATCACCATCACCTTCCACTACGCCTGGACGCTGCTGCTGCTGCTGCTCATCACCATCGAAGTCAACGACATCTACCGCCAGGTCAACGGCGTCATCGGCCTCTCCGTGGTGGGGGACCCGCACGCCAGCGAGCGGATAGTGCTGCCCGTGCTCTGGGCGGTCTACTCGCTGCCGCTGGTCTGGCTGGGGCTGCGGCGGCGCCTCACGCCGCTGCTGGTCATCGGGCTGGCGGTGCTCACCATCGGCTTTCTCCTGATGGCGTTCAGTGGTATCACCTTCCAGCCGCTCGCGCCGCTACTGCCGGCGGTGAATCTGCGCGCGCTGCTCATCCTCTTCGTGATCATCGGCATCGTCGTCGAGGCGGTCTGGCTGGAGAAGGGGCACGAGACCTATGTCTGGGTGCGCCCCGCCGCCGGCGTCCTGTACGTCGGCGCCGCGCTGCTGGGCTTTGAATTGCTCACGGTGGAGAGCACCGACGCCTTCCGCCGGTTGGTGGCGGAGGGCGTGCCCACCGCGTTGGGCGTGCATCCCTCTCTCGCCAACACCATGCTGCTGCCCATCCTCTGGGCGACCTACTCGCTGCCGCTGGCCCTCCTCGGCTTTCGCCGGCGCTCCAACGCGCTCCGCTACACCGGGCTGGCGGTGCTCGCCGTCGCCGCCGGCTGGGTGGCGGTGCACGGCTCCGGCTTCGTGCCGATATCTACGGCGTATCTCCCGCTGCTGAATCTGCGCGCCGTCGCCTTCGGCTTTGTCCTCGCCGCGCTGGCGCTGCACGGGCGCTTGGCGCGCCGCCACGGCGACGCCGACCCCTGGGCGGAAACGCTGCAGGCCACGCTGCGTCAGGCGATGGCGCTCCTCGGCGCCGAACTGCTCACCCTGGAGATTGTCGGCGCCGTCAACCTGCTCGCCGCGCATGGCTACCAGTCCCTGCTCGGCATGTCCCTGCGCACGGCGACGGCGGTGGCGCTGGCGGTGGCCTGGGCGGCCTATGCCACCGCCCTCATCTGGTACGGCGTCCGTCGCGCGCTGCGCGGGTACCTCACCATCGGGATGCTCATCACCGCGCTGGCCTGCGCCACCGGCGTGCTGGCCGGCCTCGTTTACGCGCCGCTCGACCGGTATCTGCCGCTGGGGAATCCGCGCGCGGCGCTGTGCGCGCTGCTGCTGCTAGCGCTGGCCATCCAGGACCGGCTGGTCCGCCGCGCCGCGGCCTTCCCCGCGTGGCAGGCGGCGGCGCCGGAAGCCTACCGCCTCGCCGCCGCCGCGATCGGGTTCGAGTGGCTCACGCTGGAACTCTGGCAAGGCATCGGGCGGTATGAATCCCCCCTCGTGTTCAAGATGGTGCCGGAGCTGGCGCGCCTGATGGCGCTCACCGGCGCGTGGGCGCTCTATGCCGCGCTGCTCACCGGGGTGGGGCGGCGGCTGCGCTCCCGGACCTTCCGCGGCCTCGGTTTCGCGCTGCTCTGCGTGACGGTGGCGCTGACCATCATCCTCGGCTTCCGCTACGCGCCCATTGACGCCTTCACTCCGGTGATCAACCTGCGCGTGGCGATGGTCGCCGCCGTGGTGAGCAGCCTGCTGCTGCACCTGCGCTGGGCCGACGCGGAGGCCTATCCCCGGATGCCGGAACGGCGCAGCGTGTTCGCGGTGGCCATCGCCGCGCTGCTCTTTCAGGCGGTCAGCATGGAGACGTGGGATGCTTGCTCGCGCATCATCGCCGAACAGCCGCTGCGTCCCGGCGCCGTTGACATGCGGCAGATGGCCCTCTCGCTCACCTGGATCGGGTATGCCATCGCGCTCAGCATCTACGGCTTTTGGCGGCGGTTGGTGGCGCTGCGCGTCATGGCGTTGGCCATCTACCTGGTTGCCATCGGGAAGATTGTCTTTTACGATCTCAGGCACCTGGGGTCGCTGTACTATATCGTCGTGCTGTTCGGCCTGGGCGCGGTGCTCATCGTCACGTCGTATCTGTACCAGCGCTATCGCCATCTGCTCATCGGCGGCATGCCGGTGGCCGCCCGGTCGGAGGAGAACACGCATGCCTGACGTCACCTGTCTCGGCGAGGTGTTGATTGACTTCACGTCGCTGCAGCCCGGCGCGTCGCTCATCGAGACGCCCGGCTTTGCCAAGCATGCCGGCGGCGCCCCCGCGAACGTGGCGGTCGCGGTGAGCATGCTGGGCGGGGCGGCGGCGTTTGTGGGGATGGTGGGCGATGACGAGTTCGGCCGCTACCTGGCCGGCATGCTCGGCGAGCGCGGCGTGGATATCGGCGGCCTGCGCGCCAGCGCCGACGCCCACACCACGCTGGCGTTCGTCGCGCTGCGGGCGGACGGCGAGCGCGAGTTCATCTTCTACCGCAACCCCGGCGCGGATATGCTCTACGGTCCCGACGACCTGGATGAGGGGCGTATCGCCGAGAGCCGCATCCTGCATCACGGCTCCATCTCCTTCATCAGCGAGGCGAACCGCGCCGCCACGCTGCGCGCGGTGGAGATCGCCCGCCGGCAGGGCGCGCTGATCTCGTACGATCCGAACCTGCGGCTGAACCTGTGGCCGAGCGCCGACGCCGCCCGCGCCGGCATCGCGCTGGGGCTGCCCACCGCCGATCTGCTGAAAATCTCCGAGGAGGAGCTGGCGTTCATCACCGGCGAGACGGAGATCGCGGCGGGCATGGCGCTGCTGCGCGCCCAGGGCGTGCCGGTGGTGATCGTCACCCGCGGCGCGGCGGGCTGCGCCTACTCCTGGGGGGACGAGACCGGCCACCTCCCCGGCGTGCCCGTGCGGCAGGTGGATGCCACCGGCGCCGGCGACGCCTTCGTCGGCGCGGTGCTCTACCGCCTCACCCGCGAGACGCCCGTCGCGCTCGCCCGTCGCCGGGAGGAGATCGAGGAGATCCTCGCCTTCGCCAACCGGGCGGCGGCGATCGTCGTCACCCGCCAGGGGGCGATTCCCGCCATGCCGACGCTGGAGGAGCTCGCAAGAGCCTGTTGATGCGTTGTGTGTCACCTCTCCCCCCGACCCCCTCCCCTAAGCGGGGAGGGGGGGGAACGGGTCAGAAAAGTGTATCCGGCATCGTCTCTCCGCTCGCTCCCCCTCCCCATCTAGGGGAGGGGGCCGGGGGGAGAGGTGACCCCATGCCCCGTCGGAGCAGCGGGCACGCGCCGAGACGGCTCGGACAGTTTCTCAGCGGCATGCCCGGAAAAGGCGGCGCCTTGCGTCGCTCGCGGATACAGCGATGGTTTGCGCGCGAGCGCGCGTGGGTAGCATGGCGGTGTTTCGTTTCATCGTATGATTGCGTGTCATCACCGAGCGGGAAGAGTGCGCGTGCGTGGCGGGCTGCGCTGGCTGCTGGTCGTCTGGCTGGCCTGCGGCCTGGCCGCGGCCGCGCGCGCCCAGGAGACCGCCCCCCCGCCCGACGGGCAGACCGCGCCCCCGCTGGTGTCGAACGACATCCCGCGCCTGCTGGAGCTGGGCCGGCACCTCGTGTGGCAGAACAATCCGGCGCTCGCGCCGCCCGGCGTGAAGGTGGACGCCTCGCTCAGTCCCGACGCGCGCAACGAAGCCGCCGCGCAGGCGCTGCGCACGTTCCGCTCCGTGGTGACCCGCGCGCCGCGCACCGCGGAAGCCTGGCTGTGGCTGGGCATCGCGCTGGCCCACACGCTGCGCTACTCGACAGAGCACCCGAAAGGCGCGCGGCAGCTCACCGAGGCGGACGTGCGCGACGCGCTGGACGCCTTCCGCACGGCGTATGAGCGCGCGCCCGGCGATATCGCCTGCGTGAGTTATTTCGGCGACGCGCTGATGGAGCTGCGCCGGGACTTTGACACGGCGCGCGCGGTGTGGGATAGTTTCCTGCCCGTCGCCAAAGATGACATCCAGCGCGTCACCGCGCTCACCCAGGCCGCGCGCGCCTGTCTGAACAAGGCCTACTTCGGCAAGTCGGACAACACGCTGTCCGCCGAACAGGCGAAGCAGGCCTATCTCGACGCGCAGCGCTACGTGGCCCGCGCGGCGAACATCGTGCCGAAGGCCGCCTGCGTGCGCGACATGCAGGCGCTGCTGCAGCAATATCGCAAGTATCTCACGGGGAAGTGACCGCCCGCGCGGCCTCCCCCAGCTCTCCGCGGAAGGATGAACCATGTGCGCATCGCAATTCGATGGCCGGCATGACCCGGACATCCAGAAACCATCCGCGACGCCGAATATCATCATCGGCATCGTCGTCGTGCTGGGCCTGGGCCTGATGGTCTGGCTGGGCCTGCAGGAGCCGAAGCGGGCCACGCCCCCGCCGCCCGCGCCGGTTGACACGGCGGAAGACGTAGCGCCGCCCATCAAGGACGTGATGCCGCCGGTCGAGGAACCCGCGCCGGTCGAGGAGGTGGAGCCGGCGCGCCCCGCCACGAAGCATCAGCCGCCCACCCAGCAGGAGATTGACGCCGCGAAGAAGGCCGGCACCCGGGCCGCCGTCATCAAGACCGCCAGGGGCGACATCACCGTGGAGCTCTACGGGAAAGACGCCCCGCTCACCGTGGCGAATTTCGTCAAGCTCGCGAAGGCGGGCTTCTACGATGGGCTGAATTTCCACCGCGTGGAGCCCGGCTTCGTGGTACAGGGCGGCGATCCGAACGGCGACGGCTCCGGCGGCCCCGGCTACACCATCAACCGGGAGATTTCCCCCACGCTGCGGCACGTGGAGGGCGCCCTCGCCATGGCCCGCGCGGATGACCCGAACTCCGCCGGCTGCCAGTTCTACATCACCCTGGCGCAGACGGACTTCCTCGATGACGCATACGCCGTCTTCGGCAAAGTCATCACGGGCATGGACGTGGTGAAGCGCATCAGCCGCGGCGACCGCATCACCAGCATCACGGTGAAATAGACACACACGAAAGGACACCCCCGCATGACACCAGGCAAGGTTTATCCGGCTCCGACGACGGAGGACATTGACGCCGCCCGCGCGGCGGGCACCCGCCGCGCGACGATCGCCACCGAGAAGGGCGAGATCGTCGTCGAGCTCTATGGCGCGGACGCGCCGCTCACCGTCGCCAACTTCGTGAAGCTGGCGCGGGCGGGCTTCTACGACGGCGTCACGTTTCACCGCGTGGAGCCGAATTTCGTGATTCAGGGCGGCGACCCGGACGGCACCGGCGCCGGCGGCCCTGGCTACGCCATCACGCTGGAGATCGCGCCGAACCTGAAGCACGGCCTCGGCGCGCTGGCGATGGCCCGTACCAGCAACCCCGACTCCGCCGGCAGCCAGTTCTACATCACCCTCGCCCCCACGCCCTTCCTCGACGGCCAGTATGCCGTCTTCGGTCGGGTCGTGGGCGGCATGCACGTGGTACAGGAGATCCGCCGCGGCGATCGGATAGAGACCGTGACGGTCGCATAGGGGGCGGGGGACGCGCCCGCGGGCAGACGCCACGGGGGCAGGCTGCATGTGCAGCCTGCCCCCGTGTTGGGTATGGCGCCGATGACGGGCCGGTTATTTCGGTTCGATCATCAGACGAATGGCGGTGCGTTCCGAGCCATCCACGACGAGGTCGGTGAAGGCGGGCCGGCAGACGAGGTCCACCCCGGAGGGCGCCATGAAGCCGCGGGCGATGGCCAGGGCTTTGACCGCCTGGTTGAGGGCGCCGGCGCCGATGGTTTGCAGTTCGGCGGCGCCTTTTTCCCGGATGACGCCGGCCAGCGCGCCGGCGACGGAGTTCGGGTTCGACTTCGCAGAAACACGTAAAACTTCCATAGTGCGCTCCTTAGTTCATCATTCGCTGGTAAGCTGTTGCTCGCGGTGCGTGATCCGAGACAGTGATGGTATCGGAGTGCCCCGAACGGGACGGCGCCGGTGCCGGCGGCGCCCCGCGCGTCGAGCACCTTCATTATAGGTGGTTCGGCACGGCGGCGTGTCGCGTCCGCCTCACACGAACCGGTCATTTTGTGAACGGCGGCGTGTCTAACACCCGCGCGAGCCGCGCGATGCTCAGTGCCCGGCCGGTGGCGGTGTCGAGATCTACGGACACGGCGTTCACGAGCGCGGCGCCCTTCGCCACTTCAAAGCGCGCGGGCATCCACGTCTGGAAGCGTTTGATAATAATGTCGTGCTGCACCCCCAATATGCTGTCGCGAGGGCCGACCATCCCCACGTCGGTGATGAAGGCCGTGCCCGCGGGCAGCACGCGCTCATCGGCGGTTTGCACATGGGTGTGCGTGCCGATGACGGCGCTGACCCGCCCATCCAACATCCACGCCAACGCGGCTTTCTCGCTGGTCGCCTCCGCGTGGGCATCTATCAGCATACAACGGGTTTCCTGTTTCAGCAAGGGCACAAGCGTTTCCGCCGTTTGGAAGGGATCGTCCACCGGGTCCATGAAGACGCGGCCCAGCAGGCAGAGCACGGCGAGGGGGCCGGCCGGGGTGGGGAAGACGCCGTAGCCGAGGCCGGGCACGCCGGGCGGATAGTTGGCCGGGCGGAGCACGCGGTGGTCGTGCTCCAGCAGCGGCACCACGTCGCGCTGGGCGAAGGTGTGGTTGCCCAGGGTGATGACCTCCACGCCGAGGTCAAACAGCTCTTCGGCGATGCTGCGGGTGATGCCGACGCCGCCGGCGGTGTTCTCGCCATTGGCGATGATGATGTCCGGGTCCAGCTCGTCGCGCCAGCGCGGCAGCGTCTCCTCCAGCGCGTGGCGTCCCACCCGCCCGACGATGTCGCCGAAGAAGAGCACGCGCATAATGCCCGCGCGCGCGGCGTCGCCCGCCTTCTCCCGCGTCCTCACGGCATCCCCGCTTCGGCGCCGAGGGCCTCCGCCTGCGTCACCAGCTCGTCAATGGTGCGCAGGCCGTCCTCCCAGCACGCGCGCCGACTGATATCCACCCCGGCGCGCGCCATGAGGTCGGCGGGGCGCCCCGCGCCGCCGGCGCGCAGGATCTCCAGGTAGCGCGGCACGAAGGCGTCGCCCTCGTGCTGGTAGCGGGCGTAGAGCGCCATGGTGAGCAGTTGCCCGAAGGCGTAGGCGTAGACGTAAAACGGCGTGTGGATGAAGTGCGGGATATACATCCACCAGAGCCGGTACTCGGCGCCCAGCTCCACGGCGTCGCCGAACATCGCCTGCAGCGTGGCGTGCCAGATGTCGTCAATCGTCTCTTCGCGCAGCTCCCCCTGCTCGCGGCGGGCGGCGTGCAGGCGCTGCTCGAAGCGGTAGAGCGCGGTCTGGCGGAAGACGGTGGCGAAGATATCCTCGATTTTGCCGGCGAGCAGCGCCAGCCGCTCGCGCGGGGTGGCGGCGCGCTCGACGAGGGCGCGGAAGGTGAGCATCTCCCCGAAGACGCTGGCCGTCTCCGCCGCCGCCAGCGAGGGATGGTACTGCAGGTGATGCTGCTCGGCGGCGAGGAGGTCGTGCAGGCCGTGCCCGAGCTCGTGCGCGAGGGTCATCACGTCGCGCGTGCGCCCCAGGTAGTTCGTCAGCACGTAGGGGTGCCAGTCCGGGCTGATCCCCAGGCAGAAGGCGCCGCCGCGCTTGCCGGGGCGCGCCGCGGCGTCAATCCAGCGCTCCGCGAAAAAGCGCGCGATCAGCCGCCCGACGTCCGCGTCGAAGCGGGTGTAGGCGCCCTGCACGATGGCGCAGGCCTCCTCCCAGGGCACTGGGGCGTCGTCGCGCCGCAGCGGCGCGTAGATGTCGTAATGCGCCAGGCGGTCCACGCCGAGCAGCCGGCGCTTCAGCCGGTAATAGCGGGCGACGGTGTCGAAATGCGCCACGCAGGCGTCGAGCATGGTATGCACCGTCGCGGTGTCTACCTCGTCGGCGAGATGGCGCGCCGCTTCCGGATGCGGGAAACGGGCGAGGCGGTCGGTGACGGCTTTATCATAGACCAGCGTATTCGTGATGTAGGTATACAGGCGGCTGTGCTCGCGCAGTCCGGCGGTCAGGCCCGCGGCGGCGGCGCGGCGCACCTCCCGCCGGGGGTCGTGCAGGTTGGCGAGGATCTCCGCTTCGGTGATCCGCGTCACGCCCTCACCGTCCGCCATCGGGAAGGTGGCGGCGGCGATGGTCTCGTCGAACAGGCGCGAGAACGCCTCGCGGCCGGTGGCGGATTTCTCCAGCAGGATGCGCTCTTCCGGCTCGGTGAGGCGGTGCGGGCGTTCGGCGCGCGCGTGGGTGAGGTAGTGGCGATAGGTGGCGGTCACCGGGTGCGCGAGGAGCGCGGCGAAGGCGTCGTCGGGGATGGCGATGAGCTCCAGCTCGAAGAAGAGGAGATGCTGCTGAATGGCCACCGCGCGCTCCTGCACGCGCTGCAGCAGCGCGCCGTGGGCGGGGTTGGTGCTCTCGCCGGAGAAGAGGAGCATCGCGTAGGCGCCGGGGAATTCCAGGTCGCGCAGGAGGCCTTCGTAGGTCGTCAGCGCGCCGGCGAAGGCCTCCGCCGTCAGCGCGCCCACCGTCCCGCGCATCTCCGCGGCGAACGTCTCGGCGCGCGCCGCCAGCGCCGCCAGCGCGGCGTCAATCGCCGGGTCATCCACCCCCGCGTACAGGTCCGATAAATCCCAGGTCATCGGCATCGGCGCCGTCTCCTCCCGTCAGTATTGCTGTGTATCCTACCCGATGATGGCCCCCTCAGGCAATGTGTGCGGACCGTGTGCGGCGGTGCTAGGCATTTTTCCGATTCCCCGGTATCATTAGCGCCGTGTTGCCGCGCCGCATTGCCATTCTCGCGCCGATTCTCACCGCCCTCATCTTCGGGGCCGGCGGCGGCCTCCTCGGCCCGCTGCGGCCGGCGCTGGCGGCGGAGCTGCGGGTGAGCGTGGCGGATTCCAGCATCCTCTTCAGCCTTTTTTTCACCGGCGCGCTGCTCGCCACCACCGCCGGCGGCTACCTGGCCGACCGTTTCGGCAAAAAGCTGCTGTTCGCCCTCACGCTGGCGCTGTTTGCCGGCGGCTTTCTGCTGTTCGCCCTCGCCCCCTCCTTTCCCGTCGTCTGCCTGGCGAGTTTCCTCATCGGCGCCACCGGCGGCACGCTGGAGGGCCTGTGCAGCGCCATCATCGCCGATATGGACCCCGCGCACGTGAACCGCAACATGAACCTGCTGCAGGTGGCGTTCAGCGCCGGCGCGGTGGGCGCGCTCTCCCTCGTCGGCTGGCTGCCGGCGGCGGGGGTCAGTTGGCGCGTGCCGTACCTGGCGCTCGGCGGCGCCGCCGCGCTGCTCTGCGTCAGCAGTCTCTTCATGGCGCGGCCACCCATCCATCCGGCCGAGCGCATGCATCTCGCCCTCGCCCGCCGCGTCTTCAGCGACCCCGCGGTGGCGCTGCTCGCCGTCGCCATCGCCCTCTACGTCGGCGCGGAGATGAGCCTGGCCTGGCTGGCGAGCCGGATGCTGGAGCTGCAATTTCACGCCGGCGCCGATGCCGCCGCGCGGATCGCCCTCCTCTTCTGGCTGACGATGGGCGTCGGACGCGTCATCATCGGCGTCCTCGCCCACCGCGTCCCCGGGTATACGCTGCTCCGCTGGCTGGTCGGGGGCGGGCTGCTCGCCTACGGCGTCCTCTTCCTGCCGCTGGGCGCCGCCGGGCTCTGGCTCGGCGTCGGGCTGGCGGGCTTCGCCTTCAGCGGCATCTGGCCGCTGCTCGTCGGGCTGGGCGCCTGCCGCTACCCCGCCTACACCGGCACCGTCGTCGCGCTGCTCGTCTCCAGCGGCACCGCCGGCGGCCTCATCTTCCCCGCGCTGGGCGGCTACTTCCTGGAAAGCCGTCCAGCCTGGAACATCCTGCTGCTGATGGCCGTCCTCTTCGTGCTGCTGGCGGGGGTGCTGGCGCGCTACGGCCGGCATGAGACGCGCGGGGCCCCGCCGGCCATCGGCGCGCCCCCCGCCCCGGCCGGCGCGCCCCCGCCGGCATGACGCCCCCGTCCGCCGCGTCGCGCGTCTTCGTCGCCGGCGGAGACATCGCCGACACCGACAGGCGGGAAAGCGGGCCGCTGTTCATTGCCAGACCGGGGATGTTGTGCTATACTGACTCGCGGACTCGACAGAATCCAATTGAAGCGGGACACGCAACGAGTGGGGCAACCCACTCGTTGCGTTGTAAAGGAGCGCGGGCGATGCATTTCGATTTTGTGCAGGCATTACGGGAAATTCAGCGTGAGAAGGAAATTCCGCTGGACGTGCTGGAACGCATCATTGAAGATGCGCTCGTCTCCGCGTATCGGAAGCATTTCGGCGCCGCCAGCGAAATCCATGTGGAAATTGACTGGGAAGAGTCGCGTGCGGCCGTCTACGTGCGGAAAGAAGTGGTGGAGACCATCGAGAATCCCCACCTGCAGATGAGCGTGCAGCAGGCGCGCAAGCTCGACGACGACATCCAGGTCGGCGACGTGCTGGATATCGAGGTGACGCCGGAAGAGTTCGGGCGCATCGCCGCGCAGACCGCGAAGCAGGTGGTGGTGCAGCGTATCCGCGAAGCCGAGCGCGATATCCTCTTTGACGAATTCAACAGCCGGGCCGGCGAGATCATGACCGGCGTGGTGGCGCGCCGCGACGGCCGCACCGTCTACGTGAACATCGGGAAAGTCGAGGCCATCCTGCCCGCCACCGAGCAGATGCCGAATGACTCCTACCGCATCGGCGAGCGCATGAAGTTCTTCCTCGTCGAGGTGAAGAAAACCACGAAGACCCCGCACGTGCTCCTCTCCCGCTCGCATCCCGGCCTGCTGCGCAAGCTCTTCGAGCTGGAAGTGCCGGAAATCGCCGAGGGGCTGGTGGAGATCCGCTCCGTCGCCCGCGAGGCCGGCTTCCGCTCCAAAGTCGCCGTCGCCTCGCGCCAGGACAACGTGGACCCGGTGGGCGCCTGCGTGGGCCACCGCGGCAGCCGCGTGCAGGCGGTGGTGGACGAGATGCGCGGCGAGAAGATTGATATCGTGCGCTGGAGCGACGATGGCGCCCGCTACCTGGCCGCCGCCCTCTCGCCGGCGCGCATCAGCGAGGTGATCCTCGACGAAGACCATCACAGCGCCACCGTCATCGTGCCGGACAGCCAGCAGTCGCTGGCCATCGGCAAAGAGGGCCAGAACGTGCGCCTGGCCGCGCGCCTGACCGGCTGGCGCATTGATATCCGCAGTGAATCGCAGGTGCGCGAGGCGGAACAGCAGCTTGCGGAGGCGGCGGAGACGCCGGAGGCCGCCGGCGACACCGCGGACGTCGAGACGCCGGCGGCCGCCGTTGACGCCGCGGCCGCGGCCGTTGATGCCGCCGACGCGGCCGAGGACACCGCCGACGCGGCCGAGGACACCGCGCCCGCGCCGGAGAACGACGCGCCGGAGAACGAGTAAATCCTCGCCCGCGCGTTGTCGCGCGCGCGGAATTCGTGGTACACTAACGCGTTATGGCGGCATCGGCGCCGGAACGCATGTGTATCGTCTGCCGCGCGCGGCGGCCGCAGGGCGCGCTGCTGCGCGTTTCGCGCGGCAGCGACGGCCCGCGGGTGGATGGCGGGCGACGCCGCGCCGGCCGCGGCGCGTATGTCTGCCGCACCGACCGCTGCGTGGAAACGGCGATCACGCGGCAGGCCTTTCGCCGCGCGCTGGGTGCGGAGCTGACCGCGGCGGCCGCGGCGGAGCTGCGCCGGTTGGCCGCCGACGCCGCGATGACGGATTGATACCTGTGGAGGGTGTGTTTTTTGCCGAAGCGTTTCTTTGACCTGGCTCGCGAGCTGGGATTTCGCAAGCCGGACGAGCTGAAGCATCGTCTGGATGGGAGTGACATCCCGGTCCACTCCACGTCGAGTATGCTCGACGAGGAGACGGTCACGCGCATCCGCGACTTCATCACGCGGCAGAGCGAGGCCGCGCCCGTGGCCACCCAGACCGCCCCCCCCCCCGCGCCGGCGGAAGCCCCCGCGCCGGCGGAAGCCTCCGCACCCGCCGCGCCCGCCGCGCCGGCGGAACAGCCGCGCCCGGTGACGAAAGTCATCCGCCGCACCACCGCCGACGGCCATGTCACCGTGCAGCGCGCCCAGCCGCGTCCGGCAGGCGCCCCCCCGCCGGGCAAGCCGGCGGACGCGAAGCCGCCGACCGGCAAGCCGGGCGAGAAGAAGCGCGGCAGCCACTTGCTCATGCAGGACGGCGACTTGAGCGCGGATGACGATTTCGGCATTGTGAAAGCCGCCGGCGTCGTGCCCGTGCCCCCGGTGCGCCCGCCGGGGCCGGTTCGCCGCGACGGCGGCGCGCCCGGCCCGCGCGGTCCGCGTCCCGCCGGCCCCGGCGGTCCGCGTCCGGCCGGTCCCGGCGGGGCCCCGCCGCCCGCGCCCGACGGCGCGGCCAAGGGACCGGGCGCGAAACCCGGCGTCGCGAAGAAAGGCCAGAAGCGCACGGTCTTCACCGAGAAAGACCAGGCGAAGCCGCGGGTGCATCGCGCCGCCGAGTTCACCTCCACCACGATCCGCGGCCGCCGCAAGCGCCGCGGCCCGAAGGGCGACGTGGGCGGACCCGCCATGCTGGAAGAGCCGCTGATCATCACCGGCCCCACCACCGTCGGCGAGCTGGCGGAGCGCGCGCTCGTCACCCCGGCGCAGATCATCACCCAGCTCATCGGCATGGGCGTGCTGGCCACCGTGAACCAGTTGCTCGAACCCGAGCAGTGCGTCGCCGCGCTGGAGAAGTTGCATATCGAGGCGCTGTTCGAGAGCGATCTCGCCGAGCAGGCCTCCTGGCGCCTCACCGCCAGCACCGTCTCCTCCGAGGAGAAGGCCGGCGATCCGCGCCCGCCGGTGGTCACCATTCTCGGCCACGTGGACCATGGGAAAACCACCCTGCTCGACTCGATTCGCAAGACCAACGTCACCGAGCAGGAATACGGCGGCATCACCCAGCACATCGGCGCCTATCAGGTGATGGTGAACGACAAAAAAGTCACCTTCCTCGACACGCCGGGCCACGCGGCCTTCACCGCCATGCGCGCCCGCGGCGCCAACCTCACCGACATCGCCGTGCTGGTGGTGGCGGCGGACGACGGCGTGCAGCCGCAGACCATTGAGGCCATTGCCCACGCGAAAGCGGCGAAGGTGCCCATCATCGTCGCCGTGAACAAGATTGATGTCCCTGACGCCCAGCCGGACGTGGTGAAGCAGCAGCTCACCGCCCACGAGCTGGTGGCGGAGGAGTGGGGCGGCGAAACGATTATGGTGCCCGTCTCCGCCAAGAAGGGCGAGAACATTGCGACGCTGCTGGAGATGATCCTCTTAGTGGCCGAGATGGGCGACCTGCATGCGGTTGTTGACACGCGCGCCCGCGGCGCGGTGGTCGAGTCGAAGCTCGACACCCAGCGCGGCCCGGTGGCGACGGTGCTCGTGCAGGAAGGCACGCTGCGCGTCGGCGACGCGGTGGCCATCGGCATGGTCTCCGGCCGCGTGCGCGCCATGGTGGACGACAAGGGCCGCCCGGTGAAGGAAGCCGGTCCCTCCACCCCGGTGGAGATCACCGGCCTCTCCAGCGTGCCGGAAGCCGGCGACCTCTTCGAGGTGGTGACGAACGAAAAGACCGCCCGCGACATCGCCGAGCAGCGCCAGATGACGGCGCGCGAGGAACGGCTGGCCACCGCGCACGTGAGCCTGCAGAACCTCAGCAACATGGTGGCCGCCGGCGTGGTGAAGGACCTGAACCTCATCATCAAGGCGGACGTGGCCGGCTCCATCGAGGCGATTACCCAGGCCCTCGGGCAGATCACCCACGCGGAGATCCGCCTGAACAACATCCATACCGGCGTGGGCGACATCACGGAATCGGACGTCTCCCTCGCCGAGGCGTCGCAGGCGATCATCATCGGCTTCCACGTGAAGACGGAGCCGCAGGCGCGCGCGCTGGCCGAAGATCACGGCATTGACGTGCGCAGCTACCAGATCATCTACGACATCATTGATGACGTGGAAAAAGCCATGGTGGGCATGCTGACGCCGGTCTTCGAGGAAGTGGTGCTCGGCCACGCCGAAGTGCGCGCGGTCTTCAAACTCTCCCGCGCGGGCACCATCGCCGGCTGCTACGTCACCGACGGCAAGGTGCAGCGCGGCACGAAGGTGCGCGTGAAGCGGGCCGGCGAGGTCGTCGCCGAAGGCACCCTGGACTCGTTGAAACACCTGAAGGACGACGTGCGCGAGATGGCCCAGGGCTTCGAATGCGGCATCGGCCTCGACCGCTTCCACGCGTGGCAGGAAGGCGACATCATCGAGAGCTACGTGGTGAAGGAATCCCGCCGCGAGACGCTCTGATGGGCGGCGTTCATACGACAGCATCACGGGGCCGGGCGTCACGCCCGGCCCCGTGACGTATCTCAGAAACTGTCCGGAAAGTCTCGGCGTGGGTCTGCTGAGGGGATGCCGGCTTGGATCACGGCGGACGTCCGAGGCGCTATCGGGAGAGATAGGGTGAGGACGGCCAACGCGGAGCCTGCGGCAAGCCACCAGCAGGCACGCGCCGAGACTTGTTGGACAGTTTCTCAGCCGACGAATGGCCGCAGACGCGGTCACCGTTTCCCGTAGTGCCACGCTTCGTCATACATCGCCACGATGTTCTCCACCGGCGTCACCGCCTGCAGGTTGTGGCAGGGGGCGAGGATGTAGCCGGTGCCGTCGCTGGCGAGGGCGTCAATGCAGCGGCGCACCTCGGCGCGCACGTCCTCGGGGGTGCCGAAGGGGAGGATGTCCTGGTTGTCAATGCCGCCGTGGAAGCAGATTCGCGCGCCGAAGTCGGCCTTCAGGCCCTCCAGCTCCATGCCGGGGCAGTTGTGCTGCACGGGGTTGAGGATGTCAATGCCCATCTCGACGAGGTCGGGCAGGAAGGCGCGCATGGCGCCGTCGTCATGGTGGAACACTGTGATGCCAAACCCCTTGCAGAGGTCAATCAGCCGCTGCATGTGCGGTTTGTAAAACTCGCGGAAGGTCTCCAGGCTGATGAGCGGTCCGGTCTGGCTGCCCAGGTCGTCCGTCACCTGCGCGATGTCAATCAGCCCCTCGCAGGTTTCGAACATGCGCAGGTGATACGCGTAGAAGAAATCGCTGATGCGCCTCAGCAGGTGGTGGGTGAATTCCGGATCGTCATACGGATCCATCAGCGAGGTTTCCAATCCGCGGGTGAGGTTATGGTAGAAGAAGGGCGCCATGTAGCCGCACTGGGTCACGTGGGTGTCGTGCTGGGCGCGCAACCGCGCCGGCATGCCGGAGAAGTCGAACCAGTCCGCCCGCGGCCACGCGTAGCGCTCCAGATCATCAATCGTCCGCGCGGCGGCCAGCGGCCAGTAGTATTGCTCGTAATAGACGCCGGTGTCATATTGCACCCGGCGGCTTTTGATGCCCCAGGTCGGATCCAGCGCCTCCCCGTCCAGCATCGCCGGCCGCTCCGGGCCGACGTAGGCCGGCGCGGCGCCGCCCATGCCGTCAAGATGGAAGAGGGCGTGGAAGTCGGCATCGTCGCCGAAGTGCGCCCGCAATTTCGCCCACACCTCGGGCGTCGCCCAGATATCGGTCGGGATGCGGTCCACCGGTTCATGGTTGATGGCCGCCAGCATGCGTTCACGCGCGTTCATGATGATGATTGCCTTTCATCGTGCAGGTTGTATGGCGAGTCACGATCTCATCCG
The DNA here is from genome assembly GCA_029553475.1 of Armatimonadota bacterium. Classification (GTDB taxonomy): domain Bacteria; phylum Armatimonadota; class Hebobacteria; order CAIYQO01; family CAIYQO01; genus JAKIYB01. The sequence continues at coordinate 99,516 of JAKPKV010000190.1, forward strand.
GAGAGGCGGGGCCCCTCACGCCGATCACGGCAAAGATGCGAACAACCTTAGTGTAGTGGGGCTACCGGGGAAATGCAATAGGCCGGGAGGGGAAGGAGCATCAGCACCGCCGGTGCGTCGTGGTAATTTCGTGCGGTGGCATTCGCGCACGAAATTACCAAGCGGCGAACAGGAAGACGTTCAACGGATGGTGTATACTTGCACAAATGTGCCGCGCGAGCGGCGGGCATGTCGCCCATCCATTTTTGCTGAACGGCGGCCATCGTGCCGCCGGGGAGGTTCACCGTGCTGACCGATATCGAGATCGCGCAACAGGCGACGATGCGGCCGATCCAGGAGATCGCCGCGACGCTGGGCGTGCGGGAAGACGAGCTGGAGCTGTATGGCCGCCACAAGGCGAAGATTGATCTCGGCATCCTCGACCGGTTGCGCGACCGGCCGCTGGGCAAGCTCATCGTCGTCACCGCCATCACCCCGACGCCGCTGGGCGAGGGGAAGACGGTCACCACTATCGGCCTCGGCGAGGCGATGACGCAGCTCGGACTGCGCACCTGCATCAACATCCGCCAGCCGTCGCTCGGTCCGGTGTTCGGCATCAAGGGCGGCGCGGCCGGCGGCGGCTACGCGCAGGTCATCCCGATGGAGGATTTCAACCTCCACTTCACCGGCGACATCCACGCCATCTCCGCGGCGAACAACCTGCTGGCGGCCTTCGTGGACGCCTCGCTCAAGCATGGGAACCCCCGGCGCATCAACCCGCAGACGATCACCTGGAAGCGCGTGGTGGATATCAGCGACGGCTGGGCGCTGCGCAACATCGTCATCGGCCTCGGCGGCGACCTGCCCGCCCAGCGCCGCGGCGGCGTGCCCCGCGAGACGGGCTTTGACATCTCCGTGGCCTCCGAGGTGATGGCCATCCTCGCCCTCACCTCCGGCCTGCAGGACATGCGCGCGCGCTTCGCCCGCATCATCGTCGCCCGCGACGAGGACGGCAACCCGGTGACGGCGGAAGACCTGCGGTGCGCCGGCGCGATGACCGTGCTGATGAAGGACGCCATCAAGCCCAACCTCATCCAGGCGCTGGCGCACACGCCGGTGATGGTGCACGCCGGGCCGTTCGCCAACATCGCCCACGGCAACTCCTCCATCCTCGCCGACCAGATCGCGCTGCGATTGGTGGACTACGTGGTGACGGAAGCGGGGTTCGGCGCCGACATGGGCGCGGAGAAATTCTGCAACGTGAAGTGCCGCATCGGCGGGCTGACGCCGAGCTGCGCGGTGGTGGTCGCCACCGTGCGCGCGCTGAAGATGCACTCCGGCCGCTTCACCGTGGCCCCCGGCAAGCCGCTGGACCCGGGCCTGCAGCGGGAAGACCTAGAAGCGCTGGCGCTGGGCATCGGCAACCTGGAGAAGCAGATCGAGAATATGCGCTCCTTCGGCATTCCGGTGGTGGTGGCGATCAACAACTTCCCCACCGACACCGCGGCGGAGATCGCCTTCATCCGTGAGAAGGCCATCGCCGCCGGCGCGGAGGACGCCTGCCTCAGCCGCGTGTGGGCGGACGGCGGCGCGGGCGGCCTGGAGCTGGCCGAGGCGGTGCGGAAGGCCTGCGAGCAGGCGTCCGACTTCACCCTCACCTACGCCGACGAGGATCCCATCACGGTGAAGATCGAGAAGATCGCCCAAACGACCTACGGCGCCGCCGGCGTCTCCTTCGCCCCGCTGGCCGCGGAGCGCATCGCCCTCTACGACCAGTGGGGGCTGGGCCGGCTGCCGGTGTGCATGGCCAAAACCCACCTCTCGCTCTCGCACGACCCGGCGCTCAAGGGCCGCCCGACGGGCTTCACCGTGCCCGTGCGCGACATCCGCCCCTCCGCCGGCGCCGGCTTCCTCTACGCCCTCTGCGGCGAGATGGCCACCATGCCGTCGCTGCCCTCCGTGCCCGCCGGCACGAAGGTGGACATTGACGAGGATGGGAACGTCGTCGGGCTGTTCTGACCCCTCACCCCCTGCCCCCCTCTCCCCGCGGAGAGGGGGGTATTTTTTTGCTGCGCGGCGCGTAGCGCCGCTTTCCTTATGCTGAACGATAGTAGATAGTGATCCCGTGACCGTGTATAGAAGGAGTGCGACGATGCTCGCTGCACTTCAAAGGGGCCGGCGCTTTCTATGGTATACTGATGTGGGAGGAAGCACTGATGGAGCAGCGCCGGAACGCGTTTGACGGGATCGTTATGACGGTCAGCATTGTTGTGGCATCATTAGTCATCTTCTTCTGGCTTCGCGAACTTGACCTGTCCTTCCTCATTCGCTGCCGTGCCCCTGTGGCGCTGTTGGTATTGCTGGCAGGGGCAGCTATTGGGGTTAAGGTAGGGATCAGTACCAGCCCCAACGTTTTTGCCGACGTGCAAGATGTCCGCACTGCAGGGCACACCATTTTCGGTACGCCTATACTGTACTGGTTTCTTGTCATGATGCTTTTGAGTGGAGTCAGCACCGGTTTTTTTCTGTTGCCATCTGCGTTAGCGACATTCTGGAATCTTCATGAGTCAGCAAAGGGTCCTTCGCGCCTGCTGACAGAAAGCTTATCTGGAATCCTGGGGTATGCATCACTTTCGCTGACTGGTTTCACGATGTTTTATATTGGGTTGCGTCAACTCCGAAAAAACAAGCGCGCGGTGCCCGCCGAGTAGCACCGCTTGATAACCGCTCTCATTTGCGCTCAAGTCAGCATCCAGCCACCCGGGGCGCGACTCGCCTCGGCCCCGACGCTGTGCGGGATGTTTCAACTTCCAGACGTGCTGCGCTACCCTCACCCGGTCCATTCACTGATTGTCGTGGGTCGTCACGCTGTACCGTGCGGTGTGATCCATGCCCTCCACGCTACGTGTAGGGGGAGGAACAACCAGCGTATGACTTTCGGCACCACGCGCCGCGGAGGGCGCGGACTACCGGTGGCGCGGCGACGGGACACGGTACAGCGTGACGGCCCACGACAATTACTGATTACTACTCACTGATTACTGACTACTTGCTCACTCCCTGACTACTTACTTACTCCCTCACGACGTGCTCCTCCCGCCCGTCAAGTGTTTACTTCGCACATTTTTCCGCTCACCCCCTTGCTTCGCGGCGGGATTATGGTATAATGTGCCGGTTTACGCCCATGTACCATCACGTCCGGCACTCCGCGTTCTCGCTCCGGTCGCTGCTGCGCGCGCTGCGCGCGGTGCGGCACGCCCGCGCGCGGGTGGCGAGCGGGCCGATGGGCTGCGCGCGGTACCACACGGACGATAGCTGCATCTGGCAGACGGATGCCTTCGCGGCACGCATACGGCATAGAGCACACGATCAGGTCCGGTGCAGACCTGATCGTGTTCTTTTTTGTCCGCCGGGTTGGTCACCGTGCCATGCGCATGGAACAGGCGGGCGGGGTTGGGTGCAAGCAATCCCGCGCGCTTTTCATGGATAGCACACACATTCGCTGAGGGAGGAAAGTATGTCCAGTCAGATTGCGATGAACAGGTACGTCGCAACGGTCCTTGAGGACACCCGCCGGCGCCATGCCGGCCAGGTGGAGTTCCTGCAGGCCGTGGAGGAAGTCTTCGAGACGATCGCCCCGGCCATCGAGCGCGACCCCCGCTACCGGCGGCACGCGATCCTCGAACGCATCGTCGAGCCCGAGCGCGCGCTCATCTTCCGCGTGCCCTGGCAGGACGATGACGGCACCATACGCGTGAACCTCGGGTATCGCGTGCAATTCAACAGCGCCATCGGCCCCTACAAGGGCGGCCTGCGCTTCCACCCGTCGGTCTCGCTCTCCATCATCAAGTTCCTGGGCTTCGAGCAGATCTTCAAGAACTCGCTCACCACGCTGCCCATGGGCGGCGGCAAAGGCGGCTCGGACTTCGACCCGAAGGGCAAAAGCGATGACGAAGTGATGCGCTTCTGCCAGTCCTTCATGACCGGCCTGTGGCGCCTCATCGGCCCGGACACCGACGTGCCGGCCGGCGACATCGGCGTGGGCGGCCGCGAAGGGGGGTTCCTCTTCGGGCAGTACAAGCGCCTCACGAGCGAGTTCACCGGGGTGCTCACCGGCAAGGGCCTGGGGTGGGGCGGCTCGCTCATTCGCCCGGAAGCCACCGGCTACGGCTGCGTCTACTTCGCGGTGGAAATGCTGAAGACCCGCGGGCAGGATTTCGCCGGCAAGGTCTGCACGGTGTCCGGCTCCGGCAACGTGGCCCAGTATACCGTGGAGAAGCTGCTGCAGCTCGGCGCGAAGACGGTGACGCTCTCCGACTCCGTCGGCACCATCTACGATCCGGACGGCATTGACGCCGAGAAGCTGGCGTGGGTGATGGAGCTGAAGAACGCGCGCCGCGGCCGCATCGCCGAATACGTGACGCGGTTCCCCGGCGCGCAGTTCCTGGAAGGCCAGCGCCCGTGGGGCATCCCCTGCGACTGCGCCTTCCCCTCGGCCACCCAGAACGAGATTGACGGCAGCGACGCCCGCGCGCTGGCCGCCAACGGCTGCTTTTTGGTGGCCGAAGGCGCCAACATGCCCAGCACCCCGGAGGCCATCGAAATCTTCCTGGCGAACGGCTTCCTCTATGCGCCGGGCAAGGCCGCCAATGCCGGCGGCGTCGCCACCTCCGGCCTGGAGATGTCGCAGAACTCCATGCGTATCGCCTGGCCGCGCGAGGAAGTGGACCTGCGCCTGCAGCAGATCGTGCAGAGCATCCACAGCAACGCCCGCGCCGCCGCGGCCGAGTTCGGCCAGCCGGACAATTACATGATGGGCGCCAACATCGCCGGCTTCCGCAAAGTCGCCGACGCGATGATTGACCAGGGCCTGGTGTAAGCGCCGCCCGGTAGGGGGATACTGCGGGGACGGCGCGCGCGCCGTCCCCGTGCGCGTAGCGGCGTGGTCGGCTCGCGAGGACGCTCGCCCGCCCAGTCCGCGCCGTCCCCGCGCGCGTAGCGGCGCGCCTGGCCAAAGGAAACGCCCATGCTCAAGCCGGACATGCTCACCACCGGTCTGCCGGGATTGGACCGCGCGCTGAAAGGCGTCATCGCCGGCGATAATATCGTCTGGCGGGTGGATGATATGCAGGAGTACCTGACCTTCGTGCAGCCGTTTTGCGCGGCGGCGCGGCGCAACGGGCGCACGCTGGTCTACTTCCGCTTCGCCTCCCACCCCCCGCTGCTGCCGGACGATGCCGGCGCGGAGGTGGTGGAGCTGCGCCCGGAGGAGGGATTCGAGGCGTTCATCGCCGCCGTGCACGCGGCCATCGAGCGCGCCGGGCGCGGGGCGTTCTACGTCTTCGACTGCCTCTCCGACCTGCTGGTGGACTGGTACTCCGACCAGATGCTGGGCAATTTTTTCATGCTCACCTGCCCGTATCTCTACGACCTGGAGACCGTCACCTACTTCGCGCTGCTGCGCAACTACCATTCCTCCCACGCGGTGGACCCCATCCTGCAGACCACGCAGCTCTTCATTGACGTCTACCGTTCGCACGACAAGCTCTACATCCGCCCGTTGAAGACGCAGTATCGCTACTCCGCCACCATTGACATGCTGCACGTGTGGGAGGGGAACGATTTTCTCCCCGTCTCGGCGTCGTCCGTCATCGCCGACATTCAGGCGCATGCCTGGGCGGGGATGGACGCCGACCTCATCCACGGCTCCTGGGAACGGACCTTCATCCGCGGGCGCGAGCTCTGCGCGCTGGCGCGCGGCGACGCGCTGCCCGACGACGCCCGCGCGGTGTATGACCGGCTGGCGCGCATGGTCGTCTCGCGCGACACGGCGATGCTGCGGCTCGTCGCGCGCTACCTCACGCTCCAGGATATCCTGGAGATTCGCCAGCGCATCATCGGCACCGGCCTCATCGGCGGCAAGACCACCGGCATGCTGGTGGCGCGCGCCATCATCCGCGCGCAGAGCCCGCGCCTGTCTGCCCTGCTGGAGCCGCACGATTCCTTCTACGTCGGCTCCGACGTGTTCTATACCTACCTGGTGCGCAACGGCATCTGGTGGCTGCGCCAGCAGCAGCGCGACCCGGAGACCTTCCTCAACGGCGCCGGCCTCGCCCGCCAGCGCATCCTCGCCGGCGCCTTCCCCGACTACATCGTGAAGCAGTTCGCGGAGATGCTCGACTACTTCGGCCCCTCGCCGATCATCGTGCGCTCCAGCTCGCTGCTCGAAGATAATTTCGGGAATGCCTTCGCCGGGAAATATCCGAGCGTCTTCTGCGCGAACCAGGGGCCGCGGGAGCGGCGGCTGGAGGATTTCCTGGCGGCGGTGCGCACCGTCTACGCCGGCACCATGAGCGAGGAGGCGCTGCGCTATCGCGCGCGGCGCGGCCTGCTCGACAGCGACGAGCAGATGGCGCTGCTGGTGATGCGCGTCTCCGGCGCCCGCTACGGCAGCAATTTTTATCCGCAGATGGCCGGCGTGGGCTTCTCGTATAACCCGTATGTCTGGAGCGAGGCTATTGACCCGCGCGCCGGCGTCATCCGCCTGGTCTTCGGGTTGGGCACCCGCGCGGTGGACCGCTCGGACGACGACTACACCCGCGTGGTGGCGCTGAATGCCCCCACCCGACGGCCGGAGGCGAACTACGACGAGGTGCGGCAGTATTCGCAGCAGCGGGTGGACTACCTCGATCTCGACGCCAATCAGGTGGTCTCCGGGCTGATAGACGACGTGGTGCTGCACAGCCCCGGCGTGCCCATTGACATGTTCGCCGACCGCATCCCCGCGTCGCTCTCCTCGGCGGTGCGCCACAATGTGCTCACCTTCAACCGGCTGCTCGCCGAGACGCCGTTCGTCGGCGACATGCGCGAGCTGCTGGCGGGGCTCGAGGGAGCCTATGGGACGCCGGTGGATATCGAATTCACCGCCAACTTCTTCGCGGAAGACACCTACAGCATCAACCTGGTGCAGTGCCGGCCGCTGCCGGGGACGGGGGCGGAGATGACGCGGCTGCCGAAGCTGAAGGTGAAGGCGAAGGATGCCATCATCCGCGCCCGCGGCGCGGTGATCGGGCAGAGCCGGCTGGTGACGGTATCGCGCGTCATCTACGTCGTGCCCGCCGCCTACAGCGCGCTGCCCGACCGCGACCGCTACACCATCGCGCGCGTCATCGGCCTGGTCAACCGCGCCACGGACACCGACGACGCGCGGGCGCTGATGCTGCTGGGGCCGGGCCGCTGGGGCACCAGCACGCCGTCGCTGGGGGTGCCCGTCTCCTTCGCCGACATCAACCGCGTCTCCGTGCTCTGCGAGATCGTCACCATGCACGACCATCTCATCCCGGACGCCTCGCTGGGCACCCACTTTCTCAACGAGCTGGTGGAGATGGATATCCTCTACCTGGCCCTCTTTCCCGGCCAGGGCGACAACCGGCTCGACGGCGCGTTTTTCGAACACGCCCCCAATCGCCTGGCGGAGATCGCCCCGCAGGCCGCCGCGTGGGCGCACGTCGTCCGCGTCCTCGACGCCGCCGACCTCGGCGGCCCCCTCACCCTCGCGGCGGACGCGGTGGAGCAGCGCGTGATCTGCTATCGGGGGTAGGCGGCACGTTCGCGAGCGTGAGCGTGCCCGTGGCCGCACGTTGTCCACGCGCCGCACCATCGCCGCGGCCCAGCGTTCGTGGGCAGTCCGTATCTCATCATGTCAATATCATCGGCAGGGCCGACGGCAGGGAATCCCCGCCGTCGCGTGGAATAAGGAAACAGTACCCCCGGCAGGCCGCGCGCTGGTCCCGCGCAGGGTCCTGTCGGGGAGGACAAACCGGGGTGAGGGAGGAGACGATGGTCTCGCGGACACGGCTCGCGGCCCAGCGGCTGCTGGCGTGCGACGTTGACGGCGTATTGACCGAGGGCGGCATTATCTACGGCTCCGGCAATCAGGAATTGAAGGTGTTCAGCATCAAGGACGGGCTGGGCATCCGGGTGGCGACGTGCAGCCACTTTCCGGTCGTCTGGCTGGCGCGGCGCTCCGCGGACGCGGTCGCGCGCCGCGCCGCCGAGCTGAACGTGCAGCTCTACCAGGGCGAGAGCGACAAAGAAGCGGTGCTGCGCCGCGTGGCGGAGCAGTATGGCCTCGCGCTGGCGGAGATCACCTACGTCGGCGACGACCTGGACGATCTGCGGCCGATGCGCATCGCCGGCCTGGCGGTGGCGGTGGCGGACGCGGCGCCCGAGGTGCAGGCGGCCGCCGACGTCGTGACCCGCGCGCCCGGCGGCAAAGGGGCGGCGCGCGAAGTGATCGAGCTGCTGTTTCACGCCCAGGATCGCTGGGACGCGGCGCTGGCGTGTTATCTGGACAGCCTGGCCGCACCGACGGCGGCGCACCTGCTGCGCGCGTAGCCGCGCAGACGGCTCACCGCGGCGGCGCGCCGGCTCCGGGCGCGCCGCCGCGGCGTTTGGTGGGCGGGGTGGAGGGGTGAGCGCACGGGGGAGAGGTGTATGTCGTATATCCGGTGAAGCGATGCGGGGACGGGCGGGAGGCGTTCGAGTGCGAGCACGAGTACGAGTACGAGCACGCGTATGTAGGAAAGGGGAACCCATGGTTGATCAGGCGCTGCTGGCGCGGCAGAAGCTGCTGGCCTGCGATGTGGACGGGGTGTTGACCGACGGGGGCATCACCTACGCGAGCGGCAATCTGGAGACGAAGGCGTTCAGCATCAAAGACGGGCTGGGCATCCGGTTGATGCATGTCGTCCATTTTCCGGTGATCTGGGTGGCGAAGCGGATGTCCGACGCGGTGACGCGCCGCGCCGCCGAGTTGAACGTGGTGGCCTACCAGGGCAGCGCGAACAAGGCGGCGCTGCTGCGCCGCGTGGCCGAGGAGCGCGGCCTCGCGCTGGCGGAGATCACCTATATCGGCGACGACGTGGATGACCTGCCCGCGTTGCGCATCGTCGGCCTGCCGGTGGCGGTGGGCGACGCCGTGCGGGCGGTGCGCGACGCCGCGCGCTACGTCACCGAGATTCCCGGCGGCTATGGCGCGGTGCGTGAGGTGATCGAGCTGCTGCTCACCGCGCAAGGGCGCATGGAGGAAGCGGTCGCGGGCTATCTGGCGCAGGTGGCGCCGTCCGAAGAGTAATGATGTCCGCATTTTGCCCCCTCCCGCCTACCCGGCGAGCGCTACAATGGATGGGAAGCGGGAGGTGGGTATGCGCTGGGCGATCATCGTGTCGGGCGTGCTGATGCTGGGGCTGCTGGCGGGCTGCGGGGGCGGCGGCGCGGGCGCGCGGGCGCTGGCCGTGACGCCGAACGAGCTGCGGCTGAGCTACTTTCACTGGACAGTGGGCACGGTCGCCGGCGCCGGCGGGCAGGAGGCGGAATTTTTTGAGATTTTCGCGAAGCTGGCGATGCCGCGCGGCGCCCCCGTCTACGCCAACATGAAGCTGGCGCTGCCCGAGCTGCCGCGGCCGCTGGGGATGGCGGGTCCGCTGGCGCTGGCGCCCGGCGACGGCATCAGCGACGAGGCGGTGCCGGTGCACGTCTACTGGGGCGCGGGCGACGCGGCGCCCGCCCATCAACCCCTCATCGTGCGCCCCGGCGACTGGCTGCCGGGGTACGCACCGCCCGGTGATGTCTACTTCTACAGCGGGCATGCCGACCTGGACGGCCCGGTGGCGCTGGCGACGGCGCCGGGGGTGACCGCCGCCGACGGCTTCGCGCGGAGCTATACGCTGCCCGCCGGCGAGATGCTGCCCATCCCGCGGATCACCTACCCGGCCGCGCCCGTCTTCAATACCGCCCGGCCGGGGCGCATCGCCTGGGCGGAGATGCCCGGCGCGGCGGGGTATCTGGTGATCGTTGAGGGCGATGTCCTCGGCGCCGACAACGCGCTGGGGCGCCGCGTCGTCTGGACCTCCGCCGCGCGCCCCATCCTCTTCGAGGCGCTGTACGATCCCACCGCCGACCTGCTCCCGGCACATGCGCGCGAGGTGATCATCCCCGCCGGCATTTTCACGCCGTGCAAGGCGGTGCAGGTGAGCGTCTTCGCGCAGGCCGCGCCGGCGACGGATGCCGCCGGCGCGCCGACGCTGAAGCGGGTGAACGCCGCGATGGGCACGTACGTCTTCGCGACGTTCCAGCTGTGATCACCGGGTGCGTACGGTGTGTTCTTCCTGTCCCTCTGCGCCCGGCTTCGCCTCGCGGGTGACGCCGAAGGCATCGTCATCGGTCAGATACATGGCGCGCACGGCTTCACGGTTGCTGGTGATGGTGAGCAGCAGGAACGCGCCCGCGGGCAGCGTGCTCGCGGGCGACAGGCGGTAGTGCCCGGTGCTGAGGGTATGCAGATTGGTCAAGACCGCCTCGGTGGTGGCGTCGGTATCCACCTGGCGCAGCCGCACGGTGAACTCGCGCGGCGGGGCGTAGCCGGCGGGCCAATCCAGGTAGAAATCGTCGCCGCGATCAATGCCCAGCGCCTGCGGCTCCGGCGTGATGACCAGGCCGAGCATGCTGCCGTCTTCATTGGTGATGACGGTATGCCGCGCGCTGCCGCCGCAGCCGGCGCACAGCATGAGCAGCGAGAGGGCCAGCAGACTGCAGAGAAGAGTTCGCATCGCATCCTCCTTCGCGCTTCTATCACTAGTATACGATGCCGCGCCGGAGAAGTTGCGAGATCAGTCGCTGGCCGCGGGCGTGCGCAGCGGGACGGGGGCGCCGGCGGGCGCCGCGGATTTCGCCGTGCCGATGTGGATGACGGTCGCTTCGCCGCGGTAGCGGTCGGTGGAGATGACTTCACGCACGGCGTCCGGTCCCTCGCCGACCACCCGCGTGACGGTGACCGCGCGCCCTGGCGAGCCTTTTTCCACGACTGTGCGCGTGCCGGCGGGCAGCGTCGGGTCTTCCTTCGTCACCACGCGCTGGGCGAGCGCGCGGATGTCGCCGCGCAGGATGGTCACGTTGGGCGCCGGGCCCGCGCCGAGCAGGCGCACGGTGAGCCGACGCTTGGCGGCGCGCGCCTCGATGATGACGGGCGCGTCGCTCGTGTTGCGGAAGCGGAAATCAATGGCCCCGTAGGCGACGGTGGCGTCCTGGCCGAGCGGCGCGTAGTGGATGGGCAGCGAGTGGTGGCTGCGCTGCACGATGCGCATATTCGCCAGCAGCGCCGCGTTGTACAGCGTGGTGGAGACCTGACAGATGCCGCCGCCCATGCCGGGGGTGAGCTGGCCGTCGGCGATCACCGGCGCCACTTTGAAGCCGCTCGCGGCGTCGCGCGGGCCGACCGTCGTGTTGAAGGAGAACGTCTCGCCGGGCAGCAGGATGACGCCGTGCAGCGCGCGGGCGGCGGTTTCCACGTTGCTGGCGCGGTTGCCGCTGCTGGCAGTATACGCGGTGGTGTAGGTGCCCAGCACGGCGTCAACGCGGGAGAGCGCGGCGGCGGTGATCGCCGGCAGCTTCTCGCGGTAGGGCACGTCCAGCGCCTCCGGGACGGGGCGTCCGGCGGAGAGCGCGGGCAGCACCTCGGCCTGGAGCCGCTTCACCGCAGCGGGGAGGTCGAGTTTCGCGCCAGGCCGCTCCGGCACGATCACCACCGCGCCCGTCGCGTCGTCCCAGCGGGCGCTGGCGTTCACCGGCGGGCGATTGATCGCCGCGCCGAAGGCGGCCAGCGCCGCTTCCGCGCGGGCGGCGTCCAGGGTGAAGACGGGGTGAACCTCGCCGCCGTCCTGACGCAGGCGCCAGGCGTCGCTCAGGCGGGCGAGGGGAGGGCCTTGGCGGCCCAGCGCCAGCGCGGCGTCCAGCGTGGCGTCAACATCCGGGGCGATGCCGAGGTCGCGCAGCGCGAGGTCGCGCCGGTGGGGGCCGGCGTGCACGACGAGACGGTCGTCGGCGCGCGCCCACTGCTCGGCGAGGCGCTGTTTCGCTGCCGCGCGCGTCAATCCACCCACGGGCAGATTGGCGATGCGCACGCCGTCGGCGATCAGGTTGTCCTTCGGCAGGATCAGCGCGCCGGCGCTGACGACCATGCCGAGCAGGATGAACAGGGAAAAGCCGAGGATGAGCCCGACGCGGATGCGCCCGGCCATCCGCCCGCGCGCGGGCGGCGAAACGAGGACCGTGTTCGATGACGGCGATGACATGGCTGTGATTGTAGCGCGTCCGGCCGCTCGCGCGTGTCGCGCGGCGCGCCTATCCATGCGCCGGGCACATTATACCCGGTTTCCGCGGGACGGTATAGCGGAGGGATGAGGGATTGGGGGTTAGGGATTAGGGGTAGCGGGTCATCACGTTGTATCGTGCCTCGTCCATCGTAGGGATTAGGGATTGGGCGCGCGCTACAGGCGGTTGTCCTGATACGCACACGACAACGCAACGACCCCCCCTAACCTCTAATCCCTCACCCCTCACGGTGGTGGGTCGTCACGTTGTCGCTTGCCATGTAAACGGTAGCGCGCGCCCGCCTGGCGGGGGAGGGCCGGGGCGGGGACGACAGGCATGGCTCAATCCGCCGCCGCCGGTTTGTCCGCTAGCTCGCGCAGGAAGCGGGTGCTGTGCAGGCGTGTTTCCAGGCGGTATTCCAGGTAGTCGCGGTAGGTGTGTTCCAGGTCGCGGCGCAGGCGGTCGGAGAGGGGGAGTTCGCGCGCGGCGGCGACGCCGTGGGCCAGCAAGACCTGCGAGACCTGCACCACGCCGGCGGCGATGCGCCGCGCGCCGGGCACGTGCGGCAGGCAGTCCGTGCAGAGCGCGCCCCCTTGCGCGGCGGAAAATCCCAGCCACTGCGGCCACACCGGGCGGCCGCCCTCGCCGATGAACGCCAGCCCCACGCCGCAGTGCGCACAGTGGGTGAGCTGCGGCAGGTAACCGAGCACGGAAACCAGGCTGATTTCCACGTACCGCGCCAGCAAATCCGGCGGGTCGCCGGCGGCGAGGCCGGCCAGCGCGTCCACCAGCAGGTCATACAGCGTGGGTTTCTGCTGGCGCTCTGCCAACGAGGCGTCGAGCAGCTCGGCGAAGTAATTCGCGTAGGCGAAGGCCTCCATATTGGCGCGCAGGCCGTAAAAGGCCTCGCGCACGCGCACCTGGGTGATCACGTCGAAGCGCCGCCCGCGCGCGAGCTGCGCCTCGACGCGCGCGAAATGCTGCAGGGCCGCCGCCAGCTTCGCCCGCGGTTTCCGCACCCCTTTGGCGACGGCGAGCAGCTTCCCCTCCTCGCGGCTGAACAGGGTGATCATCCGGTTCGTCTCGCCGTAATCGCGGGAGCGCAGGATGACGGCCTGCACGGTATAGTCATGCGGTTCGCTCACGCGCCTATTGTAGCAGATATGCCGGCATCACGCAGGCGAGGAGGGGGTGGGTGCGCCGACCCCCAATCGTCATCATCGTCATCGTCGTCGTCATCGTCATCGAAGGCTTTCACGTTGCAGGTTGCACTCGTCGGTATCGCGTTCTGTTGTCCGAAGTAGGGGGATGGGTGGATGGATACGACGACGACGACGATGACGATGACGATGACGATTACATCTCTTCCGGCCGCCGCCGTCGTTCCCGCTTGATCTCCCCGCGCTGCCGCTTGTCCTTCAGTCGCGCTTCCCGCACGCCTTTGGGGATGCGGGTGGGTTTCCGGCGTTTCACCGGGCGCAGGGCGTCGTGCAGGAGGGCGACGAACTTGGCGACGGCGTCCTCGCGGTTGCGCAGTTGGCTGCGGTAGCGCTCGGAGACGACGTGGATGACGCCGGCATCATCAATGGCGCTGCCCAATGTGGCCAGCAGGAGGGCGCGCTGGAGATCGGTGAGTGACGGCGAGGTCACGGTATCAAACAGCAACTCCACGCGCGTCTCCGTCTTGTTCACGTGCTGGCCGCCGGGCCCGCCGCTGCGCGAGGTGCGAAAGGCGAGCTCGCCGCGCGGGATGGCCAGGGCGTCGTTAATGATGAGGATGTCGTCGGCGCCGTCCATACCGTCACGCTGCCCGGGGAAGGTCGCGCATAATACTCGCCGCCTTTCATCGCGTCAATGCGTCAAACGTCGGCATCTCCCCGCCGGCCAGGCGGGCGACGCCGTCGGCGCTGGCGGCGGCGATGACGGCCCGCGCCACCGCCGGGCCGACGGCGGGGTTGAAGACGGAGGGGATGATGTAGCCGGGCAGCAGCTCGGCGTCGGTCACCGTCTCGGCGATGGCGCGGGCGGCGGCCAGCTTCATCCTTTCGGTGATGGCGCGGGCGCGGCAGTCCAGCGCGCCGCGGAAGATGCCGGGGAAGGCGAGCACGTTATTGATCTGATTGGGATAGTCGGAGCGGCCGGTGGCCATCACCGCCACGTAGGGGCCGGCTTCCTCGGGCATGATCTCCGGCACCGGATTGGCCATGGCGAAGACGATGGCGCGCGGGGCCATCCGTCTCACGTCCTCCACCGTCAGCGTGCCGGGGCCGGAGAGGCCGAGGAAGAGGTCGGCGCCGGCGATGACCTCGGAGAGCGTGCCGCGCCGCCCCTCGGGGTTGGTGTGCTCGGCGTACCACGCCTTCATGCTGTTCATATTCGCCGTGCGCCCGCGGTAGATGGCGCCGCTCCGGTCGCAGCCGATGATAGTGCGCACGCCGGCGTTCATGAGGATTTTTGAGCAGGCGACGCCGGAGGCGCCCACGCCGGAGACGACGATCTTCAGCTCCTCCATCCGCTTGTCCACGATCTTCAGCGCGTTGTAGAGGGCGGCGAGCACCACCACCGCGGTGCCGTGCTGGTCGTCGTGGAAGACGGGGATGTCCAGCTCGGCCTTCAGCCGGTCTTCGATCGCAAAACAGCGCGGGGCGGAGATGTCCTCCAGGTTGATGCCGCCGAAGGTGGGGGCGATGGCCTTCACCACGGCGACGATCTCGTCGGGGTCCGTCGTCGCCACGCAGATGGGGAAGGCGTCCACCCCGCCGAAGGCTTTGAAGAGCTGCGCCTTGCCTTCCATCACCGGCATGGCGGCCTCCGGGCCGATGTCGCCCAGGCCGAGCACGGCGGTGCCATCGCTCACCACCGCCACCGTGTTGCGCTTGATGGTGAGGGTGTGGGCGCGCATCACGTCGTCATGCACGGCCATGCACACGCGGGCCACGCCGGGGGTGTAGGCCATGGACAGGTCGTCGCGCGTCTCCAGCGGCATTTTTCCGCAGACGGCGATCTTGCCGCCGTCGTGCAGGGCGAAGGTGCGGTCCGTCACCTCCAGCACCGCGACGCCGTCGGCCGCGCGGGCGGCGGCGGCGAGCTCCCGCGCGTGGGCCAGGCTGCTCGCCAGCACCACCAGGCGGCGCTCATCGGCGCGGCTGGCGGCGCAGGCGCAGGCCGCCGACACCTCGCCGCCGCGCGCGCGCAGCGCGTCCATCACGCGCTGAAACGCGTCATCGTTCGCGCGCAGGCGCAGCAGGATGCTGAAACTCGCACTGGGAGCGGTCGCCATGGGAGTGGCCCTTTCCATCGGGGAGATGGGCCAATTATACCACAGAGCGCGCCGGGAGAGCCAGCGGCCGGTCCCTGGCACGCGTTTGTGCTGGAGATTTGGTCCTGTCGGTGAGCCGCAGCATCCGCCGAGGAAACGGATGGCCATTGCGGCGTTGGCTGCCAGGTCGGGGCAGGTGGTTTCGGCGCCGTCAGCGATGACCCGCCAGACGCCCGACGGTCTGCGCGGCCGCCGGCACGATGGCGAGGAACAGCACGAACGACACCATCCCGATGCGCATGAAGCGGTTACCTCCGGGGTATAGCGGCATCATTCCCGTGGGGAGCCGGTGGAGAAACGTGGGACGCTCGCCCGCCCAGGCGTGGGAACATTGTCCACCTTCCGCGCGTCAAACCGTCTATCTATACACTGCAAGGAGCGGGCCATGGAGAAACTCACGATTACTCCGGTGACGGCGTATGGGGCGCCGGCGTATCCGACGCGGGGGCAGCTTGAGGCCGAGCCGGCGGCGCTGCGGCGGGTGCCGCGGCGGTGGCGGGGGCAGGCAGTGGTGCTGGCGGTGTTGACGGGGGCGGGGGTGGCCACGCTGGCGGTGGGCACGGCGCAGGCGGTGGAGAAAGCGAAGATCGTGGCGCGGTTGGCGCCGCTCTTCCCGCTGGGCGTCGAGCGCCCGCGGCTGGCCGGCGATGTGGCGGTGCCCACGCTGCTCACCGAGGAGGACGCCCGCGCCATCGTGGTGGAGGAAGCGAAGAAGGCGGGCATCAGCTTCGCGCCCGATGTGCTGGCGGTGGAGAAGGTGCGCATCGGCAAGGACGGCAACCGGTATGCCAACGAGTTTCAGCAGATTGATCTGACGCTGGACGGCACCGACGCGGGACGGAAGATCCACTATGAGATCGTCACCGAGGCCGACCTCGCGCAGTGGCGTGGGGGCAAGAACGCCTTCTGCATCTCCACCCTCGACGCCGCGGTGACGTTGCGCGAGGGCCTGTCACAGAAGCTGCCCGAGGGCACCACCGTGTTGTTCCACGACGACGGTGCGCGCGAGGCGCTGCGCAAGCAGGTGCAGGAGTTTCTCGCCTGGCTGAAGGCGGAGGGGAGCATCTAATCGTGCATCTCACCCTGCACCTGACCGCGAGCTGCAACCTGCGCTGCCGCTATTGCTATGCCACTGGGCGCGACAAGGGGACGATGACGCTGGACACGGCGCGGGCGGCGATCGCGTTGGGGATGGCGGAGCTGCGGAAGAAGGACGCGAAGGCCAGCCTGGGGGTGATCTTCTTCGGCGGGGAGCCGCTGCTGCAGCGGGAGTTGATCCGCGAGATTGTGCGCCACTGCCGGACGCTGGAGGCGGCCAGCGGGCAGGTGTTCCACTTCAAAATCATCACCAACGGCACGCTGCTGGATGAGGCGTTCCTCACCGACCCCGACACGCGGGAGATTTTCGTCGCCTTCAGCCACGACGGGGTGGAGGCTGCGCATGACGCCAACCGCGTGGACGCGGAGGGGCGGGGGACGTTTGCCCAGCTCTCGCCCACGATGGCGCTGCTGTTGCGGCACAAGCCGTACGCGCCGACAATGCTGGTGGTCACCCCGCACACCGTGCGCCATTACGCCGACTCGGTGGCGTACCTCTTCGACCGTGGCGTCCGCTACCTCATCTGCTCGCTGGATTACAGCGGCGCCTGGGACGCGGCGACGCTGAAGGAGCTGGAGCGGCAGTACAAGACGCTGGCGGCGTGGTACGCGCGGCTGACGCTGGCTGAGGAGAAGTTTTATTTCAGCCCCTTCGAGGTGAAGATCGCCTCGCACATCTACCCCGGAAGCTGCCGATCGGATCGCTGCGAACTGGGCCAGCGGCAGGTCTCCGTCGCGCCGGATGGCCGGCTGTACCCCTGCGTGCAGTTCGTCGGCGACGCCGACTACGGCATCGGCGATGTGCATGCCGGTCTGGACGAGGCCGCCCGCCGGCGCCTCTACACCCTCAACGCCGAGGAGAAAGCGGAGTGCGCCGCCTGCGCGGTGCGTGAGCGCTGCAACCACTTCTGCGGCTGCCTCAACCGCCAGGCGACCGGCCGCCTTGACCGCGTGTCCCCCGTCCTCTGCGCCCACGAGCGCATCGTCCTTCCCATCGCCGACCGTCTCGCCGCGCGGCTATATCAGCAGCGGAGCGCCATGTTCATCCAGAAGCATTATAACGCGCTGTTTCCGCTGCTGTCGCTGGTGGAGGATCGGACGACGGGCATTGGCCAGTGACCATGGTCCCCTGCTCGTGCCGTGTCGTCCCGCACGAATACGGCTATCTCTCTCGCATTCCCCTTGCCGTCAGCCGGTGCTGTCTGGTACACTACGCGCACGACGACTTGCCGGCCTGGCAGGCGGGGTGGGGGGTACAACGATGATTATCATCATGGAAGAGGGGGCGCCGCGGCAGGCGATTGATGAGATGATCGCGGCGGTGGAAGCCGAGGGGTTTCAGCCGTTCGTGAATCCGGGGGTGGAGCGCACCGTCATCGCGGTGCTCGGCGTGGTGAACGTCGAGAAGATGCAGGTGGCGGATAAATTCGCCGCGTTCCCGGGGGTGGAGCGCGTGGCGCTTGTGTCCGAGCCGTACAAGCTGGCGAGCCGGGCGCACCATCCGGCGGGCACGGTGCTGCAGGTCCGCGGGGTGACCATCGGCGGCGCGGAGCTGTGCATCATGGCCGGGCCGTGCAGCGTGGAGAGCCGCGCGCAGACGCTGGAGATCGCCCACGCGGTGAAGGCCAGCGGCGCGCACATGCTGCGCGGCGGCGCCTTCAAGCCGCGCACCTCGCCGTACGCCTTCCAGGGGCTGGGCCTCGAGGGGCTGCAAATCCTCGCCGAGGCGCGCGAGCTGACCGGGCTGCCGGTGGTGACGGAGGTGATGGACCACACCGACGTGGAGCAGGCGAAGGACTACGCCGACATCCTGCAGATCGGCGCGCGCAACATGCAGAATTTCCGCCTGCTGCGCGTGGTGGGGGCGACGAACCTGCCGGTGCTGCTGAAGCGCGGTTTTGGCTGCAAGGTGGAAGACCTGCTGATGGCCGCCGAGTACATCATGGCGGAGGGCAATCCGCAGGTGATCCTCTGCGAGCGCGGCATCATCACGTTCGAGACCGCCACGCGCTTCACCACCGACATCAACGCGGTGCCGGTGATCAAGCACCACTCACACCTGCCCATCCTGCTCGACCCCAGCCACGCCGCGGGCGACTGGCGCTACGTGGCGAACATCGCGCTGGCGGGCATCGCCGCCGGGGCGGACGGGCTGGAGATCGAGGTGCACAACAACCCGGCGAAGGCGAAGTCGGACAGCGCGCAGGCGCTCACCCCGGAAAAATTCGACGACTTCATGCGCCGCGCGCGGCTGGTGGCGGCGGCGGTGGACCGCACCATCGGCGAGGTGGCGGTGGGATAAGCTCCGGGAGCCGGGTGGAGGGATTCGAGTTGGGGGCGGGCCGGGTGGCCCGCCCCCTTGTTTGTGCTATGCCGCGCGAACAAGATGCGTCCTCCTCCCGTCGTCCGTCCCATGCCCATGCCCCCTGACGCGCCGTGCCACATACCTCCCGCGTTTCCCTGCATCCGGCCAGTCCACGGAGGTGGACTTCGTTTCTCCAGCCCCGGATTTCAATCCGGGGGACACTCGGAGACGGGACACGGTACAGCGAACAATCGTGACACAGCCTGGCGCGGCGAGATCAAGCGAGATGGCAACTATTCGTTAACAGGCTCTTAGTGCGACTACCGTAGCCCGTCCAATGCCCTTCTCAAGGAGGGTGCGCACGGTGGGAAGGACGCTGAAGCGCCATGCCATTACAGAGGCGGACGTCATAATGTCATCGCCGGCAGGCTCGCGGAGTAGCGTCTTCGCCATAACAGCTGGATGTCCGCGTCGGTAAAATACGGACTCTCGCCCGCCACGCGCGACCTCTCCCCCAGCCCCCTCCCCTACGTGGGGAGGGGAGCGTCATAAGGAAATATGGCGGCATGGCGCTTCAGCGTCCTGGCCGTGGGCCGCCACCGCCTTCATGGGGGCGGAAGCGAAGCGCGGGAGGAGGGTTAGAAGACGACGTCGTAGGCGAAGGACCGCGTCTCGGTGTACACCCAGCCCGCGCTGTTCGGGTCGGTCACGGCGGCGGGGACGGGATCGGCGGCGTTGCGGGCACCCATGCGCCAGTAGACCGTCTGCAGCGGCGTCAGGCCGAGCGCGGTCGCCAGGGCCGCCGACGTCTGATTGATGGTGACGA
>JAKPKV010000191.1 GCA_029553475.1 Armatimonadota bacterium
TAACCGGTGCCCTCGGCGTCCACGATGACCACCCGCGCGTAGCCCAGCAGCAGTTCGAGCAGCGCCAGCCCGGAGAGCGAGCTCTCCACCACGTCCGCGACGCCCGCCAGTTCCTCCCGCACCATCCGCGCCACCAGCAGACCGGCGGCATCATCGCTGATGATGTCGTTGCCGAGGCCGAGGATGAGGATGGGAGGGTGAGGTGTCGTCATGTGTTAAATGCAGCCAAGAAGTGAGTAGTAATTGTCGTGGGTCGTCACCTTGTCCGGTGCTCTGTAGTCCGCGCCCTCCGCGGCGCGTGTGACCAATATGCGACACCGTGTCCGACAACACCAGCATCGGGCACGGTGTAAAAATGCGTAAAACACGCGCCGCGGAGGGCGCGGACTACAGAGCACCGGACCGACCCACGACACTCACTGATTACTCCCTTCACACCCCGTCCCGCCGAATCTCGCGCACCAGCTCATGCCGCTGATCGTAAATGCTGATCTTGATGGGCATCTGGCCGGGGAGGGCGTGGGTGGCGCAGCCGTGGCAGGGGTCATAGGCGCGGAAGGCCATCTCCACCATGTTGAGGATGCCGTCGTTCACCTCGCCGGCCTTGATGAGGCCGCGGGCGGATTTGTCCACCGACATGGCGATGCGCGCGGCGTTGTTCTGGGTGGCGACGATGAGGTTGGCCCTCGTCACCACGCCCTGCGCGTCCGACTGGTAGTGATGGAAGAGCGTGCCGCGCGGCGCCTCCACCACGCCGATGCCCTCGTCCGGCGTCGCGGTGGGGATGGCGCGCACGTCCGGGCTGATGAGCTCCGGGTCCTCCGCCAGCTCCACCATGCGCTCGGCGGCGTAGAGCATCTCGATGAGGCGCGCCCAGTGGTTCGCCAGCGTGTGATGCACCGGCTTGCCGCCCAGCGTTTGAAAATACTCTTCGTAGGCTTCCTGCGCGCGCGGGGTGGCCATGCCGTCGGCGGCGTTGAGGCGCGCCAGCGGGGCCACCGCGTAGACGCCGCTCTCCGCGCCGTCCGCAAAGCCCTTCCAGCCGATGCCTTTCAGGTAGCAGAACTTGATGTAGCTCCACGGCTCCACGTGCTCGGCCACGTGCCGCTGGTAATCGGCGGGGGCGAAGCGCAGATACTCGCGGCCGTCCGGCGCCACCACGCGAAGCTGCCCATCGTAAAAATTCACCTTATTGTCGCCGTCCACCATGCCCATGTAGTAGGTCTGGTGGGTGTAGGTGTCGGAGGTGATCCAGGCGACGTATTCCTCGTTTTTGAGTACCAGGTCGCGGAAGAGCTGCAGGCTGAAGAGGCCGAACTCCACCGCGTGCTTCGCGCCGGCGATGAACGCCGCCTGATCGTCCGCGGAGAGCGCCTTCGCCACCCCGCCGGGCAGGCCGAAGACGGGGTGCGCCACCTTGCCGCCGGCCCGCGAGATGAGGTCGCGCATCTGCTTGCGCAGGCCGATCACCTCCGTGCCGACTTCCAGCCCCACCTTGCCGAGCACGCCGAGGATGTTGCGCTCGGCCTTCGGCGCGTGGGGACCGACCACGAAGTCGGGGCCGCCGAGGAAGAAGAAATGCAGCGCGTGGTCTTCCACGAAGAAGGTGCTGTAAATCAGCTCGCGGACCTTCTTCGCCGCCGCCGGCGGGTCCACGTGGTACAGCGCGTCCACCGCTTTCGTCGCCGCCATGTGGTGGGCGGTGGGGCAGACGCCGCAGATGCGCGAGGTGATCTGCGGCATGTCCTCCGCCGGCCGCCCCTCGGCGAATTTTTCGAAGCCGCGCAGCTCGGGGATCTGGAAATACGCCCGCTCCACGTTGCCGCTGTCGTCGAGGAAGATGTCCACTTTGCCGTGGCCTTCCAGGCGGGTGATGGGATCAATCGTCACCTTGCTGCTCATCGTCAGCTCCCCTTCTTCGCGTACAACAGCGACGCCGGCAGGCTGTAGCGGTAAAACGCCCCCGCCGGGTCGGGCACCTCGGCCAGCCCGACGGCGATGCTGGCCTCGTCGGTGGCCTCCAGCACGGACGCGGCGGCGGAGAGGGCGTTCGTCCCGAGATCCTTCGTGCCCTCCAGCGGTCCGCCGCAGCCGGTGCAGGGCATGTTGCCGGTGATGCACGGCGCGTCGCAGCCGGCGCGGGTGCTCGGCCCCAGGCAGAGCAGCCCCTGCGCCAACAGGCACAGCGCCGGGTCGGCGATAATCTGGTGCGGGCGCTTGAACGCGGTGAAGTCCAGCTTCTCCGGCTTGGAGTCCTTGCGCGGGCACTCGCTGCAGAGCGCGATCTCCGGCGCGAGGATGCTCCCCTTCGGCGGCAGCGTCCCCTCCAGGATAGCGCCCAGCGCGCCGGTGATGAGCTTCACCGGCGGCGGGCAGCCGGGCAGGTAGTACTCCACCGGGATGACCTGGTCGAGCTTCTTCACCGTCTCGTGCAGCTCCGGCAGCGTCACGGTGCCTTCCGGCGCGGCGTATTCCGTCTGCGGGCGCATCCCCTCCGGGTTGACGGTGGCGAAGGCGGCGTCGTACGCCGCCGCCAGCACGCCCTCGCGGGAGTAGAGATTCGCCAGCCCGGGGATGCCGCCGGTATGCGCGCAGCTCCCGAAGGCGACGATGAGCCCGGCCTTGCGGCGCAGCAGCTCGGCCATCTCCAACTGCTCAGAGGTGCGCACCGCGCCGTTCACGAAACAGACCGCCATCTCGCCGTCGGCCATCGCCTCCACGTCCGCGCGCTTGAAATCCATCGCGCAGGGCCAGAAGACGATGTCCACCGCCGCCACCACGCCCAGGATATCCGCGGCCAAGTCCACGATCGCTTCCTCGCAGCCGCCGCAGGAGGCGCACCAGTAAAATCCGACTTTCGGTTTGCTCATGATGATCTCCTCACTCGGCGCAGCACGGCGGCACGGCCGCCGCCTCCCCGTGCGGCCGCGGGATAGCGGTCAACCCCAGCGGTCCGAGGGCGCGCACCTGCGCCACCATCTCGTTGATGACGCGCTGCACCTTGTCGCCCTCCGAGGCGGCGATCCACTCCAGGCGCACGCGCTCGTCCTCGATGCCCAGCTGCCCCAGCAGGCGCTTCAGCAGCGTGAAGCGGCGCAGCGCCTTGTGGTTGCCCACCTGGTAGTGGCAGTCGCCGGGATGGCAGCCGCCAATCAGCACGCCGTCCGCCCCCTGGCGCAGCGCCGCCACCACGAACTGCGGGTCGAGGCGGCCCGAGCACATCAGGCGCACCACCCGCACGTTCGCCGCGTAGCTCATGCGCGAGATGCCCGCCAGGTCGGCGGCGGTGTAGGTGCACCAGTTGCAGAAAAAGGCCACGATCCGCGGCTGAAAGGTTCCGTCAGACATAACTGAGCACCCCCGCAATCTCATCGAAAATCTGGTCGTCGGTGAACAGGTGCTGCTGCGCCGCGGCGGACGGGCAGGCCGCCACGCAGGTGCCGCAGCCCTTGCAGAGCGCCTCGTTCACCCGCGCCACCCGCGCGTCGGCGATGAAGCTGATGGCGCTGTACGGGCACATGGCGATGCAGGTCTTGCAGCCGGAGCAGCGCTCCTCGTCAATGAAGGCGGTGTTCGGCTCCAGCTCCACGTAGCCTTTGTCAATGAGCGCCATCGCCTCCGCCGCCGCCGCGCCGGCCTGTGCCACCGTGTCCGGGATGTCTTTCGGCCCCTGGCAGGCGCCGGCGAGGAACACGCCGTCGGTGAAGGTGGAGACGGGCGCGAGTTTCGGATGCCGCTCCAGGAACCACCCCTCGTGGCTGCAGGAGATATTGAAGAGGCGGCGCACCTCGCCGGCGTCGGCCTGCGCTTCCAGGCCCACCGAGAGCACCACCATGTCCACCGGGATGCGCCGCACCGCGCCGATGAGGGTGTCCTCCGCGCGGATGACCAGCTTGCCCTCCTCGTCCGGGGTCATCGTCCAGTCCGTCACCTCGGCGGCGCGCCCACGGATGAAGTGCACGCCTTCCTCCAGCAGCTTGTCGTAAAACTCCTCGTAACCCTTGCCCGGCGTGCGCATGTCAATGTAGAAGTTGTAGATTTCCGCGCCGGTGCGCTCTTTCACCAGGTGGGCCAGCTTGAGGGAATACATACAGCAGACGCGCGAGCAATACTTGTTCGTCGCGTGGTCGCGGCTGCCCACGCAGTGGATGATGCCCACCGCCTTCGGCACGCGGCCGTCGCGCAGGGTGATCTCGCCGCCGGTGGGGCCGGAGGCGTTCACCAGCCGCTCTACCTCCAGGCTGGTGTAGACGCCGGGATACTGGCCGTAGCCGTATTCGGGGACGCGCTCCGCGTCGAAGGGTTGGAAGCCGGTGGCGACGACGATGGCGCCCACCTCGATCTCGACGAGCTCGTCCCGCTGGTCGAAATCAATGGCGTCGCGCTCGCAGGCGGCCTTGCACGCTTGCTTGCACTTGCCGGTCTTGAAGTGGAGGCACGTCGCGGGGTCAATGAGCACCACCGAGGGCGTGGCCTGCGGGAAGGGCATGTAGACGGGCTTGCGCTTCGCCAGGCCGTAGTTGAACTCGTCGGCGAACTTGCCTTCCTTGAAGACGCAGGCTTCCACGCAGGCGTTGCAGCCCACGCAGCGGTCTTCGATGACGTAGCGCGGCTTGCGCCGCACCGTCACGCTGAAGTTGCCCACGTAGCCGGAGACGTCCGCCACCTCGGCGTAGGTCCACAGCGTGATGTTCGGGTGCTGGCGCACCAGCGACATCTTCGGGGTGAGGATACAGGCCGCGCAGTCCAGGGTGGGGAAGGTCTTGTCGAACTTCGCCATGTGGCCGCCGATGGTCGGCTCGCGCTCCACCAGGTAGACCGTCTTGCCGGAGTCGGCCAGCGTCAGCGCCGCGTGGATGCCGGCGATGCCGCCGCCCACCACCAGCACGTCCGGCTTCACCGCCACCCGCTGGCGCTCCAGCGCCTCGTGCCCGCCCACGCGGGACACCGCCGCGGCGACCAGCGCCCGCGATTTCTCGGTGGCGGCGGCTTTGTCCGCCGTCACCCAGCTCACGTGCTCGCGGATGTTGGCCATCTGGAAGAAAAACGGGTTGATGCCCCCCTCCGCCGCCGCCCGGCGGAAGGTGGCCTCGTGCATCAGCGGCGAGCAGGAGGCGACCACGATGCGGTTGAGCCCGTGCTCGCGGATGTCCTGCTGGATGAGCTCCTGTCCGGGGTCGGAGCACATGAACTTATAATCGCGCGCCACGACGACGCCGGGGAGCGACGCCGCGAACTGCGTGACGTCCGCCACGTCCACCTTGCCGGCGATGTTGATGCCGCAATGGCAGATATACACCCCGATGCGGACCGCGTCACCCTGGTTCGGCCCAAGCGTTGCCATCTCTCGTTCCTCCTCACCCCGGTACAGGTGGGTACCCCGTCACCGGACCGGCGATAATCGTTCGTAGTAGCGCCGCAGCCTTAGCAAGGCGCGTCCACTCCCGACGCCGCCCGGCCGATCCTCACACCGCCGCCGCCAGCGGCACGAAATTGCGCTGGATGCCCAGTCGCGCCTCCGACAGGCCCAGGGCCATGCCCATGAACTGGGAGAAATACAGCACCGGCAGCCGGGACGCGCCGTAGACGGCGCTGATCTTGTCCTGATAGCACTCCAGGTTGAACTGGCACAGCGGGCAGGCGGTGGCGATGGCGTCCGCCCCGCGCTTCTTCGCCTCGCGCAGCAGGATGTAGTTCAGGCGCAGCCCGACGTCCTCGATGGTGCCGGTGAGCGTGCCGCCGCAGCAGCGCGTCTTCAGCGGCCAGTCCACCGTCTCCGCGCCCATCGCCCGCAGCACGCGGTCCATGCTCGTCGGGGCGTACTGGTCGTCGAAGGTGGCGTAGGGGCGCACCATCTGGCAGCCGTAGTAGCAGGCGACCCGGCGGCCGCGCAGCGGGGCCGTCGCCGCCGCCGCGAGCCGCTCCGTCCCCACGTCGTTGATGAGCACGTCCAGCGGGTGGCGCACCTGCACGCGCGGGCCGTAGGTGAGCTGCGCGGCCCCCAGCGCGTCGGTGATGCGCGCGCCGATCTCCGGCGCGTCGTGGATGACGTGCTGCGCCTTGCAGAGCACCAGGTAGCAGGCGCTGCACGGGGCGATCACCTGCGCGGTCTCGCCGCCCTGCTCGCGGGCGATGGCCAGGTTGCGCGCCGCCAGCGTGAACGCCTTCACCTCGTCCACCGCCATGTAGGCGGTGGCGCCGCAGCAGTTCCAGTCCTTCACCTCCGCCCAGGGGAGCTGCAGCGCGTCGAAAACGGCGAGGAGCGATTCCTCGTAGCCGCGGCCAGTGCCTTTCAGCGAGCAGCCGGGGTAATACAGGTAGGTCATTGGGACGGCCCTCCCTTCGCCGGGGCGCCGCGGTCCACCGCGGCCATGATCGTCCGTAGGTCGCCCTTCTCCCCGCGGCGCGCCGCGATGCGCTCCTGCTTGAGGCCGATGCGCCCGGTGAGGAAGAGCCGCAGGCCCATCACCGCCTGGCCGAGCATCTTGAAGATGTTCGTCTTCAGATACATTTTGATGAGCAGCGGCAGCTCGTTGTTGCGCCCGGTGGTCAGCACGCCCTGGAAGAACTCGCGCGCCAGCACCGGCACCGGGAAGCGCTTCGGATAGACGCCGTCGCGGATGGCACGCTGCTTGAGGGCGTACATCACGTCGGTGATGCGCACCGCCTTCGGGCAGGCCACCGTGCAGGCGTAGCAGGAGGCGCACAGCCAGATGGTGTGGCTCTTCAGCACCTCGGCCTTGTAGCCGGCGCGGGTCATGGCGATGATGCGGCGCGGGGTCAGGTCCATGTACGGGCTCACCGGGCACGCGCCGCCGCAGGTGCCGCACTGGATGCACTGAAACAACTGCTCGCCGCGCGCGGAGGCGGCAATCTCCTCGGCGAAGTGCGGATCGAGATCGGCCTCGTAGGTGATCTTTCGCGGCATCTGCCCGTCGCTCATCGGCGACCTCCTTTCCTCATCAATGCCCGGGCGCCGGGCGCGCGGAACGCGCTTGCGGGGTGCCGGGATGACCGGCGCCGGCGCCCGGCGGCCTCCCGCGCCGGCTCCCGCGTGCGCCGATCCCGGCCGCGTCCGGCGGCCGGGATCGGCGCGGCGGCTTTGTGAAAACGATAACGATCTTTCGCGGGTATGTCAAGCATTTAGCGCCATTTTTCGCCAAAAAACTCGTGCGGTTTTTCGCGGAAAGCCGCCTATTTAGCTTCAAAATACCGTTTTCAAGGCGGAGAATTAAGCGGGAATTATTGTGAATATTTTCACAATAATTCCGCGTGCTGGTGATTTATTTCACATGCAATTTATCGGCATTGTCGGGAATTGCCGGCGATACCAACCGTCGGCCACAAAACGACGGCACCCCCGCCGGCGATGTGGACGGGGGGGGGGGGCGGCCGACAGCCTGGGCGGGCGAGCGTCCTCGCGAGCCGACTCCGGGAGGAAATCTTATCCGTCGTGTCCGTCGTGCTCAAAAGTATAGTATTGCTATCGAACACGACAGACGATCATTTCCTCCCGGAGTCGGCTCGCGAGGACGCTCGCCCGCCCGGCCCCCATACGCGTCACGCCAGGGTTCGCGTATCCTTCGTCCTCGTCCTCATACTCGCCCTCCATGATGCGCGGCTCGACGGAGTCTCGCCCTCCAGGGGATGCGAGTACGAGGACGAGGACGAGACAAGCGCTGACGCGATGATGACGCGTATGCCCCAAACGTCTCGAGCGAACCGCTGAAGCAGAACAGGACATTGCCCGCGGAGCGCGAAAAGAGGGTCAGTGACTTGCTGACGCATGCTCCCGCGACGTGAGGAGGTCCATGATGCGCGCTTTCCGCTGGATTCCGCTGCTGTGCAGTCTGCTCTGCCTCTTGCCCGCCCTCGCCGCGGGCGACGAGCCCGACGCCTTCCCCGACAAAGCCGTGGTCGGCGACGTGATGCTCTTCCGCACGGGCGAGGGCGCGCTGCGGCGGGTCGAGGTGGACGACCGCGCGGGGTATACGAATTTCGGCCCCGGCACGCTCCTCTACGGCGACGTGCTGGCGGGCAAAAGCGCGCACCTGCGGCTGGAGATTGATCTGCACGACGGCGGCTACACGGGGGCCATCGTCATCCCCTACGACTCCGCCGACGATACGGTGAAGGTGGAGGCGCGCTATCCCGGCGCGTGGAAGGGCAGCCGCATCACGCTGGAGGGGAAAGATGCCTGGACCACGGTTGCCGTCACCTGGCCGGACGCGCGGCTGGCGAAGCGCTGCAACGGCCACGACTTCCGCCTCCACATGCCCGCCGACCGCGAGGTGGTCATCGGCGCCATCCGCGTGGTGGAGCTGCCGCCGCTGCCGCCGCCAGTGCGCCCGGTGCGCATGCCGCTCTCGGCGGTGAAGACGGTCGGGGCGGTGAGCGACGGCGACCTCATCCGCCTGCCCGGCGCCTTCGCGCAGGATGACGACCGCGCCATCGTGATCAACGCCGCCGACGCCACCACGCTGCAGCTCCAGGCGGGCAAAACGATGGGCGCGGAGGGCGCCCCCGCCGGCGCGCGCTACATCCACTTCGTCGAGCAGGCCACCTACCGCTTCACGGTGAAGACGCCCGGCGCCTACCAGCTCTGGGAGCGCGCCTGGTTCCCGGTGAAGGGGCACTGGAACCACCACGAGGACGTGGACAGCGCGCAGGCGTTCATGGTGATTGACTCGCCGAACACGCTGGAGCCGAACCGCTGGCACTGGATCAAGGCCGGGCGCTACACGCTGGCCGCCGGCGCGCACGTGCTGACGCTGAGTTACCACGGCGGCGCGCGGCTGGACCGGCTGGTCTTTTCCCCGGATGCCGATGCCCCGCCGGCGGGCCAGGGCGGCGCCCCCAGCCGCAACACCGGCCCGGCGCGGGGCGTCGTGGAGACCGCCGACGCCGCGCCGATGGACGCCGCGGCATGGCTGGCGCTGCACGGGGAGCTGGACGCCCGCGGCGGGGCGCTCACCGTGGAGCTGTCTGCCGACGGCGGCGCGAGCTGGTTCCCCGCGCCGGCGGATCACGCGCTGACCGCGGTGAAGGCGGCGGGCGGCGGCACGGATCGGCTGCGCGCGCGCGTGGCCTTCGCCCGCGGGCCGGACGGCGCCTCGCCGGTGGTGCAGGGGCTGGCCGCAGCGTACCTGCCGGGGGCCAAGGATGAGCTGGCGGTGGCGAACGGCGAGCTGGAGATCGCCGTCGGGCCGGTGGGCGTGCGCCGGCTGCGCGCGCCGAAACTGGGCGCGGAGTTCCTCCACGGCGGCGTGGAAGCCCCGCTCTTCCAACTGCTGCTCAAGCCGGCGGGCAGCGCCGCCCCGAGCTGGCTGCCCGCCACCGCCGCCGCGGTGGAGGGGCGCGAGGTGAAGGGGGACGTCCTCATCCAGCGCTTCCGCTTCGCCAACGGCATCGCCGTGACGACCACCGTGACGCTGGACGGCGCCGACAGCCGCTGGGGCATTGACATCACCAATCAGTCCACGCTGGAAGTGGCCGCCGTGCAGTACCCCATCTTCCAGGGCGTCCGCGTGGGGGCGGACAGCGCGGACGACACCCTCATCATCCCCTCTTTCTGGCGGCAGCTCGTGCGCAACCCGGCCGCGTGGAACGCCCGCCCCATCCGCGAGCTGGCCATGCACTGGACCTACCTCTACGACGATCACGCGGGCCTGTATCTCGGCGATCACAACTGGCCGCGGCGCGACCTGACGATCGTCCCCACCCGCAACGATCCCTCCACCCTGCACTACGGCTTCATCCGCGAGTACCTGGTGGCGCCGGGCGCGACGGTGCGCGCGCCCGATACCGTGGTCGCCGCGCGGCCGGGGGGGAGCTGGCACCCGGGGGCGGATATCTACCGCGCCGCCCTGCGCGACAAGATCGCGCCGCCCGCCACCCCGGCGTGGACGCGCCGCATGGACGGCTGGTGTACCGCCCCGGCGAACAATTTCCCCTATGAGGGCTACGCCGCCATCGCCGCCACCCACGACCGCGCCGTGCA
Organism: Armatimonadota bacterium; assembly: GCA_029553475.1. Classification (GTDB taxonomy): domain Bacteria; phylum Armatimonadota; class Hebobacteria; order CAIYQO01; family CAIYQO01; genus JAKIYB01. Next base: position 10,001 of record JAKPKV010000191.1, read on the forward strand.
GCGCGGGCTGGGCTATTATCTGGGCGGCAACCGCGCGCAGATTGACGGCCCGATGGAATACGTGGGCATGTGGCCCACCTACTGCCCCGCCTACGGCACGCTGCGCGAGTTCCAGGACGTGCTGCGCGAGGTGCGGGAGAACGGCGGACACACCAACTGGTACTTCAACTGGCAGCTCCTCAGCCCGTCGCGCATCGTGAACCGCCCGCGCATCGCCGGCCTCATCCCGCGGGCGTGGGTGGAGCACCCGGTGCGGTGGTTCACCCACGCGGATTATCAGCAGACTGCCCTGCGCTGGTACACCTGGGGCGAGGCGCCGCTCGCCACCGACGAGGACGAGCTGGTGCAGTGCGTGGGCAGCGCGCGCTGGCAGCGGCACCACGCCGAGCGCACCGCCGATTGGGTACGCCTCTACGGCGCCGACGGCATGTATTACGATCAGCTCTCCTGCGTGAACAACATGTGCGGCAGCCTGGAGCACGGGCACGGCGATTACGGCGTCTGGGGCTGGTCCTGCGCGACCGGCCTGGGCCGCATCGCCGCCGAGATGCGCGCGGTGAACCCGCACTTCGTCACCAGCGGCGAGGGCTGCAACGACCTCATCGGGCAGGCGGTGGATTTTCACATGACCAGCGGCGTGTGGAACCGGCTGGAAATTTTTCGCTACTGCTTCCCCGAGCAGATGCTGCTGGACGGCGGCTGGAACGGCGGCGCCTGGCAGGGCCATGACCGCTTCCGCTACATCTGGATGACCGGCGCGCGCTTCGAGGGCCTGCCGGACACCCCGTACTGCGACCAGCTTCAGGCCCTCCGCCGCCGGGTGAGCCAGCTCATCTACCCGGCGCGCTTCATGGATACCGTGGGGCTGGAATTGACGCAGCATGGACAAATTGTCGCCAACCCGCCGCGGGTGGCGACCTCCGGCGTGGAAATCGCCCCGGTGACCGGCCCGCAGGCGAAGTGGTTCCTGCTGAGCGCGCCGAGCAAAGGGGCGGTGATCAATATCATCCAGGATAAACCCACCGGCGCCAACGGCGAGGCGATCATCCCGCCGATCACGCTCAGGGTGCCGACGGCTGACTTCGGCCCGGTGCACGTCGCCTGGGTGCTGCGCCTGGATGGGCAGGTCGAGCGCCTGCACGGCGTCGAGCAGGATGGGCGCTACACCGTCGAGGTGCCGGGCGATTCCGCCTGCACCGTGCTGCTGGTGAACCAGGTCGGCCCGCAGATCACGCAACTGGATCTGCCCTTCGCCGCCGCGCCGGGGGCGACGATGCGCGGCACCGCCGCCGTCACCCATTTTGGGGCGGCGCCGGCGACGGTGAGCCTGCGCTGGACGGCGCCCGCCGGGTGGGTCGGCGCCGCGGGGGCGGTGCAGCTGCAACCGGGCGAGACGAAGTCGGCGCCGGTGACGCTGGCGCTGCCGGCGAAGGTCGCGCCCGACCGCTATGACCTCACCCTCGTCACCGAGGCCGCCGGCGCGCAGGGCGCATTCCCGCACTGGGTGACCGCCACCAGCGCGCTGTGGGTGCGGCTGACGCGCGACCGGAAAGGGCCGGTCATTGCCACGATCTTCAACCGCTCGGACACGCCGCTGGCGGGCACGCTCACGTTCACCCCGCCGAAGGGCGTCACCGTGGAGAAGCCCGTGCAGCCCTTCGCCGCCCCGGCCTGGGGGAAGACGGAGCTGACGGTGGCCGTCGCCGGATTGGAGCCGCTGCCGGCCCCGGCCCACCTGGGCGCCGTCGCGACCGCCGGCAAGGAGGTCGCGGAGCGCTGGCTGATGCTCTACCCGCCCGTGCCCAACGGCCAGTTCGAGACCGATTCCGCCGGCGACGGCCACCCGGATTACTGGTTCATCTGGGGCACCGGCGACGAGCGGAAATTCAACCACCTCGCGGCGCTGGATCCGCGGGAGCCGTACCTTGGCACGAGCAGCCTGAAGCTGAATCCGCACCCCGAAGGCGGCAAGGCGCTGTGGGCGATGCCCATCGTCTCCACCTTCGAAGTCGGGAAAAAGTACCGCGTCTGCGTCGCCGTGCGCACCAGCGACGCGATGGACAGGCCGTTCGTACAGGTGGACACCCTGCGCCTCACCGGCGGCGAGCCGGGCAAGTGGACGCTGCTGCAGGGCGTCTTCACCTGCACCAGCCCCGACGGCCGCGTCCAGCTCGGCAACCCGAGCCGCCACCCCGTCTGGTTCGACGCGCTGACCATCGAGCCGGTCGTGGAATAACGTACGAAACACCGGGCGGGCGAGCGTCCCCGCGAGCCGACTCCGGGGGGAAGCCTTATCCGTCGTGCGCGCAAGATAGCCTATCTCACGCACACGGCATATCATCACTTCCCCCCGGAGTCGGCTCGCGGGGACGCTCGCCCGCCCAGTTCCACCCGCCCGCCGCTTCCGAAAATGGCCTGTTTTCGGAAACTAGTATACGCGACATATACCTGATCTTGTCAAGCATGGTGAGCATTTTTCCTCCCTCAAAATGCCCGTATTCCCTCATGGAGGAGCGCCGGGCGGCACATTTTTCGCCCGCTGACTTCCGAAAACAGGCCATTTTCGGAACCTGTCGCGTTGGCGATAATACGTCATTGTTGAAAGGAGCGTAGGGGTATGTCTCACCTGCAACGCAGAGGGACCCGCCGCCGCGCGGGCTTCACCCTCATCGAACTGCTGGTGGTGATCGCCATCATCGCCATCCTGGCGGCCATCCTCTTCCCGGTGTTCGCGAAAGCCCGTGAGAAGGCTTTCCAAACGTCCTGTCTGAACAATCAGCGCCAACTGGTGACCGCTATCCTCATGTATGTGCAGGATCACGAGGAAACCTTTCCTCTGGTCAAAGACGTGTGGCCGCTGTTCAGCCAGGAAGGCAAAGTGCTGGTGTGCCCGACGAAGGGGGAAAAATACCCCAACGGGTACGGCTACGCGGTGGGGTTGAGTGCCAGGGCGCTCGGCGACGTCACCTCGCCCGTCGCCACCATCGTGACGGCGGACCTGAAAGTGCCCTCGCCGACCAATGATAACGGCCTGTACGGCTGGGCGGATGTGGATGTCCGGCATGATAAGAATTTCCTGTTCTCGGCCGTTGACGGGCACGTGCAGTCGTTCATCACGAAAACCACGGCCACGGAAGCCAGCAAGTCGTTCATCCTCTTCCCGGTCCCCTGGACGTTTGTCGTGCCGCCCGGTCCCGATGAGCTGGCGGTCGCCGCGACAACGGACTTGTCCATGTTCGGCACCGCGGGGTATTACATCCCGGCCTCGGGTGGGGGCAGCCCTTCCTCGGCGGCGGCGCCCGCCGTGGTGACGCCGGCGTTCCTCGACGGCACGCTCGCCCCGCAGTTGCTCAATGCCACCGGGGGCGCCATCGCGGCGTGGACCGGTAATGGCGATACCTACCCGGAGTATTCAAAGTTCAAGTTCAAGATCAATAATACGGCCTACACTCCGGGCAGCACGGCGAAAGCGAACGGCCTGAAGAGCATCGTCTTTCCGCTGAAGCTGCAAGACACCGAGACCCACCTCGTCACCCTCGCCTTCGCCTTCCACAGCGCCGCGGCGTATCCGGGCATGACCTTTACCGTCACCGAGCAGGAGACGGGAAAGTCGCTGGCGTCGCAACAGGTCTACTACGATGGCCGTCCGTATTACACGCGGTTTGCCGTGCAGGCGGCGTCGGCCGGCAACACCATTACCGTGCGCTGTGATTTCCATGCCGCCAACGACAATGTCGGCATGATGGGCTTGCTGCTAGATTAGCGCGCCGAGCGCGCGAAGGAGGTACGACACTGATGCGACGACATCGTCAGGGATTCACCCTCATCGAGCTATTGGTCGTCATCGCGATCATCGCGATCCTGGCGGCGATTCTTTTCCCGGTCTTCGCCCGCGCCCGCGAAAAGGCTCGGCAGAACTCCTGCATCAACAATCAGCGGCAGATCGCCCTGGCCATCACCATGTGGGCGCAGGACCATAACAACCTGATGCCCTCCGCCGCGCTCGCCGGTCGCGCGTTGGCGGGCAACATGACCCCGCTCCTCATCGCCCAGACCCCGGCGGCCGGCAGCGTCTGGGGCGAGCTCGCCCTCCCCGGCGGCACCCTGCGGTGCCCCTCGACGTCAGCGATGGCCAATGGCTACGGGTATAACCGCGGCATCGCCGGCATGGCCGTCGGCGACATCACATCGCCGACGGCCACCATCTGCGTGGGCGATGTCCTCAAGTCCGCGACCCCGGCCAACATCCTGAAAAGCCCCGACGATCTGGATGCCCGCCACAGCAATGGCTTCGTGGTGGCGGCGGTTGATGGGCACGTGCAGTTCTGCACCGCGAAGACGGACAAGTACGATGCCCTGCTCAATACCGGCATGTCCACCGTCCTCGCCCCGTTCACGGGCACGATCCCCCCGCGCGTGCCCGCCAACCTGCTCAAGAACGCGAGCGGCAAGCCCGGCGCGGACTTCACCCAGTTCGGCACCGCCGGCTATCTGGCGCCGAACCGGCCCGGCAATATCCCCCCCTACAAGCTGCCGGGCTGGATCAGCAGTCCGACGTTGACCGCCGTGCCCCTGGACGCCGCGAATAACGTCATGACGGGGAACTGGAGCTCCCCGGATGGGTGGATGACGTATCACTTCACCCGCGTGAAGTTTTTCAAAAATGGGACCGCGGATTACGGCAATTACTGCGGCGGCCTGTCCTGTAAAGCGATCGAGGTGAATTTCACCGTCCGCGATACGGTGATGCATACCGCGACGATCCCCTTCATGCTGCATGACGGGCACAAGGCGAATCCGGTGACCATCACCATCAGCGAACCCGCCGTCGCGGGGAATACCGGCAGTACGTCAGGTACGATCGCCCAGTACGTGGCCGGTCCTCCGGTTGAATATGCCAAGCCGGCGTATGCGCAGGTCTGCTTCAAAGCCTCGCAGCCGAACGCGGCCATCAAACTCCGCATCGAATTCACCGCGGCCAACAGCAACAACGGCTTCGTCGGCATCCTGTTCGACTGACGCGGCCTCGCCGCGAGCGCAAAAATGGGCGGGCGAGCAACATTGGGCGGGCGATCCCGATTGCAATTGGGATCGCCCGCCCATTTTTGTCCGGAAGCCGCGCGGTCATGGCCGGGTAAGCGCACACATCGCCCCCCGGCACTAGTGCAAAAACCGAGAACTTATCGTATAATAAACCGCATGTACGCAGTCATCCGCGGCGACGCCGCGGATTTTCCCAGTTTCAACCCCCCGTGTGAAGGAGTGCGCAATGCCTGAACGACGAATTATCCTGCCGGGCGCCAAGATGCCGACCGCCTGGTACAACATCATGGCGGATATGCCGAATAAGCCGGCGCCGTATCTGCATCCGGGCACGCAGGAGCCGCTGACCCCCGACGCGCTGACGCCGATCTTCCCGATGTCGCTCATCGAGCAGGAAGTGACCCAGCAGCGCTGGGTGGACATGCCGGGCGAAGTCATTGACGCGCTGTTGCAGTACCGCACCACCCCGCTGATCCGCGCGCTGCGGCTGGAGCAGGCGCTGGGCACCCCGGCGCGCATCTACTACAAGTTCGAGGGGCAGAGCCCGACGGGCAGCCACAAATCCAACACCGCCATCGCCCAGGCGTACTACAACAAGCAGGCGGGCATGAAGCGGCTGGCCACCGAAACCGGCGCCGGCCAGTGGGGCACCGCCCTGTGCCATGCCTGCACCACCTTCGGCATGGACTGCACCGTCTACATGGTGAAGGTGAGTTTTCACCAGAAGCCGTACCGCAAAACGCTCATGCGGCTGTGGGGCGGCGAGGTCTTCGCCTCGCCGAGCGAGCAGACGCAGGCCGGGCGCGACGTGCTGGCGAAGGACCCCGACTCGCTGGGCAGCCTGGGCATCGCCATCTCCGAGGCGGTGGAAGACGCCGCCACCCACGCGGATACCAACTACGCCCTCGGCTCCGTGCTCAACCACGTGCTGATGCACCAGACCATCATCGGCCTGGAGTGCCTCGAGCAGTTCGACATGGTGGGCGATTACCCGGACGTGGTCTTCGGCTGCTGCGGCGGCGGCTCCAACTTCGGCGGGCTGGTCTTCCCCTTCCTCGGCCGGAAGCTGCGCGGCGAGGCGACGAAGCAGACCCGCTTCGTCGGCGTCGAGCCCGCGGCCTGTCCCACCCTCACCCGCGGCGAATATCGCTTCGATTACGGCGACGTGGCGAAGATGACCCCGCTGGTGATGATGTATACCCTCGGCCACAACTTCATGCCTGCCGGCATCCACGCGGGCGGCCTGCGCTACCACGGCATGTCCGCGCTGGTCAGCCAGTTCGTGCACGAGGGCGACATCGAGGCCATCGCCTATCCGCAGAACCCGGTCTTCCAGGCCGCCGACCTCTTCGCCAAGACGGAGGGCATCGTCCCCGCGCCGGAAAGCGCCCACGCCATCAAGGGCGCCATGGACGAGGCCCTGCGGGCGAAGGCAACCGGCGCGGAGACCGCCATCCTCATCGGCCTCTCCGGCCACGGCTTCCTCGACCTCGGCGCCTACGAGAGCTACCTCGACGGCAAACTGGTGGATTTCGCCCTCCCCGAGGACGAGCTCTGCGCCGCCCTCGGCGAGCTGCCGGAGATCACGCTGTAGGGGCGGACGCCGCGTCCGCCGGAGAGACAATCGCGGACCGCCCCGCCGGGGCGGTCCGCACCTTCGCCCGCACCGCCATGAAACTCGTCCCCGGCGCCGTCACCCGCAGCCGCCCGTCCACCACCTCCGCCCGGCCTGGCGACGGCAGCACCGCGCGCGGCGCCTCCCAGGTGTTGGCGGCGTGCGGCTCGCCGGTGAGGAGATCGGCGTGGAGCACCGCGCCGAGGGCCGCGTCGGCGACGGCGATCTCCACCGTCAGCGCCGCCCGGTCGCGATTCACCAAAAAGAGCGCCAGCGTGCCCGCCTCCGCGTCGTAGGTGGCGGCAGCGTCGAGAGCCGGCACCTCGCCGTAGTGTGCCGTGGTGTACGTCGGCGCGGTGATGGCCGGGGCGAGGGCGATGCCCCGCGCGGATGCCGCGATGAGGGCGAAGGGCCAGTAGATCGTCTGGAGCAATACCCCGTCCGGCCGGGTGAGCACCGGCGCGATGACGTTCACCACCTGCGCCAGGCAGGCCACCTTCACCAGGTCGGCGCGGCGCAGGAAGGCCATCAGGTACTGCGCGCAGACCAGCGCGTCTTCCAGATTGTACACCTCTTCCAGCAGCGGCGGGGCTTCCGCCCAGTTGCCGTCATCGCCGCGCGCGCGATACCATACATTCCACTCGTCGAAAGACAGATACACGCGCTTGGCGCTCTTTTTCACCCCGCGCACGTAGGCGAGCAGGCCGGCATAATCCGCGAGGATGCGGTCGATCTCCACCCCTTCGGCCAGGTACGAGGCGCTGTCGCCACCCCAGTTGCCGCTGTAGCGATGGGCGGAGATGAAGTCCACGGTGTCCCAGGCGATCTCCAGCACCGTGCGGTCCCACTCCAAGTAGCTGCCCATCCCCCGGCCGGAGGAGCCGCAGGCCACCGTCTGAATGGTCGGGTCCAGCCCCTTCATCAGCGCGGAGGCCATGCGCGCCTGGCGGCCATACACCTCCGCCGGCGCGTGCCCCGCCTGCCAGGGGCCGTCCATCTCGTTGCCCAGGCACCACAGCGCCACGCCATATGGTTCCGGGTGGCCGTTCGCCGCGCGGCGATCGGCCCACGACGTGCCGGCGGGCAGGTTGCAGTATTCCAGCAGGTGCGCGGCGCGCGCCGGCGTGCCGGTGCCGAGATTCACCGCCAGCATCGGCGCCGCGCCCAGCGCGCGGCACCACGCCAGGAACTCGTCCGTGCCGAACTGGTTCGTCTCCACGCTCTTCCAGGCGAAATCCGGCCGCCGCGGACGCGCCTCCCGCGGCCCGATGCCGTCCGTCCAGTCGTAGGCGCTGACGAAATTCCCGCCGGGGTAGCGCATCACCGAGAACGCCAGCGGCCGCAGCGCGTCCAGCACGTCCCGGCGAAAGCCCCGCTCGTCGCTCAACGGATTGCCCGGGTCGTAGACCCCGCCGTACACCGCCCGCCCCAGGTGCTCCAGAAAGCCGCCGAATATCCGCCGGTCCACCGGCCCGGCGTGGTGCTGGGTGTCAAGATGAATCGTGGCGCGCATCGCGAATCCTCCCATTGGGGCTGTATTCGCGCTCTCTCCCGCAATGCCTCTCGCCCATCCGTCCCATGTCAGCGGGCGGGCGAGACCCCTCTCGGCAGGAACTCGCCGCCGCGCGTCAAATATGCTTTCAGTACCCGGATGGGGAGGGCGAATGATGGTCAACGTGGGCATTATCGGCATGGCGGGCATCGCCGGGGCGCATCTGGGCGGCTATGACCAGTGCGCCGACGCGCGGGTGGTGGCCTGCTGCGACGTGGATCCGGCGAAGGCGGAGCGCCGCGCGGAACAGGGGGCGCGCGCCTACCAGGATTATCGCGCGCTGCTCGCCGATCCCGCGGTGGACGCGGTGAGCATCTGCCTGCCCACCTACCTGCACGCCGAAGCGACCATCGCCGCCTTGCAGGCGGGCAAGCACGTGCTCTGCGAGAAGCCGATGGCGCTCTCCTCCGCCGACGGCGACCGCATGCTCGCCGCCGCCGAGGCCGCCGGCCGCGTGCTGATGATCGCCCACTGCATCCGCTTCTGGCCGGAATACCAGGCGTTGAAGACCATCGTGGACGGCGGCGCGTACGGCGCGGTGCAATCCGCGCTCTTCACCCGATTGGGCGGGCTGCCGACGTGGTCGGCCGGCGGCTGGATGCGCGACCCTGCGCGCAGCGGCGGCGCCATCCTCGACCTGCACATCCACGACGCCGACTACATCGCGTATCTCTTCGGCCTGCCCCGGCGCGTGCGCGCCCGCGGGGTGGAGACGGAGTTCGGCATCAACGACCTGCGCGTGGACTACGACTACGGCGACGGCCGCATGATCGCCGCCGAGAGCGCCTGGTACCCCTCCGAGCACTACCCCTTCCAGGCCACCTTCCGCGTGGCGCTGGCGCGCGCGGTGGTGCAGCTTGACGGTCGCCGGCCGCTCACCGTCTACCCGGCCGCCATGCCCGCCTTCGAGCCCGTCGTGCCCCCGGGCGACGGCTACGCGAATGAGATCGCCGACTTCATCCGCTGCATCGTCCGCGGCGTCCGTCCCGAAGTGGCCCCCGCCGCCGCCTCCCGCGACAGCCTCCGCCTCATCGAAGCCGAAGCCGCGTCCATCCGCACCGGCGAGGCGGTACCGGTGGGGGCCGGCGCGGCGGCGTAAGGTGCTGTCCGAGCGGGCGAGCGTCCCCATGCGTTTGGGCGGGCGAGCGTCCCCGCGAGCCGACGCCGGGGGGAAGTGATGGTATGTCGTGATTACGAGATAGCCCATAGGACGCACACGACTGCAATAACCTCCACCCGGCGTCGGCTCGCGAGGACGCTCGCCCGCCCATTTTCGACTCCGGGCGGAAGTGATGGTATATCGTGTCCATACGATAGGCTCTCTTGCGAGCACGGCGAATGAGATTTCCCCCCGGCATCGTCCCGATGGCTTCGGGATGATCCTCCTGCCGTCGGATGCCGCGCGCGGTGCGCGGCCGGATCCATCCCGCCATCATCTTCCGCCGAACGCGGGGGGATGCTATAATGATGTGCCCCGGCGCCCCTGGCGCCCCGGCGAGCATACCGATGGACATGATGGATCACTATACTCTGGAACGATGGCGCGAGCTGGAGCGCATGCAGCAGGAAGACGCGCGCGCCCGCGAAGAAGAGGCCGATCTCAACGCGGAGACGGCCTACCTGCGCGTGCGGCTGGCGGACTCCTACATGCGGAACGGCAAAGTGTCGCGCGCCATCGCCGAATATAAACGCGCGATCAAGCTGGATCGCCGCAACGGGCTCTTCCACACCCGGCTGGCCGACGCCTACGTGGCCGCGGAAGATATCCCGACGGCGATGAACACCTATCGCAAGGCCATCGAGATTGACCCCGCGCTGGCCGATCCCCACTCCAGCCTGGGCGACCTCTACCTGCGCTATGGCATGCTCTGGCACGCGCTGGAGCAGTACCGCGAGGCGGTGCGGCTGGAGGCGGACCGCGCCTTCTATCACTACCAGCTCGGCAACACCATGGAGCAGATGGGGCAGTACGACGACGCGCTGTATCACCTCACCCGCGCGGCGGAGCTCTCCCCCAACCTCGCCTTCTATCGCTTCCGGCTGGCCACCCTCTACCAGCATCACGGCGACGTGGACCGCGCCTACCTGCACATGGACGCCGTCTGCCGGCTGGCCCCCTTCGATGACTACTACCTGGTGCGCACCGCCAGCCTGGCCATCGCCACCGGCCACACCGACGCCGCCATCATCCTCCTCCAGCGCGCTCTCGCCCTGCGGCCGCAGAACGACGCTTACCAGTACCTGCTCGCCAAAGCCTGCCTCGTCGCCGGCGACCGCGACCAGCACAACCTCCTCCGCCGCCGCGTCGGCCGCCTGGGCCAGTACGACGAAGAATTCGTCACCCGCCGCCTCGCCGAATGGTGCGTCCCCGTCCCCGGCGAAGTCGAGTAAGCGCACGGCGGCGGCCTCCGGGACAGCGGGGACAGCCCCCGGCCTCCCCATTTTTCGCGCAGAACGCCCTCTTGCCATCTCTCCCCTCATCCGCTACCATACCGGTACACTGGGCCGCGCCGGCCGGCGGGCGCGACGGGAGGTCAAGATGGCGCGATGGATCTGCTGCTGGGTGTGCGGGCTGGCGCTGCTCCTGCGGGCGGGGGCCGAGGTGGCGGTGCCCTTTGCGACGACGGTGCTGAAGCCGGACGGCGCGCCCGCCGCCGGGATTGGCGTGCTCGTGCGCGTGCTCAATGAAGAGGACGGCTCGCTGCGCGAAGACCGGCAACTGACCACCGATGCCCAGGGACGCGTGACGACCACGCTCACCTTTACACATGACCCCCGGGCCGGCCTGCCGCTCGCGTATGCGCTCATTGACGCCCCAGGCCACGCCCTGGTGCTGATGCATCTCGTCGGCGACGACAGCGGCCGGCCGGGGCCGCGCCGCCAGGAGACGCCGGCGACCATCACCCTGCGCCCCGATTACCCCATCACCGGCCGCGTGGTCGGGCCGGACAAGCAGCCGGTGGCCGGCGCCGAGGTGAAGGTGGTCACCTCCGGCGGCGGCGGCTTCACCCCGCCCAGCCGCTTCAACTACGCGCCGGCGAACATCGCCACCCCGGCGCTCTGCGCCGTCACCGATCAGGACGGCCGCTTCACCCTGCGCGGGGTGGTGCGCCCGAACCCGCGCGACCAGGGCGGCATCTTTTCCGTCGCGGTATGCGCGCAACAGGGCGATGTCCTGCTGGTGGGCGACGGCAGCGTGAACTTCAACCTGCCGCCCGAGCGCCTCACCGAGCGCACCATCACGCTGGTGGAAACGGCCCCGCTGCAGGGCACGGTGACGGACGCCGCCACCGGCGTGCCCGTGCGCGGCGCGCGGGTGTCCCTGGTGCCCCGTCCCGGCGCCTTCAACCGGCAGACGCTCTACCTGATGGTGGCGGTCAGCGATGCCGAGGGCCGCTACCGCTTCCCCGGCGTGCCGGCCATTGACGAGATGGTCGCCCGCGCCGAAGCCCCCGGCTACGGCCAGGGCTGGGCCAAAATCGCCGGCGACCGCAGCGGCCCCGCCGCCAAGCCGTCGCCCCGCCCGCAGGATTACCGCATCAGCCTGCGCCCCATGATTACCGTCACCGGTAAAGTCACCGACGCCGCCACCGGCGAGGCCATCGGCGCGCTGCCGCTGGCGATCATCGCCACCTACGACGAGGGCTACAAGGGCATGAACCTGATCATCGGAGGCCAGTCCTGCGAGGTGCCGGTGGCCGCCGACGGCAGCTTCTTCCTGCGCGTGCCCGCCGGCCCCTGCACGTTCCGCTTGGCCGTGGACCGCGCCCTGCGCGGCGTCGGGCCTTTCGTGCGCGGTTTGTCAGGCTCCTTCGCCTACTTCGCCCTCACCCCCGCCCGGGCGGACGCCGCCGCTGACGCCCCCCTCGCCTTCGCCGCGACCCGCCCGGACGCCGTCTACCTCCGCCTCCGCGATGCCGCCGGCGCGGTGGACAACGCCGTCGTCGTGGTGCGCGCGGGCGACAAAGAGGTGCGCTGCTACCCTGCCAGCGGCTACTACCCCCTCCCCGCCCCCCCCGGCGCCCCCCTCACCTACCGCGTGGAACGCGACAAACAGGAACTCCTCCCCTGGACGGAGCTGACGGTAGACAAAACGCGCTGGGTGCAGGAGGTGGCGATACCATGAGACGGTGGGACACCCGTCCCACGTTGTCAGGGTACGCGGGAAGATAGCCGAAAGCGTTTATTCGCTAGGAGATGGACGGAAAGAGAAGCGCCGAATTTCCCTTCGATACTGCACTCGGCTGTTGGTAGTGCGCCACACAGCGGAGCGGAGTGGCGCTAGGTGCAGGTATGGGCGCGGCGCCACGAACGCATCCGGCCCTGGCCTCGGCCCCCCTCCCCGGCCCTCCCCCCGTGCCAGTGGGCACAGGGGGAGGGAGCGAGAGGGCGGGAGCCGTCCCCCGGATCGGGCCGACGGACCGGATACCACACAACACGGGAGTCATGTGGCAAAGCGCATCAATCGGGATCGCCCGCCCACTTCTCACCCCCGGCCCGGCACCCCCTTGACACGGAAACAAAGGTGTGCCATACTGCCGCCTGTATCACACAGCAAGCGGAAGGGGGGCGGAATGACCCATTCTCCATTGTCAATTCGCAATTCACCATTCTGCATTCCGCCCACCCGGCGGCATCACCCCGCATGTTGCACATTCGCCTGTGCCGCGGGGTGATACGCGGATGATTCCGCGAGAGCATCATGGGCCAGCATCACCCTAAGAACGAGTTGAATGACCTGGACGGCACCGCGTGGATCAAATTCACGCGGACGTGGTTCGTGTGCGATTCGCCGCGGTATCACCGGAACAAGGGGACGGAGCTGCACCCGGCGCGCTATCCGGAGGAGATGGCGGCGGAGTTCCTGCGCTTCTTCACCAGGGCGGGTGGGTGGGTGCTGGACCCCTTCGCCGGCTCCGGCGCCACGCTGGTGGCCTGCGCCGAGGAGGGGCGGCGCGGGGTGGGGGTGGAGCTGTCCGAGCGCTACGCCGCCATCGCCGGAATGCGCGTGGCGCTGGAAGGGACGCCGCATGTCTGCCTGACGGGCGACGCGGCGGCGCTGGCCGACCCCGCCTTCTGGGCGCCGCACCGCGAGGAATTGGGCGAGTTACCGTTTGCGGACGGCCTGCCCGTCTTCGACTATTCCATCAGCTCGCCCCCGTACGGGGCGATGCTGCACACCAGCCGCGGCGGCGTCTATTCGAAGCACCAGCAGCGCGCGGACCAGGGGCTGGACGCGGTATATTCCGCCGACCCGCGCGACCTGGGCAATCTCCGCGACCTGGGCGCCTTTTTGCGCGCGCTGGGCGGCGTCTACCGCGGGGTGGCGCGGCTGCTGAAGCCCGACGCCTACCTCACCATCGTCATGCAGAACTACCGCGCCCCCGACGGCGAGGTGGTGCCCCTCGCCTGGGAGCTGGCGCGCGAGCTCGCCGACGACCTGCTCTTCCAGGGCGAGCGCATCTGGTGCCAGAACACCAAGCCGTTGGGCATCTGGGGCTACCCCCGCAGCTTCGTGCCCAACTATCACCATCACTATTGTCTCATCTTCCGCAACCGGGCGCCGCGCCGCTGACGGGAGCCACCGCCCGCGCGGCGAAAGGGGAGGGGTATGCGCACACTATCGGACATCCAGGCGCCGAAAAAGACGAGCGGGTCGTTCATCGTGCGCCACCGCGCGCGCCTCGGCCTGCTGCTCTTTTTTCTCCTGCTGCCCGCCGTGCTCTATGTGCGCCTGTGGGACATCCGCGCGCTGCCCGCCATCCAGTTCGCGCTGGACGCCGTCGCCTACGCGCTGGTGGTGCTCGGCATGCTCATCCGCCTGTGGAGCACCCTCTACATCGGCGGCCGCAAGGACAGCGCGCTGCAGACCGCCGGCCCCTACAGCGTCACGCGCAACCCGCTCTATGCCGGCAGCTTTCTCCTCGGCCTCGGCTTCGCCGTCATCACCAGCAACCCGCTGGTGCTCCTCCTCGTGCTCGTCTACTTCGCCGTGCAGTACCGCACCACCGTGCGCCACGAGGAGCGCACCCTCGCCGCGCTCTTCGGCGCGGTCTTCCACGACTACATGGCGCGCGTGCCGCGCTTCATCCCCAACCTCGCCCTCTTCGACCCCACTCCGCCGGAGACGGTCAACCTCCGCTCCCTCACCGACGAGCTGCGCCACAGCCTCGCCTTCCTCGCCCTCCTCCTCCTCTGGCAGGCGGTCACCGCCCTCCAGGTGGCCGGCGTGCTGGGAATATGGGTGGTGATGAAATAGCGCCTACTCCACCCCCGCCGACAGCCCCGGCCAGGCGTCGGTGCGGAAGGGGGAGGCGGGCAGGCCGGCGCCGTTGATGAGCGTGCAGTCGGGGTTGTAGTGCCAGCCGTAGCGGGCGGCGACGGGTGTGGGCACGGCGGGGCTGGAGACGACCACCGTGTTGCCGGCGATCGTCGCCTCCGCCCAGACGAATTTGCGATCCGCGCCGGCGATGGCGAAGCCGGTGAGCGGCGCGCCGTCGCGGCTGGCGAGGCCATCGGCGTGGTCGAAGGAGAGGACGATGCTGCCGCCCTTGGCGCGCATCTTGCGATACAGCGGGCCGGAGTAGACGACCGTCTGGCCGTAGTCCTTCGCCAGCGCCCACAGGGCCAGCCGCCGCCCCACCTCCTGCTTATTCTTCGGGTGGATGTCGTTGCCGTCGCCGATGTCAATGGCCACCGCCATGCCGGTGTTGCGCAGCGCCAGCGTCAGCAGTTGCGCCTCGCGCAGCTCCGCCCACAGGCACTCGCCCGGCACTTCCTGCCGGTGCAGCCAGTTGGCGAGCTGCACGTAGTAGAAGGGGAAGTCGCCCTGCCCCCAGGCTTTCCGCCAGCCGGTAATCATCGCCGGAAAGAGGGTGCGGTACTGATACCCGTAGCCGCCGTTCGATTCCCCCTGGTACCAGATGGCGCCTTTGATGGGGGCGGCGGTGAGCGGGGCGACCATGCCGTCGAAGAGCTTGCCCGGCGACCAGGAGCTGTCCGGCGGGATCGGCCCGTGCGGCGTGGCGATATCATCCACCTGGCGCTCGATGGCGTTGCGCCACTCGCCGGCGAGGCTGATGGGCGCGGCGTCGGCGCGATCAACCGGCGCCAGCGAGAACCGGTCGGCCGGGCCCAAAAATCCGCCTTCGCCCCAGCGGTTGAAGACGCGCACGGCGATCACCGCCCGGCCCGCCTTCACCAGCGCGGCGGGCACGGTGTAGACGCGCACCGTCTCGTTCGCCCGCAAGTCATCCGCGCCCGTAGCGCCCACCCGCGCGCCGTTGAAGTAGGTGGTATCCGCGTCGCCGATTTTGCCCAGCGTCAGCGTCAGCGCGCGGCCGGCCCACGCGGCGGGGAGCTCCACCGCGCGGCGGTGCCACATGACGCCGTTCATGTAGTAGGCGGGCTCGTTGCGCTCCCAGGAGATCGGCGCGCGCATCGGGCGCCAGCCGCGGTCATCGAAGCCGGGGTTCGCCCAGCCGAGCCCTTCGCCCGCGTTGCCGGTATCCACCGCGTGATGCTCCCGCACCCACCGCGCGAAAAACGCCTTGAATCGCGCGTCGGCCTCGGCGAAGGCAGCCGCGTCGGTGAAGCGCCGCGCCAGCGTGGGCGCCAGCGCCGGGTGGCGCGTCAACGTCGCCATCGGCGTCCACGCTTCGGCCGGGGTGCCGCTCCAGCAGCTCTGGATGAGGCCGATGGGCACGTCCACCCGCGCCCGAATCTCGCGGGCGAAGAAGTAGGCGGCGGCGGAGACGCCCCCGGCCGTCTTCGGCGAGCAGACGAGCCACCGGCCCGCCACCTCCGCCCGCGGCGCATCGGCGAGGGTGTGCGGCACGACGAAGACGCGGATGCGGTCGTCGGTGGCGGCGGCGATCTCCTCCCTGGCGTTCAGCACGCCGCCCACGTTCATCTCCATATTCGACTGCCCGGAGCAGACCCAGACGTCGCCGGCGAGGATGTTGGCGCGGGTGATCGCCTGCTCCTTCGAGGCCACCGTCAGCGTATGCGGGCCGCCGGCCTTCAGCGCCTTCAGCATCACGCGCCAATTGCCCGCGGCGTCGGCGGTGGCCGTGCGGGATTGCCCGGCGAGGGTCACCGTCACCGCCGCCCCCGGCTCCGCCCAGCCCCACACCGGCAGCGGTTTCTCCCGCTGCACCACCATGCCGTCGGCGAAGAGCGCCGGCAGGCGCAGCGCCGGGGCCTGGGCGAGGGCGATGCCGGCGGCGAGGGCGAAGAGCAGCAGGATGAAGGCGCGCATGATGGTCTCCAATCGAGGGTTTCCTGGATAGACACCGGGACGCCGGTTTTGTTCACTTCCCGGCACACGGGCCGGCCTTGCGCCCTCGCCGGCACAGGGTCCGCCGCTTCCTCGCGGGAAGATGAAGCGGAGTCTTGTGGTCGGAGGGGTGTTGTCATGGGTGCCGTTTGTCGCCGAATCGCCGGTATCCTCGCTGTCGGGCTGCTGGCCTGCGGCACGCTGCTCGCGCCGGGGGGCGCGGCGGGGCGGGCGCGGCAGGCGCCGGCGCCGCTGGTGCTGGGCGAGGCGGCGCAGGGGACGCTGGCCTACGGCGACGTGCTCACTTACGACCTGGCGCTGCCCGCCGACGGCCCGCTGGCGCTGCGCTACCGGGTGACAGCCGCCGCCGCCGGCGCGCTGACGCTGGAGCTGCGCGCGGCGGGCGCCGCGCCGGTGACGCTGGGCAGCGTGCGCAACGACCTGGGCGAGAAGGTGCTCTACCTACCGCAGGTGGAGGCCGGAGCGTACCAGGTGGTGCTGGCGCAGGATAACGCGGCGATGGGCGCGGTCACCTATACGCTCTCCGCGCACACCGCCCTGGCGACGGCCGCGCTGGAGGACGCCGCCGTGCCCGCCGGCGGCACGACGCGGGTGTATCCGATCCCCACGGCCGCCGCCGGGCCGCTGTACGTGCTGCTGAAAATCCCCGCCGCGGTCGAGACGACGGCGCACCTGTACCGGGATGCTATCACCGGCGCGCCGCTGGCCGCCGCGCGCGGGGCGGGCAGCCAGCTCCTGTATCTGCCCGCCGCCGCGGCGAACGGCACGTATTACCTGGTCCTGTCCGCGGCGGGCACGGCCGCCGCCGCGCCCTGTACCATCGAGGTGGCGCGCGCCATCCCCACCATCCCACTGACGGGTGAGGGCGGTTCGCTGGCGGGCAGCATCCGGGCGGCGGGGGATTTCGCCCTCTACCGGGTGACCGCCGCCGCGAATAAGCCGCTCTATCTCGGCCTCTTCAAGGAGACGGGGTGGGCGTCCTACGTCGAGGTGCGCCAGGGCGGCGCCGACGGCGCCATCCTCTATCAGACGGACCGCGCCGCCGCGCCGGCGGGCGCCGTGCCGGACCCGTGGATCGTCGTGCCCCCGCCGGTGGGCGGCGATTACGTCATCCGCGTGGAGATGTTCGCGCCCGGCGCGGCGGCGCCGGCCCCGCTGCCGTACACCCTTCACGCCCTGCAGGCGCTGCCGCGTTTGCAGGAGACGACGCCCGTCACCGCCGACCTGCCCGGCCCGCACAGCGTGCGCTGGTACGCGCTGCCCACGGCGCCCGGCCAGCCGCTCTTCGCCTTCGCCGACCACAATTCGGAACACACCGTGCAGCTCAGCCTCTACCTGAACGGCCTGGCCGGACCGCTGGCGGGCATCGCCTACGGGCCGAAGGACCAGTTGCTCTTCCTGCCCGACGCGGCGGCGGGGACGTATGGCCTGAAGGTGAGCGACAGCACCGCCCCCAGCGTGAAGCTGACCGGCGGCAGCCACCTGCCCGCGCTGCCGGCGGCGAGCTTCACCGACACCATCGCGAATGCATCGGACATCCACTGGTACGAGGTGACCGTCCCCGCCGGCGAGGAGCTGCTGCTGCATCTGGATAAAACGACGGCCTTCCGCACCGACACCCCGCTGCGCTTCTCCTCGCCGCTCAACGCCCCGGCGGCGACGGGGTCCACCACCGGCGACGTGACCGAGGTGTTGGTCGGGCCGCTCACCGCGTACCTGCGCCTCACCGGCGCGGCGGGCGCCTACACGCTGCGCGCCACGAAGAGTTTTCCCGCGCTGCCGCTGGGACAGGAGGTGGACGCGGCGCTGGCGCACGCCGGCGACGAGCGCTGGTTCGAGGTGACGGCGCCCGCCGGCAAGCCGCTCTTCCTCGTCGCGGAGCAGGAGGGGGGCGGGTCGCGGCCGGTGGAGGTGTATCGCGGGTCAGCGACGGCGCCGGCGGCGACCTTCGGCGGCGTCGCGAGCGACTATCTCTACCTGCCCGCGCAGCCGGCGGCGACTCGCTACCTGCTGCGCAAGCGCGCGCCGGATGCCGGCTTTGTGCATGACGCGGGCGAGCGGCTGTGGGCGAATACCGCGCTGCCGGCGCTGGCGGATGGCGGCACCATCAGCGGCCGCATCGCCGGCGCGGCGCACCGCAAGTTCTATCAACTCGCCCTGCCGGCGGGGCGGCCCCTCACCCTGCAATGCACCGTCCCGCTGGTGCTCCAGGAGCCCGGCCACGTGAAGCGGCTGGAGGTGGGCACCCGCGCGGCGGTGGCCGGCCTGGGGTCGCCGGCGGTCGTCACCGTCGCCAGCCCGACGGCGGGCGACTTCACCCTCTCCGCCACCGCCGACCTAAGCGGCGCCGGCAGCCTCTACTACAGCAATGCCGCCATTGAAGCGAAGGTGAATCTGGCGAAGACGACGGTGAGCCGCGTGAAATACTACCCCGGTGAGAACGTCTACCTGAGCGGCGACGGGGACGGCGCGCCGAGCCTGCTGGCGCCGGAAGGCGGCGACTTCGCCGGCGGGTGGACGCTCGCCGACACGGCCGCCGACGCGACCAATCTGCAGATGACCTGGCGGCATGCCGGAACGGCGGTCACCCGCACGCTGCTCATCCGCGGCACGGCGGCGGGGGCGGAGCTGCGCTGCGAGGTGGATACCCCGCGGCCGATGATCTTCGGCAACGCGCTCATCGTGCCGGCGCTGCCCAACGGCACGCTCAGTTACGCCGTGCCGGGCGATCCGGTGGCGCCGAAAAGCTACGTCACCAGCGGGGTGACGGCGCTGTATCCCGCCACGCTGGGCGCCTTCGCGAGGCCGGGCGAGCGCTGGGCGGCATACTGGAATTCCGCGGGCACGGAGGTGTACGGGGTGGCGCTCGGACAGGACCACGAGCTGGCGCTCTCTACCGACGGCGCCTACACCGTGGCGCGCGTGCTGGCGCCGGCGGGGCGCTCCGCCTTCAGCGTGCGCATGGCGCCGAAGCCGGACATCCCCTACAGCGCCCTGCAGACCGGCGCGCTGTCGCCGGCGCTCCTGCTCGCGCACGCCGCCGATGCCGCCCAGGTGCCGGTCGGCACGCCCATCACCGGCACGCTGACCGCGCGGAACGCCGGCACCCGCGCGGCGACGGGCACCACGCTCACCTGCACGCTGCCCGCGGCCGCGACCATTGTCGCGGACTCGGCGGACCCCGGCACCTACGCCCCGGCCACGCACACCATCACCTGGGCGCTGGGCACGCTGGCCGTCGGCGCCGCCCGCACCGTCACCTACCAGTATACGCTGGACACCGCGACGCCGCCGGAGTCCACGGTGGAGCTGGCCGCCGCCATCCGCTGCAGCCAGCTTCCCATCCCGAAACACGCCGCCTGCGCGGTGACCGTGAAGGGGCCGACGCTGACCGGCGTGACGCCGGCGGCGCCGGACAACGCCGGCCCGGTGACGCTGGGGCTGTCCGGCGCGTGCTTCGCCGAACACGCGACGGTGACGCTCGCCAGGGGCACTGAGACGGTGACCGCCAGCGCCGTCGCCCTGCGCGCCGACCGCAAGTACTTGAGCGCGCTGGTGGACCTGACCGGCAAGAGCGGCGCCTGGGACATACGCGTGACGAACCCCGGCGGCGCGACGGCGCTGCTGCCGGCGGCGGTGACGCCCACCGCCGGCGGGGCGAGCGAGTTCTGGTGCGAACTGACGGCGCCGCGGGCGTTGACGCTGCACGAGCGGGCCACCGCCACCGTGCAGTACGGCAACCGGGGCCGCGCCGACGTGGCCGGGCGCCTGCTCTGCCTGTACCTGCCCGGCGCGGTCTATCAGGTGCACAGCGTCACCGATGAGACCGGCGCGGTGCTGGCCTCCGCCGAGCAGACTGGCGCGCTGGACGGCCCGCTGGCCTGGTGGCTGCCGCGCGTGGGGCCGGGTGAGACGCATACCCTCACCGTGATTTTCACGCCGCTGGTGACGCGCGGGCGCGCGGCGGGCGCGCTCTTCCCGCAGGCGACGCTGGCGACGTCGGCGCTGTCCGCGGCGCAAGTGCAGAGCCTGCTCGCCGACGCGGCGCGGGCGGCCTTCGCCGTGCCGACGGCGAAGGCCGGCGCGGTGACGACGCTCGCCGGGCAGGCCGTGCCGCCGGCGCTGGCGCGCTGGGCGGGCGCACCCGCGCGGCCCGCCTGGGATCCCGCCGTCGCGCTGGCGGCGGAGATGCGCGCGGCCGGCGGGCTGGCCCCGCTGCTGCCGGCCACCGACGCCGCCGCGGCCGGCGCGCTGCTGGAGAAGGCGGTAGCGCTGCTCCTGGCCCCCGGCGCCTATCCGCGGTTGCAAATCCGCCGGCAGTACGCGCCATCCATCACGGCCACCGGCCCGGCGCACGGCAAAACCGGCCCGCTGGGGCTGTCCGGCGTGGGCTTCATCCTCGCCAATCAGACGATGGACTACCGCATCACCGCCCGCAACCCGGCGACGGCGACCGCCGCCGCCAAAGAGGTGCGCATCCGCGATACGCTGGACGCCGCGCTGAACTGGAGCACGCTGATGATCGGCCCGCTGCGCGTCGCCGGCAAGACGGTGACCTATACCAATGCCGTCTGGCCGCTGCGGGGCTACGCGGACCTGCGGCCGGAGGTGAACAGCATCGCCGAGGTGACGGTGACCTTCGACGCGGCCACCGGCGAGCTGGTCTGGGTCATCACCGGCCGTGACCCGGCGCGCGCGACGGTGACCGATGTCTTGCCGCCGGGCATGGCCGTGGAGGCTGCCATCTTCGTGCGCCCGAAGACGACGCTGGTCAGCGGGGCCATCATTCGCAACCGGGCGACGGCCGCGCTGGACGGCGGCGCGGCGACGCCGACGAACGAAGTGCTGAACACCATTGACGCCGGCATGCCGACCAGCGCGGTGGCGGCGCTGCCCGCGGTGCAGGAAGAGACCGTCTTCACCGTGCGCTGGAGCGGCCAGGATGAGGCGAACGGCTCCGGCCTCGCCTGCTATACCGTCTACGTCAGCGATAACGGCGGTCCCTATCAGGTCTGGCAGGAGCGCGTCACCGCCACCGCGGCGGCGTTCACCGGCACCTTCGGACACACCTATCGCTTCTACAGCGTCGCGGAGGACGCCATCGGGCACGTGGAAGCGGCGCCGGCGGAGCCGGACGCCGTCACGCGCATCGGGCGGCAGGTGACCCTCGGGAGGGGGCTGCGGCTGGTCAGCGTGCCGCTGAAGCCGGAAGAAGCCGACCCGAAGGCGCTGCTGGGCTTCGCCGAGCAGAAATGGGCCCGGTACCTGCCCGGCACGGGCTACGTCACCTACGGCAACGACCCGCTGAAGGTGACCTGGCTGTCGCCGGCGGCGGACGTGCCGGGCCGCGCGTATTGGGGCTACTGGGCGGACGTGAAGACGCTGGAGCCGGCCGGCCAGGAGGTGTCGCGGGCGGCGCCCGTCCGCATCGCGCTGGCGGCGGGCTGGAATACCTTCGGCAACCCGTGGACGAAGCCGGTGACGTGGGACCCGGCGCTGATCGGCGTCATCGCCGGGGGCGAGACGAAGACGCTCGCCGCCGCGGCCGCCGCCGGCTGGATCGCCGACTACGCCTGGGGCTGGACGCCGGGGACGGCGAACCCGACCACCGGGCAATACTGGCTGGTGGGGGCGCCGGAGATCGCCGGCGCGGCGCATCACCTGGACGGCTGGCAGGGCTACTGGATCAAGACGACCCGCGCCTGCGCGCTGGAGCTGCCGCCGCCGGCGCCCGCGCAGGCGCTCGCCCGCGGCCGCGCGCTGCCCGCCGACGGCTGGCAGGTCCGGCTGGTGGCGAGCACCGGGACGGGCGAAGACGGCTGGAACTGGTTCGGCGTCGGCTCACCGGCGGCGGTGCGGCGCGCGCAGGGCATCATCCAGCCGCCCGCGCCGCTGGAGCCGACGGTGGAGCTAAGCTTCCCCGGCGGGCGCGCGATGGCGATCAGCGACGAGGCCGGCCCCTGGCGCTTCACGGTGACGACGCCCACCCCCGGCGAGACGGTGACGCTGAGCTGGCCGGACCTGACGGGCGTGCCCGCCGGCCTGGGGCTGGTGCTGGTGGATGAGGCGACCGGCGCGCGGCGCTACCTGCGCACCAGCGCCGCCTATCGCTTCACCATGCCCGCCGACGGCCGCGCCGCCAGCTTCCGCATCGAGACGGCCGCGCGCGGGGCGCTGCGCCTGCTGGCGCTCTCCGCCGCGCCGGCGGGGCGCGGCGTCGGGGTGGCGGTGCAGTATCGCCTCACCGCCCCCGCCACGGTGCGCGCGGAAATCCGCACCCCGACGGGCCGCCTCATCCGCGCGCTGCCGCCCACCCGCGCGGCGGAGGGCGCGCTGTGCTGGGATGGCCGCGCCGCGAACGGCGCCCGCCTCGCCCGCGGCGCGGTGCTCATCACCCTCATCGCCGAGGATGCGGAGGGGCGCACGGTGCGCGGCGTGACGTCGTGCGCGGTGCCGTGAAACACGAATCCGGGAGTCGCGTCCATGAAAATCCTGATGATCCTGAGCGTGATCGGCTTTTATGCCCTCGTCATCGTCGGCTGCGCGAGCAGCGGCGGCGGGGCGCCCTATACGCCGCGCGACCGCACCGCGCCGGTGGTGGGGGATGTCTCGCTGGCGCCGCCGGATCGCGGGTGGCGTGGGGGCGCCTGCGGCGTGACGGCCACGGCGACGGATAACGTGGGGGTGGCGTCGGTGGCCGCCCGCATCAGCGGGCCGGGAGCCAGCGGTGACGCCTTCCCGCTGGCGGCGACCACGCCCGGCCGCTATCAGGGCGAGGTGCCGGTGCCGGCGAACACCAATAGCACCGGCGCGGCGCAGACCTACTACATCACCGTCTGGGCGTGGGACGCCGAGGGCAACTCCGGCGCGGCGCGGGAATCGCTCCCCGTCACCGTGCCGGCGCCCGAGGCGCCGCTGCCGCCGCCGGTGGCGTGGTGACGGGCGTCACCCGCCCAGCGTCACCGGCTCTTCGCGCCAGGCGCCCAGCAGCCGGCTGAAACGCCGCTGCAGGCCGGTGCCCTCCTCGCGCAGCAGGAGGACGTAGCAGAGGTTGTCCGCCGCCGCGTCGCCGAGCGACGGGTCGTAGATGAAGCAGGCCAGCCGCATGCCGGCGGCGACGGCGGGGAGGACCTCATTGCCGGCGTGGAAATGCATGGTGCGCCGCAGCCGCTCGCCCGCCGCCTCGCGGGCGTAGACGGCGCAGTCGGCGCGCTCAACGGTGCCGGCGGCGGTGAGGGTGAGCACGGTACGCGTCCGCAGGCGCGCCGCCGTCACCGCGATGACGCGCTCGCGCGTCGCCAGGTCATGCTCGACGGTGATGGCCGTCTCCGGCGCGGCCGCCGGCGTCAGGGTGAGGGAGACCGCGCGCGGCTCCGCGGCCGTCACGCCCAGCCGCCCGGTCAGCACCGTCACGTTGGCGTAGCCCTGTCCGCTCTCCTCGTCCAGGCCGTTCAGGGTGAGGGTCACGGCGTAGTGATCGCGCGGATCGTCCGCCAGCGGGGCCAGCGCCGCCGTCGCGGTGACGCCGTTGCGCGTCGCGGTCAGCCCCGCGCCGGCCAGCGCGGCCTGCCAGTAGGGCAGCCATCCCGCCGTCGCGCAGTCCGCCGCCACCTGCTCGGCCAGCGTGCCCTCCGCGCCGGTGAAATCGCCGGTGAGCGGGCCGAAGACGGCGAAATCCAGCTCCAGCGCGCGCTCGCCGACGAGCACCTGCGCCTCAGGCGCAATCGGCGCCGCCGCCGGCCCGGTCAGACTGCCACTCCCGCAGCCGGCGAGCAGCACGGCAAGCACCAGCAGCGCCCCCCAGCGCGCCATCATGCCCATCCTCCCTTACCTCGCCGTCCACCACCCCCGCGTATCACCCCGCGCAACATGCAAAATCGCAACATGCGGGGTGATACCGCTGGGTGGGCGAAAGGGGGAATCAAACCATGAAGATTGACCATTGCCAATTGAAAATTCGTCATTCCGCCCTCCTTGCGCCCGTACTAGAATACAGGCGCAAGCATAGCACACTTCTGTTCTGGTGTCAAGAGGGTGGGATTCGCGCGATCACGGGAGAGGCAACAGCGCCGTGTGGAAGTCGAAGACCCCGCATGCAAACGGGGCTGGCCATCGCCGCGCACAGCCTATGTTCATCAGGAAATCTCTCAAGTTTAGCAGCGAGTCTAGAAGCCGACGAGAGTCGCGCTCAGGTGAGCAGACATACACGCCGGGCGCGACTCTCGTCGGCTTCCAGATTCGCTGCCAGATGCGGAAGGCGCATCACTCAACATCGCTGAGCGCGGCGATAGCCGGCCCCGTTTGCATGCGGGGTCTTCGACTTCCACACCGTGCTATGCCTACAGGCAATGATGTGCAAACGTCTGCTTGAAAAATGAACAAAAGTGTGCTATACTGCCGCCCGTACCGTGACAATTACATACCGCTCGCCGAACGGAACAATACCGCGCAGGTGGTCCGACCATACTTTTTGCAGAAAAACAATCTTTTATTTTCTCTGCAACCGTTCGCAGGCATACTTGTTTGTAGTAGCGCCGCAGCCTGAGCAAGGCGCGTCCGCGTAGGCAACCAGGCGGTAAAACGACTACCCCCCCCGTTTTGCGATTTTGCACAAAATTTGGGGTAGTCACCCAATCGTAGTCGTGCTCGTAATCGTACTCGATATGTTCCCTGGAGGGCGAGGACTCTCGCCCGCCCGTTCACGCCTCATCCCCACTCCTCACCCCCGCGTCCGCGCCGCGGAACTGCATCTCGTACAACCGCCGGTACAGGCCGTTCTGCTCCAGCAGGGCGACGTGCGGGCCGCTCTCCACGATGCGCCCACGCTCGAGCACGAGGATGCGGGTGGCGTGCTGGATGGTGCTGAGGCGGTGGGCGATGACGAAGGTGGTGCGCCCGAGCATGAGGCGGTCGAGGGCGGTCTGCACGAGCATCTCGCTCTCGGTGTCGAGGGCGCTGGTGGCTTCGTCCAGGATGAGGATGCGCGGGTTTTTCAGCAGCGCGCGGGCGATGGCGATGCGCTGGCGCTGGCCGCCGGAGAGACGGGCGCCGCGCTCGCCGATGACGGTCTGCACGCCGTCCGGCAGGCGCGCGATGAATTCCAGCGCGTTGGCGGCGCGCGCCGCCTCCATCACCGCGTCGGCCGGCGCGTCCAGCTTGCCGTAGCGGATATTCTCCTCGATGGTGCCGCTGAAGAGCGCCGTCTCCTGCGGCACGGTGCCGATGTGCCCGCGCAGCGAGGCGAGCGTCACCGCGCGGATATCGGCGCCGTCAAGGCAGATGCGCCCGGCGGTGGGATCATAAAAGCGCGGGATGAGGTTGATGAGCGTCGTTTTCCCGGCGCCGCTGGGGCCGACGAGGGCGATCACCTCGCCCGGCTCGGCCTCGAAGGTGATGTCGGCGAGCACGTCCGAGCCGGTGGCGTAGCGGAAGCTGACGGCCTCGAAGGTGACGCGTCCCTCGACGCGCGCCAGCGGCCGGGCGTCCGGCGCGTCGGTGATCTCCGGTTCGACGTCAAGCACCCGAAAGATGCAGTCGGCGGCGCCAGTGGCCTGCTGGCGCACCTGCGTGATGCGGGAGAGGCCGCGGAACTGCGAGCCCGCCTTCTGCGCGAGGGCGAGGAAGAGGAAAAATTTTTCCGGCGCGATGTGGCCGCTGAAGACGGCGACGCCGCCGATGAGGATGCCGATCACGAACCCGAGCATGGCGATGAATTCGACGCCGGGGGTGAGCAGCTCGGACAGCCGCACCGCGCGCATGGTCTCGCGGTAGTAGATATCGTTCACGTCGCCGATGCGCGCGTGCTCGTAGGGCTCGCGCACGAAGGACTGGATGACGCGGATATTGCCCAGCCGCTCGACGAGGGCGGCATTCATCGCCGCGAAACGGTCCTGGATGATGACCGCGAGCTTGCGGATCTTCCGCCCGGCGACGGCGATGAGCGCGGCGATGATGGGCGCGAGCAGCAGCGCGGTGCCGGTGAGACGCCAGTCAATGAGCAGCATGGCGATGACGGAGAAGAGGATGGTGAGCGGCGCGTGGATGATCTCCACGAGCTGCTGCCCGAGGCAGGACTGCAGCACCACCACGTCGGCGGTGGTGCGCGAGAGCAGCGCGCCGGTGCCGTCCTTTTCGAGCTGCGACGGCGAGAGGCGCAGGAAGTGGCCGAAGACCAGCTGCCGGATGTCGCGCGCCATCAGGTTGGCGAACTTGTTGATGAGATACCCCTGCCGCGACGCCGCCGCGCACTTGATGAAGACCACCAGCACGCTGAAGGCGGCGAGCACCAGCAGCAGCGTCATCGGCTCCTTGGAGTTGGCGAAACGCGCCAGCGCCTGGCCCAGGTCGAAGCCGAAATACTCCATGGACATGTTGCGCGCGCGCAAAAATTGCTCGCCGACGACAAAAAAGAGGAGCGCGGAGAAGAGCACCGAGTAGATCACCGTCTCGATGAAGGTGGTGAGCACCACGAGCGCCAGGCTGGCGGTCAGCGTGCCGCGATAGGGGGTGGCGATCAGGGCCAGGCGTTGGGTGACGGTCATGGTGTCGCGCGTGCTCCCGATCTATTGTAGCGGAACTGCGGGAAAAGCGCCAATGGGGCGGCATGCGCGCGCATTGCTGGCGGGCGCGACGGCGTCGCGCCGGATGCAGGCCGGGATAGTGAGAGTCACCGTCTGGAACAGGGCGGGAGCCCGGCCGAGTATAGATAAGCGCTCTGATAGCCGGCCGGGCTCCCGCCCTGTTCCAGACGGTGACTATGGCTACAGCCGAGTGCCTATTTGTAGTGGGCCGTCACAATGTACTCTGTGTAGCACACCAGCCCAGGGTAGTCCGCGCCCTCCGCGGCGCGTGTGACCAACATGCGCACCCGTGTCCGACACCACCGTCATCCGGCACCAGCCTTCGCTAAAGCTTCGGCTGGCAAACGGGGTAGCAATGCGGCACCACGCGCCGCGGAGGGCGCGGACTACAGAGCACGGTGCAACGTGACAACCCGCTACACCTATTCGCGACGCGACGGCGTCGCGCCCGCCAGGGAGAAAAGGTAAAATCACCATCTCCGCCAAATACCAAAGACAGGATATCGGACTCGTATGCATACGCCCGATCGTGTCAATTATCGCTGTGAAGTGGACGCCGCCCCCTTCGTGCTGCGCCTGTATGTCGGCGACCGGCTGGTGCTGCAGAGCAGTGACCGCGAGGGCGACGGTGGCCCCGCGCCCGGCGCGTTCCGGCGCGGGGGCGTGTGGCACTACGTCACCGGCGTGGTGGCGGAAGACCGCGACCATCACGGCATGACGCTGCGCTGCGCCACCACCGATCCCACCGTGCAGATGCTCGCCACCATCAGCTACCTGCCGGACGGCCTGCGCGTGCGCTGGGAGCCGGCGGACGGCCTGCCCTGCGAGCGCATCGGCGACGCCTACGATCTCGCCAGCTCCGGCCACTGGTACGGCCACGGCTATCACGAGCCGCAGTGGTGGCCGCTGGACAACGGCCAGGTGCGCCACGATCCCTTCCTCTGCAACAACGTGCAGAGCCCCATCTGGCTCACCTCCGGCGGCGCCGGCATCGTGGTGCCCACCGAGGAGCTGCTCGCCGTCAGCCTCAACGCCGACGGCGACGGCCTCTTCCGCGTCGCCATGGCCGACGTGACGGCTTTCGAATACCTGGTGCTGGTGGATGACACCATCGTGGACCTCTTCGCGCGCCTGCTCCGCGTGGTCGGCCTGCCGGCCCGCGTTCCCCCGAAGGAGGTCTTCGCGAAGCCGATCTACTCCACCTGGACGCAATACCCGCGCGACCTCACCCAGCAGAAGGTGCTCGCCTTCGCCCACGCCATCGTGGACAGCGATCTCCCCGCCGGCATCCTGGAGATTGACGAGAAGTATCAACCCTCCTTCGGGGAGATCGCCTTCGATCCCGTCACCTTCCCCGATCCCGCCGGCCTGCTGGCGGAGCTGCGCGCCCTCGGCTTCGCGGCCACGCTGTGGACCAGCCCCTTCATCAACACCGATTCCCCCGCCTTCGCCGAGCTGGCGGCGATGGGCGGGCTGGTGAAGGACCGCCGCACCGGCTTGCCCGGCCTCCTCACCTGGTGGGCGGGCGAAGCCGGCCTGCTGGACGTCACCAGTCCGGCGGGCGAGCGCTGGTACGCCGACAAACTGCGCGCGATGGCCGACCTCGGCTTCGTCGGCTTCAAATTCGACGGCGGCGACGGGAAATACACCCCGGCGCACGCCCGCTACTTCGTGCCCCAGCGCCCGCAGGGGTTTGCCAACCGCTACCTGGAGTTCATCGCCACCCACTTCCCCGACTATGCCGAGTCGCGCACGGCGTGGATGGCGCAGCGCGAGGGGCTGATCACCCGCGAGGGCGGAAAAGACAGCGTGTGGGGACTGGACAACGGCCTGCACGCGCTAGTGACCCAGGCGCTGACGCAGGCTATCCTCGGCTACCCCTATCTCATCTGCGATATGGTGCCCGGCCGGGTGCAGACGCGCTTCCCCGACGCCCCGCTGCCCACCGACGAGCTCTTCGTGCGCTGGACGGAAGCCAGCGCCTTCACCCCCATCCTGCAGTTCTCCTACGGCCCGTGGCATTACGCGCCGGAGACGCTGGCGGTGGTCCGCGCCTACGCCCACCTGCACGGCGCGCTGGGCGAGTACCTCTACGCCGCCGCCGAGGAGGCGCACCGCGCGGGCACGCCCATCGTGCGCCCGCTTTTCTTCCACGACCCCGCCGACCCCATCACCTACATCGTGGACGACGCCTTCCTGCTCGGCCCGGATCTCCTCGTCGCCCCGGTGGTGACGGAGGGCGCGGCGACGCGCGACGTCTACCTCCCCGCCGGCGCCTGGCGCGACGCCTGGACGGGCGATGCATACACCGGCCCGCTCAAGCGCCACGCGCACCCCGCCCCCTGTCCGGGCATCCCCCTCTTCCTTCGCGAGGACGCCGCCTGGACCGAGACCCTCGCCGCCGCCCTCACCCCCCGCCTGCGCGACATCCCCCGCGGCGCCATCGCCAGCGGCGTCACCACCGCCACCTACCGCGCCACCCTGCGGCGGACGATCTGACGCGCCCACGGAACACGGGGAGTGCGCTTGCCCGCTCCCTCCACCCCTTCACCTTTTCACCCCTCCCCCCTCTTGCCATCCTCCCCATCGTGTTGTATACTATCAGGGTACAATCTGTCCTTGTAAAGGAATAACTGTGAGCTTCGAGCAGGGGCTGGGCAAGCGATCGGAGGAGATTCTCCTCGCGCTGCGCCGGGAGATCGAGGGCGGACGCTACCCCGCCGGCGGGCGGCTGCCCTCCGAGGTGGAGCTGGGCCGCCGTTTCGGCGCGAGCCGCAATACCGTGCGGCGGGCGCTGGCGCGGCTGGTGGCGGACGGCCGGCTGGAGTCCCGCCGGGGCGCCGGCGTCTTCGTGCGGCCCTGGGAGCGCCCGGCGGCCTTCAGCCGCACCCTCTCCGCCATGTTCACCTTCGACGCCGACAGCCTCATCGCCGCGCAGAACTACGCGCTGGCGCAGGCCTACCTGCTCTGCGTCTACGCGCGCGCCGCCGTCGGCTGGGACCCGGCGCCGGAGCGCGCCTTCCTCGAGCGCGTGCGTGCCGAGCGCCATCAGGCGCTGCTCGCCTGCTGCACGCCCACCCCGCCGGTCAACGACGACCTGCTGCGGACTATGGCCGCCGAGGGCATCCGCATCCTGCACATCGAGCCGTACCGCCTCGCGCCGCCCGCGCAGAGCTACCTGCTGCCCGACTACCGCCGCGGCGGCTACCTGGCGGCGACGGCGCTGCTCCTTGCCGGCTATACGCGGCCCGTCTACGTCGGTTCCACCTCCGACTGGCCGGGCGCGCGCCTCTTCCAGCAGGGCTTCGCGGAGGCGCTGACCGATCACGCCGGGGGCTACCGCCCGGCGGAGCACTACTTCGAATTTCCCACCGGCACCGACCGGAATCCGCGGGCGCGCGCCGCGCTGGAGGACTACCTGCGCGCGCAGCCGCCGGGCACCGGCTTCGTCTGCCGCTCGCTCGACTTCGCCGGCGAAATCCGAGACGCGCTGGCGTCGCTCGGCCGCGCCGTGCCGGACGAGTTCGGCCTCATCGGCGTGCGCTATCTCGTCGAGCTGATGGACCGCCCGGACATTGACGCCATCACCTTTGATCGCCTCGCCGGCCTGCTGCGCGCCATTGACGCCGTCACCGGCGATGCGCATCCCGACATACGAGACTATCTGCCCCCGACGCTGCTTCGGCGGGGCACCATGCGATAAAGGGAGGTTCCCCATGCGTATCCTATTCGTGCTATGCATCCTCCTCGCGGCCGGCGCGCTCGTCGCCGCGCCCCTCGCCACCCCCCGGCCGCCGACGGCCCAGGTGGTGGGGCAGGCGGGCGCGCGCACCGTCTGCTACTGGGTCTTCGCCGAGTCGGCGGAGAAGGCGCCGGAGGCCGGCGCCTGGTATCTGAAAGGCATCCCCGGCAAGGTCACCGCCCTCTCGCCGCCCTGCGTGGTGACGAACGCCCCCGACGTGCTGAACGCGGAGAATACGATCGTCCTCACCCTCACGCCGGTGGAGGGCGCGGTCAAGTACCACGTCTTTAAAACCGAGTTCCTCCCCGCGCCGGCGCTGAAGGTGGAGCCGGCGGCGGCCGGCCCGGACACCCTGTATTACTGGGTGCAGGGGCACAACGGCTGGCGGCACTCCGCGCTGGCGGGGCCGTTCCCGGCGCAATGCGACGTGAAGACCTTCGCCAATACCCTCACCGTGGTGGACGCCGCGCCGGAGCAGACCGACCACAGCATCTGGGTGACGAAAACGCCGGAGCCGCCCATCGGCCGCAAGCCGCAGGTCATCGGCCTGCGGCGCAGTTACAGCCCGGTGACGCACACCGCGGAATGGGTCGCGAACAATCGCCAGCTCGCCGCCTGGGGGCCGGGACCGGAGCCCATCACCCTCCCCGCAGTCAAGCCCTACGGCACCGGAAAATTCTGGCTCGGCTCCACGCAGGAACTCACCTTTGCGGACAACGGCCAGCCGCTGCAGGAGCAGCAGGCCCCCAGCGTCAACGAAACCGCGCCCGGCGCCTTCGAGGATCCTTTCCGGCTGCAATCCAGCCGCATCGTCCATAATAACGTCTATAAAAGCATCCAGTTCAACGGCCACAGCAGCATGGCGCCCAACTTTTACGGCGGCTTCTTCCCCGTGGAAGTGGACCTCTTCATCAACCGCGGCGGCGTGAACTACTACCAGAATCAGCCGGGCGCCTATCCGGGCTATAAAAGCACCTTCGGGCTGGCGAACCTCAGCATGACCTGCTACACCGAATCGCAGTATTGCGGGCAGAACCTGATGGTGCGCAACTTCGGCATGGGCGACACCATCGCCATGGGCGCCAGCCTGGAGCTCGCCGGCGGCAACCGCGACAGCGGCGACGAGGGGGCGGAGATCATGCGCGCCTCGGTGAACCGCGCCGCGGGCGAGTCGCGCACCACGCTGGCGGCGGACGCCCCCGCCGGCGCCACCCGGCTGATCCCTGCCGGCGGCGTGCAGGGCGGCGCGGGCCGCACGATCATCAATCTATCGCAGGCAAAAAGCGACGGGCGCATTGACCACGTGGAGAATTGCGACATCTACGGCGACGGCACGCGGTGGACGCCCGACATGGTGGGCTGGTTCATCTCCTTCGACGTGGACAACGCCGACACGGTGCGCTACTGGCATCAGGTCATTGACGTGCTCGGCCCCACCCACCTGAAGGTGCGCATGTGGACGAACTGGCGCTATGACTGCAACCTGGGCTACAGCCGCTTCATCTACAACCCGGCGAAGGGGCACAAATTGCCTACCTATGCCGACAAGGGCCTGACGGTGGGCGCCATCGAGAAGAATCCGCATCAGCTCGACCCGCTGTATACCAACCGCCTCGCCATCGGCGTGCTGCCGACGGCGCGCGAGGGGGCCGCCGCCGAAGGCAAGTACCAAATCGCCCCCGGCACCACCTTCGCCGACCCGTGGAACGAGAACGGCCTGCACGTGGACAGCCTCATGCAGCCGTGGCAGCAGGGCGACACCATCCTCGTCGCCGCCGGCCATTCTCAGCCCATCACCTACTGGTGGGGCCTGCTCGCCGGCACGCTGGCGCCGCAGGACCGCGTGGAGGGCATCGCCATGATGAACTTCACCAACCGTACCGCCAACGGCAACGCCTTCTCCTGCAACGCCTTCCAGATGGGCCTGCACGTGGACCTGCCCGCCGGGCGCGAGGGCAACGGCGTGCTGGTGAGCGGCGCGCCCGCCGACGCCGCCTTCCTCGCCGCCCCGGATGTCCCCATGCTGCGCTGCTACAACACGCAGATTCCCTACCTGCAGGGCGTGGAGAAGGACACCGCGCTGGCCGTCGTCGCCCCCACCGGCGAGCGCCCGCTGGCCGTCAGCAAAGACACCGTGGCCATCAACGGCACGCTGAAGGGCAACGGCAAGACCCGCGGCCGTGTGGAATACCAGGGAGACGGCAAGACGGCGCGCTACGTGGTGCGCTTCCCGAGCGCATTCACCACCGAGCCCGTCGTCACCCTCTCGGCGAACCAGTTCGCCCGCATCCGCCTCGTCGGCGTCAACGTCCGCGGCTTCACCGCCGAATTTGAACACGCCCCGAAGGAGGGCGAGAAAGTCGTCATCTGGTGGATGGCGCAGGAGTAATCTCGCGAAATTGCACTCGGTAACACCAGCACCCGTTTGTAGTCAGGCACGCAGCGGCGCGGAGTGCCGTGCGAGTATAGGACAAGTTACCGCGTGCAAAGACGGACGGCACGCCGCTCTCGCTGCGTGCCTGACTACAAACTGCTATAGATCGCAATAAAGGAGAGTAACGATGCGTACCAGTCTGCTCGTCATCCTGCTGCTCTGCGGCCTCGCCGCCTCTGCCGCCGCGCCGGTCGCCGAGTTCTTCGGCCCGTTCCCCAGTTGGGCGAACGTGAAGACGGAGTTCGGCGCGGTGGGCGACGGCACGGCCGACGACACCGCCGCCATCCAGCGGGCGCTGGACACCATCAAGGTGAACGCCTCGCCGAAGAAGGTGCTCTACTTCCCCGCCGGCACCTATCGCATCACGAAGAAGCTGATGCTCATGCGCATCTCGCACAGCGAGCCGCTGGGGATGAGCATCACCGGCGAAGACCCGCTGACGACGGTCATCACGTGGGACGGCCCCGCCGGCGAGAACATGCTGCTTTACGACGCCTGGTTCGCCAGCATCAGCCGGCTCACGCTGGACGGCGCCGGCACGGCGAAGACGGCCATCGAGCACGGCCCGGCCTTCGCCACCTACAACGAATGCACCGACATGATCTTCAAAGACGTGCAGTTCGGCATCGAGGCGGGGCAGAAATTCGGCATCGCCGAGACGGCGGTGCTGCGCTGCCGTTTCCTGCGCTGCGCGACGGCGGGCATCAGCATTCAGAACTTCAACTCGCTGGACTGGTACATCTGGAACTGCTGGTTCGAGGACTGCGGCATCGCCGCCACCAATGAATTCGGCGCCGGCAACTTCCACCTGTACTATAATACCTTCCTGCGCTCGAAGGACGCCGACATCACCATCCGCCACACCGGCTACTTCTCCTTCCTCGGCAACACCTCCCTCGGCTCGCGCCGCTTCTTCCACGCCAAGCGCGCCGGCAACTGGCAGGATACCGAGACCTGGGGCTCGCAGGGCACGCTGCAGGACAACCTGATCCTCGACCCGACGGATGCCACCCCCATCGTCATCGAGAATACCGGCCCCAATATGCTCCTCGACAACACCATCCGCCTGCGGGGGAACGGCCCGGTGGTGCGCAATGTCACCCCCAGCGGCGTCAATGACCTCATCGCCGTGGGCAACCGCTGGACGAACGGCACGCTGGAGGTGAAAGGCCGCCTCACCGCGCTGGACAACACGGTGGTGAAGGCGACGGCCATCAAAACCGTGAAGCCGGCGCCGGCGCCCTTCGCGGTGAAGGCCGATCGCCCCGTCCTCGAAGTGCCGCCGGGCGCGAAGGCGGACGACATCCAGGCCATCATTGACCGGGCGGCGGCGATGCGGGGAAAACGCCCGGTGGTCCACCTGCCGAAAGGGACGTTCACCCTCAACCGAACCCTCGTCATCCCGGCGAACAGCGACCTGACGCTCATCGGCGACGGCGGGGAGAACGCCACCGTGCTCACTGCCGCCGGCGCGGTTGATCCGCTCATCCGCGTCCAGGGTCCCACCCGCGCCACCCTGCGCAGCTTCATGATCAACGCCGGCAACAACGCCGTCGCCATCCTGGTGGAGAACGCGGACCAGCCCGGCGCGCGTATTTACGCCGAGCAGCTCAGCAGCAACGGATACGAGTACGGCCTCCTCACCGAAAGGCTGAAGAACGCCTACGTCGAGCTGCGCGACCACGGCCACAACGCCCTGCAGGTGAACGGCGCCGGGCCGGGCACGCGGCCCTGGGTGGCGCTGTTTGCCGGCGCGTCCAGCCGGCATCGCCATCACCGGGCGGGCATCCACCTCTACGACGTGCGGGACGGCGGCCGCCTCTTCGTGCGCGACATCTGGTACGAAGGCGACGCCTGGAGCATGATGAACCTCACCGGCAGCGGCGAATTCGCCTATCACTGCGGCTTCGTCGCCCCCGGCGATCCCAATCACCTCGACAAATCGCTCGAGTGGGAGAAAGACCTGCGCCACAGCGTCGCCGCGCTGCAGTTCGACGGCTTCGCCGGCAAGGCCGCCTTCACGCTGGTCTCCTCCAACGGCGGCCCCATCCGCGTCGTCGCCCCCAGCCCCGACCTGAAGCTCTACCTGCTCGGCTACGTCACCAATAACAACGTGAACCTCGGCGGCGACGCCGTGGCGGGGCGGGTGGTGGCCAGCAATGTCAAGCTCTTCCGCCAGGACGGCACCGGCCTCGATGCCGGCGACGACGTGGGCGCCGCCGCGCCGTCATTCATCCGCGAGATGCTCGCCGCCCTGCGGGCCGTCAAACCGCGGCCGCTGACCGACCTGAAAGCCGGCGTCACCGACGTCCGCTTCTACCGCGTGCACGCCAACGGCAAAAACGGCGTGCGCATTCAGGCACAGTGACCAATCCATCCCGTTCGTAGTGAGGTCACACTGGGGACAGTCCCCAGTGTGACGGCACGCCGCTCCGCTGCGCCCCTCACGACGAACGAGTTTTAACGCAACCGCTTTGAGAAGAGGTAACCACCCATGACCGACACCACCTCCACCCCGCGTCTGCGGGTCCAGCGCGATGCGGACGCCCTCATCCTCCGCCACCCGATGATGACGCTCAGTTGGGACCTCGCCCGCGGTGGGCGCCTGGCCTATTTGCACGACCGGCGCGCCGACGTGGCGCTGCTCGACGCCCGCGCCGGCGGTCCGGGGCCGGACCTGCTGGTGGCGGCCAGCGCGACGCTGGAAGAGGACTGCCACGATATCCGCATGAGCGACTACCCCGCCGCGGTGGAGGTGTTCGAAACCGCGGACGGCGAGGCGCTGCGGCTCATCATCACCGTGACCGCGCCGGAGGTGCGCATCGAGCGCCACCTCGCCCTCCGCGCCGACTCCCCCTGGATCGAGGAGCGCGTCTTCCTGCAAAACGTCAGCGACCACGACCTGCTCATTGACCGCTACCCCGACTGGGAAGCGGCGGGGAAAACCGCCGTCGCCGGCGACCTCTACCACTGGCAGGTGAATCCCGGCGGGGTGGAGTACCTGCTGGAGGGCCTGCGCATCGGCGGCGATTACGCCGGCACCGAGTACGTCACCCCCGCCTGCGGCTACCCGTTCTTCTATAATCGCGGCCACTTCGCCGAGATGGGCGACACCGCCATCACCCTGGTGGGCGGGCATCACGGGGCGGTGCTGCCCTGCATCATGGCCTATCACGAAGAGAAACAGTGCGGCCTGCTCCTCTCCTGCCTGCACGACCGCTGCCTGCGCTACGTCCGCATGTATGCCGATCAGGCTGCCCAACTGGGCACGCTCGCCGCGCAGCTCTGGTGGGCGCGCTGGCTCGCCCCGCGCGAGCGCCAGGAGGTGGCCGTCTGGCACCTGGTGCCCTTCGCCGGCGACTACGGCCCCATGCTCGACGAATACCGCCACTGGCTGGCGGCGGAGCACGGCATCACCCCGCCCGCCGCGCACTGCGCCGATCTTGAGGACACTTTCGTCGCCTACATCCACTCCATCCTCATGAACGGCGTGGGGCACATGGACCTGCTGCGGCCCTACATTGACCGCGTGGCCGAGGTGGGCGCCACCGCCTTCTGGATGAGCGGCACCTTCCTCGACGCCTCGGATATCGAGCCGAAAGCGGTGAAGAGCCGCTGCATGCCGGTGACCGACGGCGAAAAGTACACCCCCACCACCCGCTACGGCGGCGCGGAGGCCCGCCGGCGGTTGACGGAGTACATCCA
Source organism: Armatimonadota bacterium (assembly GCA_029553475.1). Classification (GTDB taxonomy): domain Bacteria; phylum Armatimonadota; class Hebobacteria; order CAIYQO01; family CAIYQO01; genus JAKIYB01. The sequence goes on from JAKPKV010000191.1 coordinate 46,971, forward strand.
CGGCAAGGGGCTGAAATTCGTCATCTGGGTCACCGGCTACGGCCTCACCGGCTTCGATCCCATCTACCAAAAACATCCCGAGGCGTTCGTGCGCCTGCGCCGGCCCGTGCGCCTGGCCGCCGACAGCAACCCGAGCTGGCCGGGCTACGACCTGCGGGTGGGCCGCCACGACGACTGGATATACCCGCCCTTCGGCGGCGCCACCATCGGCGGCGACACCACCCACCCCGTCTGGCGCCAATTCTGGCTGCATAACCAGGAGTACTGGGCGGCGCACGGCGTGGACGGCATCTTCTTCGACAGCTTTAACCCCATGCCGCCCAACTACGCGCTGCGCCCCTGGCCGGGGCAGATCAGCCTGGAGATCATTAACCTGCAGCGGGAAGCCCGCCGCCGCGCGCTGGCGGTCAACCCCGGCTTCTTCACCTTCACCGAAGGCGGCGGCTACCTGATGGCGGCCGTGAACGACTTCACCCACACCTGGCACGGCTCCGGCCCGCCGCCGCTGCCGCCGTATCGCCGGCGCCCGCTCACCCCGGAGGAGGAGGCCCGCTTCCTGCGCGACGAGGCGCTCTCCATGCTCCCCGGCGCCCGCGCCTGGGCGATGGTCTCCGAGAGCGGCGACAACCAGGGCGGCATGCCCAACCAGAGCCGCCCGCGCGTGCTCTATCACTTCTTCAGCGGCCGCATGCCCGTGCTGGGGATGTACAACATCGGCGCGCAGCCGGAGGCGATTCACAACGAGACGGAGTACTGGGCCTACTGGAAACCCTACCCGGCCGATCAGCCGCATCCGGCCGAGGCCGCCCACTGGGCGCGCGTGAAGGCGATGTGGCAGCTCCGCCAGGCCCACCCGGAGCTGAAATCCGGCGCGCTGGACATCACCCACGCCGCCGCCGGCGACCCCGCCGTCCATGCCTTCCTGCGCGTGAAAGACGCCGCCGTCACCCTCTGCGCCGTCAACTTCCGCCAGGACGCGGTCACCTGCGCGCTCACGGTGGATGCCGCCGCCCTCGGCCTCGCCGCCGACGCCGTGCTCCATCCGACGGAGCTGCTCACCGGCGCCACCCTCCCCGCCTGCACTGGCGCGGCGCTCTCCGCGGGGTACACGGTGACGATCGGCGCGCGCGACGGGGTCGTCATCAAGCTGCGGTAGCGCCGCACGGCACCCCGCTCACGCGGGGTGCCGTGCGATTGCAGACCGGCCGATGCGCTGCGCGATTCCGCGTTATCCCATCCGCACGTACCAGTTGCCCGGTTGCCGTTGGGCCAGCCCCTTCAGCTCCAGCATGAGCAGGGCGGCGTTGACCTGGGCGGGCGGCATGTCCGCCTGTTCGATGAGGGTATCCACGTGGACGGCGGTGGTCGAGAGGCGGGCGAGGAGCCGCGCTTCCTCCGGGCTGACCGCCGGCGGGGGCGGGGCGGGCGCGGGACGGGAGCGGGCGGCGTTCTTCGGCGCGGGCGGCGGCGGTTCGGGAACGGCGGTCCCGGTTTCCGGCGCGGCGGCGAAGGCGTCCCAGTTCGGGCCGATGGGGGGCGTTACCGCGCGCGGTGCGGGCAATTGAAGCTGCAGCTCCTCGAGGATGTCATCCACCGATTCCACCAGCTTGGCGCCGTCACGCAGCAGGCGGTGGGTGCCGCGGCTCTGCGCCGAGTTCACGCTGCCCGGCACGGCGAAGACCTCGCGCCCCTGCTCCATCGCGTGCTCGGCGGTGATGAGCGCCCCGCTGTTTTCCGGCGCTTCCACCACCACCACGCCCAGCGCCAGCCCGCTGATGACACGGTTGCGCTGGGGAAAGCTGTGCCGTGACGGCGGCGTGCCCGGCGAAAATTCGCTGATGATCGCCCCGGCGGCGGCGATCCGCGCGTAGAGCGCGGTATGTTCGGGCGGGTAAATCACGTCCACGCCGGCGCCCAGCACGGCCAGCGTGCGGCCCCCGGCGCGCAGGCAGCCCTCGTGGGCGGCGGCGTCCGCGCCCAGCGCCATGCCGCTCACCACGGTGAAGCCGCGCCCCGCCAGCCCCGCCGCCAGCTCGGCGGCCACGTGCCGGCCATAGGGGGAGGCCCGGCGCGAGCCGACGATGGCGATGGCCCGCGCGTCATCCGACAGCAGCGCCCCCTTCACGAAGAGCGCGCAGGGGGGGTCGGGGATGGCGCGCAGCCGCGCCGGATACGCCGCCTCGGTGACCCCGATGACGGCGATGCCCAGCCGTTCCAGCCGCGCGCGGTCGCCGTCGAGGTCGCGCCCTCCCGCCGCCAGCAGCCGCTGGCAGGCGGGGGGCGTCAGCCGCGCGCGCGCGGCCCAATCGCGGGGCGTCGCCGCGAAGATGCCCGCCGGCCCGCCAAAAGTCTCCAGCAGCCGCATCCCCGCCCGCGCCGTGATCTGCGCGTATCCCAGCGCCATCCACGCATGCCGCTCGTCCATGCGGCCCTGTTTCGCCGGCGCGCGCCCGTTTCCCTGCTTGACCAAACCGTTCATGTCCGCGCGTTGAAGCCGCACAGCTCCGCCCCCACCCTCCCGCCGACGTCAAAACCCTCTCCGCGGTGTCGGCGAGGGCGGAGAGACGAGAGCGATGGGGTCAGGGAGGCGGCGGCGTGCGCGGTGCGGCGGCGTTTCCCCGCCGGCCACGTCTTCGCTACCGCGCGGCAGATCGCCGACTGGTCAAGCTGGGCGATGAAGGCGGTGACGCGCCTCCTCGCCGCGCGCGCCGCGCGAAAAGCGGAGATTTTACAGGCGGTCCGGTGGGGGTATCGGGAGCCGTTCAGCCGGATACGGCACGATGGCGGCATGGCACGATGAACGGGTATGTACCGGGGTAACTCCGTAGCTTCATGACCGGGAATACGCCTTTTCCACGTTCCACGAGACCTCCATCGTCCCGCATATCGGGCAGGCGTTGCCGTTTGTACACTTGTGCTGCGGGAAGTCGCAGCTCAGGAGCGATTTCACGGGTTCGCGGTGGCAGCTTGGGCCACGGTGGTACTGGGCCATGACGCGGTTCCTCCATGCGCCGGGGCAGGCGCCGGCTTTCTCGTATCACCGCAAGGATGATACCCCGCCATCTCCTGTACCGCAATCCTTGCGCTCCCCCGCCTGCCGGGAAAGCCCACGATCGGTGGAAACGATGTTCCCTTCTCCGCGAGCCCCCCTTCCCACGCCGCCAGCATGCGCTCGCCGACGGGGGCGCATGCCGGGTGGTCGGCCTGGTAGGCGGCGAGGAGGGGGCGGAGGTGAGCGGGGTGGTCATGCGTCATGCTCCTCGCGCAGCTCGTCCAGGGTGGGCGGCCGGCCTTTGGGGCCCACCCGGAGCGCCAACCCCAGGTAGTCCAGCAGGCGCATCACCTTGCGGATGCCGATATCCTGCACGGTGCCCCGCTCAAGCTGGCTGATGGTGGCGCGGCTTATCCCCAGCGCGGCGGCCAGCGCCGCCTGCGTCAGGCGGCGGTCTTTCCGCGCCTGCCGGATCTGTCTGCCGATCTCGAACAACATGAATGTATTATATACGATGCTATTTCTGTTATCAAGGGGTGGACGTAAAATATACGATGCATCTCAGGCGGTATCCCCAATGCCGTTCACATACGTCTGCTCCGTGTGGCGAACCCGCCTCTCCATGCCGCCCGCTTGCCGCAGCACGCTCCCCTCCCCACCTAGGGGAGGGGGCTGGGGGAGAGGTGGGAGAGGTGGCGCGTGCCGTGCGAAAGTCCGTAGGTAAATGGCATTGGGCGGTATCTCGCCGCCTCTCACCCTTGCGCATCCCCGCCCCGCGGGGTATCCTTAAGTCGCGGCACACAAAGGAGTTTTCCCATGAAGATTATGATTGGCGTGATGGGATCGGTGGCGGGGTTTGACGCGAACGCGGCCGAGTTGTCGTACCAGTTGGGGCGGACGATCGCGGAGCATGACTGCGCGATCGTCACCGGGGCCTGCCCCGGGCTGCCGTATGACGCGGTGCGCGGGGCGAAGGATTTCGGGGGGATGACGGTGGGGGTGTCGCCGGGGCACAACTTCGCCGAGCACACCATCAAGTATGAATCCCCGTGGGAGGGGTTCGACGTCATCATCTACACCGGCTCCGGGCTGATGGGGCGCGAGATCACCGGCGTGCGCAGCTGCGACATCGTCATCGTGGTGGGCGGGCGCTCCGGCACGCTGGGCGAGTTCGCCATCGCCTATGACGAGGGCAAGCTCATCGGCGCGCTGCGCGGCACCGGCGGCATCGCCGACCACATTAGCGAACTGGTGGGCGTCATCAGTAAAGAAACCGGCGCGCAGGTGGTGGAAGACGGCGATCCACATCGCCTGATCGTCCGCCTGATGGAGCTGTACATCGCCCGCCGCCTCGCCGCGCGCGGGCACGACCTGCCGGCGGTGCTGCCCGATTGCGATGAGCACGTCTGCCGCTCCGTGGAGAGCATCGAGACCGCCATCAGCGACATGGAGGCGGAAATCCTGCGCATCCAGGGCATCATCGCCGAGCAGCGCAAGCGGCTGGACGCCTTCCGCGACGTGGCGATGATGGGGAGCGGCGAGGCGAAGGGGTGACGGGGTGGCGGGGTGACGGGGTGGCGGGGTGAAGGGGTGAAGAGGTGACGGGGTGAGGAAAGCGTGCGCGTCTGCGTGCGAGGATGAGCGTCGCCGGCCTGTCCCTTCCCCCGCCGGAGCGGTATCATGTCGGCGACGGAGGCGCGTATGCTGCAGGAATTGCCAATCGGGATGCCTATCTTATACGGCGGCGACCGGGTGACGCACGTGACGGCGGAGCTGGCGGCGGCGTTCAGGCCCGGCGACCGGGTGATCGTGGTGGAGACGACGGGGGCGCTGCTGCACGTGCCGGCGGAGGAGCACCGCGTCGCGGCGGCGGCGGTGGAGCGGGCGTCTACCGCGTTCGCGGCGATGGGCAACGTGCCGGACGCGGCGATTACCGCGTTTTACGAGGCGTTCGCCCGCCGGCTGGACGATGACGCGACGTGGGCGCCCATCGCCGCGGCGAATGCCGACGACGTGGGGCGCGCGAAGGCGCGCGGGCGCGGCACCACGCGCTTGATCGCCGGCGAGAAGATGCGGGCGGAGATGATCGCCGGGCTGCGCGCCTGGCGCGACGCCCCGGCGCGCGCCGGGCAGGTGCTGGAGCGCGTGGCGCATGACGGCTGGACGGTGGAGCAGGTGGTGGCGCCGCTGGGGGTGGTCGGCTTCGTGTTCGAGGGGCGGCCCAACGTCTTCGCCGACGCCACCGGCGTGCTGCGCGGCGGCAACACGGTGGTCTTTCGCATCGGCAGCGACGCGCTGGGCACGGCGAAGGCCATCGTGGCGCACGCGCTGAATCCGGCGCTGGCGGAGGCGGGGCTGCCGGCGGGCGCGGTGACGCTGGTGGAGAGCGCCGGGCACGCCGCGGGCTGGGCGATGTTCAGCGACCGCCGGCTGGCGCTGGCGGTGGCGCGCGGCTCCGGGCAGGCGGTGGCGCAACTCGGCGCGGTGGCGCGGCAGGCGGGGGTGGCGGTGAGCCTGCACGGCACCGGCGGCGCGTGGCTCATTGCCGACGAGACGGCTGACGCCGGCTGGCTGGAGCGGGCGGTCTATCACTCGCTGGACCGCAAGGTGTGCAATACGCTGAACGTCTGCTGCCTGCCGCGCGCGCGCGCCGCGGCGCTGGTGCCCGCCTTCCTGCGCGCGCTGGCGCGCGCGGGCGAACGCCGCGGGCACGGCTACAAGCTGCACGTGGTGGTCGGCGACGAGGCCGTGCTGCCCGCCGACCTGCTGGCGGCGCGGACCACCGTGCGCCGCGCGGGAGGCGACGTGGAGGAAGCGCTGGTGGAGCGGCTGCCGCTGGACGCGCTGGCCCGCGAGTGGGAGTGGGAGGAGACGCCGGAAGTGTCATTGAAGCTCGTGGACGACCTGCGCGAGGCGGTGATGCTCTTCAACACCTATTCGCCGCAATTCATCGTGAGCCTGGTGAGCCAGTCGGCGGCGAACGCCGCCTGGTTTTTCGGCGCGGTGAACGCCCCCTTCGTCGGCAACGGCTTCACCCGCTGGGTGGACGGCCAGTACGCGCTCAACCGCCCGGAGCTCGGCCTCTCCAACTGGGAGCACGGCCGCCTCTTCGCCCGCGGCGGCATCCTCAGCGGCGACGGCGTCTTCACCGTGCGCACGCGGGTGACGCAGACGGACCCGGAGGTGCACCGGTGAGCATGACGCCACCGCAATGTGGTACAGTATCGTAGAGAAGGAGGCGCCGATGTCAGCGTTACGCGCGGATGATGTGTATGAACGCTACGTCAAACCGCTCCCCACCGCGGAGCGGCTGCGCCTGCTCGCCCTGCTGGCCGGCGAAGTCGCCACGCATACGGACGACTATGCCTCTCATCCAAAACTCGACATTATGGATTTGCGGGGATTAGGAAAAGACCTTTGGGAAGGTGTTGATATACCGGAATACATTGAACGCCTGCGATCCGAGTGGGACGAAGGGCGATGACGCTCACCGGCATCACGAAACTGGCGATAGATACCGCGCCGGTGATTTACTTCATCGAAGAGCATCCCCAGTATGGTCCGTGCGTCGAGCAAGTATTCCAGGCGATCAGTCACGGCTCGATAACGGGAGTGACATCAGTGATTACCCTTACTGAAGTCCTCATCCACCCTCTCCACGAAAAGAACGTCTCGCTCGCCGCGCAGTATCGGGATCTGCTGCTGTTCAGTGATCATTTTCTCTGCCTGCCAATGGACCCGGCTATCGCGGAATGCGCCGCGATGTTACGCGCTTCGTATGCCCTTCGCACCCCTGATGCGATACAAATCGCTACGGCGCTTGTCACGGGATGTGAGGCGCTGTGTACCAATGATGCCACCATGCGGCGCGTGTAAAGAATTGCGGATTGTGACTGTGGATGAGTTCACCGCGATGCGGCAACCGGAATTACCGTTCCAGCGAAGGAGCGGGCTGCGTGAATGATCCAGCATCCCCCCGGCGCTGCGCGAAGAGCCACGGCAGCAAATCCGGGTGTTGGAGGGCGTTCCAGCCGACGTTGTGGCCGCCGTCGCAGTATTCGAGGTAGCGGGGGGCGCCGCCGGCGGCGCGGAGGGCGCGCACCATCTTGCGCGAGCAGTCGGCGCTGATGGCGTCGTCGTGGGCGCCGTGGGCGACCCAGACGGGGATGTCGGCGATGCCCGCGGCGCGGGCGGGCACGCCGCGGCCGCAGAGGAGCACGCCGGCGGTGAAGAGATCGGGCCGGCGGATGAGCGCGTCCCACCCGCCGGTGGCGCCGCGCGAGTAGCCGACGACGTAGATGCGGTCACGGTCAATGGGGTATTCGTCCGGCAGGCGCGCGACGAGTTCCAGCGCCATGCGCAGCGGCAGCGAGGGGGCCGCCGGGAAGAGATAGCCGTCGGCGGTGGCGGCGCGCTCGTCCACCCACGCGGTGCCCGGCGGGCACTGTGGGGCGAGCACGTAGCAGGGGAAATCGCGGCGGGCGGCGGTGGTGGTGAAGATGGGCACCACGCTCATGAGCTGCGCGGTGTTATCGGTGCCTTCGCACCCGCCGCCATGCAGCGACAGCACCAGCGGATACGTTTCCCCGTGCTTCACCTTCAACGGCACCATCAGCCGGTAGGGCAACTCCGCGCCGTCGGCGTCGCGATAGACGTCACCGTGGGTGATCATCGTCATGGCGTTGGCGCGCATCAGGTTGCTGAAGGGGTGCAGCAGGGTGACGGCGAGCCCGGCGCCGCAAAAGAGCGCCAGGAACACCCCCCACACCCATCGTCGTTTCGGCCGCCGCTTCACCATGTCACGCCGCGCCATCCCACGGCACCAATAATACCGCGCAACTCCTCATCCCGCAAGAGCAGGAGAAACCTCGAACGCCGGTGAACAAAACGTCAGTCTTCACAAAGGAACATACTTGATGACTGCTCCGCATCCCAACACCCTCTGGTTGACCACCCCCGCCGCGCGCTGGCTGGACGCGCTACCCATCGGCAATGGCCGCCTGGGCGCGATGGTGTTCGGCGGCATGGCGCTGGAACGGCTGGCGTTGAATCACGAAAATCTCTGGCGCGGCCGCACCCGCGACCGCACCGTGCCGGAAGCCGCCGCGCACCTGCCGGAGATTCAACAGGCGCTGCTGGAGGGCCGGTGGCTGGAGGGCGCTGAGCTGGCGACGCGGTACCTCAGCGGGCATGACTGCCGGGTGGAGCCGTATCAGCCGGCGGGCGACCTGCACCTCGCCTTCCCCCACTCCATCTGGGCCACCGACTACCGTCGCGCGCTGGACCTGGCGACGGGGATCGTGAGCGTGGGGTACACGTCATCCCGCTTCGCCGCCGTGCAGCGCGCGTATTTCGCCTCCACCGCCCACGGCGTCATCGTGACCCATCTGCGCGTCGCGGAGGCGGGGGGACTCACCTTCGCGGCGCGCTGCAGCCGCATCCCCGATCCGGACTGCACGGTGACGACGTGGGCGGAGGGCGCGCGCTGCGGGCTGACCGGCAGTTTTCCGGAAGGCGTCAGCTTCGCCATCGCGGCGCGGCTGGCGGCGGCGGGCGGCACGGTGACGGCGGACGCGGACGGCACGCTGCGCGTCCACGGCGCGGATGAGGCGCTCATCGTGCTCACCATCGCCACCAACCTCTGCGACCCCGACCCGGCCGCCGCCTGCGCCGCGCGGCTGGACGCCGTGCCGATGGACTATGCCGCGCTGAAAGCGGCGCACGTGGCGGAGCACCGGGCGCTCTTTGACCGCGTCGCGCTCGAGGTGCCGCGCAACCCGGAGGCGGAGGCGCTGCCGATGGATCAGCGGCTGGCGCGGCTCCGCGCGGCCTCTGCCGGTGCGGACGCCGGCGGTCCCGGGTGGGATGATCCCGGGCTGGCGGCGCTGTATTTCCACTACGGGCGCTACCTGCTGATGGCCTCCTCGCGCCACTGCGACCAGCCGGCGAACCTGCAGGGGCTGTGGAACGAGGAGCTGCGGCCGCCCTGGGACAGCGATTTCCACGCCGACGTGAACCTGGAGATGAACTACTGGCCGGCGGAGACGGTGAACCTGCCGGAGTGCATCGGACCGCTGCTCGGCTTCGTGGAACGGCTGGTGCCGAACGGCCAGGAGATCGCGCGCCGGCTCTTTGACGCCCGCGGCGTCTTCATCGGCATCCAGACGGACGTGTGGGCGCGGCCCACGCCGGAGTCGCCGGGCTGGGACGTGTGGACGGTGGGCGCGGCGTGGCTGGCCGAGCATTTCTGGTGGCGCTACGAGTATACGCAGGACGAGGCGTTCCTGCGCGAGCGCGCCTACCCGTTCCTGAAGCTGTGCGCGGCCTTTTACGAGGATTTTCTCCTCCGCGACGCGCACGGCCGGCTGGTCACCGTGCCCTCGCAATCGCCGGAGAACTTTTTCGTCGGCGGCGCGCATCCGGTGAGCCTCTGCGTGGCCGCCACCATGGACCTGCTGCTCATCCGCGAGGTGCTGGAGCGCTGCCTGCGGGCGAGCGCGCTGCTGGGGGTGGACGCTGAGCTGCGCCCGACCTGGGAGGGCATCCTGCGCGACCTGCCGCCCTTCCAGATCGGCCGTTTTGGGCAACTGCAGGAGTGGCTGGAGGATGTTGACGAGGGCGAGCCGGGCCACCGCCATCTCTCGCACCTGCTGGGCGTCTTCCCCGGCGAGGCGATGACGCCGGAAGTGCGGCCGGAGTGCTACAAGGCGGCGCGCGTCTCGCTGGAGCGCCGGCTGGCCGCCGGCGGCGGGCACACCGGCTGGAGCCGCTCGTGGGTGGCGTGCCTGTGGGCGCGCTTCGGCGAGGGGGCGCTGGCCTACGAGCACCTGATGCGCCTCATCACCGACTTCGCCACCATCACCCTGCTCGACCTGCACCCGCCGGAGATTTTTCAGATTGACGGCAATTTTGGCGGCACCGCCGGCATCGCCGAACTGCTGCTGCAGAGCCACGGCGGCGCCCTCCGCCTGCTGCCCGCCCTCCCCCCGCAATGGCCGGACGGCACGGTCACCGGCCTCCGCGCCCGCGGCGGCTTTGGGGTGGATATCGCCTGGCAGGACGGCACGCTGGCGGACGCGACGATCACCAGCGACCGGGGCGAGGCCTGCACCCTGGCCGGTCACTATGCGGTGACCTGCGACGGGCAGGCGGTGGCCACCACCGCCAGCGCGCACGGCTGGGTGACGTTTGGGACGGAGAAGGGGAAGGCGTATCAAATTTCAATAAAGTGAGTTTACAGAGCAGCGAGTCTGGAAGCCGACGGGAGTCGCGCTCAGCGGGGTAGATATCTCCACCGGGGCGCGACTCCCGTCGGCTTCCAGACTCGCTGCTGGGATCGAAACCACTCGGAGACTCCCTACCGGAGCGCGGGCGCGGAGGCTGCCCTGTGGGAGTGGGCGGATGGAATCCGGGATCAAGCAGCCCATCCAGGCGCGCGCTGAAGGGCCGAGGTGCGCTGGGACCATGCCCATGTGCAGGCGGTGCTCAACGCGCGCCCGTCGTGTCACCGAGCCACACCCCGCCGGACTGGCGCGAGGCGATGTATTACCGCTACTGGATGCACCGCGCGCACCACAATGTCTACGCCCACTACGGCATCCGCACCCACGGCTACACACTCATCTGCTACTACAACAACGCCCTTGGCCAGCCCGGCGCCATTGACACTCCCTACGAGATGGAGTGGGAGCTCTTCGACCTGCGGAAAGACCCAGCAGAAATGCGCAGCGCCTACGCCAACACCGCCTACGCCAGCGTGGTACGCGAACTGACGGACGAAATGCACCGCCTGCAGGCAGAAGTGGACGATGTGCGGCATCCGGCGGATGTGATGTGATGCGCGATTGGGATGGGAAGGAGATTGGCTTATCCCGGTGCCGCTTCTTCCGAACCACTCGCCGTCAAATCGCGCGCCAGATTCAATAACTCCATCATATCCGTGGCAACACTGACAGGCGCAACCAAAGGACGAAGGGTGGCAATGGGCAGGATCATCCGTTGGGAGGCACCGGGCAAAGGTTGGAAACCGTAGCGCGCGTACCATGTCGTCACTCGGTCGTTCAGCGGATCAACGAGGATGGCATAGGCGCCTATGATTTGGGCAATATGGGTGGCCGTGTGCAGCGCATGCATGAGTAACTGCGTGCCAAGGCCTTCCCCCTGGGCATGAATGGCGATTGCCAGACGCCCAAGCAATACCACCGGGATGCGCGAAAGACGGATACGTGAGGACTGCAGTTCATCCGCCAGCAATGCATTCATCGCCAATGTATAATAACCGTCGATTCGCTCTGGTTGCTCTTCGGTGGTCGCGACCCAGGTTACGCCCAGCCCACGCTCAAAATACTTGCGAGCATGGGCATGGAGAAATTGGTCCAACGATAACTCGCCACAGGTGAATGACGCCCGATCATGACGGCTCGGGTCAAGGCGTTCAACGATCACTTGCGATACCGTCCTGCAATAAACTCACCGTCATTGAAGCGCGCCATAGCCTGTTCGAGTTCGCTGGTCGCGGGCGGTGGATTATCTAGGAGAGCAAGTACCGCTTCCCAGTCTTTCGGAGAAAGGCGAATCTGCTCCCCTTCGAGTAACTCGTCCTGTGCTACCTGCAGTGCGGTGCTCACAAGGTAATCGGTAACACTTAACCCGTGACGTGCCGCCGCCCGCTCCAGCATGCGTTTGTGCTCGGGGGCAATACGACAGGACAAGCGATCCGTTTTATGCAACGACGTAACCATAGGAACTCTCCGAAAGGAAGTATACCACATTGTACGCCAGATGACACCCACTGTTGTGACATATTACCACGATCAGGCGAAGCGTATGCAGTCCGTTTCTGTCAGGTGATGCCAGGGAACGGACTGCATGCACACCAGCGAGTACGTTCTGCTGGTTCCCGATTTTATTTCACCTCGATCGTCCCCTCCGCCATCTGCGCCGCCGGCACGTACCCCGGTTGGCCGCCGGCGAGGGTGAGGCGGAAGGTGCCGGGATCGAGGATCGGCTCGCCGGCGGGGTCGGCGTACATGAACGCCTCGGCGGGGAGGGTGAAGGCGACCGTCTGCGCCTCGCCGGGGACCAGGTGTATGCGCCGAAAACCCTTCAGGCTGCGGATGGGCGCGGGCACCGCGGGCTGCTCGGCGCTCAGGTAGAGCTGCACCACCTCGTCACCGGCCATCTCGCCGGTGTTGCGCACCTCGACGCTGACGGTCACCGTCTCGCCGGCGGCGATGCTCGGCGCGCTGAGGGCGAGCGTGCCGTATGCAAAGGTGGTATAGCTCAGGCCGTGGCCGAACGGGTACAGCGGCTCGTCGGTGAAATAGCGATAGGTGCGGCCGGTCATGTCGTAGCTCTCGTAGTCCGGCACCTGCGCGATGGATTGGTAGAAGGTGACGGGCAGGCGGCCGCCGGGGTTGTAGTCGCCAAAGAGCACCTCGGCGATGGCGGTGCCGCCCGCTTCGCCGGGATACCAGGCCTCCACGATGGCGGCGGCGTGCTCCCGCGCCCAGCTCACCGCCAGCGCGCTGCCGTTCAGCAGCACCACCACGATGGGCTTGCCGGATTTCGCCAGCAGCTCCAGCAGCGACTGCTGGGCGGCGGGCAGGTCCAGCGACGGGCGGTCGGCCACGCCGGCGCCCTCTTCGCCTTCCAGCATCGGCGACAGGCCGAGCACCACCACCAGCACGTCCGCCACCGCGGCGATCTCGTGCGCTTCCCAGAAAATCGCTCCCTCCGGCCCGTTGAGCTCGCAGCCGGCGGAATAGAGCACGTTGGCGCCGGGGAAGGCGCGGTCAATGATGCCCTGCAGCGGCGTCACCGCGTCGCGCGGATTGCCGTTGTAGTTGCCCATCATCACGTCCGGCGCGTTGGCGTTCGGGCCGATGACGCCGATGAATTTTCCTTCCGGCTTCAGCGGCAGGATGCCGTCGTTCTTCAGCAGCACGATGGATTCCCGCGCCGCCCGCAGCGCCAATGCGCGGTGCTCCGGGCAGCTCACCACCGACAGGGGGATCTGCGCGTAGGGCACCATCGCCGGCGGGTCGAACATCCCCAGCTTGAAACGGGTGGTGAAGAGGCGGGCCAGGGCGCGGTCAATGTCCGCCTCGGCCAGATACCCCTGCTCCACCGACTGCACCAGCGCGTCATAGGCGCCCCCGCAGCAGAGGTCGCAGCCGGCCTTCACCGCTTCGGCGACGGCCTGCTCCTTGCGGCGGAAGATTTGGTGGCGCTCGTAAATATCCTCCACCGCGCCGCAGTCGGAGACCACGTGCCCCTGAAACCCCCACGCGTCGCGCAGGTAGTGCCGCAGCAGCGTCGGGCTGGCGCAGCAGGCCTCCCCGTTCACGCGGTTGTAGGCGCCCATGACGGACTCCACCTTGCCTTCCTGCACGGTGGTTTTGAACGCCGGCAGGTAGGTGTCGGTGAGATCGCGGGCGGGCGGGCGGGCGTCGAAGGTATGGCGGGCGCCCTCCGGCCCGCTGTGCACGGCGTAGTGTTTCGCGCAGGCGGACAGTTTTAAATATCGCGGATCGTCGCCCTGCAAGCCCGTGATGAAAGCGACGCCCAGGCGCCCGGTGAGGTAGGGGTCTTCGCCGTAGGTCTCGTGCCCCCGCCCCCAGCGCGGGTCGCGGACGATGTTGATATTCGGGCTCCAGAAGGTGAGGCCGAAGTAGCGGGCGTGCAGGCCGCGCCGCAGGGCGTCGTGGTGCTTCGCCCGCGCCTCGTCGGCGATGGCGGTTCCCACCCGGTGCAGCAGCTCCTCGTCAAAGGTCGCCGCCAGTCCGATGGCCTGCGGGAAGACGGTGGCCATGCCTGCCCGGCCCACGCCGTGCAGGCACTCGTTCCACCAGTCATACGCCGGGATGCCCAGCCGCTCAATCGCCGGCGCCACGTTCAGCATCTGCGAGGCCTTCTCCTCCAGCGTCATGCGCCCGAGGAGATCCGCCACGCGCGCGGCGATGGGGAGGGAGGGGTCGAGGTAAGGATGAGTTTCGGTCATGGGAGATGCTCCTGACGGTATGTACTCTCGTTGTCGTCACCTGAAATGATCCTCTGGCGGGCGCTGTCATCGGAAAAATGGCGCCCTTCGTGTCTTCCCTTCTTCCTGACTTCGTGGTGAAGCCGCACGCCCCGGCCCCTCCGCGCGCGGCGCGACGGCGTCTCGCCCGCCAGGGAGTCGCGAAGCGATTTTTTCGAGTACGAGCACGAGTACGAGTCAAGGCGAGACGCCGTCACCGTTCAAAAAACGCCACCATGCTCAAGTACCGGTTCCCCGTGTCCGGCAGCAGCGTCACCACGCGCTGGCCGGGGCCGAGCTCGCGGGCGAGCTGCTCGGCGGCCCAGACGGCGGCGCCGGAGGAGATGCCGGCGTTGATGCCTTCCTCGCGCATGAGGCGCTTCGTCATCGCCCAGGCGTCCTCGTCGGTGACGGTGACGACGCGGTCAATCACCGCCGTATTGAGCACCGCCGGCACGAAGCCGGCGCCGATGCCGAGGATGCGGGTGATGCCCGGCGCGCCGCCGGAGAGCACCGCCGAGACCGCCGGCTCCACGGCGACCACCTGGCACCCCGGCGCCTCCGCCTTGAGCACCTCGCCGACGCCGGTGAGCGTGCCGCCGGTGCCGACGGTGAGCACGACGGCGTCCAGTTGCCCTTCCGTCTGCGCGAGGATCTCGCGGGCGGTGGCGCGGCGATGCGCCTCGGGATTGCTGGCATTGGAGAACTGCTCGGTGAGGATGCAGTTCGGCGTCGTCTCGCACACGCGCGCGGCGGCGGTCTTCGCCCCCATCATCCCCTCGTTCGCCGGGGTGAGGAGGACCTCGGCGCCGAAAAGCTCCAGCAGCACGCGGCGCTCGGCGCTGGCGTTGTCCGGCATGACGATGATGCAGCGATAGCCGCGGGCCGCGCAGACCATCGCCAGCCCGATGCCGGTGTTGCCGCTGGTGCTCTCCACCACCGTGCCGCCGGGGTGCAGCAGCCCGCGCGCCTCCGCGTCCTCGATCATCGCTAGCGCGATGCGGTCCTTCACGCTGCCGCCGGGATTCAAGAGCTCCAGCTTCGCCAGCACCTCGGCATGCGTCGCCGGCGGGCACAGCGCGTTCAGGCGCACCATCGGCGTGTTGCCGATGAGGTCGAGGATATTATTGACGATGGGTGCGGTCATAGGTTGCCTGCTTTCGTAACGGGGGTTCACCTCTCCCCCCGGCCCCCTCCCCTAAGCGGGGAGGGGGAGGGAGCGGAACAACGAGACTCCAATCAATAAATCGCACCTCTGCCCCCCCCTCCCTTCCTAGGGGAGGGGGTCGGGGGGAGAGGTGAGCCCATACACCCGCTCCGCATTCTCGGAACAAATCATGCGGGCGAGCAGCTGCGCATCCTCCAAACCGAAATAGCCCTCGTCTACCTTGTGCGCCAGCGCCGTCGCCAGCACGTGTTTCAGCGCGAGGGCGGCGCCGACGCTCTCCTCGCCGCTGAAGGCGTCGCCGCCCCAGCAGATGCCGCGGGCGGTCTGCGCCGCTTCCACCCACTCGTGGATGGCCCCCACCGCGGCGGTGGGCGCGATGAGCGGCAGCCAGGTGAGGTCGGGCAGCACGTTCGGGTAGTTGTGCGCCAGCCCGGCGATTTCCTGCACCCAGGGATAGCCGCCGTGGAAGAGCACGAAGGTCGTCTCCGGGTGGCGGCGGATGGCCGGCTCCAGCTTCATCGGGTTCGAGCCGCCGATGAGGCCCAGCCCGGTATGGTGCTGGAACGGCAGTTGCAGCTCCGCGGCGATCTCGCAGCAGACGTGGAACATGAAGTCCTGATACGCCCGCCGGGTCGCGTCATCCACCGCGTCCGGCCGCTTGCCGAAGGCGCGGGCGGCGTCATCGTATGTCGCCGGCGCGAAGGCGAGATCGCGGTCGTAGGCCAGCGCCGACTTCATCGCCACCGCGCCGTTCGCCCGCGCCCGCCGGATGAGCGCCTTCACCGCCTGCACATACTCGGAAAAACAGCCCCAGGGCAGGTCAAAGCGCGCCAGGCTGGTGCCGTTGTGATCGGCCATGTCGGGATGATGGCACATCACGAAAGCGTTGATGCGGAAGGCGGGGGAGAAAAATTCCGGGTGGCCGACGTCCGACCCGACGTGCCAGAAGGCATCCTGGATCGCCCGGCGGTAGCGGCCGTGCCGGCGCATCACGTCAAGATGCCATGTCGGCGAGGCGTGGTGCGCGGCGGTGATCTGCGCGGAGACGGCATCCCAGCTTCGCGGGGTGATGGCCGGGCAGCCGTAGATCCGTTGAAGCCCCTGTTGCAGCCAGACGAAGTAGGCGTTGAAGCGCACGTGGTCGAGGAAGCCCTCCCGGTCGGCGATGTGCTGGTGTCCGGGATAGGCCCAGCCCACGTAGGAGCGCAGAAAGAGCCCCTCCAGCGACAGGTCGCGGTAGGCGTCATCCTCGCGGTGGTGCTCATGCACGCTCACCACGGGGAGATCGGCCAGGTACTCCCGCAGCTGCGCAAGGGTGGTGCTCATCTCAATACTCCGCCAGCGCCACCGCCGTCTCGACGAAGACGCGGTAATTCTCCGCGATGTGCGGGGCCATGTCCGGCCAGTGCGAGTGGCTGGAGCTGGGGCAGAGGATGAAGCGCCCGCCGGGTTTGCCCTGCTCCATCAAACGGGCGGTGGTCTCCGCCACCTCCGCCGCGCCGCACAGCTCGAAATCGCCCACTTCGATGCCGCCTTCCAGCGTCATGCGCCCGGCGACGCGGCGCTTGGCGTCCGCCAGCGTGAGGCCGCCGATGGGCGGCGGCTCGATGGGATTCAGGCAGTCCACGCCCATCTCGACGAAGCGCTCCAGCACCGGGTGCATGTCGCCGTGACAGTGCACCCACACCAGCCCGCCGGCCTGGTGAATCTCGTCAATGAGCGGCTGGTCGTAGCGGGTGCAGAAATCCGCGAAATCCGCCGGCGAGGCCAGCGGCGGGATGCACAGCTCCGGCCCCACCCAGCCGAAGACCGGGCCGACGCCGTGCGCCAGCAGGTGCTTGACCACCTTCATGTCGTGCGCGTGCGCCTTCGCCACCATCTCGTGCAGCAGCGCGCGCTCGTCGTACAGCCAGTAGCCCCACAGCTCGCTGCCGGTGGCGTCGTTGACGGTATACATCGCCTCGGTCAGCCCGCACATGCCCAGCGCGCGGTCGCCCAGCGCATCCAGGAATGGTTGAAACCCCGCCGGATTCGGCAGGTCCGGCTCCGGCAAGGACAGCCAGCGCCGCGCATCCGCCACCGTCGCGATGAGGTGCTTGAGCATATACCCCGGCTTGTCCGCCCGGCTGAGGGCGCAGATGCGGGTGAGATCGCCGGCGGGGGTTTTGTAGGTGGTGTGCTGCTCGTACCACTCCGGGTCGGCGGTGTCGCGCTCCTCGACGACGATCTCCACGTTCTGCGAGACGTGCGGATCCCACCAGCTGGGCAGCATGTCCAGCCCGTAGCGCTCCGCCAGGTCATGCAGCGGCTGCCATTCCGGCCGCGGCGCCGGCCCCGGCCGGTCAATCCCCCACAGCCGGATCGGCACGCGGTCCAGCGGCTCCCCGCGCATCACGCGCAGCAGCCGCTCACGCGAGGATAGAGACACGACGGACATACGGATACCTCCCCGAGGGTGCTGATGCTTAACTTCGGCCCCGGATGGCGATTTCCTGTTGCCGGCGGCCCGCTCTGTTCCTGGTTCCTCGTTCCTGGTTCGTTGCACTCCGCACAGGCCGGGACCAAGCTCTGCCGTAGGGAACGCCCTCCGTGGCGTTCCGGTTCCCGTATCTCCACCCGGTGTGCCAACGCGCGCCCCGGAACGCCAGGGACGGCGTTCCCTACGATACAGGTACGCCGTCCCTGTCACCGTGCAGCCGGCATCGGTCATCCGCGGGACACGGCGCGCCGGTCAGCGCACGGGTATTCAGGTATTATACGAACGCCCGCCATTGCTCGGCGATGATCGCCGCCGCCCCCGCCGGGCCGCCGACCGCGAGGATGTCCAGCCAGGTGATGCGCGGGTCGGCCTTGAACCATGTATACTGGCGCTTGGCGTAGCGGCGGTTGTCGCGCACCATCAGGGCAATGGCCGTTTGAAAATCGTAGTCGCCGCGCAGGTAGCCGAGGAGCTGGCGGTAAGTGATGCCCTTCATCGCCGGCAGCTCCGGCCCGTAGCCCGCCGCATACAGCCGCCGCACTTCCGCCAGCAGCCCGGCTTCCAATTGGGCGTGGACGCGCTGTTCCAGCCGCGCGTAGAGCGCCTCGCGCGGCAGGGTCAGGCCGAAAAGGAGGGGGCGGTAGGGGCCGCGCTGCGCGCCCGCGCCGGGGCGGTATGCAAACGCGGAGAGCGGCTTGCCGGTGAGGTGATGCACCTCCAGCGCGCGGATGATGCGCTGCACATCGTGGGGGTGCAGGCGCTCGGCGGTGGCGGGGTCCACCTGTTGAAGCTGCCGATGCAGCCCCGCCGCGCCCTCGGCGGCGGCCTGCGCGGCGAGCAGCCGGCGGTAGTCGTGATCGGCGGGCCGCGGCGGGAACTCCCAGCGGTCCACCAGCGCGTTGATGTAAAAACCAGTGCCGCCGGCGACGATGGGCACCTTCCCCCGCGCCCGCAGGTCGGCGATGACGGCGTCCGCCTCCGCCACGTAGCGCGCCACCGAGTAATCCTCATCGGGGTCCGCCACGTCAATGAGGTGATGCGGCACCCCGCGCCGTTCGTCAGCCGTCGGCTTCGCGGTGCCGATATCCATGCCCCGGTAGACCTGCATGGAGTCGGCGGTGATCACCTCGCCGCCGAGGGCCAGCGCCGCCAGCACCGCGGTCTCCGTCTTCCCCGAGCCCGTGGGCCCGACGATCACCAGCAGGGGGATGGGATTGTGCATACCGTGTTCACCTCTCCCCCCGGCCCCCTCCCCTAAGCGGGGAGGGGGAGAGACGGAGTGGAAATCAGCAACCGAAATCGCCTCTTCACTCCCTCCACCTCCCCACTTAGGGGAGGGGGCCGGGGGGAGAGGTTGTCACCACTTCCGCCCATCCGACGCCGCCGGCGGGGGCTCCGGCCGCTCGGCCGCCGGCGCCGGTGGGGCGGCGGGGGCGGCCGGCGTCGCCTGCGAGAAGACGCCCAGCGCGCGGCTGCGGTAGGCCAGCTCCAGCTCGTCCAGCCAGCGCTCGTAGTCCATGCCCAGCTCCGGCACGCTGTAGTGGAATTTCGCGATGAGCGGCTCGGCGAGCCGGCGGGCGAATTCCGCGCGCTGGGCGACCGGCAGCTCGCGGCGGCGGTCGAGGAAGAGTTTTACCATGCGATACTCCTCCCGATCCATCCGCGCGATCTGTCCGAGCATGCCGGCGTCCAGCAGGCGATACACCTTAGTTTCGCCCAGTCCGGGGAGGGTGAGGCTTTCCTCCTGCTGGCCGTGGCGCACCACCATCGTGCCGGCGGCCAGGTCGCCGAGCCGCTTATAGTGCGGATTGCACAGCGTGGTGATGAACGCCAGCCCGTAGGAGGGCAGCACCAGCAGCGTCGGCAGCGTGTCGGCGGGGCGCAGCAGGTTGCGGATCAGCACCGCGCGGAAATCCACCGGGTAGCCGCCGTCCTTGATCACCCGCAGCCGCATCCAGCGCTTGCCGGGCGTCTCGCCGTTCCAGAGCGTTTCAAAGAGGAGGTAATATCCCCAGAAGATGAGGAAGTAGGCGATGATGCCCACGCCGAGGAGTACCGACGTGCGCCAATCCGCGAAGCCCGGCATCACGTTCAGCGCGATGAGCGTCTGCAGGATGCCGGCCACCACCAGGTAGATGAGCATTTGCAGCGACGCATCAATCAGCGCGGCCACCGCGCGCGAGCCGAAGCCGGCCAGCTCGTAGCGGATCGCCACGTGTTCGGGCGTCACCACGTCAAAGGTTCGCGGCATCATCTCCTCCTCTCCGGTGGGCGGGATGCCCCTGTCCTCTCTCTTCGCCGTTTTGTGCAAAACTCCCCCCATCACTTTTCGGCTGTGTCGCCCGGCTCACACGCCGGACGGGCCGCCGGTCGGATAGTAAGGACGTGCCGGCGCGGCGGCGACTCGCCCGCCGGGCGACGGAGAGGAGGGAAACAATGCGCTTACGCATGGGAATCTGCGCGCTGGCGGCCGCGCTGCTGCTGAGTGCCCTGGCCGGATGTTCGTCGGGCGGCGGGGCGGACATGAGCGCCGAGCAACGGCTGGCGCAGGCGCAGAGCGGGCTGGAAAGCGTCACCACGAACCTGACGATGGATCCGGATACCGCCGCCACGACGCTGCGCGCCGCCGCGCGGGATTTCGCCGCGGTGCTGCAGTCCGACGCGCAGAATACCCGCGCCAAATTCGGCTACGCGCTGTCCAACACGCTCATCGGCTTCTTCGACCTGACCAGCGTGATGCCCAAGAATATGAAGGCGCCATTGCTGCAGACCATCACCGCCGCGCGTTCGCGGGGGGTGTTCCCCGATGCGGCGGACAGCCTGGCGCTGCTGGCGACGACGGCCCTGGCGGACGGGCGCGGCCGGGGGGCGGTGCGCGACGTGCAGCTGCGCATCGCCAGCCGCACGCTGGATAGCGCGAAAATCGCCCTGCCCTACTACGAGCAACTGGCGGCGGCCGCCGACAGCGGCGCCACCCTGTCGCTGCGGCTGTATGAAGGCGGGCGCATCCGCACCGTCACCTTCGGCAAGGCGGACATCCAGTTGCTCGGCGCCGGCGCGCACTTCGTCACCGCCCTGCTGCACGCCGCGGTGGCCTTCAACCTGGATATGCCGGGTGGCACCATGCTGCGCCCGCTGCCGGTGGACAGCAACAACAACGGCCTGCTCGAGTCTAACGAATATCTCATCGGCTACCCCTTCCTGGAGCGGTCCAACGGCGCCTACCTGACGCAGTTCTTGCACTACCTGCGCCAGGCGTGCGACCTGGCGATGGTGGGCGCCGACATGCCCGGCCACGCCACCGGCCCCCATGCCTTCCTCGACGTGTCGAACCCGGACACGGTGGCCATGCTCGACAGACTGGACGACTACGCCACCGCGATCTCCGTGGCCTCCAGCGCCTCGGTCAGCACCAACGCGATCTTCGGCGACCGCATCACGCGCACCATCGCGCTGGCGAAACTCGGGCAGATCACCGATCTGCGCGCCCTGCTGCCCACCTTCCAAAAACATGATCTGACCGCGCCCGGCATCTGGCCCGACCCCACGTTCAACGGCGCCATCACCCCGGGCATCCCGCAGGGCGTCTTCACGCTCTATTACGCTGATCTGGAAGGGGCGTATTGAGCGGCGGGCGCGGGCGTCACCACTGGCACCATTGGGGACTGTCCCCCTGCACGCCGTGATCAGATGATCCACAGGCCGTTCATCGGGACTGTCCCCCTGGTGCGAGGACGCGACCGGCAGTAGCCTCATACGGCACGCCGCGCCGCGGCGTGCCGCACGACGAACCGGTTTCGGCATACCAGCACGGATCGCTCTTCCCCTCATCAAAAAAATCCCGGCCGGCGCGTAAACTTTTCCCGCGAGTCCGCGTCTATCGTGATGATGGGATGCGATGATCGGGATGAGGCGCTGGCCGCGCGGGCGGGGGCGGGGGACCGCGCTGCCTTTGACCGGCTAACCGCGCGCTACCGCGGGCTGCTGCGGGCGATGGCCTTCCTGCGCACCGGCGACCAGGAGGCGGCGGAAGATTTGGTGCAGGAGGTGCTGGCGAAGGCGTGGCTGAAACTGCCGGCGCTGGCGCGGCCCGCGGCCTTCAAAAGGTGGCTCACGCGCATCATGACGAATGCCTGCGCCGACTGGCACCGCCGCCGGGGACAGTGGCCGGCGGCGCTGGAGGCGGTGGGGGATGACGTGCCAGCCCCGCCGGCGCTGGCGCCGCCCGCCGTGCTGCTCGCGCGCGAAAAAAGCCGCCGGCTGCGCGCCGCGCTGCTCAGCCTCGGCTCGGAGAACCGGCTGGCGCTGCTGCTGCACCTCTGGGAGGGGTATCCCTACGCCGACATCGCCCGCCTGCTGGACATCCCCCTCACCACCGTGGAGGGGCGCATCCACCGCGCGAAAGCGCAACTGCGCCGCCTGCTGGCCGACGACCCGGAGCTCATCGGGGAGCCGCGCAAACGCTGGCGGGCGAAGGAGGACGAACGATGATGCAGACCACGCCCGCGCATCAGCTCCCGGCGCTCGCGCTGTTCACCCGGCAATTTTCCATCATGGTCAATGCCGGCGTCTCGCTGGTGCGGTCCCTGGCGCTGCTGGAGGAGGAAGCGCTTCCCGCGTATGCCCCCGCCGCCGCGACGATGCGCGCTCAAATAGAACGAGGCGCCACCCTGTCCGGCGCCATGAGTGAGCTGCCGGCGCTCTTCCCGCGGTTCTACCTGTGCATGGTGCGCGCCGGCGAAGTGGGCGGCGTGCTGGATATTGCGCTGGATCATCTGGCGAATCTGCTGCACGAGGACTGGACGCTCGCGCGGACCGTCGGCAGCGGCTCGCTGCTGCTGCCGGGCGATCATGCCGGGCCGGAGAGTTGGGATGAGCTGCCGGCAACGCGGCGCACCGTGCTGCTCTCGCTCTTCTGCCGGGCATACGGCATGATGCTGAGCTCCGGCGTGCCCATCGTGCTGGCATCGCTGACCGCGGCCGATGTCTTGCCGCCGGCGCAGCGCGCCGCGGTGCAGCAGATGGTGGAGGTGATGCGCCATCGCGGCGACGAGCGGGCGCTCATCGCGGAATTGAGCTTCCTGCCTCCCATCGCACGGGGCATGTTCCGTATCGGCATGGAAACGGGCACGCTCGATGCCGCCCTCGACAAGCTCGCCGACCTGTATCGCTATCAGGTGATGTATCAGCGCGCACCGGCATAACCTGCCGCGCTGCCCCGCGATGCCGCATTCCCGGCCTCCCGCCGCCTGTGGTATCATACGGCCATGAGCGCACTGTTCACGCCACTGACCGTGGGCGCGTTCACCGTCCGCAATCGCGTGGCGCTGCCGCCGATGGTCTGCGCGGTGAAGCCGTCGCTGGGCGCGCGCGGCGCGGATGATGCCGTCACCGACGCGCTGGCCGCGCACTATGCCCGCGTCGCGCGGGCGGGCACCGGGCTGGTGATCGTCGAGGCGACGGCGGTGGACGCCGGCGGGCGCTGTTGGGCGGGGGGCATCGGGGCATATGACGACCGCTTCCTGCCCGGATTGGCCCAACTGGCGGCGGCCATTCGCGCGGAGGGCGCGGTCGCCGGCATCCAGCTCGTGCACGCTGGCCCGCAGGGCAGCGCGGCGCTGAACGGCGAGAACGTCGGCCCGTCGGCGGTGCCCGCGCGCCCGGATGGCCCGGTGCCGCGCGCGCTGACGGTGGCGGAGATTCACGCCATCCAGGCGCGCTTCGCCGCCGCCGCGCTCCGCTGCGCTGACGCCGGTTTTCAATACCTGGAGCTGCACGGGGCGCACGGTTTCCTGCTCGATTCTTTCCTGATGAAGAGCCGCAATGCCCGCACCGACGCCTACGGCGGCAGCCGCGCGGGCCGCCTGCGCATGCTGGAGGAAACCTGCCGGCTGGTGCGCGGCCGCCTGGGCCGGCGTGCGCTGCTCGGCTGCCGCATCAGCCTCTTCAATAAGCTGGATGAAGGCGGCGACCCGGGCGCGCGGCTGGAGGCGCTGGTGCGCGGGCTGGAGGCCGCCGGCCTCGACCTGCTGCACCTCTCCACCGACGGCGCGCTGCGCCCCGCCGGCCAGCTGGAGCCGGAGATGGGCCGCGCGGTGGGCGCCTACGGCCAGGCCGCCGCCCCCACCCTCGGCCAGGTGGTGAAGACCCTCACCCGCCTGCCGCTCATCATCGCCGGCGGCCTCGGCGACCCCCATGACGCCGACCGCGCCGTCGCCGACGGCCACGCCGACCTCGCCGCCGTCGGCCGCGCCATGCTCGACGATCCGGAATGGACCCTGCACGCGCGGGAAGCGCTGGGGTGAGGGGGCGGTCGGCGCTGGCTATTGACAGTCGGCAGTCAGCTTTCGGCTTTCGGCAACACCTCTCACCCCGCAGGGCTGACAGCCGCTAGCCACGGGTGAAGCGACAGCGGAACCCGTGGATCAAGTCGTATTTCTGATTGAGCCCTGAAAGGGCGACAGCCGGTGTTGCTGCCGCCCTTTCAGGGCTATGCAATCTACATCGAAAACCTTCCCACGGGTTCCGCTATCGCTGCACCCGTGGCTAGCTGTAATGGGTCGTCACATTGTATTCAGTGCTCCCGCCAATAGGTTGGTTCCAGCAGCATAGCGGCGGCGGCATGGAGGCGGTAGTCGCGCCGGAAGATGTCTAACG